>CP135593.1:1934304-2579073 GCA_032388755.1 Neisseria sp. DTU_2020_1000833_1_SI_GRL_NUU_006 | reverse complement strand
GAATAAGCTCGAGTCGTGGAAATCGTTGGAAAGAAACGGAGAGAAACCGTCGGAAATTGCAGCCCTTGAAAATGCGGTTTCAGCCCGACAGGAAAAGTGTCGCAAATACCGCACAAACCCTATCCGCCAAACCGGACGTCGTCTGAAATACAATGAAATTATTTTTGGAAAATCATCACGATAAATCCGCATCAACATTTTCAGACGACCTATCGCCCGACAAAGGGACAGGAAGTGCCGATTATACCCACTCCGCCAAACTTTATCCACAACCTGCCGGAAATTTTATCCACAAAGCACTACGCGAATCCGCAAACCGAATCACCCCGCGCGCCATATCCATTTACTCAACCGAGATTGACAAAAGATGAAAATTAGAGTGTAATTCACGGTTTATTTATCTACCGATTTTTTAGGAAACATCATGAAACGCACTTATCAACCTTCCGTTACCAAACGCAAACGTACCCACGGCTTCCTGGTTCGCTCCAAAACCCGCGGTGGTCGCGCAGTATTGGCAGCCCGTCGCGCCAAAGGCCGCAAACGCTTGGCAGTGTAATTTTGGACTACCGCTTCGGAAAGCAGTACCGCTTATTAAAAACGGATGATTTTTCATCCGTTTTTGCGTTCAAAAACCGGCGCAGCCGCGATTTGCTGCAAGTTTCCCAATCTGGCGACAACGGATTGAACCATCCGCGGCTCGGCTTGGTCGTCAGCAAAAAAACAGCGAAACGCGCGCATGAACGCAACTACATGAAGCGCGTCATCCGCGATTGGTTCAGGCTGAACAAAAATAGCCTGCCGCCGCATGATTTCGTCGTACGCGTCCGTCTGGCATTCAACCGGCAAAACGCCGCCGAAGCCCGAAACCAATTGGCGCAACTCATGCGCAAACGCTGATGAATACCCTGTTGTCCAAATTCATCCTCGCGCTGATCCGTTTTTACCAATACGCCATCAGCCCGCTGATACCGCCGCGCTGCCGCTATACCCCGACCTGTTCGCAATATGCGGTCGAGGCAGTCAAAAAATACGGCGCATTCAAAGGCGGCTGGCTCGCCCTCAAACGCATCGCCCGCTGCCACCCCTTCGGCGGACACGGACACGACCCTGTCCCGTAATTCGAATCATTCGGATAACTTGATTTCCTTTAATTTCCCGTCGGTTTCTATATAATGCCGTCTGAAGCAGTTTTCATCTCCATTACATACCCGTCAATTCCAGGAATCTCTTATGGATTTTAAAAGACTTGTGGCATTTTTTGCCATTTCGCTGGCAATCTTTGCCGGCTGGGAACATTTCTTCCCCAGCCCCAAACCCAATCCGGCACAACAAGCCGCGCAGCAACAGCAGCAAACCGCCGCAACCGCTGCCGCCGAAGCCGCACTCGCCCCCGCAACGCCGATTACCGTAACAACCGACACGGTCAAAGCCGTCATCGACGAAAAAAGCGGCGACCTGCGTCAAATGACCCTGCTCAAATACAAAGCAAATGGCGACGAAAACAAACCCTTCACCCTGTTTAACGACAGCAAAGAATACACCTATGTTGCCCAGTCCGAGCTTTTGGATGCACAAGGCAACAACATCCTGAAAGGCGTCAACTTTACCGCTCCGCAAAAACAATACAGCCTCAACGGCGACAAAGTCGAAGTCCGCCTGAGCGCGCCGGAAACAAACGGACTGAAAATCGACAAAGTCTATACCTTTACCAAAGACAGCTACCTCGTCAACGTCCGTTTCGACATCACCAACACCAGCGGCAAGCCCGCCAACCTGAGCGCAGACTACCGCATCGTACGCGACCGCAGCGAACCCGAAGGTCAAGGCTACTTTACCCGCTCTTTCGTCGGCCCGGTGGTTTACACCCCCGAAGGCAAATTCCAAAAAGTCAGCTTCTCCGACTTGGACGACGATGCCAAATCAGGCAAAAACGAAGCCGAATACGCCCGCAAAACCCAAACCGGCTGGCTCGGCATGATTGAACACCACTTCATGTCCACTTGGATTCTCCAACCCAAAGGCGGACAAAGCGTTTGCGCCGCAGGCGACTGCCGTATCGACATCAAACGCCGCAATGACAACCTGTACAGCACCAGCGTCAGCGTTCCCCTTGCCGCCATCCAAAACGGCGCGAAAGCCGAAGCCTCCATCAACCTCTACGCCGGCCCGCAGACCACATCCGTCATCGCAAACATCGCCGACAACCTGCAACTGGCAAAAGACTACGGCAAAGTACACTGGTTCGCCTCCCCCCTCTTCTGGCTCTTGAACCAACTACACAACATTATCGGCAACTGGGGCTGGGCAATCATCGTTTTGACCATTATCGTCAAAGCCGTACTCTACCCGCTGACCAACGCCTCTTACCGCTCGATGGCAAAAATGCGCGCCGCCGCGCCCAAACTGCAAGCCATCAAAGAAAAATACGGCGACGACCGTATGGCGCAACAGCAAGCCATGATGCAGCTTTACAAAGACGAAAAAATCAACCCGCTGGGCGGCTGCCTGCCCATGCTGTTGCAAATCCCCGTCTTCATCGGCTTGTACTGGGCGTTGTTTGCCTCCGTAGAATTGCGTCAGGCACCTTGGCTGGGCTGGATTACCGACCTTAGCCGCTCCGACCCCTACTACATCCTGCCCGTAATTATGGCGGTAACCATGTTTGCCCAAACATTCCTCAACCCGCCGCCGACCGACCCGATGCAGGCAAAAATGATGAAAATCATGCCGCTGGTTTTCTCAGCCATGTTCTTCTTCTTCCCTGCCGGTCTGGTATTGTACTGGGTAGTCAACAACCTCCTGACCATCGCCCAACAATGGCACATCAACCGCAGCATCGACAAACAACGCGCCCAAGGCGAAGTTGTTTCCTAACAGCGGTTTGACACACAAAAAGGTCGTCTGAAAACTTAATTTCAGACGACCTTTTCTCTTAGAATACCGATGGTTTGTCGGCTTCGACTTAACTCGACTACACTGTCGGGCTTGATTCGATAGGCAAAATTTAAGCCCCGACGGAGCAGTCTGATACACGCATCAAGAAAATAATTTTCAAAGTATCGAATCAAATCAATCCATTATTTTTTAAAGGGAATCATCATGCGGACGTCTTTACATATGCTCAAAAGGGGCATGTTTAACTTAATCGAAGGCGACTTCATCAGTCGATACGCGCAGGCTTATGGAGAATGGTCGGATTTGGAAGTCCGTTTTCTTCTGAACAATCTTCGTGCTGACAGCAATGTCGTCGAAGTCGGCTCAAATATTGGTATGCACGCAATTCCCATCGCCCGACATATCGAGCTCGGCAAACTATTCTGTTTCGAGCCGCAGCGGGTGATTTTCCAAACTCTGTGTGCCAATATATCACTCAACAGCCTGACCAATGTTTACGCCTATCAAGAAGGCGTTGGCGATGAAAACGCTTGGCTGGAGATTCCCTCTTCAGATTATGAAACAGAGTGGAATTACGGTAGTTTTTCTTTGGACAAGGGTTTTGACACCGAATCCAGCTTTGACGGTATCCGCTAAAACGAAACCATACGCCTTACTGCATTAGACCGACATCCCGAGCTTCAAAAACTCAATGCGCTGGATTTGCTGAAAATCGATGCGGAAGGCTTTGAAAGCCATGTACTCAACGGCGCAAAACGCCTGATTGAACAGCATAAACCAATCATTTTTGCAGAGGCTCAGCCTGACAACCGCCTCGATTTAATCCGCCATTTTGAGCGCATGGATTATCGTTGCTATTGGTTTGCTTCCCACCGCTATCAGGAAGACAACTTCTTCCGCCGCCCCGAAAGCCTATCGGGCGTAGATCTCAATCTTGCCTGTTTTCACCACGATGCAGCTCCCAGTCTGCCCGAAAAGCTATCCGCCTCTGTGGACAGCAATTTGGATTTTATTCCCTTAGTTACCCGAGAAATGCTTGAACGATGAGACAAGCGGATCAGGATTGGCAATAGCTTTGATTCGCCTCATTCAAAAGGTCGTCTGAAAACTCGAAACACGGGTTTTCAGACGACCTCTCGTTTTGGTATGCGGGATACGCCTTATCCCAGCGAGACCATTTCGATTTGTTCCATGCTGCGTCCGAGGAAGCGTTCGCCTATGGTGCGGAAACGCAGGGGGATGTCGCTGACGTAGAAGCGGTAGTCGGGGCTGTCGTTTTCAGTGTTGAGCAGGCCTGCTTGGGCGAGCGCTTGGGCGGTCGCTTCGGCGGTGGTGATGGCGGAATCGACCAGGGCGACGTTTTGCGCTTCTTTGCCGATTAGGGGCTTGAGCAACGGAAAGTGGGTGCAGCCGAGGACGAGCGTGTCAATGCCGTCCACCAAGAGCGGTTTGAGGTATTCGCGCACGGTCAGGCGGGTTACCTCATGGTCAAGCCAGCCTTCTTCCACCAGCGGCACGAGCAGCGGCGTCGCCTGCGTGCGCACGAGCGTGTCGGGGTTTTGGGCGTGGATGGCGCGAGCGTAGGCGTTGCTGTTGACGGTGGTGTTGGTGGCGATGATGCCGATTTTGTTGTTGCGCGTGGTGTTCAGAGCGGCCTGTGCGCCGGCGGAAATCACGTCCAATACAGGCATATTGCCTGCTTTTTGACGGATTTTTTGTCCGGCAACGGCGGCAATGGTGTTGCACGCGATGACGAGTGCCTTAACATCGTTTTCCAGCAGGAAATCGACAATCTGCATGGCGAAGGTTTCGATGGTGGCGCGGGATTTGGTGCCGTAGGGAACGCGGGCGGTGTCGCCGAAGTAGATGATGTTTTCCATCGGCAGGCGTTCCATCAGGGCGCGGACGTTGGTCAGGCCGCCGACGCCGGAATCGAAAACGCCGATGGGGCGTTGTTTGCTGATAGTCATGATGCGGTTTGTACGGATTAGGTATGATGGGGCGATTGTACACGTTCGGCGCAAGGCTTAACAGAGACGGGGTCGTCTGAAAGGGTTTGAGTTGTGTGGAAACGGCGTTTTCAGACGACCTTTACAGTTTTTGAGTCATTCCCCGATATGCTATAATCCGCCGTTAAACTTTTATCTTTTCAGGAAAAACCATGAGCTTGAAATGCGGCATCGTCGGCCTGCCCAACGTCGGCAAATCCACCCTCTTTAACGCGCTGACCCAATCGGGCATCGAAGCGGCGAACTATCCCTTCTGCACCATCGAACCCAACGTCGGCATCGTCGAAGTGCCCGACCCGCGCATGGCGGAGCTGGCGAAAATCGTCAACCCGCAAAAAATGCAGCCCGCCATCGTCGAATTCGTCGACATTGCCGGTTTGGTCGCAGGTGCAAGCAAAGGCGAAGGCTTGGGCAACCAGTTCCTCGCCAACATCCGCGAAACCGACGCCATCGTCAACGTCGTGCGCTGCTTTGACGACGACAATATCGTCCACGTTTCCGGCAAAGTCGATCCGATTGCCGACATCGAAACCATCGGCACCGAACTGGCACTTGCCGACCTCGCCAGCGTCGAAAAAGCCATCGTCCGCGAAGAAAAACGCGCCCGCTCAGGCGACAAAGACGCGCAAAAACTGGTCGAACTGTGCAAAAAACTGCTGCCGCATCTGGACGAAGGCAAACCTGTCCGCTCCTTCGGTTTGGACGCGGAAGAACTCGCCATGCTCAAACCGCTGTTCCTGCTGACCGCCAAGCCCGCCATGTATGTCGGCAACGTTGCCGAAGACGGTTTTGAAAACAATCCGCACCTCGACCGCCTGAAAGAATTGGCTGAAAAAGAAAACGCCCCCGTCGTTGCCGTTTGCGCCGCGATGGAGAGCGAAATCGCCGAATTGGAAGACGACGAAAAAGCCGAATTCCTCGCCGAAATGGGCTTGGAAGAACCCGGTCTGAACCGCCTGATTCGTGCCGGCTACGACCTCTTGGGCCTGCAAACCTACTTCACCGCCGGCGTCAAAGAAGTCCGCGCCTGGACCATCCACAAAGGCGACACCGCCCCGCAAGCCGCCGGCGTCATCCACACCGACTTCGAACGCGGCTTCATCCGCGCCCAAGTCATTTCCTACGACGACTTTGTCTTGCTCGGCGGCGAAGCCAAAGCCAAAGAAGCCGGCAAAATGCGCGTGGAAGGCAAGGAATATGTCGTGCGGGACGGGGATGTGATGCACTTTTTGTTTAACGTGTAAGTAAGGTCGTCTGAAAGTATAAAGAATGCAAATCAAATTTGGTAGGCTAAGCTTTTCTTGGCCTACCTTCCTTCAAAGTTTAGGGAAAATGTCTAATATCAATCTTATAGATATTGTAAAAAATATATTTTATTTTATTGGTTCGTCAGCAGGATTATTTGCGGTTCTTCGCCCAGTATTTGAAAGTAAACTTCAACAAGATATTCAAAATGCTAGGAAAATAATTGAACGAATTGGAGAAAATAGGATTTTATACTTAGATTCAAGTATTTATTCCCATCGTTGTGTTTCTAGTGAATTTTTTGTAGATATAGATATTTTAAGTAATGATATTAGCGAGAAAAAACAATGCACACGCTTTTCCAGTCATATTTCATGCTATTTCAATACTGAACTAAAAGAAATTATGAATGAATATAGTCACCTAAGAAACTACATACAAGTTCCAGAATGGGAGCCTAGATACAATGACGATAATGGAAAATCAGCGTGGTATTTTAATAAGTATGCTGAAAGTTTTTATCCGCCAGGGAAGAATTTTCCCGAGAGCTATCCAGAACATTTAAAAGAAGCTGCTGAAATAGCTGATAAAATAAAAATAAGATTTTTAAGATTCCAAGCATTAACTGAACTTCATTACATAGAAACAATTTTTCACAAATGGACTGTACCTAAATTATACAAAAAACATAACTTGACCGTATAAATAATGTTCAAAAGATCAAAAATTTAGAAATAATTAAATTCATGAAATTGCTAAATCAATATCTAGCCTATTTTAATCAACGGAAGTTTCAATGAAATCAGTCATCCAAGACCTACAATCGCGCGGCCTTATCGCGCAAACTACCGACATCGAAGCCTTAGATGCTTTGTTGAATGAACAAAAAATCTCCCTCTACTGCGGTTTCGACCCGACCGCCGACAGTCTGCATATCGGCCACTTGCTGCCCGTATTGGCATTGCGCCGTTTCCAACAGGCGGGGCATACGCCGATTGCTTTAGTGGGCGGTGCGACCGGCATGATCGGCGACCCGAGCTTCAAAGCGGTAGAGCGCAGCTTGAATTCCGCCGAAACCGTTGCCGGCTGGGTAGAAAGCATCCGCAACCAACTGAAACCGTTTTTGAGCTTCGAAGGCGAAAACGCCGCCATTATGGCGAACAATGCCGACTGGTTCGGCAGCATGAACTGCCTCGACTTCCTGCGCGACATCGGCAAGCATTTTTCCGTCAACGCCATGCTGAACAAGGAATCCGTCAAACAGCGTATCGAGCGCGACGACGTAGGCATTTCCTTCACCGAGTTCGCCTACTCCCTGCTGCAAGGCTACGACTTTGCCGAATTGAACAAACGCCATGGCGCAGTTTTGGAAATCGGTGGCTCCGACCAATGGGGCAACATCACCGCCGGTATCGACCTGACACGTCGTCTGAACCAAAAACAAGTATTCGGCCTGACCCTGCCGCTGGTCACCAAATCCGACGGCACCAAATTCGGCAAAACCGAAGGCGGCGCGGTATGGCTGAACGCGAAGAAAACCTCGCCGTATCAGTTCTACCAGTTCTGGCTGAAAGTTGCCGATGCCGATGTGTATAAATTCCTGAAATACTTCACCTTCCTGTCTATCGAAGAAATCGACGCCATCGAGGCGAAAGACAAAGCCAGCGGCACCAAACCCGAAGCGCAACGCATCCTTGCCGAAGAAATGACCCGCCTGATTCACGGCGAAGCCGCCCTGCAAGCCGCGCAGCGCATTTCCGAAAGCCTGTTTGCCGAAGACCAAAGCAGCCTGACGGAAAGCGACTTCGAACAGCTCGCCCTCGACGGCCTGCCCGCATTTAAAGTTTCAGACGACCTCAACGTCGTCGAAGCCTTAGTCAAAACCGGCTTGGCTTCTTCCAACAAAGAAGCGCGCGGTTTTGTGAACAGCAAAGCGGTATTGCTCAACGGCCAAGCCGCCGAATCGAACAACCCGAACCACGCCGCCGAACGCCCCGACGATGCCTATCTGTTGACCGACGCGCACAAACGTTTCGGCAAATACACCATCGTACGACGCGGCAAACGCAACCACGCGCTCTTGGTTTGGAAATAAGCCTTAAATGACAAAGGTCGTCTGAAAACGCTTTTCAGACGACCTCTTCACTAAAAATATCTTTATAGACAAAGTCCACACTATATTGTGGCTGCTAATTCAATCTACACACTACATTTCTAACGGCAGCTTGACGGTAGATAAATAGCCGAAATACCGTTGACAGCCGGAGCGGAACATTTCCAGCCGCGTACTTCTTTTGCTGTTGCCCGCATAAAATCTTTACTGGTTGCCGGAGTAGTCAATTCCGCATCGGTATAGGGAATCAGTTCAACCTTATTATGCTCTCCCAGTTCGGGGATATTGTGCATGATGGCGGTGATTTTACCATTTTCATCCGTATCGACATTAAAGGTCAGATGGGTTGAACCTGTATTACCACAACTAAACCCGTTATTGGCAGAAGGCGCGTCGATAAACCCCGACATAGAGGCCTCGGTAACGGCTTCGCGGCACTGTGTCATCATCAACAAACCCTCGCTGACTTTGGCTCGAATGGTATAAGCATGATAAGACGGCAGGGCGATAGCGGCGATGATGCCGATAATAGCGACAACAACCATAAGTTCGATTAATGTAAAACCCTGTGTTGAAGACGGTTTCATTTCGTTCCTAACGTGTGTAGTTGATGTTTTTCGACGACCTTAAAAATAAAAGTAATTCTGTAGGTCGGATTCTTGAATCCGACATTTTCAAACATTTCCGCCATAATCAAAAGCGGTAAAACATAAAACGTTTGTCAGATACGAGTATCCGACTTACCCATCATATTTAATGCTGAAATCCACATTGCTTCCACCCCAGTGCTTTGGGTAAATCCCCTGTTTCACATAACGGTGAAAAGTAGAAAACGGCCAATCGGAAACCTGACCGACATAGCCATGCTTTACGGGATTAAAATGTAGATAATTGAAATGATGGATAAAGTCCGTTTCATCACGAATGGTATGTTCCCAAAACCTTTTTTGCCAAAGCCGATATTTTCTTCCAATCAAATATTGGCTGGAGCGTTTAATTTGCCGCCAACGTTCCGAATAAGCCGCATCATTCTCAGGAAGATGCCAAATCGTATGCAGATGGTCGGGCATCAGCACCCATGCCTCAATTTCAAACGGATACCGCTCCCGAACTGTCATTACCGCCTGCCGTAAGGCCGAACGCACCGTTTCATCAGTCAGGATTTTTTGTCGTTTATCAGTAACCACCGTAAAAAAGTAAGTACCGCCCGTTTGATAAAAGCGTCGGTATCGCATGAATTCCCTTTTTTCAATTAGATTTTTTTCAGAAAGATTTTTGTCGGATACAAGTATCCGACCTACGTCGAAACCGAAAAATCCATGTAGGTCGGATTCTCGAATCCGACATTTCAATCATTCCCCAATTTTCTCAAGGTGTGAACATCGTTTCTTTTGTCAGATACACGTATCCGACCCGCATCAAAACCGAAAAATCCATGTAGGTCGGATTCTCGAATCCGACATTCCAATCATTCCCGAATTTTCACAATGTGTGAACATCGGCCTTTTTGTCGGATACGAGTATCCGACCTACGTCAAAACCCCGCCCAAAGGCGGGGTTTGCTATTCAAGCCCGAATTAGCGGCAAGAAGCAGGCAGGTATTTAGCTTGGATACCTTTGTCAGCAGCAGCAGCACATTTCCAACCTTTGATACCGCCGTTAACCAAAGTAGCACGGTTAAAATTGGCAGCTTCCATAGCTTTTGTCAAACCAGTATCTTTATAAGGAGTGAATGTCAAGTTAACGTTTTCACCCAGTTGGCTGATGTTTTGAGCCTCTACGTTAATTGCACCGTCTTTGGTGGTTGTAATTGCTTTAACATATTGGGTAGAAGTAGCATCCGTAGTACCTGCCTCGCCACAACCGAAAGTATTATCTGCAGTTGGAGTAGCAGACAAACCGGTTTGAGAAGCTTCGGTAATTGCGGTACGGCATTGGGAAGCAGCCAATACAACTTCAGATACTTTGGCGCGTGCGGTGTAGTCTTGGTAAGCCGGCAGGGCAACAGCGGCCAAAATACCGATAATTGCTACGACGATCATCAATTCGATCAGGGTGAAACCTTTTTGGATTGCTTTCATTTAATAAACTCCAGTTTAAAAAGTGTTGTGAATAAAAATGTTTGTTGTTAAAAAATCCGTAATGTGTTTGGCTCTGCTTGTTTATGAGTAAAACCATCAAGTAGAAGGAATATACAGCTTCCCGGTTCGGGCTTCGTTGCTTCGTTTCCCTTGCCGGACGTAATGTATCAAGCAGGGGATATGCCAAGTCTGGATTTTTTTGGATTTTTTGTGAAAATATTTTGTAATTTTATGTTTTTAATAGGTTTAAATTTGTTTTGAAGGATTTTTCGGGCAGATTTGGCTTTTTTATGACGTGGGATTTTCTGGGGGGATATGACGTGTTTTGTCATTTTTGAGAAGAAAAGGGAAACGTTTTATGTCATATGACGTATTTCGTCACTTTCATACCTATTTTAATAATATTGAAATGGATTTGATAAACGGTATTGTTTTTAGACAAGCGGTATTTTGAAGTTTTATATATTTTTAATATGATGATTTTATGTTGATTTTTTATACGAATTTGATAAGCGGATTTTAATTCGGATAAGCGGTCATTTTCAAAATCGAATTATAGATATTTAGTTTATTTTTGAACGTTTGATTTGACTAAAAACGTCGTCTGAAAATATGGCGGGTTTCGCCGGTAAAACATAAACGCCCTGCCGAGACCAATATTTCTGCAAACCGCATCTGTGGGCAAAGCCCACGCTACAATATAAGCTGATAAGGCAAAAAGGTCGTCTGAAAACTTGTTTCAGACGACCTTTTTTCTAAAAATACCTACATCGCTACAGCTTGCTGCATATATCCGATAAGCCGTTAACCTGCCCGCCACTGTAAGCTATTTCTCCAATGTCCAAAATGTCGGATTCGAGAATCCGACCTACATCACTGAAAACTTGTTTCAGACGACCTTTTTTCTAAAAATACCTACATCGCTACAGCTTGCTGCATATATCCGATAGGCCGTTAACCTGCCCGCCACTGTAAGCTATTTCTCCAATGTCCAAAATGTCGGATTCGAGAATCCGACCTACATCTGATATTGCCGTAAACCATATCCGTGGACAAAGCCCATGCTGCGGTAATCGTTGAATATTTCTCTGAAAGCCAAATGCCTGGATTCCCGCCTGCGCGGGAATGACGGTGTAGCAGTCAGGGATGTGGGGACTGTTTTCATAGGTAAAAATAGTGGGATTGGATTTTCAGACGACCTCACACGCCCAAATACCCTTCCCTGCTGGCAAGCCACCTTGCCAGATGCGCTTCGACGATTTCGGGGTTTTGTTCAATCAGCATCGGGGCGATTTCGCGCGCCTGTTCCAAGAGGTGCAGGTCTTCTTCGAGGTTGGCGAAGCGCAGCATGGGGACGCCGCTTTGGCGCGCGCCGAGAAATTCGCCGGGGCCTCGGATGTTGAGGTCTTGGCGGGCGATTTCGAAGCCGTCGGTGTGTTCGTAGATGACTTTCAGCCGCGCTTTGGCAAGTTCGCTCAAGGGTTCGGCAAACAGGAGGACACACACGCTTTCCGCCGCGCCGCGCCCTACCCGCCCGCGTAATTGGTGCAGCTGCGCCAAGCCCATGCGCTCGGCGTGTTCGATCACCATCAGGGCGGCGTTGGGCACATCTACGCCGACTTCGATGACGGTGGTGGCAACCAATACATTCAGACGACCTGCGGCAAACTGAGCCATGACTTCGGCTTTTTCGGCGGCCTTCATGCGCCCGTGTACCAAGCCGATGTTGAGTTCGGGCAAAGCTGCCTGAAGCTGCTCGAGGGTTTCAGTGGCGGTTTGCAGTTGCAGGGTTTCGCTTTCTTCAATCAGCGGGCAGACCCAATATGCCTGCTGCCCTTTGCGGCAGATGTTGAGGACGAAGCCTTCGACTTCGGCGCGGCGGACGTTGTTGACGAGGCGGGTTTTAATCGGGGTGCGCCCGGGCGGCAATTCGTCGATGACGGACACGTCCAAGTCGGCGAAAAAACTCATGGCGAGCGTGCGCGGGATGGGCGTGGCGGACATCATCAGCTGGTGGACGTCGCGCCCTTTGTTTTTGAGGGCGAGGCGTTGGGCGACGCCGAAGCGGTGTTGTTCGTCCACAATCACCAAGCCCAGATTTTGGAACTCGACGTCGTCTGAAAACAGGGCGTGCGTGCCGACGGCGATTTTGACGGTACCTTCGGCGAGTTTGGCTTTGGCTTCGTCTTTGGCTTTTTTGCGCTGGCTGCCGGAGAGCCAGACGACTTCGAGTCCTAAAGGTTCGAGCCATTGTTTGAACTTGATGAAATGCTGTTCGGCAAGGATTTCGGTCGGCGCCATCACAGCCGCCTGCGCGCCGGATTCGATGGCGGTCAGCGCGGACAAGGCGGCGACGATGGTTTTGCCGCTGCCGACATCGCCTTGCAACAGGCGGTGCATGGGGTGGGTTTGCGCCATGTCTCGGCGGATTTCGGACACGACTCGTTCTTGTGCATCGGTCAGGGCAAACGGCAAGGCGTGGCGCAGGGCTTGGGTCAGCGTACCGTCGCCGCCCAATGCCGCCGCCGTGCCGCTGACGCGCTTCTGCCGCGCCAAGCGCATGGAAAGCTGTTGCGCCAAAAGTTCGTCGAATTTGAGCCGCTGCCATGCAGGCAGCGTGCCATCGGAAAGCTGGTGGATGGTGAAACTCGGCGGCGGCGAATGCAAAAGGCGCAGGCTTTCGGCGAGGTGCGGCAGTTTCAGACGACCCAATAAGGCATCGGGCAGCGTGTCGTGCAGCGGCGTAACGTCCAAGGCCGTCTGAATAATGCGGCGCAAAGTGGGCTGGTTCAAACCGTTTACGGTCGGATAGACAGGCGTGAGGCTTTCCGCCAAACCGCTGCTCTCGGCATCGCGGATTTTAGGATGAATCATCTCGTCGCCGTAAAACCCGTGTTTGATTTCGCCCACGGCACGGATGCGTTTGCCGGCCGCCATCTGCTTCTGATGGCTGGCGTAAAAGTGTATGAAGCGCAGAAAAAGGACGCTGCCGGAATCGTCGGCGATTTGGACAATCAGCTGCTTGCGCGGTTTGAACGTTACTTCCTGATGGATGACTTCGCCCTCGACCTGACACGGCACGCCGATAGGCGCGTCCTTAATCGGCATGATGTGCGTCTCGTCCTCGTAACGCAGCGGCAGATGCAAAACCAAATCCCACGCGGTGTTGAGGTTGAGTTTGTCGAGCTTCTTGGCGGAAACGTCGGTGATTTTGAGCTGTTTCTGGGTTTCGGGCGTCATCATGGCTTTGTCCTTTAATGGCGCGTATTTTAGCTGAAAATGTAAGAAGGGGTCGTCTGAAAGGACGTTCAGACGACCTTGGAGGTATTGCACAAGCGAAGTTTGAAAATTTGCCCATGCCGTCATTCCCACGCGGGAGGGAATCTAGATTTCGGAGCTTCAGAAAGATTTACAAAGTTGCCATGATGTTAAATCTCTAGATTCCCGCCTGCACGGAAATGACGGCATAAGGTTTCTATGTAAATCACTATAAACCGTCAAATTCAAAAATCCGTCCACCCTGCTACTTTCAGACGACCTTGATAAAAAAAGCAACGGATAAACCGTTGCTTTTTTGTTTGACCTGCAAATCTTACAAACTGCCCAACACGATGCGCAACACGCGACGTAAAGGTTCGGCCGCGCCCCACAAGAGCTGGTCGCCGACGGTGAACGCGCTGATGTATTCGCCGCCCATGCCCAGTTTGCGGATGCGTCCGACGGGGACGGACAGCGTGCCGGTGACTTTGGCGGGGGTCAGCTCGTGGATGCTGGCTTCTTTTTCGTTGGGGATGACTTTCACCCAGTCGTTCGCGCCTGCCAAAATCGCTTCGATTTCGGAAACGGGCAGGTCTTTTTTCAGTTTCAGGGTGATGGCTTGGCTGTGGCAGCGCATAGAGCCGATGCGGACGCACAAGCCGTCAATCACGGTCGGATTGTCGCTGCGGCCGAGGATTTTGTTGGTTTCCGCGCCGCCTTTCCATTCTTCTTTGGACTGGCCGTTGCCCAAATCCACGTCAATCCACGGAATCAGGCTGCCGGCAAGCGGTACGCCGAAGTTGGCTTTCGGATAGTCTTCGCTGCGTAGGAAATCGGACACTTTGCGGTCGATGTCGAGAATCGCGCTGGAAGGATCGGCAAGCTCGTCCGCCACTTGGGCGTGAATCGCGCCCATTCCGCTGATGAGTTCGCGCATGTTTTTCGCGCCCGCGCCGGATGCGGCTTGGTAGGTCATGCTGGTTGCCCATTCGACCAAATCGTTTTGGAACAGGCCGCCCAGCGCCATCAGCATCAGGGAGACTGTGCAGTTGCCGCCGATGTAGTTTTTCACGCCGTTTTTGAGGCCGTTGTCGATGACGTTTCGGTTGACCGGGTCGAGGACGATAATCGCGTCGTCTTTCATGCGCAGGGATGACGCCGCGTCAATCCAGTAGCCGTTCCAGCCGCTGTCGCGCAGGGGTTGGAACACGGATTTGGTGTAATCGCCGCCTTGGCAGGTTACGATGATGTCCATTTTCGCCAGCTCGGCAATGTCGTTCGCGTCCAATAATGTTTTAGCCGCCTGACCGAAATCAGGTGCCGTGCCGCCGACGTTGGAAGTGGTAAAGAAGAACGCTTCGGGAATATGGGCGAAGTCGTTTTCTTCTTTCATACGCTGCATCAAAACCGAACCGACCATGCCGCGCCAGCCGACGAAACCTACTTTCATGTTGAGCTCCTTAGGGGGAAATTGTTAACAAATTTCTGAATAGGGGAAAGGGAAGAGTTTTAAACCTGTTTGAGGTAAATGTAAAGTTTTTTATAGTGAAGGTACTTTAAATCGAAAAAGCCGCAAATGCCCCAAGCAATTTAATTAGCTCTTCGGCATTTTTAAAGATCGGACATAAAATTGTCGTATAAAGGTTACTTGATAAATAGCAAAGCAGCATTCACAAGAGAAAACCGGTTAAATATGGAACATCTTTATCTAACTTTATCCTCCCTTATGTTTGCAAATGCCCGTAAATCCAGCATAATTAAGGTTTTTAGAACACGACAAGGCTGATTTCATGAGCGAGGGCGCAACCTTTTCCCGCCGGCTTCCCGACGAAGAGTCCACACTCGAGCTGGGCGAAAGTTGGGCAAAATCGCTGCGCGCGCCGTTGGTCATCCATCTGCAAGGCGATTTGGGCGCGGGGAAAACCACGTTCACGCGCGGCATCCTGCGCGGACTCGGACACACCGGCGCGGTCAAAAGCCCGACCTACGCCATCGTCGAATCCTACCCGCTGGAAGCGTTCACGCTCCATCATTTCGACCTTTACCGCTTTGCCTCGCCCGAAGAATGGGAAGATGCGGGTTTGGACGACCTGTTCTCCCCTGACAGCGTCTGCATCATCGAATGGCCGCAACAGGGCGGCGCGTTCACACCGCCCGCAGACATCACCGTATCCCTGAATCACGCCGCGCAGGGCAGGGCCTGCACCGCTACCGCACACACTGCCAACGGACAAAAAAGTTTAGAAGCATGGTTAAATTCAAACTGACACGAAGACAAGTCGTCCGCCAAGCCGCCGGACTGTTGTTCACCCTCACGCCGATTGCCTCCGCCCTCGCCAAAGCCGCGCCGCCCGCCCAATTCGTCGCCGCCCGTATTTGGCCTTCGCACGCCTATACCCGCATCACCATCGAAAGCTCGCGCGCCCTGCAATATCAGCATTTCGCCTTGGAAAACCCCGGCAGGCTCGTCATCGACATCCAAAACGCCAACATCAACAGCGTCCTGCAAGGCATTTCCGGCAAAGTCCTGCCCGACGACCCCTATATCCGCAGCATCCGTGCCGGACAAAACACCCCTACGACCGTGCGCGTCGTGATCGACCTCAAGCAAAACGCCTATCCGCAAGTCTTCTCGCTTGCCCCTGTCGGCGGCTTTAAAAACCGCCTCGTCATCGACCTCTACCCGCACGGCGTCGATGCCAACGACCCGATGATGGCGCTGCTCAACGGCAACCCGCCGAAACGCCTGCAGACACAACGTCCTACCGATCGCACGAACATTGCCCAAGACGCACCTCCCCGCTCCAACCGCGGCGGACGCCGCCCCGTCGTCATGCTAGACCCCGGTCACGGCGGCGAAGACCCCGGCGCCATCGGCCCCAGCGGCTTGAAAGAGAAAAACGTCGTCCTCTCCATCGCCCGCGAAACCAAAAACCGCCTTGAAAGCATAGGCTACACCGTTTACATGACCCGCAACGAAGACATCTTCATCCCGTTGGGCGTGCGCGTCGCCAAAGCCCGCGCCCGTCATGCCGACGTGTTCGTCTCCATCCACGCCGACGCCTTCACCAGCCCGTCTGCGCGCGGTACCGGCGTTTACATGCTCAATACCAAAGGCGCGACCAGCTCCGCCGCCAAATTCCTCGCCCAAACCCAAAACAACGCCGACGCCATCGGCGGCGTCCTTAAAAGCGGCAACCGCAGCGTCGATAACGCCATTCTCGACATGACCCAAACCGCCACCATGCGCGACAGCCGCATACTCGGACATTCCGTCCTGACCGAATTGGGCAAACTCAACCAACTGCACAAAGGCCGCGTTGACGAAGCCAACTTCGCCGTCCTGCGCGCGCCCGACATCCCGTCCATCCTCGTCGAAACCGCCTTTCTGTCCAACCCCACCGAAGAGCGGCTGCTCGGCAGCGACTCCTTCCGCCGCCAATGCGCCGACGCCATCGCCACCGGCATCCAAAAATACGTCAACACCGCCGTATTGCGCAGAGGGTAAGCCGGGTTTGCCGGAAAAGATAAAAGGTCGTCTGAAACTTTGAAATCGGTTTTCAGACGACCTTTTATTTTTTACGTCATTCCTTAAAAAGCAATGTGTATTCGGTTCCATACCGAATTGCGCAACAAGTCCTAACGCCAAAAAACAATATCGTCCGCATCCGGCAACTCACCCTCCCTTGCGCAATACAAGATCGTCTAAAGTTCACAAAGCCGCCCGAAACGCAACTTAAATCTGTTTTCCGCTTGCCAAGCCTGTTAAATTTTTTTACGATACAGCCATAGATTGTAAACAAAGGCCACAAGCCGACTGTTTTTTCAGACGACATTACCCCTGTCAAACCTCATTTCTATAACCGTAAGCCGCCAAGCGGCTGTTTTCATACCACATCAAAGCAAGAGGTATCAAAGTGTCTGATTCCAAAACAAACGAACGCGCGACGTTTAGCAACCGCCGCGCGTTTATGGTTGCCGCCATCGGCTCTGCCGTCGGCTTGGGCAACATTTGGCGTTTCCCCTACATCGCCTTCGAAAACGGCGGCGGTGCGTTCCTCCTACCCTATCTGGTCGCACTCTTGACTGCGGGCATCCCGCTGCTGCTGCTCGACTACGCCATCGGCCACCGCTACCGCGGCTCGCCCCCGCTGGCTTTCCGCCGCCTCGGCCGCTGGTTCGAACCTGTAGGCTGGTGGAACGTCATGACCAATATCATCATCTGCATCTATTACGCAGTCATCATCGGCTGGTCGGCAAGCTATGCGTATTACTCACTGAACGCGGCATGGGGCGCAGATCCGCAGGCGTTTTTCTTTAAAGACTTTTTGAACATGGCAGGTCCTGAAGCCTTAGGCTTGGATTTTGTCGGCAAAGTCGTCGGCCCGCTGATCGGCGTATGGCTGTTTACCTGCATCATCATGGCTTTGGGCGTACAAAAAGGCGTAGCAGGCGCATCGTCGTTTTTCATGCCGCTGCTTTTGATTATGTTCATCATCATGGTCGGCATCTCACTGACGCTGCCGGGCGCGGCCAAGGGCTTGGACGCGCTGTTTACGCCTGACTGGTCGAAACTTTCCGATCCCAAAGTCTGGGTCGCCGCATACGGTCAGATTTTCTTCTCGCTCTCCATCTGCTTCGGCATCATGATAACTTACTCTTCCTACCTGAAGAAAAAAACCGACTTGGGCGGTACCGGCTTGGTTGTCGGCTTTGCCAACAGCAGCTTTGAATTGCTCGCCGGTATCGGCGTATTCGCCGCGCTGGGCTTTATGGCGCAAGCCAAAGGACAAGCCGTCAGCGAAGTTGCTTCCAGCGGCATCGGTTTGGCTTTCATCGCCTTCCCGACCATCATCAATCAGGCAGGTACGTTGGGTGCAATCATCGGCATATTGTTTTTCGGTTCGCTGGTATTCGCAGGCATTACCTCAATGATTTCCATCGTCGAGGTCATCGTTGCCGCCATTCAGGACAAATTGAACATCGGCCGCGTCAACGCTACCCTGCTCGTCTGCATACCGATGGGCATTATCTCTACCCTGCTCTTCGGTACGACCACCGGCCTGCCCGTTTTGGACGTTTTGGACAAATTCGTCAACACCTACGGCATCGTCGCTGTCGGCTTTGTTTATGTATTAGCCATCGTCGCCCTGCGCAAACTGCCCGAGCTGCGCAACCACCTGAACGCGCTCTCCTCCGTCCGCGTCGGTGCGATTTGGACGGCCTGCGTCATCTTTACCGTCGTCATGCTCGGTTATATGCTTTACCAAGACACCAGCGGCCTGCTTAAAGAGAACTACTCGAACTATCCCGACGGTTTCCTCAATATCTTCGGCTGGGGTATGTCGGTCGGTCTGTTTGTTTTTTCTGTCATTCTGTCGCTGCTGCCTTGGAAGCATGGTCAAAACTTCAACGTCAAAGACGAACACGAACATGAACAAGGAGATAAAGAATGAGTACCATAGCCATCATCATGATGATTATCGCACTCGTCGTCATTTGGGGAGGATTCATCCTTTCCGTATGGCGGCTGCCTGAAGAATAGGCTTTTTCCAACAAATATTACAAAGACCGCACAGGTCGTCTGAAAACCCGACACCCCGAAACCGCATGACGGCCTCGGGGTGTTTTTTTATTACTGTAAAATCTAAAATCCTAAAAGCCCTCAATCCATTTAATCCTTTAGCCCGGCAATCGCACCGCACAAAAGCAACATTTGTTTACGCTAATTTTCCACAGGCGGGCGAAAGGTAAACAAAGGACTGATTATAATGAGAATACTTCGGCACAGCCGTGATTCACAAAAGGACGAGTTCATGACTATGAAACCAATCATGGCGGTATTGCTCGCCGCCAGCCTCAGCCTTCCCGCCATCGATGCGCAAGCCCGGGGGACTGAAAACCGGAAAAAAGCCACCATCGCCGGCGCGGCCGCAGGCGCAGCTTTGGGCGGCTTGGTGGGTAAAGACACAACAAGTGCCGTTATAGGCGCTGTTGCCGGCGGTTTGGCGGGTAACGCCTACGCCTACCGCAATAAAAAAATGAACCAAAAAGATAGAGACGAGTACGAAGACCGTTACCGCTACGACGACTACTACCGCTATGGTCGTGATCGCGATGAATACGACGATTACTACCGCCATGAAAAACGTTACAGAAAACACAAACACCACCATCGCAAGTATCGCGACTGGGATGATGATTACTACGATTATGACGACGATTAAACCCATCGTCTGAATATCTGAAAAAGGTCGTCTGAAAATACATTTTCAGACGACCTTTCCTATTTCAAATTCAAACAACCAAAACTCCGCCAACTCATCACGGTTCCGCCATTTCCAACGCCTGTTTGATGTCCACGGCAACGACGCGCGATACGCCTTTTTCCTGCATGGTTACGCCGACGAGCTGTTCCGCCATTTCCATGGTCAGGCGGTTGTGGGAGATGTAGAGGAACTGGGTTTGCGCCGACATTTCTTTGACCAGGTTACAGAAACGCGAGGTGTTGGCATCGTCCAGCGGGGCGTCGACTTCGTCCAGAAGGCAGAAGGGGGCGGGGTTGAGGCTGAACAGGGCGAACACGAGGCTCATGGCGGTGAGGGCTTTTTCGCCGCCGGAGAGGAGGTGGATGGTGCTGTTTTTCTTGCCGGGCGGGCGCGCCATGATGGACACGCCTGCGGTCAGGAGGTCGTCGCCTATCATTTTGAGTGTGGCTTCGCCACCGCCGAACAGGGTCGGGAAGAAGGTTTGGACTTTGCCGTTGACGGCGTCGAAGGTTTCTTTGAAACGCGCTTTGGTTTTGTCGTCGATTTGGGCGATGGCTTCTTCCAAAAGGGTGATGGCGGCCTGCACGTCTTCGCTCTGGCTGCGGTAGTAGCCGTCGCGTTCGCGCGCTTCTTCGAGTTCTTGCAGGGCGGCGAGGTTGACGGCGCCGAGGGCTTCGATTTGCTGGGTGAGGCTGCCGATGCTGCTGTTCAATACTTTCGGCGATTCTTTCGCCAAGGCTTCGAGCGCATCCAAATCGGCGGCGCGTTCGGTCAGGTTTTGATGGTAGCGTTTGGCGTTAATCAGGGCTTCCTGCTGCTGCAACAGGGCGGTTTGGGTGGCGGCCTGAAGCTGCGGCAGCTTGGTTTGCAGGGCTTGTACGCGGACGTATTGCTCCCTGCCCTTCTCTTGTATCTGAGCCAGTTTCTCTTGCACAACAATATATTCTTCGTCCAAGGTTTGTACGGCTTCGGTCAACTCGTCGAGCTTGATGTGCTGCTCGTCGTTTTGGAACTCGGTTTCATAGGCGAGGGCAAGCTCTTGCTGGCGTTCCTGCCAGTCGAGGGTTTGCTGCTCGAGTCGGGCGATTTGCTGTTGGTAGTTTTGTTTTTGCTGGTTGAGCTTGTGGACGGCGACTTCGGCAAGCCCGTATTGGCGGTTGGCTTCGAGCAGGGCAAGCTGCGCCTGTTTCAGACGGCCTTGCTGCTCATGGCGGCTGTGCGCGGTAGTTTGCTGCTGGTGTTCGAGTTCGGCGGCGGCTTCCTGCAAAGTAGCGATGTCGTCTGAAAGCCCGTCGGACGTGTGTTGCAACACGGTCTGTTCTTCCGCCAACTGCGCCAGTTCGCGCTCGATGTGTTCACGGCGGATTTGCCCTTGGTTGGTGCGCGCCAGAAGTTCGGCGGCGCGTTGCTGCGCTTGGCTGTATTGGCGCGTGTGCTGCTGTTGCTGCTGCATCAGGTTTTTGTGTTGCACTTCGGACGAGCGCACGGCAGCCTCCGCCTGTTTGAACGCGGCTTCAGCGGCGGAGAGTTCGGGAGCGAGGTTTTCCAGTTCGGACGCGATGCCGTCGAGGCGCGCTTTTTGGGCAATCAGGCTTTCCTGCGCGGGTTTGGCATAGAGCAGGACGCTGACTTTATCGACCTGATGGCCTTCTGGCGTGAGCCAGATTTGGTGTGCGCCCAAATCGCTTTGATGCGCGAGGGCGTAGCTCAAATCGGGCGCGCACAATACGCCGTCGAGCCAGTGGTGCAACGCCGTCTGAAACGGCGGCTGCGCTTGGATTTGGTTCAGCAATGCCTGTACGGGCAGGGATTTTTTGATGCCACCGGAGAGGTCGTCTGAAAGCCATGCCGCCTGCCCCTGTGGCAACGGCGCGGGCGGCACGAAGCCGTTCGATACGGCGCGGGCGTGCAGGCGTTCGGCCAGGATGACGGACAAGGCGTGCTGCCACTCGGCGGGGGCGGTGATGCGTTGCCACAGTTGCGGCGCGGCGGCGTGGTCGGTTGCCTGCCAGAAGTCGGCGGCTTCCTGCTGTTGCGACAGGATTTGCGACAACGCCTGCTGCTGCGCCTGCAAGGTGATGTGTTGCTGCTTCAGGTTTTGGAAGCGGTTTGAGGCCGTCTGAAACGCCTCGCGGGCGGCGTGTAAAGCTTCTTCGGCGGCGATGATTTGCTCTTCGTAATGCTCTTGCTGGCTTTGCAACAAGGCGGCGGCTTCCTGCGCGGCGGCGGTTTCGGCTTCGTCGGGCATGTTCAGGGCTTGGTTTTCCTGTTTCAGACGACCTTTGCGTTCTTCGTGCTTGGCAACGGTTTGTTCGGCATGGGCAAGCTGCTGCTGTTTCAACGCCAGTTCGCGGCGGATGCGGTTTGCCTCGTCCTGCTGGGTTTGGAAGGCGGCATTGAGCGTGGCTTGGGCTTCTTCCAATTCGGGCAGACGCTCTTCGTGTTCGGCAACCTGCATCGCCCATTCCGCCAATTCGGTTTGCTTTTCTTCCGCCTGCAACTCGTTTTCTTCAAGCTGCACGCGGATTTGCTGCTGCTCCTGATGGATGCGCTGCATCTGCGCCTGCGCCGCCTGCTTGTCGCGTTCGATGCGTTGGTGCAGGTTTTGCTGATGGCGGATTTGTTCTTCCAAACGGGCAATCTGCTCGCGCAACACACCGCGTTTGTTGCTCAATTCGTGCACCGCCTGCTGCTGCGACTGTTCGGCGGTCTGCAAAGCGTGTACTTCGTCGTTTAACGCCTGAACCTGCGCGGCAGTTTCGTCCTGTTGCGCCTGCAAAGACTGATGCTGCGCGGTCGCCTTGTCGGCGGCGGCAAGCGATTGCTGCCATTGGGCGTAATCGAGCAAATCCTGTTGTTGGTTCAACTGCGCAGTCAGGGATTTGTAGCGTTCGGCGGTTTCCGCCTGTTTCTCCAGCTTTTCCACCTGACGCGCCAACTCGTTCTGCAAATCGCCCAAACGCTGCAAATGCTCGCGCGTGTCTTTCAGACGACCTTCCGTCTCCTTGCGGCGTTCCTTATATTTGGACACACCCGCCGCCTCCTCGATATAGGCGCGCAACTCCTCCGGCCGCGCTTCGATGATGCGCGAAATCATTCCCTGCTCGATAACGGCATAACCGCGCGCGCCCACGCCCGTACCCAGAAACAAATCAGTAATGTCGCGGCGGCGCACAGTCTGATTGTTGATGAAATAAGTCGATTCACCCTGACGCGTCAACTGCCGCTTGATGCTCACCTCGGCATACTGTCCCCACGCCCCCTGCAAACTGTGGTCGCTGTTGTCAAACACCAGCTCCACCGAAGCCCTCGGCGCAGGACGGCGCGTCGCCGCACCGTTAAAAATCACGTCCTGCATACTCTCGCCGCGAAGCTGCTTAGCCGAAGCCTCGCCCAACACCCAGCGCACCGCGTCAATCACATTCGACTTGCCGCAGCCGTTCGGCCCGATAACCGCAACAAGCTGCCCCGGAACATGAATCGTGGTCGGGTCGGTAAAAGATTTGAAGCCGGAGAGTTTGATGTGGGTCAGGCGCATGGGATAAGGACGGGGAGAAAAAAATAAAGTGGGATTTTATACTAAAACATCTGACAAAAGGTCGTCTGAAACCCTGTTTCGAGGTTTCAGACGACCTTTGCTTTCAGACCTTCTTAACGGCGAGGCTTATTCTTTGCCGATGCCTTTATCCAGTCCTTGCGTCAGACCGTTGATGTCGCCGCCGTTCAGGCCCAATTCTTTCAAGAGGCCGTCAACCAGCGGGGCTTGGCTGCGGTAGCGCAGGGCGCTGTTGACCATTTGGTCGGCGAGGCTGGCTTGTGTGGTTTGACCTTCCGACACGCCTTCGGAGCCGTTGGCAGCGCCGCTGAATCCGCCCAAGCCGTTGACTTGCAGAATCTTGATGTCGTCGATGTTTTCCATCGGGCGCACGGATTCGCGGATGATGTCGGGCAGGTGTTTCAACAGGGCGAGGCGCACTTGCATTTCGACTTGTTCGACGCTCAGGACGTTGGCGGCTTCGTTCACGGCGCGGGTACCTTCGGCATCGACTTTGTATTGCTGCTCTTGCGCTTGCGCCAGCAGGACTTTGGCATCGGCCTCACCTTTGGCTTGCAGGCGTTGTTTCTCGGCTTCGGCTTCGGCGGCGATACGCACGGCTTCGGCGCGGTCTTGCGCGGCCTGTTTCTCGGCTTCTGCGGCGACGGTGAGCGAAATCGCGTCTTTTTGCGCGGCTTCTTCGGCGGCAATCAGTTCGACGGCTTTGGCACGTTCGGCGCGTTCGGTTTCGCGTACGGTAATCACGCTCTCTTCTTCACGCACGGCGGCGGCGCGGGCTTTGTCGGCCTCGGCTTTGGCTTCGGATTCGGCACGCGATTTCTCGGCAACGGCGATGGCGCGGTCTTGTTCGGCAAGCTCGATGGCTTTGCGGCGCTCGACCTCCGCCTGCTCGACGGCTTGGGCTTTGCGGATGTCTTCGTTTTTAATGTCGCGTTCGGCAGCGATGCGTTTCAAATCCACTTCGCGTTCGGCGGCGATTTTGGCTTCTTCCGCTTCGCGTTTTTTCTGCGCTTCCTGCTCGGCGATGCTGGCTTCCTGTTCGGCGCGGCGCACGGCGATTTCGCGTTCTTGTTCGAGTTTGGCGTATTCTTCTTCGCGCGAGATTTTCAGGCGTTGCTGCTCGGCTTCGAGGTTTTTGGTTTTAATCGCCAAATCGGTGTCTTGTTCGATTTCGTTGCGTTTTTTGCGGCGGCCTTCAATGGTTTCGGTCAGTTTGGTCAGACCTTCCGCGTCAAAGGCGTTTTGCGGGTTGAAAAATTCGAAGCTGGTTTGGTCGAGGCCGGTTAGAGAAACGGTTTCGAGCTCGAGACCGTTTTTAAACAAGTCTTCGCTGACGACTTGTTGCACTTTCTGAACGAAATCAACACGTTTCTCGTGCAGCTCTTCCATCGCCATTTCGGCGGCAACGGCGCGCAGTGCATCGACGAATTTACCTTCGACGAGGTCTTTCAATTCGTCGGGCGACATGGTTTTCATACCCAGCGTTTGCGCGGCGGTGGCGATGCTCTCGGCGCTGGGTTTGACGCGGACGTAAAATTCCGCCATCACATCGACGCGCATCCGGTCGCGGGTAATCAACGCCTGCTGCGCCGCGCGGCGCACTTCGAGGCGCAATGTGTTCATGTTGACGGGGATGATTTCGTGCAGCACGGGCAGCACCATCGCGCCGCCGTTCATGATGACTTTTTCGCCGCCGAAGCCGGTACGGACGAAGGAGACTTCTTTGCTGGCGCGGCGGTACAGGCGGGTGAGGATGAGGCCGAGTACGAACAGCGCAACGAGTATGACGCCGGCGATGATGCCGATGGAAACTAAGTTCATGGGTTTTCCTTTCTTGTTGTCGATATACCCTTGAGGGGGCGTGGGTTCAGACGGTTTTTTAGGGTTTAGGGTCGTCTGAAAGGTTAAAAATAGCGGTTTTAAAGGTAGGTCGGATTCTTGAATCCGATAATTCCGGTTAGTGCAATACGGCTGAAACGGAGCGGTTCGTCGGATTCAAGAATCCGACCTACCAAGCTTAAAATAACGACCATAACGGTGTTTTTTGTTAGTTTTATAAAATTTTTAGCGAGCAAATTCGCAGCAGGACTTATAAAGTTGTGATTCTTTTATTCATCCTCATCATGTAAGAAGGCGTCTTCTTCCTCTATATAATTCTTTGTATCTTCCTGAGAAGCAATTATGTTATCCAGAAAATTTAGACTAACCTCATCGTCCTCGCTATCAAGGAATAAACGAATTTCACCACCCAGATTTATAATGCTTCTTAGTACTTTTCTGAATTCTCTTAGCTTTTCCAGATCTAAATATAAGGTTTCAAGAATCTTTTCTTTATTTTTAAGTCTTCTTTGAATTTCAATAATCGGTTCTTGATTAAAAGCTCGTATAACTTTCAAAATCTTAATTTCATTTTTATTAGTTGAAACTTTCACAAAAAATTTGTGTATCATTCTTTCCTTTCGAAATCAAAAATCTTCAATAGGGTTTATTCGTTTCCCTAGAAAGCTTTTCTTCCAGTTTCCACCGATTTGCTAAGTGAGCAAACCGTAGCGTGGGCTTTGTCCGCGACCTACTGTCTTTTGAATCAAACGATCATCCGAGATGTTTGCTTCGTGGGCGAAGCCCACGCTACGGACTACTTGAGAGGTGTCGGTTCAGACGGTTTTTTGGAATTTGAGGTCGTCTGAAAGGTTAAAAATCTGGGGTTTTAAAGATAGGTCGGATTCTTGCAATACGATAATTTCGGTTATGTGCAATACTGATGAAACGGGGCAATTTGTCGGATTCAAGAATCCGACCTACCGAGCTTATACCTTGAATATCACTGCCAACCTGTTAATTCAATCAATGCGTTTCGGGAAGCTGTTGTGCAGATATTGTGTCTTCCTAAGCCCAGCAGCCCGCCGATGACTGTTGTTCCTCTGCGTTCGGTAATCAAACTGACTCCGATGATGTCACTCATATGTATACGGTCAAACTTCCTGTAAGCCCCGTCATGTCCGCCTTGATAACGGATGCGTCCGAATGCGCCGTAAATAATCAATTTTTCGCGATCAATATAAATCGATTTCCGGATCGTCAGCCCGCACCACCAACGTTCCACGCGCCACAGCCACAATAGCGTGAGTACAATAGCCAGCAGCCAAGTCATATTGCTTGAAAACGATGGATCCATCCATTTCACCATCTTCAGCCAGAGACCGCCTACGCCGATGAGGCCGAACAAGAAAGCAACCAAGGGTTGAAATAACAAACCTCTGAATAATGAATGTTTAAACAGCAGCCCGTCGCCGACAACGATGACCCCTAGCGGCAGCTTGTTTTTCAACGCTTCGATGAGGGATTGCATATCGCGCTTGGACTGCGCCAAATAATCCATATCTATCCCCGTTTTGTTTTTCTAATTAATTGATAAATGGTGATTCATTGCAAACCGGCGTTTATCTGTTCAGACGACCTCAATCCACCAAGCTCCCGCTCGGATTCAAAATTGCCTTAAACGTATTTCCCTCCAGCGACACCAGCAACACCGCGTCGCCCTGTTTCAACACTTCGTCGGAATCCGGTTCCGCCATCACATAATGCTGTTGACCATACACATCCTTCACCCGCACCTGCGCCGCGCTGCCCACCCGTGCTTCGCCCAGCACTACCGTACCGATGCGTCCGATTAGGCTTTCCTGCGAAACGGCGGTGGTTTCGTCTTTGGGCATGATTTTGTACAGTCCGCCCGCCGTCAGACGCACCAGCGGCAGCGAAAGGAACCACACGGCGATTGCCGCCAGCCATCCGTTCAGATAGCTGCCGAACACGGCGGCAAAGGTCGTCTGAAACAGGTAGCCCGTCAGTCCGTACACGGCAAGGAACACCACCATCAGCATCAACACCGGCACGCGACCGACATACAGCCAGCTCAGAAACCTGACGAACACGCCCGCGTCCACAGCGTCCAGCCCGACTTCGGCGTGCGCGGTTTCGGTCAGGCTGTCGGGCAGCAGGTTGTCCAGCCAGTCGCTGATGCCGCCCGCCAGCATGGAGATGACTTCCAACACGCCGAGCAAAACCATCAGCGCGATGGCGATGCCGAAGATTTCCGTTTCGGGGGCGTTGATTAAATTCCACATATTCCGTTCCTTGTTCTGTCAACTTTCAGACGACCTTAAATAGACTGCTTGCGAAAATTTGAATGTTTGATTGCCGTTATTCCCGCGCAGGCGGGAATCCAGAAGTTTGAGATTACGGCAATCTTCAAATAATACTTCTGAAGAATCGAGGTCTGGATTCCCGCCTGCGCGGGAATGACGGCATTAGGTATGCCTTATTTGAATTTGACCTATCCGTGCATCCCAAACAGACATTCGGTTTTCAGACGACCTCTTCACTCTCAATCTCAGCGCGGCATTCAATCGGAAGGTTGACCGAATTGGCGATGAAACACAGGCGGTGCGCTTCGTGGTGAAGTTCCAAAGCCTTGGCGCGGTCGCTTCCTGCGGCGATGGTAACGCGCGGCTTCAACACGGCGGAGACAAAACGCCCCGCACTCCCATTCTCGCCTTCGTCCATCACCGCTTCGGCGTGGTCGGTGTAGGCGGTAACGCAGATGCCCGCGTCGGCACACAGGTGCAGGTACCATAGTTTGTGGCAGGCAGAAACGGCGGCCAGCAGCATTTCTTCGGGGTTCCAGCGGCCCGCATCGCCGCGGAAGGCCGGGTCGGCGGAACCGTGCAGGTCGGGCTTGCCCTCGGCGGAAACGGTAAAGTTGCGCAAATAAGCGGTGTAGGATGATGTGCCTTCGCCAAGATTGCCCGTCCATGTTGTTGCGGTACGGTAGGTGTGTTTTTTGCTCATTTTGACATTCCTTTCAATTATTTACTGTTCGCGGCAATAAAGACGGTATCCGCCTTGCAGCGCCGACTCTAGTTGAGCCAGGCATAAGCCGATGCGCCCGCCGCCAAACTGATGCCCAGCCACAGCAGGATTTTGGTTTCCGCCCATACGTCATCCCAATACCGCCCCCGCAGTGCGCTGATAATGTCGGGTGTGCAATAGAATTCGACGCATTCGACAAATTCGTCCCAATCCTTAAACATCACAAAGTAAAGCAAGACGGCGGTTAGCAAGCCGATCAAGATGGCAAAAATCATGAAATTCCCCTATTTTTCAGACGACCTGTGCGTACCGTAAAGAAAGGTCTTCTGAAAACGCTCCTAACTTTTCCCTAAGTCCTGCGTGTTTAAATGTCTATACCGACAACAGACGCAAAGGGAACGAAATGAAACATTCTCAGTCGCAATATACAAAGCCGTCCAAACCGCTTTTGAAAAAACTGCTGCTTCCTGTCGCCGCTGTTTGCGCCATTTTTCTTGCAGCAGAAGGTTTCGACCTTTACGAAGACTACGCCCAATACCGCATGGAGACAGACCCGGCGTTCGCGCAACACCACGACCGCGCTTTGTCCATCCTGCATAACAGAGGCTACGAAGTCCACGATTCCGACACCGACCTCTATTGGGCAAGACCCGTTTTGGAATTTGAGGCCTACAAAGGCAGCTTGGAATACAAAATCGTGATGTCTTATCCCGATTTAAAAATTCTCGTAGAACGCGTCGATTTATAGTGGATTAACTTTAAACCAGTACGGCGTTGCCTCGCCTTGCCGTACTATCTGTACTGTCTGCGGCTTCGTCGTCTTGTCCTGATTTAAATTTAATCCACTATATAATCCGCTTCCGAATATTCTTGATTTGACTTACCACGTCCCGAAAGGATACGACATGAAAAAACTTTTACCGGTATTACTCTTAGGCAGTATCGCACTGACCGCATGCGCCGCCCCTTATCCTTACGACTATTACGATGACGACTATCGTACCGACCGCTACGAGCAGCGTTATGACCGTTACGATGACCGCTATGATGATCGTTACGACGACCGCTATGAGCGCGATTACGACCGTAATGACGACTACCGTTACCGCAACGGCAAGTATTACGATGACGACTACATCGAACACCAAATTTACAGCGATCCGTCTTTCGAGCAAAAACGCGCGCAAGTCATGCGGATTCTCGAACGACGCGGCTACCAAGTTCACGAAATCGAAGCCGACGACCGCCGCGGCCGCCCCGTATTGAAAGCCGAAGCCTTCAAAAACGGACGCGAATACGACATCGTTTTCTCATGGCCGGATTTACGCATCATCAGCGAACGCATCGACTACTGATTTGTTCCGCCACACGCCGCAAGGACAAGCTCCGCGCGGCGTTTTTCTTTTCAGACGACCTTTCCGACAAAGGAGGTCGTCTGAAAACTTATTTCCCCGCCTTCAATTATTACATCTGTATTTTAGTGTACCTTTGGCAGACGGTTTACGGCAAAGTGCCATTCATCGTCTCCCATAATGCCGAGAAATCCGAAGTCTTGCAGATTCAAGCGATCAGCAAGTTCTGCCCGTAAGTTATCAAACTCCGCAGGAGGAGGCTTCGGAACACTGCGCCACGTCATCGGGACATCGGAAATTTCTTGCACAATAAGCACAGGATGGCAGACATTTTTCGGAATCAGCGCAATCCTCAGGCAAAAGTTGGTTTGTCCACAACGGCAGAATGCAGATGCAACACCTTTAAATTCGCCAAGAGTAAGGGAATATGGTTTTTTACCGACAAAAATTTGTCCGTCAGTATGAAAAATGATCGGAATCCCCCTATTCTGACGCCATAAGAAATACAACATCAGAAGCAGTACGATAGCGGACAAAACATAAAACCAGTTTGGAGGATTGAAAACCGCTAACACAAACAGAAGAATGCTGCCTGCCGCTGCCACAGGGCGAAACAGAGAATGCTTCCGAATCAGGATAAAGGGTTTGTGCATAAATAATACCGTTCCCATTTACAATTTAACGAAGCATTTCCGTATCAACCTGTAACCTTCATCGTACCGTTTTCAGACGACCTTTCCGACAAAGGAGGTCGTCTGAAAACTTATTTCCCCGCCTTCAATGCCGCCAAGCGTTCTGCAATACGGTTGTTGCGGCTCAAGTCTTCCAATTCCTTCAATTTTGCCAACTGCGCGGCATCGGTGCTGCTGTGTACCGCGTTCTGACGTCCCATCACGCGGTCGAAAGCGTTGCCGCTTTTTTCGGCATCACGGGCGATGCGGTTGAGGTCGCTGCCGCCTGCCGCTTTGCCTGCGCCAGCGTTCTGCTGTGCGGCGCGCCAGTCTTGCAACTGCTGCTGCATCTCGCGTTTTTTCGCCTGCAAGGCGGCGATAAAGCCCTCAAGTTCTTTTTCCTGCGCGGCACAGTCGGCGATGGTGTTTTCCAAAACAGGCAGACGCGCTTCGATGTCCATTTGTTCGGCGATACCAGCCTCGGCAAGATCGTCGCGCCCCGCCGCTACGGCGGCTTGCAGATTGGCATCGATGGCTTCGTGGCGGTTGCTCTCATCCGCCATTTTCTTGGCGGCAAGGTGTTTCTGCGCCAACACTTTGCCCAATTCGGCACGCACTTCGTCCACCGCCCGCTCGATTTCGCGGATGCTCTCGTTCATTACTGCTTCGGGCGCAAGGTTCTCCGCCGCATCAATCAGGGCATGAAAACCGCCGCTCACCAGACGGCCCACTCTGCGGGATAGGGTTTCGCTCATTTGGATTTTCCTTTCAATAAAATGTGTTTGATTTTAAGTTGGCACGGGGGTAATCAACCGTCCGTCATTCCCGCGCAGGCGGGAATCCAGACCTTGGCGTTTTCGGGATATTCGGGCATGGCAGCCTGTACGGGAATAGCGGCAAACAAATACTTCTATTTCATGCGCCCCATTTTTTCAGACGACCTCAAACCTCGCCCGCCTGCTGCACAATCTTCGCCAGTTTCAAAGTATTTTCAAGCTGTTGCAGCACGGTATCGTCGTATGCCGCGCCTTTGCCAGTTACGGCGAGCTGCAAGATGCTGTCGGTGAGGCGGACGATACGCCACATCAGTTCGCGTTCGTATTTTTTCAAACTTTCGAGGTCGGCTTCTTCGGGCAGGTCGGCGGCAAGCGTCGCGCCCAAGTCGGGCAGCTGCTCAAACAAGCGCGCGACGATATGCGAATGCACCCCCGCCTGCTTTTCCGCGTGCAGCACGTCATGTTTCGCCGCTTGGAAAAACTGCTCCTGCGCCGTCAGCGCGGAACCGTAATCCCGCGTCTGCGTATGTGCCAAACGCGCCTGCTTGAGCAGCTCGCGGATTTTTTCAGACGGCGTATTCGCGCCATCGATTTTTAATTCAGCAATAAAATCAGCGTCTTCCTGAGTGATTCGCACGCTGACTGGGATACGGTTTGTTGCATTCATATTCGTTTGATTTGTTTTGTATTCATTTGTATGCAAATGTATAACATGGAATGACAAGATGCAATGTTCAAAACAGTTTAATTATGTAAATACCGGTCCATCTGAGAAATCATCCCTATCCGCCCCTTGTTTTCAGACGACCCTAACCCCTTATAAATACAAACAATCGACATATCCAAAGCCATAACAAATGCCGTATAATCAAGCCCCAAGTTTACCCAGCCCTGAAGGTCGTCTGAAAACCATGCACTCAACTTACGCTACCGTACAGCGCGATTTGCTCGAAGCCAATCACCTTTCCCCTGAGCTGCTCGCCAAAAGCCTGAGCATCATCGGCGCGCATCACGTCGATTACGCCGACATCTACTGCCAGCGCACTGCTTTTGAAAGCTGGCATTTGGAAGAGGGCATCGTCAAATCGGGCAGCTTCCAAATTGATCAGGGGGTGGGCGTGCGCGCTGTTTCGGGCGAAAAAACCGCTTTTGCCTATGCGGACAGTTTGTGTATCGATTCGATTAACCGCTCCGCCCAAGCCGTCCGCGTCATCGGCGCGGCAGGCGGCGAAGCTTCTGTCAAAGTGCCGTCCGCCGCATACGGCAAATCCGTCCATGCGGTGCTGAATCCCATTATCGGTCTCGATTCCGCTGCCAAAGTTGCCTTATTGAACAAAGTGGAAACGCTTGCCAAAGCCGCCGATCCGCGCATTGTGCAAGTGATGGCGGGGCTGACTTGCGAATACGACATGATTTACATTGCCCGCCTCGACGGCAGGCACGCGGCGGATATTCGTCCGATGGTGCGCCTGAACGTTACCGTTATTGCCAAACAGGGCGACAGGCGCGAACAAGGCAGCGCGGGCGGAGGCGGACGCTACGACTTGGCTTATTTCGATGAAACTTTGGTGCGGCAGTTTGTCGATTCAGCCGTCAAACAAGCCTTGATTAATCTTGAATCCCGCCCTGCACCCGCGGGCGAAATGACCGTTGTCTTGGGCAACGGCTGGCCGGGCGTGTTGCTGCATGAAGCCGTCGGACACGGCTTGGAAGGCGATTTCAACCGCAAAGAAACCAGTGTCTTTTCAGGTAGAATCGGCGAGCGCGTTGCCGCCAAAGGCGTGACCGTCGTTGACCAAGGCGACATCGCCGACAGACGCGGTTCGCTCAATATCGACGACGAAGGCAACGAAACACGCCGCACCGTATTGATTGAAGACGGCATCTTGGTTGGCTATATGCAGGACGAAACCAACGCTCGCCTGATGGGTACGCAATCCACTGGCAACGGCCGCCGCGAAAGTTACGCCTCCGCCCCCATGCCGCGCATGACCAATACTTTCATGGAAAACGGCGGCTACGAACCCGACGAAATCATCGCGTCTATCGACAAAGGCATTTACGCCGTCAATTTCGGCGGCGGACAGGTGGACATCACCAGTGGCAAATTCGTCTTCAGCGCATCCGAAGCGTGGTGGGTCGAAGGCGGCAAACTGCAATATCCCGTCAAAGGCGCGACCATCATCGGCAACGGCCCCGAAGTTTTGAAACACGTCTCCATGATAGGTAACGATACTGCGTTGGACAGCGGTGTCGGCGTGTGCGGCAAAGACGGGCAAAGCGTTCCTGTCGGCGTCGGACAACCGACCTTGCGGATTGATTCGGGACTGACCGTCGGCGGTAGCGAGATTTAAGGCAATTAAAAATAAAACGTCGTCTGAAAACTGTATTTAGGGTTTTCAGACGACGTTTTGTAACATATTCAAGCCAACCTATATTCCCACGCACGCAGAAATAGCGGCAAGTTTGCCGTTTTAACCGCATTTCCTATTCAGAACCATTATCCACCATGAAACACCAAAATAAAATTTCTGCCTTTTTTAACACCTTATCCATCATCTTATGGATAACATCGCTTTTTTGCACTGTCTTTTTCTACGGAGAAGGGGAAGCCCATAACGGCATCTATATCTTGACGCTAGGTTCCCTCTTCAGCTGGTTTATGGGCTTCTTCAATATTGGTTATTTTGCCGTCTATGCCAATTATTTTTGGATGGCGGCAGTCATTCTGTATTGGTATCAAAAACAAATCGAAATATGGATGATGAAATGGCTGCTCGTATTTATGTGGGTCCTCGCCATACTGACTTTCTCGCTTACTACGATTCACAAAAATTCCGAAGTTATCGGCATTACTGGCTACGGTGCCGGATTCTACTTGTGGTTTGCCGCCCTCTTCTGCGCCACCATCGGCATCTTGCTAGGAAAGGACTGGCTAAAAAAACAGAAAAAGAAAACGACAGCCTAATGCCTCACGATAAAAGTCGTCTGAAACCGATTTGACATGTATTCCAAACCGATTTCCATTTTCAGACGACTCCTCCACCCTTCTCTGCCATTGATATAATAATCACTTTTTCAGACGACCTTTCCCCATGAACATCACCCAAATCCTCTCCCAAGAACTCTCCGCCACCGCCGCGCAAATCACCGCTGCCGTCGAGCTTTTGGACGACGGCGCGACCGTGCCCTTTATCGCCCGTTACCGCAAGGAAGCCACGGGCGGGCTGGACGATACGCAGCTGCGCCAGCTTGCCGAGCGGCTGCAATACCTGCGCGAGCTGGAAGAGCGCAAAGCCGTTGTTTTAAAAAGCATTGAAGAGCAAGGCAAACTTTCAGACGACCTCAGGGAGCAAATCGAAGCCGCCGACAACAAAACAGCGCTGGAAGACCTGTATCTGCCCTACAAGCCCAAACGCCGCACCAAAGCGCAAATCGCGCGCGAACACGGTTTGCAGCCGCTGGCGGACGTGCTGCTTGCCGAGCAGCCGCAGGACGTGGAAGCCGCCGCGCAAGGCTACCTGAACGAAAACGTCCCCGACGCCAAAGCCGCATTGGACGGCGCGCGCGCGATTCTGATGGAGCAGTTTGCCGAAGACGCGGAACTCATCGGCACGCTGCGCGACAAGCTGTGGAACGAAGCCGAAATCCACGTGCAAGTCGTTGAAGGCAAAGAAACCGAAGGCGAAAAATTCAGCGATTATTTCGACCACCGCGAACCCGTCCGCGCCATGCCCAGCCATCGCGCGCTGGCGGTTTTGCGCGGCCGCAACGAAGGCGTGTTGAACATCGCGCTCAAATACCAGCCCGACGACACGCCGATTACGCAGCAAAGCGAATACGAGCAAATCATCGCCCGCCGCTTCAAGGTTTCAGACGGCCACAAATGGCTGCGCGACACCGTGCGCCTGACTTGGCGCGCGAAAATCTTTTTGTCGCTGGAACTTGAAGCCTTAGGTCGTCTGAAAGAAGCCGCCGACACCGACGCGATTACCGTGTTTGCCCGCAATCTCAAAGACTTGCTGCTTGCCGCGCCCGCCGGACGGCTGACCACGCTGGGTCTCGACCCCGGCTACCGCAACGGCGTAAAATGCGCCGTGGTGGACGACACGGGCAAGCTGCTGGATACCGTCATCGTCTATTTGCACCAAGAAAACAATATGTTGGCAACGCTGTCTCGCCTGATTAAACAGCACGGCGTGAAGCTCATCGCCATCGGCAACGGCACCGCCAGCCGCGAAACCGACAAAATCGCGGGCGAACTGGTGCGCGGAATGCCGGAAATGGGGCTGCACAAAATCGTCGTGTCCGAAGCCGGCGCGTCGATTTATTCCGCGTCCGAACTGGCGGCACGCGAGTTCCCAGACTTGGACGTTTCCCTGCGCGGCGCGGTGTCCATCGCCCGCAGGCTGCAAGACCCGCTCGCCGAACTGGTCAAAATCGACCCCAAATCCATCGGCGTGGGCCAGTATCAGCACGACGTGAACCAAAGCCAGCTCGCCAAATCACTGGACGCGGTGGTCGAAGACTGCGTGAATGCCGTCGGCGTGGACGTGAACACCGCCTCCGCCCCGCTCTTGGCGCGGATTTCCGGTTTGAATCAAACCCTTGCCCAAAACATCGTCGCCTACCGCGATGAAAACGGCGCGTTCGACAGCCGCAAAAAATTGCTGAAAGTACCGCGTTTGGGCGAAAAAACCTTCGAGCAGGCGGCGGGCTTTTTGCGGATTAACGGCGGCAAAGAGCCGCTGGACGCAAGCGCCGTCCACCCCGAAGCCTATCCCGTCGTCGCCAAAATGCTGGCGCAACAAGGCATTACCGCCGCCGAACTCATCGGCAACCGCGAGCGCGTGAAGCAAATCAAAGCGTCCGACTTCACCGACGAACGCTTCGGCCTGCCGACCATTCTGGACATCCTGTCCGAGCTGGAAAAACCCGGCCGCGACCCTCGCGGCGAGTTTCAGACGGCCTCCTTCGCCGAAGGCATCCACGAAATCAGCGATTTGCAAGTCGGCATGATACTCGAAGGCGTGGTTTCCAACGTCGCCAACTTCGGCGCGTTCGTGGACATCGGCGTCCATCAGGACGGCCTAGTGCACATCTCCGCCCTGTCCAATAAGTTCGTCCAAGACCCGCGCGAAGTCGTGAAAGCCGGCGACGTGGTGAAAGTGAAAGTGCTGGAAGTCGATGCCGCCAGAAAACGCATCGCGCTGACCATGCGACTGGATGACGAGGCGGGTAGCGCAGCCAAAGGCAACAGGTCGTCTGAAACCCGACATCAGGAACGCCGCGACCGTAAACCCCAACGCAACGACCGCGCCCCGACCAATTCGGCGATGGCGGATGCGTTTGCGAAGTTGAAGCGGTAACAGTAGTCTGAAGTGCTATTTAAATTAAAACCGTTTTGAAACAAATAAATAAAATTAAATTGTAAAAAAAATCCCGTTTTTTTATCATATCGAAGCGATATAGCAAAAAAACGGGATTTTTTTATCATTTAACCGAAACCCTAAAATGTACTCGATCGAACAATTCCCTCCCGAAATAGATTTCGAAACGGTCCCTGTCTTGAAAAAACTGAATTCCGCCCATCGTTATCTGGCTGAATTAAAAGGTATCTGCCGCAGCATTCCCAACCAAGGCATTCTGATTAACACGCTGTCTTTGCAGGAAGCCAAAGACAGTTCCGAAATCGAAAATATCATTACCACCCATGACGAACTGTTCCGTGCAGGAATATCGGCAAGTCCGTCCAGTCCTGCCATCAAAGAAGTGCAAAATTATGCTTCAGCGCTGCATTGCGGCTTCGACCTTATCCAAGAACACGGAATGCTGACCAACAATCATATTTTGACGATACAGGCCGAGTTGGAAAAGAACCGTGCCGGATTCCGTCAACAGTCGGGGACGATGCTGAGAAACGACCGTGCCAGCGAAACCGTCTATACGCCGCCGCAACATACGGATGACATCATTCACCTGATGGGTAGATTGGAAGTATTTATCAACGACGACAACACGGAAAAACCTATCGATCCGCTGATCCGCATGGCGCTGCTCCACCACCAGTTTGAAAGCATTCACCCGTTTTACGACGGCAACGGCAGAACAGGCAGGATTATCAATGTGCTGTATCTGGTTTTAACCGGATTGCTGGATATTCCCGTCTTATACCTCAGCCGCTATCTGGTGCGGAACAAAAGCGAATATTACCGCCTGCTGCAACACGTACGCGATACGGGTGAATGGGAAGGTTGGCTGCTGTATATGCTGGAAGCCGTGGAACAAACCGCCAAGGACGGCATCGATACCGTGCAGCACATCCATCAGGCGATGCTGGACTACAAACACCGCATCAGGGAAAACTTCAACTTCTACAGCCAAGACCTGATTAACCACCTGTTCAATCATCCCTACACAAAAATCGATTTCCTGATGAAAACGCTGAACGTTTCCCGCCCCAGTGCCGCCAAATATCTGGACGAACTGACAGAAGGTGGATTCCTGCATAAAGAAAAGATAGGCAGAAGCAACTACTATATTAATATCGCGCTAATGAATATTTTATTACCAACTGATTGATAAAATTAGAAATTTATTTAAATATTAAATCAATATATTACTTATCTCATACCCGCTGGTTTACCCATACAAACAGGCGTATAGTTCCAAATATTACCAACCCATCATCACCACCCAAGGAGTCCAAACCATGAAACCTGTTTTGTTTGCCGCGCTGATTTCCTGTTTTTCCGTTGCTGCCTATGCGGCCTGTACCGACAGTCAGCAGCAATGTGTGATTTATAAAAATGGTAATGTCGCGGCTGAAGGCGGCTGTACGGTCAATAAGTGTCAGAATGCCGATGCGCAGGTATTGAAATGGAAGCTGAAAAACGGTAAAGGCGTAACCGTGGAGATTGGGAAAAACGGCAAGGTTTTGGTGAACAAAAAACCGGGAGCGAAGGCGAACAACAGCAACGCGGCGGGAATGGGCTTGACGTGTTATGCCGCCGATGCAGACAAGCGTGAGCAGTTCTGCTCGACCAATTATTGATAAAAGCGACATAAAAAAGGTCGTCTGAACATTTTTCAGACGACCTTTCATATTTATACGGACACGCCGACTGCGCGGGCAATTGCCAACCCCTCTTCCGCGCTCATGTAAACAGGGCTTTCAGGGCGGTCGCTGCGGACAATATCACCGTCTCGGAACATGACTAATTCATCAACAGCTAATTGCGACCAAGTTTCGTCTCGGGTCAAGGGCAGTGTGGCAATAACGGAGACTTTGTCATTCGGGGTGGTAACTGCGGAAAAATCAATCATCACGTCATCGTCCAAAAGCCGTGCCTTGCCGAAAGGAGCTTTACGCACGATATAGTGCAGCAGCGTACTGGCATGGGCAAACAGGCAGTCGCCGTTGGACATTACAAAATTGAACAATCCGAAGCGGCGAATTTCGTGAGTTAGCGCGGCAACGACATCAAACAAAGTATCGGAATCAGGTTTCTCAGCAAAGCGGCTGCGAAGCCGGTTGAGGATATAACAAAATGCACGTTCGGAGTCGGTCGTACCGACAGCATGGTAATACTCGCCTTGTTCCGGATAAAAATCAATCAAATGCCCGTTATGCGCGAAGAGCCAATATTCGCCCCACATTTCACGCATAAAAGGATGGGTATTGGCCAAAGAGGTCTGCCCTTGCGAGGCTTTACGGATGTGGGCAATGACGTTTTCAGATTTAATTTGATAGGCGCGAACCAGGTCGGCAACCGGAGAATCGGCGCTGGGCTTGTCATCGTGGAACAAGCGTACACCTTTCCCTTCAAAGAAACCGATACCGAATCCATCTGCGTGATGGTCGGTAATGCCGCCGCGGCGGCGGAAACCCTCGAAGGAAAACATAATGTCCGTTGGGGTATTACAGTTCATGCCGAGCAGTTGGCACATAATTTTGACCTTTATTGCTTTAATAGGAATAGAACAGTCGGATTATGGTACATTGGACAATCCGTTTCAATAGACACGATACAGTATCCCCACAAAATCAATACAACTCTTCATAGCAGGACATCACAATAATAAAAACCGGATTTCAAAATGAAATCCGGTCTACGATATATTCAAATTTAAAAGCATTCATCAAAGGTATTTGGCTGCCAAATATCCTGCCGCCACCAAGCCGAACATAGCCAACACACCCAAAACAGAAACCAGAACAATCATATTGCGTTTGGAAGTAAGGGCTTCCAGTCTAGGATCCTGCCCCAACTCCTGCCGCAATTTGCTTTCAAGTTCGGCACGGATTTCTTTCCGCATCAACTTCTCTTCCCGCTCTTTTTCAAGTTGCAATTTATGAGCGATTTCAGCTTGTTTTTTATGCTCAAACGCCACCTTTTCCTGCCACTCAATACGTTTACGCTGGATGATTTGCTCGGTTGCACTGGCAAAATGGAAATGGCAGACGGCACATTCCTCTGCTGCCACATCCTCCGTAATCGTCATACAAACGGGACATTGCTTTAAAGACGCTTCCTCGTTTTCACCTTCGTCCTCACTTACCTGCAACTCCATGGACTGACGCACAATAACATCAAGCCCCAAGTAGTTGAAATACTGCTGCGCATTCTCGCGCTCATCCTGCGTACAATTCTCGGCAATAATCGCTTGCGGACGTTCAGAAAGTGCCTGAACCAAATCTTCTGCTTCTTTTTCCGGCAAGTTATCATATAGGCATGCATTGATACGCTCATGATCGACATCTGGCGGATAAGAAACATAAACATCGTAAAGTTTGTCAGAGTTTTTCATTGTTATCCTAGAACAAACCGAACTTTTAATCCCATTCACGGAAACCGGCTTGATTTTGCTTATACCATGATACACGGCAGCGATCCGTCAACCTATCATCTGACTTAGACACTACTCCCGAAACTTCCTAAACTACCCAACTATCTGATAATTAGCTTTGGGTATGCAACCTATCGGCACCAAGCTGAATGTAAATCAAATAACAGATAGTACATGAGTAAATATTCCCAAAGGGAATTATAGATTATAAGACAGATGATTTTTATTGGAAAGCAATTACAAACGAAAGGCCGTTTGTATAAACAAACGGCCTTTTTTATCTACATATGGCTCAAACTGAGAAGGATGACCCGCAACCGCAAGTCGTTTCTGCATTCGGATTACGAATAACAAATTGCGATCCTTGCAAACTTTCAGTGTAATCAATTTCCGCACCAACCAAATATTGGTAGCTCATCGGGTCCACCAAGAAAGTCAGGCCGTTTTTCTGAATTTCAAAATCGTCATCATTTTTGATTTCATCAAAAGTAAAACCATACTGGAATCCCGAACAACCTCCGCCATTAACAAACACGCGTAATTTCAAATCGGGATTGTTTTCTTCTGCAATCAAATCGGCAACCTTGGTACAGCAGCTATCAGTGAAAATAATTGGACTTTCGTCTGACATGATGTGTTTCCTTTTATATGAATATTTTCGATATTGTCCTGCAAACCTTAACCTAAAGCAAGTCTGCCCTCAGATTGACCGGCATCAAGAGTTGCAGCTTCACGGACTTCTCCATGCAAGATGGAGTCCACTTCTATATTTATCAATAGAGATAAAAACCATAAACCACTACTTAACAAGTCGTCTGAAAATACAAGGACTACACCATTCAAATATTTCGCCCGAACCACTCGACACGCCCGATAATGGCAACATCGTCAGTCAAATTATTCAAATCAATTTCAAAAGTCGGATAAGCCTCATTGGCGGAAATCACATTCACCACCCCGCCTGGCATCAGCTGTAATCGTTTTACCAACAAATTCTCATTAAGCCTCAAAACGTACAGCCCATCCTTCGGCGCAGTCTCAGCATGATTGATTAAAATAGTATCCCCATCATTCAAAACCCCTTCCATAGAATCCCCCTTGACCGAAATAACGGAAAGGTTTTTAGTATCACGGGTAACATAATTTTCTACCCAATACCGACGGAATGCCATGGTAAAAACAGGTTTTTCATCACCTACTAACCGCCCATGTCCGGCGGCAGCCTGAATATCATAACGCGGAACAAAGACAAACTCGTCGATATCAACTGGATTGCCCAATGTATCATAAGCAACTGCAGTAGAAGACGGAACTTGCGCATTAGGGAACGGACTCCCCTCCCCAGTCAACAGCCAGTCAATACTGCAACCTTTCAGTTGTTTGATTTTTTTTAGAGTTTCCGATTTCGGCAAACCGCCTTCGTTCCAAATCCTACTAAATCCCGCAATGGTCATATCAATGTCTGCGGCAATTTTGGCTTGGCGCGCTTCGTCTTTCCACAAAAACACCAATCTGTCTTTAAATGTATCCATATCGATCCTCAGGCTGAAATGCGCCTCCTACAATGAAGCACTTGTGGGTTTATTTTACCTTAGTTTTATTAAAAATGTAAGAAAAATATTAGTTGAATTAAGAAAAAGTATTGCATTTTTTGTTTTTGCTTAGTATGATTCTTCCAACGCTTCAAAAAAACCAGGCCTTCTTCAGCCATAATCAGGTAAAACATGGCATATATTACGATGATTGTAATCAGATTTTCATGAAGCAAAGGCTGTTTGACACAAGCAAGTAAGAAAAATCTTAGTTTTATTTGATTGGAGGATATAATGACCCGTTACCGTAAAAATGCATGGCTCGCCATTGCTGCCTTCGTTTTAGGATTTTTGGCATTCCCTTACAGTTATTCAGAAGCCCATCAATCTTCCGAACAAAATCTCTCTGCAGAGATGTGCGACCGACTTAGCGGAATGGCCTCCGACAAAATGGACGGTATTCAATTATCCGTTGCCCAAGAATGCGATACACTCGAAGCCTCACACGATTGGGAACAACAATACGGCGGGTTGAACGAACATGAGATAATTGCAGGAATTGTGTACGAATAACTGCTGCATTTCCGGAACTGTGCAGTTTTATAGAATGCCGATACCTACTTTTTCAAACCAAAGCTTTTCAGACGACCTTCTATGTCGTCTGAAAATACTTTCTCCGACCCAACTAGGCATTTATATCCAACGTACAGGCATGAGGCTAACAAACCGGTTGGATCCGTACTGAAATATTGACCACTACTGTATATTTAAGGGTCGTCTGAAAATTTTCAGACGACCCTTAATATCTAAAATTTCATAAACTTCCCGCCAATGCCCAATCAAAACTCAGTACGACCTGCCCTTCTCTAACAGAAACCCCATTTTTATAGTGGATTAACTTTAAATCAGGACAAGGCGACGAAGCCGCAGACAGTACAGATAGTACGGCAAGGCGAAGCAACGCCGTACTGGTTTAAAGTTAATCCACTATACTTTACAATATCGCCCTTTACCTTTATTTCCAGCTTCCTTATGAACGAACACGTTTCCGTCCCATCCCCTGTCGGCGAAGACTACCTGCTCTTAGGTCAATACGCCGAACGCGCCTATCTCGAATACGCTATGAGCGTGGTCAAAGGCCGCGCGCTGCCTGAAGTTTCAGACGGCCAGAAGCCCGTGCAGCGGCGCATTTTGTTTGCCATGCGCGATATGGGCTTGACGGCGGGGGCGAAGCCGGTGAAGTCGGCGCGCGTGGTCGGCGAGATTTTGGGTAAATACCACCCGCACGGCGACAGTTCCGCCTATGAGGCGATGGTGCGGATGGCGCAGGATTTTACCTTGCGCTACCCCTTAATCGACGGCATCGGCAACTTCGGTTCGCGCGACGGCGACGGGGCGGCGGCGATGCGTTACACCGAAGCGCGGCTGACGCCGATTGCGGAATTGCTGTTGTCCGAAATCAATCAGGGGACGGTGGATTTCGTGCCGAACTACGACGGCGCGTTTGACGAACCGCTGCACCTGCCCGCCCGTCTGCCTATGGTGTTGCTCAACGGCGCGTCGGGCATCGCGGTAGGCATGGCGACCGAAATTCCGTCGCACAATTTGAACGAAGTCACGCAGGCGGCGATTGCGCTGTTGAAAAAGCCGACGCTGGAAACCGCCGACCTGATGCAATACATCCCCGCGCCTGATTTTGCTGGCGGCGGTCAAATCATCACGCCGATGGACGAATTGCGCCGGATTTACGAAACCGGCAAGGGCAGCGTGCGCGTGCGTGCGCGTTACGAAATCGAGAAGCTGGCGCGCGGGCAATGGCGCGTGATTGTGACCGAGCTGCCGCCGAACGCCAATTCCGCCAAAATCCTTGCCGAAATCGAAGAACAAACTAACCCGAAACCGAAAGCAGGCAAAAAGCAGCTCAATCAAGACCAGCTCAACACCAAAAAGCTGATGCTGGATTTAATCGACCGCGTACGCGACGAGTCTGACGGCGAACATCCCGTGCGTCTGGTGTTCGAGCCGAAATCCAGCCGTATCGATACGGATACCTTCATCAACACGCTGATGGCGCAGACTTCGCTGGAAGGCAATGTGTCGATGAACTTGGTGATGATGGGGCTGGACAACCGCCCCGCGCAGAAAAACCTGAAAACGATTTTGCAGGAATGGCTGGATTTCCGTGTCGTGACCGTAACACGTCGTCTGAAATTCCGTTTGAACCAAGTGGAAAAACGGCTGCACATCCTTGAAGGCCGTCTGAAAGTCTTTCTGCACATTGATGAAGTGATTAAAGTCATCCGCGAATCAGACGACCCGAAAACCGATTTGATGGTGGCGTTCGGGCTGACCGAAATCCAAGCCGAAGACATTTTGGAAATCCGCCTGCGTCAGTTGGCACGTTTGGAAGGTTTCAAACTCGAAAAAGAATTGAACGAGTTGCGTGAAGAACAAGGCCGTCTGAATATCCTTTTGGGTGACGAAAACGAAAAACGCAAGCTGATTATCAAAGAGATGCAGGCGGACATGAAGCAGTTTGGCGACGCGCGCCGCACACTGGTGGAAGAGGCCGGACGCGCCGTGTTGACGCAAACCACCGCCGACGAACCCATCACGCTGATTCTGTCGGAAAAAGGGTGGATACGCAGCCGTGCCGGACACAACCTTGATTTGAGCCAAACCGCGTTCAAAGAAGGCGACCGCCTCAAACAAACCCTTGAAGGCCGTACTGTTTTGCCCGTCGTCATCCTGGATTCATTGGGCAGGACCTACACGCTCGATGCCGCCGAAATCCCCGGCGGGCGCGGCGACGGCGTGCCCGTTTCATCGTTAATCGAGCTGCAAAACGGCGCGAAACCCGTCGCCATGCTCACCGGCCAGCCCGAACAGCACTACCTGCTCTCAGGCAGCGGCGGCTACGGCTTCATCGCCAAGCTGGGCGACATGGTCGGACGCGTGAAAGCGGGCAAAGTGGTGATGACCGTGGACAGCGGCGAAACCGTCCTGCCGCCGATTGCGGTTTATGCCTCCTCGCTCATCAACCCCGACTGCAAAATCGTACTGGCCAGCAGTGACCACCGCCTCTTGGCGTTTTCCATCGGCGAACTCAAAGTCATGCCCAAAGGGCGCGGTTTGCAGTTGATGTCGCTGACCGAAGGCGCATCGCTGGAACACGTTCTCGTAACCACGGCTGCGGAATTCATCGTTGAAACCGTCGGCAAGCGCGGTGCGGCGCATCAGGAAAAATTGCGCATTTGCGATATCGAGGGCAAACGCGGCAAAAAAGGGAAGGTTTTGGACATCTCAGGTCGTCTGAAAACCTTATCCGCAGCTTCCGAATAAGCAACAGAGGAAACGATAACACATTGAAAACCTAGAAAACACGGTCGTTTTATGTTATGCTGACAAAATTAAAAAAATATTTACGACCGTCTGCGGAAATATTGCAGAACGATTTCAAAAACAGGTACTAATAATGATAAAAATAAACAAAAAGGGTTGCGGATATGAGTAAGTCCGGCTTTCAGGAACTGGGAAACCTGAGCGAGCGGATACCCGGTTTAATCAATATTGCCCGCATTGCCATCGTGCTGCCGCTGTTGGTCATGCATGCTTTCGGCGTTTACAGTAATGGCACCCATATCGGCATGTCATTCCCTCCCGTCGAATTTTACAGCTGGGCAGCGCTGTATTCTTTCCTCATCTTGTTATCCGTCGCCCGTCCGGACTGGCAATGGCAGACTTTGGATTTGCCCAATGCCAGCGCAGTCGTCGATATTTCGATGATGATGATACTGGTGTATATCGCCGGCGGAGTCGATTCGGGCTTCGGCATCCTTGTCCTTCCTTTCGTCGCGACGTCCTGCCTCCTCAGCTACGGGCATTACCCCATGCTGTACGCAGGTTATGCGTCCATGCTGTTCTTCTTCAATCTGCTGCTTGACGGCAGCATCCGTCTGCATCCGTTTGATTGGGATACGCAGCCTCTGATTACTACGGTTCTGCTCAGCGGTGCGTGTTACCTTGTCGCCATGCTGACTTCGTTTGCTGCCCGCTATCTGGAGCAGGCAACCGAATCTGCCAGCCGCCATCAGCTTGCCTACCGCCGCATCAGCGGGTTGAACCGCCTCGTTCTCAACCGCGTGCAGGAAGCCGTTATCGTCATCGACAGCACCCAGCGCGTCTGGCTTTTCAACAAACAGGCAAAAACCTATTTCCCCGGTTTGGTGGTTGACCAGCAGGAAGTCGTATTCGGCGAATTGGTTACACGCTGGCAATATCATCCCGACAAACCGTTTGAAACCGATATCCACATCTTCCAACACGCCATGCACGTCCGCGCCGTCCCGCTGATTCAGGAACAGACGGAACTGCTCATGCTGTATGTCCGTTCGCTGCGCGAAGTCGCGGCAGAGGCAATGTCCACCAAGCTCACCTCGCTCGGACAGCTTACCGCGAACCTCGCCCACGAAATCCGTAATCCGATGTCCGCCATCCGTCACGCCAGCGATTTGCTGCAAGAAAGTGATGACGATGCCGAACCCGATCCCGTTAAAGCCAAGCTTTGCGGCATCATCGACAGCAACATCCAGCGCATCGATAAAATGTTGGAAGACATCTCTTTACTCAACAAACGCGACAATATCAGCCGCGAGCCGATCAACCTGATGAAATTCTGGCTCGACTTCAAACAAGAGTTCACGCTCAACAATTCCGAAGCCATCGGCTGCCTGCGCATGAACATGGACGGCAACAACCTTACCGTCCTCGCTGATGTGATGCACATCCAACAAATCATGTGGAACCTCTGCAATAACGCGTGGCGGCACAGCCGTCAGGACGAAAACGCGATTACCGTCCTGATCCGCCCCAGCGGCAGGATGCACATTTCCATCGTCGTTGCCGATAACGGCAAAGGCATTTCGCCCGAAGTCCGCAACCATCTCTTCGAGCCGTTCTACACCACGGAAAAACAGGGTACGGGATTGGGGTTGTACGTTGCCCGCGAACTGGCACACGCCAATATGGGTCAACTCCATTACCACCCCGAAATGAACGGATTCGAACTGATTTTACCGAGAGAACACAATGAGTAAGCTGCAAGACCCAGTATTGGTCGTCGACGACGAGGCCGACATCCGTGACTTGATGGAAATGACGCTGATGAAGATGGGGTTGCGCGTGCAGACCGCCGTCGGCGTAGAAGATGCCAAAGACAAGCTCGACAACAACGACTATTCCCTTGTCTTGACCGATATGCGAATGCCCGACGGCTCCGGCCTCGAAGTCGTCCAATACATAGACGAACTCATGCTCGACACCCCTGTCGCCGTCATTACCGCTTTCGGTAATGCCGACCAGGCGGTCGAAGCCCTTAATGCGGGCGCGTTTGACTACCTGCAAAAGCCGATTACCCTTTCCCAACTGCGTTCGCTGGTTAAATCTGCCGTTTCTGTTTCCAACAGCACGGACGAAATTGCCCAGCCTCCAACCGAAAAACCGTCCGCGCCTGTTGCTGCCGCATTCAACAAGCCCAAAACTCCGCCCAAGCCGCCCAAACGCGACTTGAGCGGTTCTGTCTCCGTACCCGAAAGCCTGCGTTCCATGAAAGAACGCTTTGCCACCGGCGAAATCGCCATGCGTGCGAACGAAGACGTGCCCGAATTAGGCGGCGAAGAAGATATGCCGCGGCTGCTCGGCAGTTCGCCCCAAATGGTCGAAGTCCGCCACCTGATCCGCCGCCTCGCCCGCAGCGGCGTGCCCGTTTACATTTCCGGCGAATCGGGTACCGGTAAAGAACAGGCTGCGCGTACCATCCACGAATTGTCCGATCGTGCTGACAAGCCCTTTATCGCCGTCAACTGCGGCGCGATTCCTGAAAACCTGATGGAAAGCGAATTCTTCGGCTACAAAAAAGGCAGCTTTACCGGCGCCGACCAAGACCGTCTCGGCTTCTTCCAACACGCCGACGGCGGAACGCTGTTCCTCGACGAAGTTGCCGACTTGCCGCTTGCTATGCAAGTCAAACTCCTGCGTGCCATCCAAGAAAAAGCCGTGCGCCGCATCGGTGATGCCCGCGAAACTTTCGTCGATGTCCGCATCATCTGCGCTACCCACAAGAACCTTGAAGCCCTCGTTGACAGCGGCGCGTTCCGCCAAGACTTATATTACCGCCTCAACGTCGTTACCCTGCATATGCCGCCCCTGCGCGAAATGCGTGAAGACTTGGGGGCGCTGATTCTGTACCTGCTCTATAAACACCGCCACGGTACGCAAACCTACAAACTCAGTCCCAAAGCGCAAGAAGCCCTGCTGCATTACAGCTATCCCGGCAACTTCCGCGAACTCGAAAACATCCTCGAACGCGCCGTCGCCCTGACTGTCGGACAAGTTATCCAGTTGGATGATTTGCAAATCCAAAACACGACGACGCCCAAAAACGACCATCCAAACCTCAGCCTTGACGACATCGCCGATTCCGAAACACGAAAAGGTGAAACGTTGGATCACCAACCGCTTCCGCCGTTTGACCCGCGCACCATGCAGATTCAAGATTACCTTGACCAAATCGAGCGCGGCATTATCGAACAAGCGTTGCAGCAAACCCGTTACAACCGCACTCAGGCAGCCAAGCTTTTGGGCATCAGCTTCCGCTCCATGCGCTACCGTATGGAACGTTTGGACATCAATTAAGTCAGTGATTTGTCATTGTCTGCGCCTTTAGGAAGCAAAACCTAAACGTATGTTTTAAATATAGCAGGTTAAGTTTAAATTAGAGCAAAATCGCGGATAGTATAGACAGTACGAAACCAGTCCACTTGGTACGCTCATACACTTGGTACGCTCATACTTAGAGAGCAATTCTCCCTATACCTCGGACATTAAAACGCAATATTGATTCAAACTTAACCTGCTATATATCTCCATTCAAATCACAAACATTCAAAACCAACCGGCAACAGCGTGAAACAGATAAGTCATACCGCTCCACGCCCATTTACTTACTGCACCGTTATCCAGCCCATCAACACCAACACAATCAAACCAAAAAAATCCGGTAGATGCAGATAAAACCAAGCCGCAACAGGTTTGCGCCAAAAATCTGATTGTTGCTGTTTCTTCTCCAAAGCCGCGTGCATAAACGGGCACTCCAAATGCAGGTCACGATCCACGCCATACTCGCTGCGCACATATTCATTGATGACTTTCAAAGTACGGCGGCTCGGTTGCAAGAAAATATCGATAAGCGTACCGACAACAGGAATCATACCGAGCACCATATCGGCAAAAGCAAGATATATGGCAGGACGCATTTTATGTTCCGGCACGCCCAACTCCCGCCACATGCGAAAAGTCTTTGCCCTAAAAAAGCAGTTACATTATCAAATTGAATTTAAAACAACAGGGTTGTTCCTTTATGTCATAAAAAACGCTACATGCCTGTAAAGAAAAATAGAACCAATAGAAAATTACGTAACATTAAGTTAAATTTTAAGCTGCAAAAAAAATAGATACAGTTATAATTCGAGGCTGTACTGTATCTTAGACCCATCCCATGAAAAAAATCCTCGTTACCGGCGGCGCGGGCTTTATCGGCTCTGCAGTTGTCCGCCACATCATCCAAAATACCCAAGATTCCGTCATCAATCTCGACAAATTAACTTACGCGGGCAATCTCGAATCACTGACCGACGTAGCCGACAGTCCCCGTTACGCTTTTGAGCAAGTGGACATTTGCGATCGTGCCGAACTTGACCGCGTGTTTGCACAACACCAGCCCGATGCCGTAATGCACTTGGCAGCGGAAAGTCATGTCGACCGCTCTATCGATTCCGCCGGCGAATTCATCCAAACCAACATCGTCGGCACGTTCAACCTGCTGGAAGCTGCGCGCGCCTATTGGCAACAGATGTCGTCTGAAAAACGCGAAGCCTTCCGTTTCCACCATATTTCCACCGACGAAGTCTATGGTGATTTGCACGGCACGGACGATTTGTTTACCGAAACTACGCCCTACGCTCCGTCCAGCCCCTACTCTGCCTCCAAGGCATCCAGCGACCACCTTGTGCGTGCATGGCTGCGCACCTACGGTCTGCCGACCATCGTAACCAACTGTTCGAACAACTACGGTCCGTACCACTTCCCTGAAAAACTCATTCCATTGATGATTCTGAACGCGCTCGACGGCAAGCCCCTGCCCGTGTACGGCGACGGGATGCAAATCCGCGACTGGCTGTTTGTCGAAGACCATGCCCGCGCGTTGTATCAGGTCGTTACCGAAGGCGTCGTCGGCGAAACCTACAATATCGGCGGGCACAATGAAAAAGCCAATATCGAAGTGGTTAAAACCATCTGCGCCCTGTTGGAAGAACTTGTTCCCGAAAAACCTGACGGTGTGGCGCGTTACGAAGACTTGATTACTTTTGTGCAAGACCGCCCCGGCCATGATGTGCGCTACGCCATTGATGCCGCCAAAATCGGCAGGGAACTGGGCTGGAAACCGCAGGAAACGTTCGAATCCGGCATCCGCAAAACGGTGCAATGGTATTTGAACAATAAAACCTGGTGGCAAAATGTATTGAACGGCAGCTACCGCTTGGAACGTTTAGGAACAGGAAAATAAGTTTTCAGACGACCTTCTCAGTCAGGGAAGTCGTCTGAAAATCTAAAACACACCCCTTCAGGAGAAACTTATGAAAGGCATCATCCTTGCCGGCGGCAGCGGCACGCGCCTCTACCCCATCACGCGCGGCGTATCCAAACAGCTCCTGCCCGTGTACGACAAACCCATGATTTACTACCCCCTGTCCGTATTGATGTTGGCAGGAATACGCGAAATCTTAGTCATCACCACCCCCGAAGACAATCCCTCTTTCAGACGACTGCTCGGCAACGGCAGCGATTTCGGCATCTCCATCAGCTACGCAGAGCAGCCCAGCCCCGACGGCTTGGCGCAAGCATTCATCATCGGTGAAGAGTTTATCGGCAACGACAACGTCTGCTTGGTCTTGGGCGACAATATTTTCTACGGCCAGTCGTTTTCCCAAACCCTGAAGCAAGCTGCCTCTAAAAAACACGGCGCCACCGTGTTCGGCTACCAGGTCAAAGACCCCGAACGTTTCGGCGTCGTGGAATTTGACGAAAACTTCAATGCCTTATCCATCGAAGAAAAACCGAAACAGCCCAAATCCGACTGGGCGGTAACGGGCTTATATTTCTACGACAACCGCGTCGTAGAATTTGCCAAACAAGTCAAACCCTCCGCACGCGGCGAACTCGAAATCAGCACGCTCAACCAAATGTATCTTGACGACGGTTCATTATCCGTCCAGCTTTTGGGGCGCGGCTTTGCATGGTTGGACACCGGTACGCATGAAAGCCTGCACGAAGCCGCCTCATTCGTCCAAACCGTGCAAAACATCCAAGACCTGCAAGTCGCCTGCCTCGAAGAAATCGCTTGGCGCAACAGCTGGCTTTCAGACGAGCGTTTGGAAGAACTCGCCCGCCCGATGGCAAAAAACCAATACGGCCAATATCTGCTGCACCTGTTGAAAAAATAAAAAAGGTCGTCTGAAATCGTAAGGGACAATCATGTACCGACTGATTTCAGACGACCTTGGATTCGGATTTCAAGTGCAACACCAGGGTACCGGTGGCTGGAACAGATTTAAGAATAAAACACTTGGCGTTTCGCAGCCAAGTATTTTTCTCGGCCGGTGGTTCAACTCATCTTGAACCCTGCGTATCTCCCGATCGCTGATGTTTCGGAAATCGGTTTGTTTGGGGAAATATTGCCGGATGAGTCCGTTGGTGTTCTCATTCAGCCCTTTCTCCCACGAATGGTAAGGGCGGCAAAAATAGGTTTCTGCCTTTAATGCTTTGGCTATTTTGGTGTGTTGGTAGAACTCTTTGCCGTTATCCATGGTGATGGTGTGGACTCTGGCTTTATATGCCTTTAATACCCTAATGGCCGCCCGGGCAGTGTCTTCGGCTTTTAAGTTCTTTAATTTGCAGATGATGGTGTAGCGGGTAACGCGTTCGACCAAGGTCAATAACGCGCCTTTCTGATTTTTGCCGACGATGGTGTCGGCCTCCCAATCGCCGATGCGGGTTTTCCGGTCGACGATGGCAGGTCGGTTTTCTATGCCGACGCGGTCGGGCACTTTGCCTCCGGTCCATGTGCTGCCGTAGCGTTTGCGGTAGGGTTTGCTGCATATTCTGAGATGTTGCCACAAAGTGCCGCCGTTGCTTTTGTCTTGGCGAAGGTAGCGGTAAACGGTGCTGTGATGGAGTGTGATCCCGTGGTGTTTATGCAGATAGGCGCATACTTGTTCGGGACTGAGTTTGCGGCGGATAAGGGTGTCGATGTGTTGAACCAGCTGCGAATCGGGCTTATAGGGTTTTCGCCGGTGCTGTTTGGTCAGCCGGCTTTGCTTCTGTGCTTTTTCGGCGCTGTATTGCTGTCCTTGGATGCAGTGCCGCTTGATTTCGCGGCTGATGGTGCTTTTGTGGCGGTTAAGTTGTTTGGCGATTTCGGCGATGGTGCAGTGGCGGGACAGGTATTGGATATGGTATCGTTCGTCTTGGGTCAGTTGTGTGTAGCTCATGGCAATCTTTCTTGCAGGAAAGGCCGTATGCTGCCGCATGCTGGCCTTTTTCTGTTATGGAAAGTTGCACTTCAAATGCGAATCCGCCGACCTTTACCACAACATCAAAAAGCCAAGCCGGAACACGCGGAATACTGTATTCCTCCCGTGTATTCCGGCTCGGCTTTTCCATAACAATTTAAATCATTCAGTCATGCAGTGCAGCCGCGTGCAAGGTATTTTCCAAAAGCGTCGCAATCGTCATCGGACCGACGCCGCCGGGAACAGGGGTAATCATACCCGCCCGTTCCTTTGCCACATCAAACTCCACATCACCGCACAAACTGCCATCTTCCAAACGGTTGATACCGACATCAATCACAACCGCACCGGGCTTAATCCAACTGCCTTTAACAAAATTCGGGATACCCACGCCGACGACCAAAATATCCGCCGCAGCCACTTCATCAGCAAGATTCTGCGTCGCACTGTGGCATACCGTTACCGTCGCGCGTGCCAACAATAGTTCCAAAGACTGGGGCCTGCCTACAATATTTGAAGCACCGACAACAACCGCTTTTTTCCCTTTTGGATCGACCCCGTATTCTTCCAAAAGCGTCATTACGCCTTTGGGCGTACATGGCCGCATCAGCGGCATTTTCACCACCAGCCGTCCTATATTGTAAGGATGGAAGCCGTCCACATCCTTATGTGGAACAATATTTTCCAGAACGGCCTGACTGTCGATATGTGCCGGCAACGGAAGCTGCACCAAAATACCGTCTACAGCATCATCCTCATTCAACCGCCCTACCAAATCCAACAACTCTTCTTGGGAAGTCGATTCGGGCAGCTCATAAGACAAAGAACGGATACCGCATTTTTCGCAAGCCAGCTTTTTATTGCGGACATATACCGCACTGGCAGGATCATTACCCACCAGAATGACCGCCAAACAAGGTTCGCGCAAACCATCTTCCTGACGCTTTACCACCGCTTCGGCAACTTTTGCCAGTCTTTTGACCGACACCTCTTTACCGTTGATTAATTGTGCAGCCATAAACCATCCTTCCCAATCAAAATGAACAATATCGGCGATTATCGCATTTTTAAACCGGTTTGACACATCCCGTAAAACCACATTCCTGCACATTCAAACTCATATTCCCATTCTGTTTCCTGACATACCCATAAAAATAAATCTTAATAAAAAATAGAAAGATAGGAAAATAAATAAAAACAAACTTAAAAATACAGTTGACCTTTCACCAACCTATCTGTATAGTTTCATTCTTCAAGTCGGGGCGTAGCGCAGCCCGGTTAGCGCATCTGCTTTGGGAGCAGAGGGTCGTGAGTTCGAATCCCACCGCCCCGACCAATAATGCTTTAGCACGAATCGGCATGAGCGCCCGTAGCTCAACCGGATAGAGCACCGACCTTCTAAGTCGGGGGTTACAGGTTCGATTCCTGTCGGGCGTGCCAAAATTTTAGTTTTACGGTGGCTGTAGCTCAGTTGGTAGAGCCCTGGATTGTGATTCCAGTTGTCGTGGGTTCGAGCCCCATCAGCCACCCCAAAATAAAAATCCTGCAAATATCATGCAGGATTTTTTCTTTTTATCTTTAAATATTCAGTTACCCTTGCCGTATTTCTTTCTTTTACCCAAAAGAATTAAAAAATACCATACTACCTTTTCTTTTAGAAAGAAAATAACAGTATGGTATTTATATTACGCTTTAAAGAGACAGACCGACAAGCCAACCCCTATTTTAATCCATATTTATTAACGGATTCTCAAAAAACGGGTATAAACTGCCAAAATAATTACTGCAAAAATGGTTGATGCAATCCATCCTGCAGGCTCGCCTACACGATACCAACCTAAACTTTGACCTACGAATCCGGCTAAAGCCGATCCGGCTATACCCAAGAGAGTAGTCATAATGAATCCTAAATTTTCTCTGCCGGGATGCAGGAATTTTGCCAAGACGCCGACGATAAAACCGATGATGATCGTAACAATCCATCCCATAATATTACCTCCGTGTGATTTTCAAAGTTGTTTTAATCAGCTCTCCCAGATCCCTTAGAAGCGGAAACCCTGAAAAGCCTTTGCATAATACAGAACACTTTGGCAAACTGTCCTGCCATGGTGTTTATTTTTCTTAAAATAAACTGATTTTAAGTACTTTTACTGTATTGTGTGGCAATGATACAAAAATCTCTCCTACCTAGGTCGTCTGAAAGGAAATCCAAATGAACACGGAAAATACGCTTTGCCTGATTGTCGATATTCAGGAACGCCTGCTGCCCGCATTGCACGGCAGCGAACAAATGGTCGAACATTGCCGCATCCTGCTGCAAGGCTTGTCGGCTCTAAACATACCGTTTGCAGCAACGGAACAATATCCGAAGGGTTTGGGTAAAACGACTCCCGCCATATCCCTGCTTCTGCACAATACGCCGATATTTGAAAAGACCCGTTTTTCCGCCGCATCACCCGAAGTCATGGCTATTCTGAAAGAGAAACAAATCGAAAACATCATCTTAATCGGTGCGGAAGCGCACATCTGTATGCTTCAGACGACCTTGGACTTGCTCAAGCACAATATCCGCGTCCACATTCCTTACGAATGCACCACCTCCAGAAACGCGCTTAACAAAGACAATGCCTTGCAGCAGATGCTTACTGCCGGAGCCGCCGTATCCAACGTTGAGAGCCTATTATTCAACCTGATGGGGGATGCGAAACATCCTGCCTTTAAAACCATTTCCAAACTCATCCAATAGCCGTCAGGTCGCCTGAAAATGGAATATACGATTACTCTAGCGAAAACAGAAGACCTGCCCGACATTGTCGAAATCTACAACAGTACGATTGAAGCGCGCCAATCTACCGCCGATTTATCGCCCGTCAGCATCGAAACCCGCAAGCCTTGGTTTGAAGCACATTCCGGCAAACGTCCGCTTTATGTCTTGAAAAACCATAGCGGCGAATTGCTGGCATGGGGCAGCTTCAGCGATTATTATCCGCGCCACGCGTATCACATCAGTGCGGAAATCAGTATTTATGTCCGACACAATATGCGCGGGGTCGGCGTCGGTAAAATCCTGCTGCGCAATATGTTGGAGCGTGCGCCCTCCTTGGGCATTAAAAACGTTTTGGCCGTGATTTTCGGACACAACCACCCCAGCCTGCATCTTTTCCACTCGTTCGGTTTTCAAGAATGGGGCAGATTGCCCGCAGTGTGCGATTTGGAAACATTTGAAGCGGATGTGGTTATCTTGGGCAAACGGATAACGTAATTTCCTCTAAAGAACCCAACCTGAAAGATCATGCATATGAGTAAAAAGGTCGTCTGAAATCTACTTTCAGACGACCTTTCGTTTTATTTGACGAACTTCAATACCTTGCCTGACTTGGCGGGTTCTCCGTCAGTCGGCTTATCTGCCGCCGGCTCCTGCTGCGCCTCCTTACCGGAAGCATCCGCCTCGTAAGGCTCGACTTCGAACCCCATCCCCTCCCCGCTTTCGCGTGAGAAGATGCTTATGACATGACCGACGGGAATCCAAATATCGTGCGCCACTCCGCCGAAACGGGCGGAAAAGCTGATCCAATCGCTATCGATATTCAGATTATGGCTGGCGGTCGGGCCGATATTCAGTACGATTTCATTGTCGCGGACATATTGCATGGGTACGCGGGTATGTTCGTTAACCCAAACGACCAGATGCGGCGTTTGGCTATTATCGATACACCATTCATATAAGGCACGAAGCAGATAGGGCTTGGTCGAAGTCGTCATGGTATCTCCTTTCGGAAGCTTATCGGCGCATGGCTTTTTCGGCGGGCGTCAGTGCTTCGATGAAAGCCTCGCGTTGGAAAATGCGCTCGGCGTATTTCAACAAAGGTGCGGCGGATTTGCCGAGTTTGATGTCGTAATGATCAAGCCGCCACAACAAAGGAGACAGCGCTACGTCAATCATAGAAAAATCTTCGCCGAGGATGTATTTGCTCTTCGCAAAAGCAGGAGCCAGCATTGTCAGCCCGTTACCGATGGCTTCGCGCGCTTTAGCCTGTTCTTTGTTGGTCGCGTTGGAGTTTTCCAAAACATGGACGAAGTTGAACAATTCTTTTTCCATGCGGAACAACACCAAACGCCCGCGTCCGCGCATCACGGGATCGCCGGGCATCAGTTGCGGATGCGGGAAACGTTCGTCGATATATTCGTTGATGATGTTGGACTCGTGCAAGATGAGGTCGCGTTCAACCAAAACAGGTACTTGATTGTACGGATTCATTACGGCAAGGTCTTCGGGCTTGTTGAAAATATCGACATCTTTGATTTCAAAATCCATGCCTTTTTCGTACAACACGAAACGGCAGCGTTGGCTGAACGGGCAGGTAATGCCTGAATATAAGGTCATCATGGTAATTGGGCTCCTGTATCCGGTTTCAGACGGCATGCGTCTGATACGACCGTTAAACAAATTAATCGCAGAATTATACGCGATTGCATACAACAATTCTAGAAAAACAGGATAATATATTGTTTTAAATTATATTTTTTGACTTCTCTATTTTAAGTCATATAGTGGATTAAATTTAAATCAGGACAAGGCGACGAAGCCGCAGACAGTACAGATAGTACGACAAGGCGAGGCAACGCCGTACTGGTTTAAAGTTAATCCACTATACAACGCAATATCGCTGCATACCGTAAATAAAGAGGTCGTCTGAAAACCCGAAATCCGGTTTTTCAGACGACCTTTTTCTATTCAAACAGGGAAACCGTTTGCCTGAAGCCCGTTTATGTTTCGGGCTGTTTCAGACGACCTCCCCTTTTCTGTTCGCCGGTTAAATACCGCGCAACAATTCATTGACGCTGGTTTTGGCGCGGGTTTGCGCGTCCACGCGTTTGACGATGACGGCGCAGTAGAGGCTGTGGCTGCCGTCTTTGGAAGGCATGCTGCCGGACACGACAACCGAGCCTGCCGGTACGCGGCCTTGGTAGATTTCGCCGGTAGTGCGGTCGAAGATTTTGGTGGATTGTCCGATGAACACGCCCATGGAAATCACGCTGCCTTCTTCAACAATCACGCCTTCGACGATTTCGGAACGCGCGCCGATGAAGCAGTTGTCTTCAATAATGGTCGGGCTGGCTTGCAGCGGTTCGAGTACGCCGCCGATGCCGACGCCGCCGCTCAAGTGAACGTTTTTACCGATTTGGGCGCAAGAGCCGACGGTCGCCCAAGTATCGACCATAGCGCCTTCGTCAACGTATGCGCCGATGTTGACATAAGACGGCATCAGGACGACGTTTTTGGCAACGAAGCTGCCGCGGCGCGCAACGGCACCGGGTACGGCGCGGAAACCGGCGGCGCGGAATTCGTCTTCAGACCAGTCGGCAAACTTGGTCGGCACTTTGTCGAAGTATTTGTTTACGCCGTCGTTGAGGACTTCGTTGTCTTGGATGCGGAACGACAACAACACGGCTTTTTTCGCCCATTCGTTGACTTTCCATTCGCCCACGCCCAAGCGTTCAGCGACGCGCAATTTGCCTGAATCGAGTTGGCGGATGGTTTCCAACACGGCTTCTTTGACTTCGGGGGTAACGGTGGTCGGGGTGATGTCCGCGCGGTTTTCAAAGGCGGTTTCGATGATGTTTTGCAAAGACATGGGGATTCCTTTTGAAGAGGGTAAAAGGTCGTCTGAAAAATTCGGATGACCTGCAAACAGGCGGTATTTTGCCATGTAAACGCTTTGCCGTCAGCTTTTGCAAAGGTCGTCTGAAAGGTGTTTTACTGTTTCAGACGACCTCCAAGATTGCTATGATATAGTGGCTTGACTTTAAACCGGTACGGCATTGTCTCACCCTGTCCTGATTTAAAGTGAATCCACTATCACATTCCCGTCATCCTTCCAAACGGAATCCGAAATGTCCGACAACCGCCTCGACACCGCCCGCCGCCATTCCCTGTTCCTCGCCCGCCAGCTCGACAACGGCAAACTCAAGCCCGAAATTTTCCTGCCCATGTTGGACAAGGTTTTAACCGAAGCGGATTTCCAAGCCTTTGCCGATTGGGACCAAATCCGCGCGGAAGAAAACGATGAAGAATTGGCGCGGCAGTTGCGCGAGTTGCGCCGTTATGTCGTGTCGCAGATTATCGTGCGCGATATAAACCGCATCAGCGATTTAAACGAAGTAACCCGCACGATTACGCTGTTTGCCGATTTTGCCGTCAATACCGCGCTGGATTTCGCCTACGCCTATTATCGGGACATGTACGGCACGCCGATCGGGCGTTATACCAAATCGCCGCAGCATTTGAGCGTGGTGGCGATGGGCAAGGCGGGCGGCTATGAGTTGAACGTGTCTTCCGACATCGATTTGATTTTCGTCTATCCCAAATCGGGCGACACCGACGGCAGGCGCGAACGGGGCAATCAGGAGTTTTTCACCAAAGTCGGGCAGAAACTGATTGCGCTGCTGAACGACATCACCGCCGACGGGCAGGTGTTCCGCGTCGATATGCGGCTGCGGCCGGACGGCGATTCGGGCGCGCTGGTATTGAGCGAAACCGCGCTGGAGCAATACCTGATCACGCAGGGGCGTGAATGGGAACGCTATGCGTGGTGCAAAGGCCGCGTGGTTACCCCGTATCCGAACGACATCAAATCGCTGGTGCGCCCCTTCGTGTTCCGCAAATATCTGGATTACAGCGCGTATGAAGCGATGCGCAACCTGCACCGCCAAATCCGCAGCGAAGTCAGCAAAAAAGGCATGGCAGACAACATCAAACTCGGCGCGGGCGGCATCCGCGAAGTCGAATTTATCGCCCAGATTTTCCAAATGATACGCGGCGGGCAAATGCGCGCGCTGCAACTGAAAGGCACGCAGGAAACGCTGAAGAAGCTTGCCGAGCTGGGCATCATGCCGTCTGAAAACGTCGAAACCCTGCTTGCCGCCTACCGCTTCCTGCGCGACGTCGAACACCGCCTGCAATACTGGGACGACCAGCAAACCCAAACCCTGCCCTCCTCGCCCGAACAGCAGCAACTGCTCGCCGAAAGCATGGGTTTCGACAGCTACGCCGCCTTTTCAGACGACCTCAACGTTCATCGTAACAAGGTCAATCAGTTGTTCAACGAAATTTTGAGCGAACCCGAAGAACAAACACAGGACAACAGCGAATGGCAGTGGGCATGGCAGGAAAAACCCGACGAAGAAGAGCGGCAAGGCCGTCTGAAAGAACACGGGTTCGATGCCGAAACCATCGCCGCAAGGCTCGACCAAATCCGGCACGGTCATAAATACCGCCATCTCTCCGCACACGCCCAGCCGCGTTTCGACGCCATTGTGCCGCTGTTGGTACAGGCGGCGGCAGAGCAAAACAACCCGACCGATACGCTGATGCGGCTGTTTGACTTCCTCGAAAACATCAACCGCCGCTCCGCCTATCTCGCCTTTCTCAACGAACATCCGCAAACCCTGGCGCAACTGGCGCAGATTATGAGCCAAAGCTCATGGGTGGCGGCGTATCTAAGCAAATATCCGATTCTGCTGGACGAACTCATCAGCGCGCAGCTTTTGGATACCGCGTTCGACTGGCAAGCCCTTGCCGCCGCCCTTTCAGACGACCTCAAAGCCTGCGGCGGCGACACCGAAGCGCAAATGGACACCCTGCGCCGCTTCCAGCACGCCCAAGTCTTCCGCCTCGCCGTCCAAGACCTCGCCGGACTGTGGACGGTAGAATCCCTCTCCGACCAACTCTCCGCCCTCGCCGACACCATCCTCACCGCCGCCCTGCCGTGCGCATGGGCGGACATGCCCAAAAAACACCGCGACACCCCGCAATTCGCCGTCGTCGGCTACGGCAAACTCGGCGGCAAAGAACTCGGCTACGCCTCCGACCTCGACCTCGTCTACCTCTACGACGATCCCCACCCCGACGCGGGCGACGTGTACAGCCGCCTCGCCCGCCGCCTGACCAACTGGCTTTCCGCCGCCACCGGCGCAGGCAGCCTCTACGAAACCGACCTGCGCCTGCGCCCCAACGGTGACGCCGGCTTCCTCGCCCACAGCATCGCCGCCTTCGAAAAATATCAGCGCGAAAACGCATGGACATGGGAACACCAATCCCTCACCCGCGCCCGTTTTATTTGTGGCACACCCGAAATTCAGACGACCTTCGACCGCATCCGCACCGAAATCCTCACCGCCGAACGCGACCAAACCGCCTTGTCAGGCGAAATCATCGAAATGCGCGAAAAAATGTTCCCCACCCATCCGCCGGTTGACAGCAACGTCAAATACGCGCGCGGCGGCGTGGTCGACGTCGAATTTATCGTCCAATACCTCATCCTTGCCCATGCCCGCCAATATCCGCAACTCCTCGACAACTACGGCAACATCGCCCTCTTGAACATCGCCGCCGACTGCGGCCTCATCGGCAAAACCCTCGCCGAACAAAGCCGCACCGCCTACCGCTTCTACCGCCAGCAGCAACACAACACCAAACTGCGCGACGCAGAAAAAACCGAAGTAACCGACGAATTGCTGTCCCATTACGGCAATGTCAGGAAATTGTGGCGGGAAGTGTTCGGGGAGGTGGCGAAGCTCGGATAAAGCAGATATTACAGGGGATTAGCCATCCACCGCGTAGCGCGTATCCACCCGCCAATCACACCAAACCCATAGCATGGGCTTTGCCCACGAATCAAACCCAAAATTTCAGACGACCTCTTTTACCCGCTATTTTCGTAGGCAAAGCTCACGCCACCATCTGCGCCATCAAGGCAAAAGGTCGTCTGAAAATACTTTTCATACGACCTTTAGGCAAATTGGATTGTCGAACCCAACATTGCGAATTATCCGATTTTCGTTGGGTTTCAAATCAATCTAAGCACGGCGTATCTTGTGCCCCACCTCGAATTACTAACAAACCCATAGCGTGGAATCCGTCCACAAAAATGATTAAAAAAGGTCGTCTGAAAACTCAAACCCCAGGTTTTCAGACGACCTTTCACATTTTTTCACCCATGCCCGGGAGGCTCCGGCGCACCTGCGGGCTGTTTGTAGCGGTTGTACATAAACAGATATTGCGTCGGGAACCGGCGTATCCAATATTCCGTATTTTCATTGATTACCCGCGCATCGTGTTCTTTATTGCCGTTCAGTTCGCTGCGTAAAGGTTCGATATGTAGGACAAACCCGCGTCCTTGCGGCAGGCGTTCTCCGCAGAAAAACAATGCCTTAACCCCTTTTACCTGCGAGAGCTTGCCTGCCAGCGTCATGGTAAAAGCCGGTTTACAGAAGAACTCCGCCCACACACCGTCTCCACCTTCTTCGGGCGCGGGGACATGGTCGGGCAAAATGATAGTGGCTTCGCCCGCACGCAAGGCTTTGATGACCTGCTTAACGCCTTGAATACTGGTCGGCGCGGTTTTACCTTTGCCGCGTACGCGCCCCGCCTGCATGACTTCATCCATCGCTTTGAGCTTCGGCGGTTTGTACATCGCCGTAAGTGGAAACGGAAGCTGTTGGCTGATATACCGTCCGGCAAGGTCGTAGCTGCCGATGTGCGGGGTAATAAACAACAATCCTTCGCCCGCATCCAACGCAGCCTGTACATGTTCCCATCCGCGTACTTCTACAAACAATTTTTCTATGCTTTCAGGTCGTCTGAAAAAAGCCACGGGCAATTCCAACCCGCCTTTGACCGTTTCGCGGAACACAGCCTTGACCGCCGCTTCATCGGGCTGCAAACCGGCCGTCCGCATATTGTCAAATACGCGTTCGCGATCCTCACGGCGCAGATAATAAACCGCGCAGCCCAACACGCCCGCCAATGCGTGCAGCAGGCGCAGCGGCATGGCGGCGAAGAGTTTGAAGAAAAAGGTAATCAGAATATACATAAAGGTATACCAAAGAAAGGTGGTCGGATTGTATAGCCGAATACGCAGGCAGTCGATACCTCGTTGACTGTCTGCACGCCGCCCCCATCAAGATGCACCCTCAAATCAAATAACAAAATTAATAGTAACTGTTGTAAAATTTTTACAGACTGAAAACATACAGCCAAGGCTTTCCCTAAAACTTCGTTAATTTTCAAAAACAGCTGTCTGCTATCAATACAAATATCGGAAAAACAGCTTTGCTTTTTATATTTATCTGTTTATAAATTATTTTTTAAATTTTAATCCAAATCTACACATCTGCCTTTTCATTTCCTTATAAATTAAACCTTGTTTTTCATTTCTAAAAAATCGTCTTTTTTGCCTATTTTAAATTACATTGGTATTTGTTCAAACAACAATTATTTACGGCAAATTTAAACGCAAATGCTCTCTTTTGCGCCTGATTGATGTACACTTACAAACGTAAGCATTTGAAATTTCGTAAAAATATAAGAAGAATCACAATCATCTTCTTTTTGTAATGCTTCTCAAATCAAACTACACGAACAGAAAGGCATACACCATGGAAACCAAACGTCTCTCTTCCCTTCTCAAACTCATCGCCAACCCCGAACGCATGACCATTTTGTTTATGCTGATGGACAGCGAACGCAGCATCGCCGAATTATCCGAAGCGCTCGGACAGCCTGCGACCGCCGTTTCCAACCACCTCGCGCGCCTGCGCTCCGAAGGTCTGATCGATTTCACCCGCTACCACCGCATCATCGAATACAGGCTGGTATCCGAAGAAGCCGCCGCAATCCTCGATACGCTGCGCCATTTGGAAAACCGTAAAGCCGCCTAAAGGCTGTTGAGCCTTGTTTTCTCAAACGGATTTTTGTTTCAAAACCGGCAGCCGCCGAAATCCCCTAATGTTACAATAGCGTCCCGTTTACCCAACAAAAGCGGTTTTCATGAACCGCTTTTGTTTTGTCCTTATTTTGCCCGAAAAGCCCGAAACGCTTTTCAGACGACCCTCACACACGGAATCCGCATGAAAATCACCACTTGGAACGTCAATTCCCTCAACGTGCGCCTGCCGCAGGTGCAAAACTGGCTTGCCGACCATCAGCCCGATGTCCTCGTCTTGCAAGAACTCAAGCTCGACCAAGACAAATTTCCTGCTGCCGCCCTGCAAATGATGGGCTGGCACAGCGTTTGGAGCGGACAAAAAACCTACAACGGCGTCGCCATCATCAGCCGCAGCGAACCGCAAGACGTGCACGTCGGTCTGCCTACCCTGCCCGACGACCCGCAACGCCGCGTCATCTCCGCAACCGTCAACGGCGTGCGCGTCATCAATGTCTATTGCGTCAACGGCGAAGCCCTCGACAGCCCGAAATTTCAATATAAAGAACAATGGTTTGCCGCATTGACTGAATTTGTCCGCGACGAAATGACCCGCCACGAAAAACTGGTCTTGCTCGGCGACTTCAATATCGCGCCCGCCGATGCCGACTGCTACGATCCTGAAAAATGGCATGAAAAAATCCACTGCTCATCCATCGAGAGACAGTGGTTCAAAAATCTGCTGGATTTGGGCTTGACCGACAGCCTGCGCCAAATCCACCCCGAAGGCGCGTTTTACACTTGGTTTGACTATCGCGGCGCAATGTTCCAACGCAAGCTCGGACTGCGCATCGACCACCAGCTCATCAGCCCCGCCCTGTCTGCCGTGTTGAAAGACGTTTATGTCGATTTGGACGCGCGCGCGCAAGAACGCCCGAGCGACCATGCGCCGGTCGTGGCTGAATTTGATTTGTAAAGCGTAATCTTAAAAAAGGTCGTCTGAAAACCAAAAATTGGGTTTTCAGATGACCTTTTTAAATTCCAAACTGTATTGGTGTGTACGGATTTGACGTTTGGTTTTTTATTATTCAAACCACCAAAACTCTTATTCAATATGTCGCCTGATGCCCAAAGTCAGCCTGTCTAAACCGGCCAAATCCTGTCGGGTTTCAATCTCTGTAAAACCATTTTCCGACAAAATCTGCCGTACCACTCTACCTTGGTTATATCCATGTTCCAACAGCAACCACCCGCCCTCTTTCAAAAATTCAGGCGCACGCTGTGCCAGCTCCCGAATACAGGTCAAGCCGTCGGCAAAATCGGTCAATGCCGTTTGAGGCTCAAAGCGCAAATCTCCTTGATTCAAATGGCTGTCATCTGCCTCAATATAAGGAGGGTTAGAAACAATAACGTCAAAACGATATTTGTCTTCAGACGACGTTTTATCTGTATCAAACCATGATCCTGATGCAAACTCAACTGCTGCGCCCAAATTTTCTGCGTTTCGACAGGCAACAACCAAAGCCTGCCTGCTAATATCAGACGCGCGTACTTCTGCATCCTTCCGCTCCAATGCCACCGTAACGGCAACCGCTCCGCTACCGGTACCCAAATCCCAAATCCGTCCGTTTTTCGGAAGATGTTCGATAACCGCTTCAACCAAATGCTCGGTTTCCGGACGGGGAATCAAAACATCAGGGCAGACTTCAAACCAACGGCCATAAAACTCCCGGCCACCCATGATATAAGCCATTGGCTCACCGTTCAGACGACGTTCCGCCAAACTCTCCAACCGCACGAAAACATCTGCCGGAATCGCTTCTGCTCCCTGCATTATTAATTGAACACGGCTGTAACCTCCTGACTTTTGCAGAAGCATACGTGCCTCTATGCGCGGTAGTGGAGACTGCCGTATCCAGTCATCTAATGTCATCACTCTTTTTTCATTCATTTCCATCTTATCATTCATCAACTCTGCCTGCTAAAAACAAATATAAAATACTTCCAAGATTTCCTTGAATTTACCAACATTTAATTTTCCAAGTAGCTTTTTTTGTTCACCAAGCAACAGATTCAAGACGAAAGCCAAAACAAGCGTGAACACCTTGTGAGAATTTCCCCATAGAAGATGTCGTTTGATGAAAAACACGAAAACTATTGAAAATCGTATCCACTTATACTGCTTCAAAAATCCTACATATCTACCCTATGCATTTTCTTATTTAGTAAATGAACATATATAATAAAAAGCAACAGTACAAGCATCATAACGCTAAACGTTCTTGAACCACTATTTTCCCTAAGAATCAAGGATTAGGCTGTGTATTCCTGATTGGAAAATTTCCTATAAATAAGGATGCGTCGTATTTAAAACATCATAAAAAGCGAGAGAGGTCGTCTGAAATATTTCAGACGACCTCTAAGTAAATAAGACAAAAGCCTGAAACAATCAGGCTTTTATATTTGGCTCCCCGACCTGGGCTCGAACCAGGGACCTGCGGATTAACAGTCCGTCGCTCTACCGACTGAGCTATCGGGGAAAGATTGCGAATTATAGAGAAAGAAGTAACTTACGTCAACACTATTTTAAAAAAATACAATGGCGTAAGTTCCCAAAATACAGATGGAAACCGGAATTTATAGAATTTCAGCAATATGCTTCGCAGCACGCTTGGCATCTAACAAAATCAAACCCAGCTTACCGCTTTCCCTTGCCATCAAAGCCAAAACAGCGTTTTCTCCTGCCTGACTCAGCAAAATATAACCTGTCTTCCCTTTCACCATGACCTGATCAAGCTCACCGCAAGCCAACTCATGGACGGAGCGGTTACCCAATGCCAGCAATGTTGCCGACATTGCACCAACACGGTCTGCATTTAAATGCGTCGGCAACATGGTTGCAATAGGCAAACCGTCAGTAGAAATAACGGCTGAAGCAGTAATATCAGGAGAGGTATTATTCAAATCGCTCAATACAGAAATCAATAATTGTTGCATACATATTCCATTCTAAAATAATAATCGGTATCTAGTGTGTTAACGGCTTCCATAGCGGTAGTATAAAACTTTGACCAAGGTTACAAATGCCTCCTTGTTCAAATCAGGCATACCGCCGATAACCAAAATCAACTTGGTATTACCGATATATAAGGGGAAGAAAGTCAACTCACTTTGTCCTGAAGGATCGCAAATACCCCATGCATTATTATTAATATGCAGATTATTACGGATTAATAGGCGATGGCTGCTGTCCATCTTTGTCACTTCACTGGCCAAAAGCCCCAACTCTTCGGCAGCCTCGTGATGAAAATTCGCATTTGCAAAATACAATCCGTTCTCGTCTGCCAATAATGCCTTACCTGAGCTTGAAAGTTGCTCCAATAAGGAAGGCAATTGCTCGTCAGTAAGATGCATATCCTCATTACTGGCATTTTCATCACCATACAAAAATTCAAGGCGTTGTAGACGGTACAGTAAATTCAAAGCGGTATTGATATCGCTCGTATCTGCCCATGCCAAAATTTTCTCACTGCTGATAACCTCTGTCGGGCTTGCTTTCAGCAAACTATATAACAAAGTGCGGCTGGCACTGGGAGTATCACTCGTCACCGCATAATATGCCCCTGCCGGTGTAACTTTAGGATATAAATTTGATTGTAAAGAAAGAGTCGATTCCATTTATTTTATACCTCTAAACCCGGGTCGATTGAGAACAACATTGCACTTACCAATTGTTTTACATCATCTTCTCTTCGAGCATCAATCTCAAATACCGGCACATTAAAATTGTTTTGAGCCAAGTATTTCTGATAAACGTCAACGCTTGGCAATGATCGAATATCCATCTTGGTGACACCGACAACCAGCGGGGCTTTTTTCAATAATTCACGGAAAGCCTCTAAGAAAAATTGCAGGTCTTTTAGTGGGTTAGTACGGGTATTATCCAAAAGTAGAACCAAACCCATACTACCTTGACTTAAAATCTCCCACATAAAATTAAAGCGTTCCTGCCCCGGTGTACCATAAAGGTGGACCTTCACCTCTTCATCCAAATGAATAACTCCATAATCCATTGCTACAGTAGTATAACCTTTTCGCACCAATGTCATATCGGAAGCTGATGCGTCCGTTTGCACAGGAGGCTCATCCGACAAAGCTGAAATAGCTGTTGTTTTACCCACTCCGACCGGACCGGTAAAGATAATCTTATTTTCCTTCATTACATGTCCTTCTTATCGTTTTCCCAATAACTTACGCATCAATCGTTGCAGCAGTCCGCGTGGCTGTTCTTGCGACGGTCCTGCAATCTTCTCAGCATCTTTTACCATCTGACTATCAGGCACATTGCTATTTACATCAACTTGTTCGGAAACATTAGTCTGATTGTGTGCGTATTCAGTGTCCGTTGCCAAGAAACCGGTTACGGAGGTAGCTGCAAGATAATTCAATATATCAGGCATCTCCAACGGCATAACCTTATAGAGGATATTCAGATTAACCGATGTTTTAGTCAAAAAGGCGGACAGTCTCATAGATTCAGGCACAGGAGCCAGCCTGGTCAGATTGGGCCAACGTTTCAATGTAAAAATAGTTTGAGGTGTCATCGGATAAATCAGACGACCTTGTGCAGTCCAAATCGCCATCTGCCACAGACAAGACATAATGGTAACTTTGGCTTTCTCCTTCCATTGAGGATTATCAGGTACTACTTTGCATACCACAGAAAGATCGTCATCTTTACAAAGCCCCTCCAAATCATGCGCATTAACAGTCAACAAAACACGCTGAATACTTGGGAAAACTATCAATACCGGCTTGCCCTCATGTAAAACGGCAATATCCTGATGGCCTTGACTAGCGAACTTCAATGCTCCCAACAATCCTTTATTCGGATTAAACCGTTTGATTGTTGCTTTTCGCCCTTCGGTACTACCATTACCCTGAGTATTTTGTTTTGCTGCCTCACTATCAGCAGGATTAAAAACATTGCCACCTTGAGCCAAACTTCTCAATACAGGAAACAAGGTATCAAATTTGACCGGTTTAGGGAGATATGGCGTCTCCACGGAAGGTTCTTGTGAGCAAAACATCGCAACTGGAATATCGGAATATTCAATTTTCAACGTTTTCCAAGTCTCAATACCGTCAGCCGTATCTGTATCTACCAGAACCAAATCCGGCTTTTCAGCAGAACCCGTACCAATAATTTGATAATTCGTCGTATTGTGCATTTTGAAAGCCATACGGAATACAGCTTCCTGCTGCTCTTTCATATCACAAAGCATAACCCGTATGGTTTTAATTTTAGGTAACAGATTGTCCATAGATGGTACTCTCTAAATGTTATTTTATTTTTTTGAATATTGATTTACGCGTTGAAGCAAACGGCTCATAGCCAAAATAACCTCTTCCGGCAAACTGACAACGCGTTCACGCAAGATGCGTAAGAAATGTTCCAAACGTGCCCAGTCTTCAACTCTTTCGTAAAGATCAAACAACATGATATATAGCTGAGACTCTTGCGGATATTGCAGTACGGCCTGCTCCAAAGTATCAACAGCCAAATCCAACTGACCATACATCAATAGCGACTCGACTTCTTTTAGAGCCTCATCAGCAGGTGAAGAATTCATGCTGATAACGGACGAGTCTTTTTGTACCAAATCTCGGTATTTTGCCTTCATTTGCAAAGAAGTAGGTTGCAAATAACCTCTGGCCAAACCGATTTCTTTTACGCGGTTCTCATTTGGTCCCTTTTCCAAATCATCAAAAACCTCATGATAGCCTAGACTATATCCCCAGCCGAGCATACGTTCTTTCACTTGGCGGCCATATTGGCCGAGTGAGTGATAAAGCTTCCATAAATGTTGCGCAAACTGACCAATTTCTTCATTTTGGTAGTCCAACTTCAAAGCATCAATAATTAAGCTGGCAGGTTTTGGAGAGGTTTGAATAGCACGGTTGTATTGTTGTACTGCCGTTTTATAATCAACCTTATCCTTCAAAATTTTCGCACCGTGCTCAGGTTTAACAAACCCAATAACTGCACCCATTTCCTCAGGGGTGATGTCATTAAATTCTTTTTTTCCCAACACGATTAAAGAACGTTTTGAAGCTTGAGAAGTTGGAGAAGTGTGCTGCACATCATCTGATGAAGTTGAATCCGATTCTGGAGAATCTTCTATTCCTGAAGTTTCACCAATTCTGCGCTCAATTTCCTGCAAGCTCCATCTCAAACGCTCCTCCGCCAAAACACGCAGGCGCAAGTGCGTCGGCTCAGTCATTAAACCGACCTTAACGTATTCAGCCAAACTCTCTTCGGACAAAACCAATCCGTGTTTTTCCAACGCATCAGCCAACATATCGATATTACCGACACGGAGACTCAGCCCGATTAATTCATGAACCAGCTTTTCGGGAGCTCCATCACCTAATCCGTTCAGATACCCGGCTAAAGACTCCGCAGCCTTGCTTTCATAACCGAACTGTTTGTACACCTGATATTCAGTCAGAGGATCAACTTCCTGGGCAGATACTGATGCTGTTGAGCCAGAGGTCTCTCCACCACCCCATTCCCAATCCTGTTGTTCAGTATTAGAAACGGATTGATTGACCTGATCCATCCAATCCGGAGTAACAACATCCTCATCTTTTTGATTTGGTTTGTTATGATGTATTGATGATTTGGCAACCTTAGTTGTTTTTTTATGTGTCGTTCCGCTTTGTTTGAAGCGGATAAACAGCAATACAACCAACAAAAGCGCCAACAATACGATTAAAAGTGAATAATCCAAGAACACCTCCCGTTACTGTGGAGCAGCAAACAAACTATATTTTATATTCATATCCAGCAACCATCAAAATTGCCGAATCATCTTATTTTCTGAGTGAATTATGATAACATGATTCAACCGATAATTACATAAAAAACCATTTTGCAAATACCTATATACTATTTTCCAAATCGAAGACACCTATAGATTCGACATGCGAAGTCTGTGCAAACATATTCATTACCCCTGCCAATTTCAGCTTATAGCCCTTATTTACCAGCACTTCCGCATCTCTGGCAAAGGTTGCCGGATTGCAAGAAACATATACTATCCTTACCGGCAAATACGGAGCATGTAGTGATTTGACAACAGCATAGGCACCGCCTCTCGGGGGATCAAGCAACATCTTGTCGAATTGACCCCATGACGCTACCACAACCTCATCTGTTTCAAACAAATCCGCTTCAAAGAAGGATACCCTATCGGAACAACCGTTAGCCGAAGCATTGTTTCGTGCTCGCTTAACCAACGAACCTTCACCTTCGATTCCAACCACCTCAGCCCCGCTTTTTGCCATAGGAATACTGAAGTTTCCAAGCCCGCAAAACAAATCTGCAATACGCTCGTTTTTCTGAATATCTAGAAGTTTCAAAGCCCTGCCAACCATCACTCCATTTAAGCCTGCATTAATCTGGGTAAAATCCCCGGGTTTGTACGGCATTTCAACCTCAAACTCAGGTAAAGCATATCCCAAAGGCTGACAATCTTTCGGATAGAATGGCTGGGCCTCCTGTCTTCGGGCTTGCAGCCAAATCTGCCACTGTTTTTTCTCATGACCGAATATCGTATCAAACCATTTTTCAAGTTGTCTCAATTTTTGACTAGGCGGTTTTTTTTTCCGGAACAAATGTTCAAAACCGTTAGTTTTTCGCTATTAAAAAACTCAATGAATAGCAAATCCAAATCTATCAAACTTTGCAACATTTGCTTTATTTTTGGCAACTTCTCAGAAATATGAGCCGGCAACACCATACATGAATCGACATCAATCACTTCATGACTCTTTTTTGCCTTAAACCCGATTTTCAGACGACCACCTGCATCCTTTGAAATACTCAGTCTGGCACGCTCCCGATAATGCCATGGTGTTCCATATATAGCTGGGAGAATCTGCTTGGGTCGGATTTTGCCGATGCGTTCCAACTGCTCTTCCATAATGCGTTGTTTAAATGCAATCTGGGCTGTCGAATCAATGTGCTGTATTGAACAACCACCGCATGTATCAAAATACCTACACTTCGGCTCAACTCGATTTTCCGAATATCGGGTAATGTCAATGACCCGTGCTTCATCAAATTGTTTTTTTGAACGGATGATTTCAAACCGCACCCGCTCTCCCGGCATCGCTCCTTCAATAAACAATGCCTTACCATTAACGCGCGCGACACCTCTTCCTTCATAATCCAAAGAAAAAATATCCGCCTCGCCCTCATATTGCCTGTTATCTGTCCGCATCTTCATCAAGAAAATCCATTTTGCCCGACAGGGCACATTTTGTTTGCAAAAACGCATATTCTCGCACAAAACCAAAAAGATTCAGGTATGATTGCCCGAAATATTTCCCCCCCCCTTTTTTAAATTTTAAAACATGAAAAAAATTCTCTTCAGTACAAGCCTTGCAGCTTTGGCCGCCTACGCAACTGCCAACACACCTGTTCCTGATGTTTCCCCCGTCTCACAAGGTCAACATGTTGTCATCAACATTCCGCAACAGCGTCTGTTCCTCTATACCGACGGACAATTAACAAAAATTTATCCCGTTGCTGTCGGCAAAGCCATGACCCAAACCAACCTTGGGGAACACAAAATCGGAGCCAAAGCTTTTAATCCTACTTGGCACATTCCGAAATCTATTCAAAAAGAACGCGGAGACGGCGTCAAATCCGTACCGCCCGGCCCCAATAATCCTCTGGGTCCTGTCTTTGTCCGCTTGGGCGATCCGAAATTCAGTTTGGGCATTCACGGCACGAACGCGCCTGCCAGCGTACCGGGCGTCCGTAGCCACGGTTGTGTGCGCATGAAGTCTCCGGATGCGCTTGAATTTGCAAAAACCATCGCAACCGGCGCCCCTGCTTCCGTCATTTACCAACTTGCCAGCCTCAACGAAGATGCCAATAAAAATCTTTGGCTGGCTGCATATCGCGATCCTTACAATAAAAAGAACCTCGATACCGATGCTCTGAAAAAAAGTATTGCCGCCTGGGCTAAGGCGCACGGCAAAACGATTAATGCCGCCCGTATCGATGCAATTTTGAAGGCGCGTACCGGAGCGGCAAACTGTTTGACCTGTGCTAAAGGCGTCAAATTGAAAACCCCGCTGAAATCCTTGGCATGGATGAGCGGCTCAAGTGCCTTCAGCAAACCGAAAGTCATGCCGAAACCAGCCCCGGTGAAAGATGAAGTATTACCCGCCGGTTCTGAAATCGAAATAGATGCCGAAGATACTCCGACTCCGAAAGCGGCTTCGGAATACTCACCAAGCAAACCCAAAGCTGCCGAATACAATCCCCCACCGGCGGCTTCTACACCTTCCTATCCCAAATATGATCTGCCGGCAGACGGAGATCCTACTTCATTGCTGTTTTAAGTAGAGATTGCCCTGTAACTGTTTAAAATAAAATAGGTTGCTCACCACTTATCCTGTATGGACGGAAATAACCATTAAGTATTTTCCCTTTAAAGGTCGTCTGAAAACTCGTCTTCCATGTTTTCAGACGACTTTTTCTTTTATAGATGTCAGTACTTTTTCGTATTGCTCATAGTGGCTGTTTCCACTATACATCACCGTTCCTCTATAATGGACAACAGTATTCGAACGAAGTCGATACCGGCAAATCTGCCTACATCTAAAAATTACTCTTGGAGAAATCTATGAATTCGAAAATCAAAGTCGGCATCGTCGGTGCAACAGGCTACACCGGCGTAGAGCTTTTACGGCTTCTCAGCAGTCATCCGAATATCGAAATTACAACGGTAACCAGCCGCAGCGAGTCAGGTAAAGCAGTTTCTGATTACTTTCCCAGTCTGAGGGGAGTCTACGATCTGACCTTTCAATCCCCCGAACACGCCGGTTTAGAAAAATGCGATATTGTCTTTTTCGCCACCCCAAATGGAATCGCCATGAACGATGCCCCCCGTCTTTTGGAAAAAGGTATCCGCATCGTCGACTTATCCGCTGACTTTCGTATACAGGATATTCCCACATGGGAACATTGGTACAAAATGAAGCACGCCAGCCCCGATATTGTTCCTCAAGCGGTGTACGGGTTAAGTGAATTAAACCGCGATGCCATCGCATCTGCACAAATCGTTGCCAACCCCGGCTGTTATCCGACCTGCGTTTCACTGCCTTTACTCCCATTGCTGAAAGAAGGTCGTCTGAAACCGCAGATGCCATTGATTGCGGACTGTAAATCAGGCGTATCCGGCGCAGGTCGGAAAGCCAATACCGGCTCGCTGCTTTGCGAGGCAGGGGATAATTTTAAAGCCTACGGCATTACGGGACACCGACACCAGCCCGAAATTCGGCAAACCATCGCCACATTGCAACCAGGAATTGCCGAACATTTCATTTTCGTTCCCCATCTGACACCCATGATCCGGGGTATGCACGCCACTTTATACCTGCATCTTGAGGACGGTTGCAATCCGGAAGCTGTTTTACGCGAATTTTATCGGGACAGTCCTTTTGTGGACATCATGCCGGCCGGTTCAACACCAGAAACCCGCAGCGTGCGCGGGGCAAACCTTTGCCGTGTCAGCATCCAAAAATCTTCGTCTGACAATGTATGGATCGCTCTGTCCGTCATCGACAACTTAGTTAAAGGGGCGGCAGGACAAGCTGTTCAAAATATGAATATCATGTTCGGCTTTGATGAAAAACTCGGTTTGATACAAACTCCACTCCTACCTTAATCATATAAAAAGGTCGTCTGAAAACTTTTCAGACGACCTTCTCTATTTTTGACTCATGCGACAATGAATATGCACGGCACATTTACTGGAATGCGCATTACAAATACGGCTGCAAAGTCCGCTTTAAAATATCAATATCGCTAACTTCAGTAATATTGGCTTCCCCCAAACGGTTCAGCCCGATAAAGCGCATCACGCCGCTACTGACCTTTTTGTCATGACTCATATGGCTGATCCATTTTTCAAACGGGAATTTAGGCGGCAATGACGGTAATCCTGCAGCCTCCATTAAAACAGCGATTCGACGTGTGTCCGCATCGGAAATTTTACCCAATTCTTCGGATAATCTACCTGCCAGCACGCAACCCGCTGCCACTGCCTCACCATGCAACCATACTCCGTAACCCATTTCCGCCTCGATAGCGTGTCCGAAAGTATGGCCGAGATTAAGCCACGCGCGGATACCTTGTTCGGTTTCATCTTTGGCAACAATGTCGGCTTTCATTTTGCAGCAGTGATATACCGCCTGCGTCAATTTCTCTTGGTTTTGCGCCATCAAATCCGTAACGTTTTGTTCCAACCACTCAAAGAAATCAACATCGCCAAGCGCACCATATTTAATAACTTCTGCCATACCTGCCGATAATTCTCGGCGCGGCAAGGTCTTCAATGTTTCCAAATCAGCCAAGACCGCCTGCGGTTGGTAAAACGCACCAATCATATTTTTTCCAAGCGGATGGTTGATACCCGTCTTCCCACCAACGGATGAATCCACCTGACTCAACAAAGTTGTCGGAATTTGGATAAACGGCGCACCTCGTTGGTACGTTGCAGCGGCAAAGCCGACCATATCGCCGATTACCCCGCCACCCAATGCAATTAGTGTAGTTTTCCGTTCGGCTCTGTTTTCCATCAATCCGTCAAAAATAAGGTTCAATGTCTGCCAGTTTTTATATTTTTCGCCATCCGGCAAGATAATGCTGAAATGCCTGATACCGATTCTGTCCAAACTCATTTGAAGATTTTTCAGATATAAAGGCGCAACAGTCTCGTTGGTTATGATTGCGGCTGTTTTATTCAAATAAGGCTTAAGTAAACTATCAGCCTGCCCGATAAGGTCATACCCGATAAAAATAGGATATTGGTGAGACGGAGTTTGAACAGTCAAAGTACGCATAGGAGAAGACTCCTTGTCAAAATAAATCATGTAGTAACAACGCAAAATAATATACGCTTACCGCTCTATTGAAAACTGACTAGTTAGATAAAGAACATTTTATCAAGCAAAACCAATAGGTGGGGGCGAACATATAACTAAAAGTCGTCTGAAACCGTTTTTACATTTCAGACGACCTAATCAACAAAGGCAACACCTTCAATCATCATATTCAATGAATTTCTGCCCATCCAAACATTCAACCAATTTTCGAAGGGTTTTAGCACAGCTCTCCGACTCTATAACGATATGCGCGGTCTCACGATAAATCGGATCCCGAACCATATACAATTCGCGTAATTTTTTTAAAGGATCGTCCGTTTTTAAAAGCGGGCGGCTGCTATCATAACGTGTACGCTCCAACAGCACCTCAGGTAATGCATGCAAATAAACCACCGTACCATGCTCACGCAGGCAACATCGGTTTTCTTCACGCAAAACCGAACCCCCTCCCGTCGACAACACAATGCCGTTTAATGCCGACAGCTTTTTCAGCATCAAAGTCTCACGGTGGCGGAATCCTTCCTCTCCTTCCATCTCAAAAATAGTGGAAATAGAAACACCTGACGCTGAGCAAATTTCCAAATCACTATCATAAAACGGGCAATCGTACATTTGAGCAAACTGCCTTCCCAGCGTTGTTTTTCCTGCCCCCATCAATCCGATAAGAATTAAATTACCATTGAGCTTTTCCATGAAGGTGTTCATCCGATACAAGATTTATGAATACTGCCAGGCATGCGTTGGCGCTTATTTATACTTAGTTTTCCGACAATACCGATTATATCGTGTTTAACCCTGCTTACCTAAGACCATGGATGGTATTAAAGATTACGTGATGTTTTCAGACGACCTATTTATAGTAATAGCAGCTTTGCCCCACTCATTTGTCACAAACAATTTAGAATGAAAGTAGCCTTCAGTGTATAAAAAACTCAATATCTCTTACTATGTGGCGAAGTCTAGATTTAACTCCTCAATAAATAGAAATACATCATCGAATATAGCTATTACCATTTATGGATATTTCACCATATTCCTTCCAAAATAAACAAAAATCCCTAAAATTCCCTATCTAATTTGTGCCAATTAAAAAAGCATATACCCTTCCGAGTATATGCCTTTTCCAATTTTAGTAGCGGAGATTGCTGCCTACACCATCCATAATTCGCGGAGTGATGAAAACCAGCAATTCGCGACGCTCTTCTTTTTTCGCACGGGATTTGAACAAATTGCCTACCACTGGCAAATCGCCCAATAATGGTACTTTGTTAATCGTATCGCTATTATCTTCTTCATAGATACCGCCAACAATCAACGTGCCACCATCTTCAACCATCGCCTGAGTATTCAAGTTTTTAGTCTGAATACATTTGGTAATCAAAGAGTCCACTGTACAGTCTTGCGGCGTATCTTTGGTAATTTTTACAGTCATAATAACTTGACCATCAGGCGTTACATTCGGCGTTACCGTTAAGCCCAACACGGCTTTTTTGAACGAAACTGAAGTTGCACCACTGGAAGAAGCCTCCTGATACGGTATTTCGGTACCGGACTCAATAGTAGCCTCTCTACGGTCTTGAGTTAGGACACGCGGATTAGAAATGGTTTTACTTTTACCGGTAGCCTCCGAAGCAGAAATTTCCAAACCCAATGCACCTGATGACAAAGCTCGTACTAGAGCAATATTATTAGTTGCCGCCGCCGCAGGCAGGCTAATGTTCGGTTGTAAAGACCATGTACGGTAATTTGCATCGCCTCGCAAAACAGCCTGGTTATCTTGCGCATTACTCCAAGAGTTACCCCAAGCGTTGCTTCCTTTGGATCCTGCGACACCGAATTTCACACCCAAATCACGCGAAAAACCGTCTTTTGCTTCAACGATACGGGCTTCAACCATGACTTGACGAGTCGGTACATCCAATTCCTCAATCAATTTACGGAATTTTTCTACAACATTTCGATTATCCGTAATAATCAAAGTATTCGTCGCAGGATCGATCAGCGCACTGCCACGGCTGCTCAATAAGGTATTTCTACCATTGGAGTTTCCACTATTGTTGTCGTCCAAACGCAAAATTTTCCGGAACTCTTCTACATTTTTATACTTCAATTGGAAAGTTTGGGAATATAAAGGCCCCAGTTCGGCAATTTCTTTCTCCGCCTGCAAGAAAGCCTTATCTTTAGCCAACAATTCATCACGAGGTGCGATATTGATAATATTGCCTTGTCGACGCATATCCAAATTACGCGCCTGCATAACCAAATCCAAAGCCTGATCCCAAGGCACATCTTTTAAAGAAAGTGTCATTTTGCCATTCACGGAATCACTGGCCACGATATTAACCCCTGACTCCTTCGCAAGGATTTGCAAAATGGTACGTACTTCAACATCTTGGAAGTCCAGGGAAATTTTACGGCCGCGGAAAGATTTGTTTGGATTTGCATTCAGCCCACTTGATTCCGTACTTGCGGACTTAGGCATTACTTCAAAAGCAAATTGACCATTTGCAGCTTTGGTATTGAAATCCCAATTGCCATTATTACGAATAATTAGTTGAGCATCATTTCCAATACGTTTTAACGTAATATTTTTAACCGGTGTACTGAAATCGGCAACATCCAAACTGCGTTGCGCTTGTGTCGGCAACGGATAATTTTTCAGAGTAATAATAACCCGATCACGTTGTTGCTTCACTTCAGGTTTTCCTGTAAAAGCAGGCGCATTCAATTCCACAATACCTGAGTTATGTGCACCCTTCCTGAAGTCAATATTAGCTGAATTTACCGTTTGTTTAACTGCTTCAGACGAGCCTGCCTTCTGACGTGCATTTGCATTATTTGAAATAGCCGCAGAAGTTGTGGTTCGATCAGATGATTCTGTAACGAATACCCATACTTCATTACCATGGACTTCGGTATTATATTGCGCCGCTTTATTCAATCCCAAAACAATGCGAGATCGGTCATTATTCTGAGCCGCAGTAATTTGATTTAACAAAGAATCCGCGTATTCCAATACAGGTTGAGCCAATTGAATATTTGTTTTGGCAAAATCCAAGGCAATTCGGGACGGAGTGGATGTAACAAAGCCGCTCGGGCTAATCACATCCCGGTCAAAACGGATTTTGATAATTTTTTGACTATCCGGCAAAGTTGATACATTAATATCAGTAATATTACCAGCCAATGCAATTTGTGCTGCTGCAATCATACTGATACCGGCAAATAATTTCGTCATATTCTTAGTTTTCATGAAGTGAGACCCCTTAAATTAGTTTGAATTCGTTGCTGAAGCATTACTGGCATCATTTGAACTATTTTCAGCATTATTGCTTAATGGCAATTCCGCCTTTCGATAAATCCAATTGCCCGAACTATCCTCAACTAACTCTGTCAAAACAATCAAATCATCAGTAATGCTTTGGATTTTTCCATAATTTTGTCCGATATAGTTCCCCGGATAAACTGTATAGACATGTCCATTTACATCAATAAAACCGGCAGTTTTACTGCCATTGCTCAGCATCCCTACGTACCGCATATTTTCTAAACTGAATGCTTCCAATGCTTCTTTTGGACGATTAGGATTTGGAGCGTTGCTACCTTTAGGTGCATTATCCAACCGTCGAAAATCGAATGCATTTAAACCACTGTAAGCCGGTGGATTATAAACAGCCGGAGGGTTCACTACCGGAGCCTCAAATGGAATGATATGAGACTTGGCATCCTGACGTGTCTTAGTCATCCACTCATTCAAATCGTCATATGCCGGTGTACACCCCGTCAATGACAGGACACTTGTAAGTAAGAAAATTTTATTTTTCATGATTTTCCTATCATTTATTATTTTTGTTCAGAATTGGCTTGGCCATTTTCTGAATCTCCCTGTGCCTGACTCTGCTGAGCGGCAAGTTCCGCTGCTACCTCATCTGACGGGCGGGCTTTATAAGTCGTCGCAATTGCTCTGAGCGTTAAAATATCATTTTTACTATCTTTGCTATTTTTACTATCTGAAACATGAGATATTTTTAACGACTCCAATGTAATTATCCGCGATAAACCACCAACATCTCTAGCAAATTGGTTAATCTGATTATATTTGCCCGTAATCGATATTTCATACGGTAACTTCTGTATTGGCCCATCATTGACCGGAACCTGTGGAACTACACTATCTAAGCGAAGACCGTTTGCTGAACCTGCCTGGTGCAGTTCTTGAATCAAAGTAGGAATTTCAGCATCAGTCGGTAACTGTTTTAACAAGATGTCAAATGAAGAACGAATAGATATTAATTCAGCTTTCAAGTTATCCAAACTTGCAGCCTCAATACTCTTTTTCGTATATGTTTCCTTTAACTCCTCCTCCTTTGCCTCTTGGGTTGAAAGTGTTTCCAGCTGATCACGAAATACTATTCCATAGCCAACTGCCAATACCCCTGCAACTGCTAATGCAGCTAATACAAACTTTGCAGCAGGGTTCAACAAATATAAATTCTGAATATCCAAATTTTTTACTTTTGCTGAGGCCATTTACTTTTCCTCCCCGTTCTGTGCTTTCGTCGGATCATCATTAATTGCTTCTCTCTCCGACTTGACTGGAATACTCGCAGAACCAATCATAGATTTAATATTAAACTCTTGATAATTATCAATTTTCTTAATTTCCAAAAGTTCTGGCTGCGTAAAAATACCTGTACTTGGCAAAGACCGCATAAACATGGCAATTTTATTATCGCTAATCGCCCGACCTGTAATCTTATAAGAAGTCGGATTTTCTGCATCAAGAGAAGTAATATAAGTATTATCTGGAATAACCACATTCAAACTATCGATGATATATGCAGCTTGGGAACGTTTTTCTTGCAACTCCTCAACTTTTTGCTTTTTAGCCAAGAAGTTTTCTTTTTCCTGCTGTAATTTTTTTATTTCTCCTAAATCATTATCCAACTTGGTAATTTCTGCTTCCAAAAATGCATTCCTACTTTCTTGATCACTAATAGCATTATTGATCGCTAAATAAGCTATTGCAGATAAACCAACTCCTATTAATAACGAAGAAAGCATCAAAATTTTAAATTGCTGTCTTTTACGTTGCTTAATTTCTTCTCTATATGGAAGAAAGTTAATTTTAATTAATTCAGTCATATTACAATCCCCTTAATGCTAATCCAAATGCAAGTGTTAAAGCAGAAGCATCAACTTGTAACTGTGACAAATCGACCTTACCGCCTCGCTCCACATATGTAACTGGCTGAATACATTGTGTTGCTGTATTTGTCTGCGAAAAAATGCTTTCAGCCAAACCAGTCTGTTGCGATGCAGAGCCAGTTAATAAAATATGCTTCACATTTGAAAAAGCATCTGTCGGCTGTGTTGTGTAATAAAACTGTAATACTCTTTGCACTTCCTGAGCCACTTGAACATTAAAACGGTCTGCAATTTGTGCTTGATAATCAGTTGGTTTACTCGTAGATACCATCATTTGGGCAGCTTTTTCTTCCGTAACCTGATATGTACGTTGAATCAACTGGTTCAATTGCTCAGTACTTACAGGCATTTCCTGCCTGTATAGAATTTGCCCATTCTGAATAATCAACGCATACATCTGTGTTGCATAAATTCCAAATATAGCAACTTTTTCATTTGTTAATTCAGGAGCGTACTGGTTAATCCAAAATACGAAGGCATTACGCTGTGCCAATAAATCCAAATCTAACGCCGATAAGGACAATCCTGCCCCCTCAAACATTTCGATCATGGGTTCAACGTCATCCTTACGCGCTGCAACCGTCAAAATCTGCTGCCCCGCCGGAATAACAGACGCACCGACGACCTGATAATCATAATTTATTTCATCGATAGGTCCGATTGAGGAGATTTCGGATTCTGCAAATTCATCCAAATCCAACTCAGTATCCTTTTGTGAATAAACCACTTGCTCAATCGTCGCTAATCCTTGAGGAATAGCTGCAATAATATTCTTACAAGAACTGCGCAATTGCGAATATGCATGTTGCAAATAAGTAACAAGTTGGTCGTAGTCTTGAATTTTGTTACCTTTTACAATATTTTTAGGTAATTTAGTAATAACGTATTTTTCCAACTGAATTTGGTTTAAACTACGCCCTGACAGCTGAACCATCTTGATGGCATGCTGACTAATATCGATGCCGATGGCAGAACGGTTGCTTAACCCTGAAGAGGACTTTCCAGCCTTACTAGTTGTATTTTTAGGGTTTTTTGATAAGCCAATCATAAGATTTCCCTGTATTATTAGGAGTGAGTAACTGTTTCGATATCCGTAAAGGACTTGCTCTTTACACGAGAAATGCCGTGTTTTATAGAAATCGATATCTATTTTACTTTATTTAATACCAATAATGGCAAAATTATTACCTAGTCATGATTAAAAAGATTATAACAACCTGTATCGGTTTGATGTTGGGCCTAGCAATTTTTACTACTGGATTGATTGCTATAGCAATTTTAGTAACCTACCCCAAACTCCCTCCCTTAGACTCCTTACAACACTACCAACCCAAAATGCCATTGACTATTTACTCGGCAGATGGGCAAATTATTGGCGTCTATGGTGAGCAACGGCGTGAATTTACCAAAATCAACGATTTTCCCGATATTCTCAAGAACGCGGTTATTGCCGCTGAAGACAAACGCTTTTACGAACATTGGGGCGTAGATGTTTGGGGTATTGCTCGAGCAGCGATTAGTAATATCGTTGCAGGAGGCGTTCAATCTGGTGCAAGCACTATCACCCAACAAGTTGCCAAAAACTTCTATTTAAGCAGTGAACGTACATTTACCCGAAAATTTAACGAAGCACTTTTAGCCTATAAAATTGAACAATCCTTGAGCAAGGATAAGATTTTAGAGCTATATTTCAACCAGATTTACTTGGGACAACGCGCTTATGGGTTTACTTCGGCAGCGCAGATTTATTTCAATAAAAATGTTAAAGACTTGACTTTGGCCGAGGCTGCCATGTTGGCCGGGCTACCTAAGGCTCCTTCTGCATACAATCCCATTGTGAATCCAGAACGCGCCAAACTGCGACAAACTTATATCCTGAATAATATGCTGGAAGAAGGGATGATTACTTCTCAGCAACGTGACGACGCATTAAAAGAAGAATTACATTACGAGCGGTTTGTACAAAAAATTGATCAAAACGCGTTGTATGTAGCAGAAATGGTTCGTCAAGAACTATATGAAAAATATGGTGAAGAAGCCTACACCCAAGGCTTTCATGTTTATACAACCGTAAATACTGCAAATCAGCGTGTTGCTACCGAAGCATTGCGTAAGGTCTTAAGAAACTTTGACCGAGGCAGTAGCTACAGAGGAGCAGAAAACTACATTGACCTCAGCAAAACAGATGATGTTGAAGAAACAGTCAGCCAATATTTATCTACTTTATATACCGTGGATAAAATGGTTCCTGCGGTTGTCTTAGAAGCCTCTAGAAAAGCGGTACAAATCCAACTACCCAACGGTCGTAAAATTACCCTTGACACTAAATCGTTAGGTTTTGCAGCTAAAGCAGTTAATAATGAAAAGATGGGGGAAGACCGTATCCGGCGCGGTTCAGTCATCAGAGTGAAAAATATTGGCAATGGCTGGACCGTTGTACAAGAACCTTTACTACAAGGCGCACTTGTTTCTTTAGATGCCAAAACTGGAGCTGTTCAAGCATTAGTTGGTGGCTATGACTACCATAGCAAAACTTTTAACCGTGCAACTCAGGCGATGCGCCAACCTGGTTCAACATTCAAGCCTTTCGTATATTCTGCTGCACTAGCTAAAGGTATGACAGCCTCAACCATGATAAATGATGCCCCAATATCTCTACCAGGAAAAGGAGCAAATGGTGGTGTGTGGTCTCCAAAAAATTCAGATGGGCGTTATTCTGGTTACATTACATTGCGCCAAGCATTAACTGCATCGAAAAATATGGTCTCTATCCGCATCCTGATGTCTATCGGAATCGGATACACCCAGCAATATGCTCAGCGTTTTGGTTTCAAACCGTCTGAGCTTCCCGCAAGTTTATCGATGGCTTTGGGTACTGGAGAAACTACTCCACTCCGTATTGCAGAGGCATATAGTGTTTTTGCCAATGGTGGTTATAAAATCTCAGCTTATGTTATTGACAAAATCTACGATAGCCAAGGTCGTCTGAAAGCACAGATGCAACCCTTAGTTGCAGGAGAAAATGCTCCTCAGGCAATTGATCCTCGAAACGCATATATCATGTATAAAATTATGCAAGACGTAGTCCGTGCTGGTACTGCTCGAGGTGCAACAACATTAGGTCGAAGCGACATTGCCGGTAAAACCGGAACGACCAATGACAACAAGGATGCATGGTTTGTCGGTTTTAATCCCAAAGTGGTAACTGCTGTTTATGTTGGTTTTGACAAACCCCGCAGTATGGGGCGTGCAGGTTATGGTGGAACGATTGCAATTCCGGTATGGGTAGATTATATGCGTTACGCTCTCAAAGGCACTGAGATCAAGGGAATGAAAGCACCTGAAGGCATAGTTTCTAATGGTGGCGAGTATTATATGAAGGAACGACTAACTACCAGTTCTGACTTAGCCTTGGAAAACGGTGGAGTAGCACCACGCCCGATCTCTCAACCATCTAAGCGTACCAGCCAATCTTCTGACGATGATATGCCTGATCCACAAAGCTCTAACCGTCTTGACCGCCAAGACTTACAAGAGGAGCCAGTTTTGCCAAGCAATACCGGCAATAATAAACAATTAGATTCCTTATTCTAAAACCAAAATTTTAAATTATTGAAAATAAGGCGGTCTTGCAAGTAAAGTAGCGAGACCGCTTTATTTTAAGAATAATATTTAAATGGATTATGAAGCTTTGCTTATAGCGAGCAAGCCGTAAGATTCATAAGAATCTGTTATTTGAAAATTGATATTTGCTTTCCCCCCTGACCTTCTGATTAATACATACCTTACCCTACACCAATAGACCAATAGCTGCTCAAAACATCTTATTCAAACACTAGTAAATTCAATCAGATACTTAATATTTTCATCTTTTGCTTCAGCCTTCATTCAAATCTAAAAAATAATTTTAATATTTTTTCAATAAGTTATATTAATTTTGAAAATTTTTATTGATAATAATTACTATTATTATATAATAGTACTCACTCGGATGCCGTCCTGCTCCGAGTCATTAAACAACGATTCCCCCCTTTTCATTTTCTTATCTCATCGGAGTGCGCATATACGAGACATACTGTTCCCCTTATATCAGATACTCAAAACCGAATAACACAAAACCCGCTGCTTTTTAAGTAACGGGTTTTGTGTTTTTCGCAAGTAAAACATCATTTGAAACCTAGTAATCGTCCCTGAACAGTCAGGTTCTATATACAAACACGCCAAAGGGAAAACTAATATAGTACATTGATCGAGGATCATATTGGCATTTCTATAAAACTGTCTTTACATTCCCTAGTTTTTACCAATCCACTTATACTCTATTAGCAATCAAGAGAAAACAAAAATGGCAGCTTGATTAACAAGCTGCCATTGTTTTCCTCAGCGTACCTTTTTACCTGTACTTTTTTTTGAGACATTTCGTCCCAAAGGCTCAAGCTTAAATCCTCCGCCCAGTTGGGTATTTAAATTGCTCCATGCAATCAATGACTCGGCTTGATATTGTGCTTTCTGCATTTTTAATTGCAGAAGTTCGTTCTGTTTTTGCAGAGCAGATAGACCATTATCTAATCCCGCATTGACACGGCTATTCGCGTTACGGACTGTTTTTTCAGCAGTTTCCTGCATTTTCTCCCAAATGCTTTGTCGTTTCTGCATATTTTGATAGTCAACAACCGCATCGGCAGCAGTACGCATGGCATTTAAAACAGTACGGTCATAAAGGGCTACCTGTTCATTATATTCGGCACGCCGCCCTGCCAACTTAGATTGTAATGCTCCTGAAGTAAAAATTGGCAGATTTAAGGCAGGAAGTACGCCGATCATACCCGATGTACGCCCTCGTACAACATTAAAAGCATCAATATGTGCCAGACCTGCCAAAACTTTGAGTTCTATATTGGGATAGAACTCAGCTTCTGTCGCTTTAACCGTATTGAACCGAGATTCCAACATAGCTTTTTGTGCAGCAATATCCGGGCGGGCACCCAATAAATCTGCATGGATTTTATTGATTGGAGCGACAGGAACTGCTGCCATTTTTTCAGGCATATACAAAGATAAACCGTCAGGTGTTGTCCCGCTTAATATTGCTAAAGCATGACGCACTTTAGCAATTCGGCGCTCCAACTCCAGTTTTTCCAACTGCATACTTTGCTGTTGCATTTCAACCGGATAAAGCGATTCTGCAGAAGCCAGGCGGGCATTAATCCTTCTGCGTATCAGTTGCTGCATCTTGTCTGCAGTTTCCATACGCTCGGATAATAGATTTTGTTGTATTAACAACATCTGCCATGTGAAATATTGTGATGCAACCGCATTGGCGATATCAATACGCGTTTGATGGGCCTCGTACAAAATGGCCTTGCGCTTTCCTAATATGGACGCGGCCTGTTTCCGGTTCTTACCCCAAAAGTCAAACGACCAAGTACCCTGTAAAGCAGTATTTGCCAATAATAAGGTATGGTCAGTATCAATATGACCGGATGAGGGCTTAGGAGCAACATATGCTCCCGCCCCTCGCGCGGACAACCCGATTTGCATTTTGCTTGCGGCTTCAGTGATTCCCAGCTGCGCTTGTGCTTGTTCGAAGCGCGCCTTAGCAATACGCAAATCGGGAGCATTACGGATAGAGAGTGCAACTAATCGGTTAAGTTTTTGGTCGTTCAGTTGCATCCACCACGCATCTTGAACCATGGCTGCAGACTTACCTTCAGATAGCCCGTAATTGGTAGGTTCTTCCAAAGGAGCCTGTTTACCGAATTGAGCGCAGGCAGAAAGTAGAATGGCGGTAGCGATACAGATTCCCTGTTTGTAGGGATTGGCTTTCATGGAATACTCCGTTTTATTATCGGTATCCGCCACATCCTGCATCCGCTTTATCAGCCCTCCAGCCGGCGCAGCAGCTTACCCAACAAATATTGCAATTGGTTGTAATCTTCATCGGTGAAATCTTTCCAAGCCTCTTGGTTCGTACTGGAAACCTGCGGCCATACTTTTTGGATAAAAACCTCACCTTCGGGGGTCAATTTTAGCACAATCTGACGGCGGTCCTGCTGGTTGATATAGCGTGCAACCCAGCCCCGGCTGACCATTTCGTCCGACAATCTGGTCGCGCTGGTACGGGTCAGATCCATCAAATCACTCAAGCGTGATGGTAAAATTTCACTGTTGGGGCTGACGTAAACCGCCATCAAGGCAAACCAGAGGTTTTCATTGATGCCATATACTTTCAGATTATCATTCAGATGCGAACTGAGGCGTTCGGTTACGACCCGCAACATCCGCCCAGCCCTGGTCTGCTGCTCGGAAAATTGAGGCAGGCGGTCAGATAGGGTTTTTAATGCCGTGGTCAAATCGGTTTGTGAAAAACTCATGGTTTATTCCTCTTAATTACCAACTTCAATCGCCGCCCCATCCGATGGGAGCAACGATGAAAAAATCATTGAATCAAAATGCCAAATATTTGTTTTATGTGAACATACTAATCTAATTGACTATTCTTCTGATGAAAATCTGACAATCGGTTAAAGTTAATAACGAATGGTACTTTTTATGCAAAAAACATTATTTTGCATAAAAGCGAACTACCAACTTTTGTCTTCCATCAAACCGATTCTTAGGACTTTCCGACACCTGCTTAGTTCTTATTGCTTGGCTTTATTTACCTGTAATTGACAGAAATAAGCTGAAAATAAAGCAATCATTTGAAAAATTACATTTTTAATCATTTTTTAAAATTGTGGTTACAATTCAAATCGTTTAATTGCAAATAGCTTCAGACGACCTCCGATGCTGCATAAAGGTTACACATCACCCCTGCCTTATATTACAATCCGCCTTTCGTGGTTCGAAAACCTCCCACATTAAAAAACTAAGGAAACCCTTATGTCCCGCAATACCGAAGAGCTGCAAGGCATCTCTCTTTTGGGCAATCAAAAAACCCAATATCCGACCGGCTACGCTCCCGAAATTCTTGAAGCATTCGACAACAAACATCCCGACAACGATTATTTCGTCAAGTTCGTCTGCCCCGAATTCACCAGCCTCTGCCCCATGACCGGGCAGCCCGACTTTGCCACCATCTACATCCGCTACATCCCGCACATCAAAATGGTGGAAAGCAAATCCCTGAAACTCTACCTATTCAGCTTCCGCAACCACGGCGATTTCCATGAAGACTGCGTCAACATCATCATGAAAGACCTGATTGCCCTGATGGATCCGAAATACATCGAAGTTTTCGGCGAATTCACACCGCGCGGCGGCATCGCCATTCATCCCTTTGCCAATTACGGCAAAGCAGGTACCGAGTTCGAAACACTGGCACGCAAACGCCTGTTCGAACACGACAGCCAATAATCCATCCCCTTTTTACGCATTTTCAGACGACCTTTTTCACGAGAAGGTCGTCTGAAAGCCTTTCCGAAAGATTTCCATGTACGAATTTACAACAGTGCAACAACAGAAAGCGCTCTTCTGGCTGGTGCTTTTCCATATCCTCATCATTGCCGCCAGCAACTATCTGGTGCAGTTCCCCTTCCAAATTTTCGGCATCCACACCACTTGGGGCGCGTTTTCCTTTCCCTTCATCTTCCTTGCCACCGACCTGACCGTCCGCATTTTCGGTTCGCACTTGGCACGGCGGATTATCTTTTGGGTCATGTTCCCCGCCCTTTTGCTTTCCTACATCTTTTCCGTTTTGTTCCACGACGGCAGTTGGACAGGTTTAGGCGCGCTATCCGAATTCAATACCTTTGTCGGACGCATCGCCTTAGCCAGCTTTGCCGCTTACGCACTCGGACAAATCCTTGATATTTTTGTGTTCAACAAATTACGTCGTCTGAAAGCGTGGTGGATTGCCCCGACCGCATCAACCGTCATCGGCAACGCCCTGGATACGCTGGTATTTTTCGCCATTGCCTTCTACGCCAGCAGCGATGAATTTATGGCAGCAAACTGGCAGGACATCGCTTTTGTCGATTACCTGTTCAAACTCACCATCTGCACCCTCTTCTTCCTGCCAGCCTACGGTGTGATTTTGAATATCTTGACGAAGAAGCTGACTGCACTGCATCCTGCTCCCCTCGCCAAACAGACGGTTTCTTTACAAGAAAACTGAAAGAAACGCTGAAAACCACACATCGGTATCAAAAAACGAAAAGGTCGTCTGAAACCTCAAATTCGGTTTCAGACGACCTTTTTTGATAACAAGTCTCTTATGGCAATCACACAACATAACACATGAAATAAAAACGTTACCTGCCGATCTTGCTCAAAAACAAATGTACTCTCCGCCATGAAGACATGTTTCAAAATGACAGCAAATACATATCTCTAAATCTCTCTCGCAGAAATACCGTCCTGATATGGTGGATTAAATTTAAATCAGGACAAGGTGACGAAGCCGCAGACAGTACAGATAGTACGGCAAGGCGAGGCAACTCCGTACTGGTTTAAAGTTAATCCACTATATCATTGAGATTCTAGCGCATTCTGTTATTTGCAATCCCTCCCAAAAAACTTTCCTCAAGCCATATGAACTGAAAAAAGTTTTCGTATTTATCCCAATGCAAAAGGTTATCTGAAAACCTTAAACCTGGTTTTCAGACAACCTTTTAAGGCATACCCCAATACTATGGGCAGCCTGATTAATCCAACTGCGCCACAGAAACAGGCAACCCGCGGATAGAGGCAAGTATGGTATTTGCCGATTTCTGCTGCTGACGGAATGCAGCCATATTGGTTGGCGTCAGCTTGGGTGTCGGCAGGGCAACCGTAGTCGGGTTGACAGGCTGACTGTTCACGCGTGCTTCATAGTGCAGGTGCGGACCGGTAGAACGTCCCGTCGTACCGACGAATCCGATCACTTCGCCTGCACGCACCGTACCTTGGGCAGGGGTAAACGCGCTCATATGCCCGTATAAGGTTTCAACGCCGTTAGAATGGCGGATCATAACGGTATTACCGTAGCCGCCCTTCCAGCCTTTGAAGGTAATCACGCCGTCAGCGGTCGCTTTAATCGGCGTACCGGAAGGAGCCGCGTAGTCAATACCGGTATGCATACGGACGGTATGTAAAACGGGGTGGACCCGGTAACCGAACGGGGATGAAATGCGCGTATAGACGACAGGCTCGATGTTGAAGCCCTCTTTTTGCTGGAGCGATTTGCCGCTTTGATCATAATAGCTGCCGCTCTCTTCGTCGCCTTTACCCTGGCTGTAATAATAGGCTTGATAGCTTTTACCGCCTTTGACAATTTCGGCTGCCAGAATATTGCCCGTACCCATTTGTTGTCCGCGGAAATACATGCTGTCATACAGCAATCGTATCACATCGCCTTCTTTCAAATCCTCCAAGCTCAGTACGTCGGAGAAAATTTCGCTCAGCGACTCGCGGATTTCGACAGGAATTTCCGCCTGCGCCATTGCACCGCGCGCGGAAGTGCGGACAACGACGGAACGCAGGGTCGGCATGGTCTTCATATCCACTTCCGATGTAGAAGCCTGCCATTTGCCTTTGACTTTTTCCAAAGCGACAAGATTGCGCTCAAGCTCTTCATCCGTGAAAAACTGTACGTCGGTAACTTGTCCCGAAGCATCGATGCGGATATTGACAGACTGGTTGGCGCGCAAATGTTGCATATCGCGTTCCGCACTGTTTTTCGCCATGATTTGCTTGATGTCGGTTTGGGGGACCCCCATGCGGGTAAGCACATCGGCGAGTGAGTCGCCCTGCTGGACGACTTCTTGCGCCCAGTAACTGGACTGAAAATTGCCGGTTTCAACATAAACCGCCGGCAGCTCTTCAGAAACGCGCTCGACTTTAAATCCTTGATACTCGGGAACAGGTTCGGTTACTGCATAGGCAGTCATCGCGCCGGAAACGGGCAAAAGGATGCCCAACAGAGACCAGCGGATAGGTTTGTTGTGCCAAAATCGGCGCAATAAGGGAAATCGGGTTGTTTCGATCACGAATTATCCTTTTAATGCGGCGGTGCGGCTGCTTTATCAATCCGCACGGGCAATGTGATTTTCATTTAAAAGAAGACTGTCTGCTATTTATCCGTCTTTCAGACGACCTTTTTCATAGTCCGGCAAACAGCACAATGGGGAACCAAGGGCGTATTATCAAGGCTATTGTTTTGATTTACACCCGTTTTTTCTGAAATTTACGTCCGTAATTATATCACAATCGCGTATATTGCTTCAAACGTCCCATCCCATAGACATTTGGGAATGGCCGGCATTCTCCCTTAAAATGATGCTTTTTCCCAACCTGCCGCCTGCCATGAACCTGACCCTTGCCATTCCGTCGCTAAACCGCCAAAGCGACGAATCCGTCCCCCCTCTTACCCTGCCAGCCTTCAACCGTCTGCTTCGCTTCGGACATTTACACAAACAAGCAGTTGAAACATCAAAATTTTACGGGCGTTATTTATGGGACGGCAGCCTGCTCAAACACGCAAAAACTGCTGCAAACGTTCCACAGCAACAACCTGCCGCATTGGTTTCCCCGCTATGGCAGCAGATGGGTTTGCACCAAGTCAGCGTCGTTGGCGGCGAATATATCGGTATTGCCACTGACGAGGCAGATGAATTATGTCGCGAACTGTCTGATTTTTATCAGGACGAGGGTTGGCGGTTCGTCCCCGTTCGCCCCGATTTGTGGCTTGTCTTATTACCCAATCCGCAAGACTGGCAAATTCAGCCCATATTGGATATTTACGGACAAATGGGGTCATCTGAACAAGCATCAGGCAAAGATAGCGGACAATGGTTAGCCAAGCAGACAGAAATTCAAATGTGGCTGCACCAACACCCGATCAACAACATTCGCAACCAACTCGGAACACCGCCGATAAACGGTCTGTGGCTGTGGCATGATATTCAAGGGACGCAGCAATCATCCGCCCTATTCTCCGACAGCCCGTGGGCGCAATTTGCCTCCGACCGCATAGATGCACCATACGACTTTCGCGCCTTTGCCTCTTGGATGCAAGAAACAGGAACAGACACTGCCGTCATTTTTATGGATGGTTTGACCGTTACCGGGTCGACGGCGGACGTACTGGCCTACCAAGATATTTTGCAGGATTGGGAACAACGCTGGTTCGACCCGATTTGGCAGGCGCTGCACACAGGTCGTCTGAAAAAACTGACCTTGACGACCGATGGGGAAAACGGCGGCGTATTAACACTCACACCGAAATCGCGTTGGAAATTTTGGCGGGCGGAAAAAACGTTTACAGGGATTTGGTAAATTGAATCACCAAAGGTCGTCTGAAAAGTCGTGATGTCGCTCTAGATTTCAGAAGAAATCCAACTTCCATCATCCTTCCAGCCATGAATTTCAAATAAAACCAATTTATCCCTCATACAAGATATAAAAAGGTCGTCTGAAACCCTGTTTTGGATTTCAGACGACCTTTGCTTTGCTTCAGCTAAGAGCCGTTAGCTTACCACTGGTACAACGCACCTGCCCCGACACCGACGTGGCCGTCTGTGTTGGCAGAGAAGTTGCCTTTAACAACCCAGTTACCGCCGTCGCTCATCGCAGACACGCCGATTGCCATGGCGGATTGACCACCGTAGTAGCCGCTACCCACGCCGATACCGGTTGCACCCGGACGGGTTACTTGCGGAATCGAGCCTTGTGCAATCGCACCTGCCACGCCTGCATAGGCTTTTTTGCCGACGCGTTCGATGTTGTTTTGCAGGGCGTTACCCACGCCGGCGAGCTGGTTCAGGTTGACCGCATCGGTACCTTCTTTCGCCGGGGCGACGTTGGTGATGCGTTGTCCGCCGTTGTTCAGACCGATCGGGCTGAGGCTGACGGTATTCGCCGGATTATGGGCGGTCGGTGCAGCGATGCTGACACCTTGCGCGTTAACGGTTACACCGCCTGCGGTTACGCTGGTTACGTCGAGTTTATCGGCAGTAGCAACGTTATACACGGTCTGTCCGCTGTTGCCGGTCGTTTGGTTAACGACGACGTTCTTACCTGCGGTAACTTCGGTTTTCGCTGCTGTCGCTTGTGTCGCTACGTTGGCAATCGCCTGGTTGGTGTAATACAACTGGCTGCCGTTGATCGCATCAGTCGAATCCGCCGATACCACGCCTGCCGCCACACCTTGTACCTGACGGGTCTCGTCCGTACCGTTGCCGACGGTGACGACGCCGACGACTTTGTTCGCGGCGGCAGTCGAACCTGCTTTGCCTGCCACGGCTTTGTCGTTCAGGCCGCCGTAGGTATAGGCTTCGCCTTTGGCCGCATCAGCCGTATGGATGCCTTGGGTTTGGGCGCGGTCGCCGAGGTAGACGGAGTCGTTGACTGTGGCTTTGATGTTGCTGCCCAATGCGTAGGCGTTGTCGGCGGATACGTTGTTGTTGTTACCGATGGAGTAAGAGCTGTTGCCGCTTACTACGGTCGGGTCACCGATGGCGCCGGAGTTTTTGCCGCTGACGATGTTGCCGGTACCGATGGCGATGGTGTTCTCGGCGTTGGCTTTGGCGCCTTTACCGATGGCGATGGCGTTGGTGCCTTTGGAGGCGGCTTGGAAGCCGACCGCCGTGGCGTATGCGCCGCTCGCGCTGGAGTCTTCGCCGTTGCGTGCCTGTACGTCGGGGTTCACTTCGCCGTCGTTGGTATGGAAGAACTTGATGCCTTGTTCGTTCATACGGCCTACGGCTTCGATGACGTTGTTGGTCACGTACATGCCTTGGTCTTCGACGTTGTAGGTCACGAGGCTGTAACCGTTGGACTGGGCAATCTTGGTCTCGTTCGTGACGTTGGTCACGTTCGGATTGTTGCTGTTGTCCACCAGGGTAATGTTTTTGATATTACCCAAGCCTGCTTTGCCGTCTGCTTCGACTGCCGGCGGTGCGGTGTTGACGTTGCCGCCGTTGCTGCCGATCAGTTCGTAAACCCGGTGCAGTTGTCCGCCGTTGACGGCATCGGTGCTGCCTGCGGCGACGGTGCCTGCGGCGACGCCGGTTACTTTCTTACCGCCTGCGTTGATACCGTCGGCAGTGATGTTGACATCGCCTGCTTTCAGACCGTCTTTGCCCAGCGCCACTTTGTCGCCGACGTTGACGCCGTTGTTGTTCACAACCGTATCGCCTGCTTTGACGCTGTCGACTTTCAGGTCTTTGTTGAGGCCGACCTGAATACCGTTCGCGCCTGCGGTGGTGGTGATGTTGGCATCGCCTTTAACGGCGACGGTATCGCCCAGTTTGTTGGCAACGGTCGTACCGCTGTCGCCTGCGAAGCTGATGCCTTTATTGTCCACCGCGTCTTTCGCCGCGACGCCTTTGGCGATGTCGGCTTTGACGGCTTTAGACAGGTCAACGGCGTAGTCGGTTACGTTGTCGGCGTCTTTGTTGCCTTTGGTCACGACGATGTTGTCGGAACCTGCGGAGACGCTCGCGCCGTCTGCGTTGACGGTGTAAACGGTTTGACCGTTCGCACCCTGTTTGCCGGTAACGCTTGCAATGTTGGTACCGGCTTCGACTTCGGTCTTGGCGGCGGCAGTCAGACGGTTCAACTGTCCGACGTTGGCGGCATCGGTGTCTTTCACACCGGCGGCAACGTTGCTGATGGCTTTGTTGCCTGCGTTGATGCCGTCGGCGGTGATGTTCACATCGCCTGCTTTCAGACCGTCTTTGCCCAATGCCACTTTATCGCCGACTTTGACGCCGTCGTTGTTCACAACGGTATCGCCTGCGGTGAAGCTGTCGGCTTTGAGGTTGGGCGCGGTCGCCACTTTGTAAGTGGTGCTGCCGTCGGCATTTTGCTCTGGTGTGACGACGATGTTGTCATTGCCGCTGTCCACTTTGGACGTGGCTTTCGCCGCGGCTGCTTTGAGCTGTGCAACGTTCACTGCGTCAGTGTCGGCTTCGCCTGCAGCGATGTCGGTGACTTTGTTGCCGCCGTTGTTCAGACCGTCTTTGGTCAGGCTGACAGGTTTGCCTGCCTTGCCGTTGCCCACAGTCAGTCCGTTGTCGGTCAGAACGCTGCCGCCTACGGTCACTTTGTCGAAGGAGACGTCGTCTGAAGTCGCTACGGTGATGTTCTTACCGTCGCGGCTGACTTTGACGTTTTTGCCTTCTTTGAAGGTTACGGTGTCGCCTGCGCCGATTTTTTCAGACGAGGTTTCGTCGTTGGCGTTCAGGTTCCAGCCTTTGTCGGCAGTTTCTTTCACTGCGGCAATGGCGTCGTGGACGTTGTCTTTGCCGGTACCGCCGATGTCGGTAGTGGTCACGTTGCCTTTGTTGTTGGCCGCGTTACCGCCGAGGATTTTCTCCAGGTTGGCTTGGGCTGCGTTCAACTGCTCTTCGCTTGCGGCTTGGCCTTTAGTGGCAAAGTCCGCACCGCCCAGGGTGGTGTTGCTCAGACCGGAAATCAGACCGGCGGTACCGTCGATTACGAGCGGTTTGTTGCCGTTGCCGGCTTTGCCGACGGTAATCTTGTCGGCCAGCGAGAAGCCGATGCCGTTTTCGTCGGCGCGGGTCAGGATGTTGCCGTCGCCTTTGACGCTCAGGCTGTCACCCAGTTTCTTCGCACCGGTCGTGCCGTTGTCGGCGGCAAAGGTCAGGCCTTTGTTGTCCACCGCGTCTTTCGCCGCGACGCCTTTGGCGATGTCGGCTTTGGCTTCGTCAGTCAAATCCAGCGTGTAATCGGTAACACCGTCGGCGTCTTTCGCACCTTCGCTGACTTTAACCGCACCGCCCGCCGCTTGGCTGAGGGTGGTCTTGTCGGCGTTAACCGTGTACTCGGTGTTGTTGCCGTCCACTTTTTCGCTGACGGTCACGTTCTTACCGGCAACGACGGTGGTGGTTTTTTCGGTGGCGGCGAGTTGTTCGTTCAGCTGGGCGACGTTGACGGCGTCGGTGGCTGCCGTACCTTTGGCTACGTTGGCAATCTTGTTGCCGCCGTTGTTCAGACCGGCAGTAGTCAGTGACACTTGGTTCGGAGAGCCGTCTGCACCGATCTTCAGACCGTCGGTAGTCAAGACGCTGTTGCCTGCGATAACACTTTCGGCAACCACGCTGGTCGCTGCCACTGAATCAGCTTTGACATGATCAAACTCAACGTCGTCTGAAGTTTCAACCGTCAGATCTTTGCCGCTGCGTTTCACTCGGATGTTCTTACCTTGTTTCACGGTCACGGTGTCGCCTGCGGCGATTTTTTCGCTGTCGCTGTCGGCTTCGTCGTTCGCTTTCAGCTTCCAGCCTTTCTCGGCAGTCTCTTTCACTGACTTGATCGCGTCGTGAACGTTGTCTGCTCCAGTCTCACCGATGTTGCTGGTCGTTACGTTGCCGTTGTTGTTGGCTGCGTTGCCGCCCAAGATGTTTTTCAGATTCACTTGGGTTTCGTTCAGCTGTTCTTCGGTCGCGGCTTGTCCTTTGGTGGCAAAGTCTGTACCGCCCAACGTTTTGTTGGTCAATCCACTTACCGTGCCGTTCGTACCGTCCAGCACAATCGGAGTGCTGCCGGTCTTGCCCAACGTAACTTTGTCGTTCAAACCGAAATCAACTTTGCCTCCCGACAGGGTTTTGGTCTTAATGTTGCCATCGGTACCGGTGTAAGTAACGGTGTCACCTAAGTTGACTTTTTCAGTCGACCCTTCGTCAGCGGCAATCTTCAGACCTTTGTTCAACTCGTCGCCCACTTTGTCCAATGCTTCTTGAACAGTATGTACAGGAGTTCCTGCCGTACCGTCGGCTTGTTTGACGGTAAAGTTAGGTGCTGCGATAGAACCATCCGCACCAACAGTCGTATTCAACGCTGTTGCCAACGGTTTGATTTGACTGACGTTAACCGCATCAGTATCTGCCGTACCTTTGGCTACGTTGGCAATCTTGTTGCCGCCGTTGTTCAGTCCAGTATTAGTCAGGGACACTTGGCTCGGAGAATTATCCGCACCAATTTTCAGACCCTCGGTAGTCAAGACGCTGTTGCCTGCGATAACGGTTTCTGCAATCACATTGGTGGCATTGACGGCATTGAATTCAACATCTTCTGAAGTAGCTACGGTGATGTTTTTGCCGTCGCGGGTTACTTTGATGTTTTTGCCGTCTTTGAAGTTAACCGTTTCGCCGGCAGCAACTTTCTCTTCAGTATCATCGTTCGCTTGCAGCTTCCAACCTTTTTCCACCGTCTCTTTCACAGACTTGATTGCGTCGTGAACCGTATTTTGGTTAGTACCACCGATATTGCTCATGGTGATATTGCCGTTGGTATTTTCTGCATCACCGCCCAAGATGGTTTTCAGGTTTGCTTGGCTGGCATTCAACTGTTCTTCAGTCGCGGCTTGGCCTTTGGTGGCAAAGTCCGCACCGCCCAAGGTTTTGTTGGTCAGTCCACTTACCGTGCCGTTCGTACCGTCAAGTACAATCGGAGTGCCGCCGGCTTTGCCCAACGTAACTTTGTCGTTCAAACCGAAATCAACTTTGCCTCCCGGCAGGGTTTTGGTCTTAATGTTGCCATCGGTACCGGTGTAAGTAACGGTGTCGCCCAAGTTGACTTTTTCAGACGACCCTTCATCAGCGGCAATGACCAAACCTTTCTTCAACTCTTCGCCCACCTTATCCAAGGCTTCTTGAACCGTACCGACAGCGGTATTTTTCGTGCCGTCCGCTTTAGTTACGGTGAACGCGGGCGCAGCCACTTCACCCGTTGTCGGGTTGACTGTTGTGTTCAATGCGGCTGCAATCGGTTTAAGTTGCTCGACATTTACCGCGTCGGCATCCTCAGTGCCTTTAGCGATGTTGGAGGCTTTGTTACCGCCGTTGTTCAGACCGTTTTTAGTCAGGGATACGGAAGATCCTGCCGCGCCGTTAGAGATGGTCAATCCGCTGCCGTTCAACTCACTGTCGCCGACGGTTACTTTATTAAACTCGACGTCGTCTGAAGTCGCTACGGTGATATTTTTACCGTTGCGGGTTACTTTGATGTTTTTGCCGTCTTTGAACGTTACCGTTTCGCCTGCCGCCACTTTTTCGGCAGTATCGCCGTTGGCTTGCAGATTCCAGCCTTTTTCAGCGGTTTCTTTGACGGATTTAATCGCATCGCTGACGGTGGTCTTGCCTGTTTCACCAATATTGGTAACCGTTACCGTACCGTTTTGGTTGATTGAACCTGTACCCAAAACATTTGCCAGATTGGTTTGTGCGGCATTGATCTGCTCTTCTGTTGCAGCTTGACCTTTGGCTGCGAAATCCGTACCGCCTAACGTTTTGTTGGTCAGTCCGCTTACTGTACCTTTCGTGCCATCGATAGTAACAGGATTGCCGCCTGAAGCGTTTTTGCCGACGGTGACGGTATTGGCAAGGCTGAAGTCGATTTCGTTGCTACCTACAGTTGTTACGATATTTTTATCTTTGCTTGTGTAGGTAACGGTTTCGCCCAAGTTGACTTTGTCCGCATTGCCGTTGTCTGCGGCAATGTTCAGACCTTTGTTCAACTCGTCGCTGACTTTGTTCAAAGCATCTTGAATGGTATGTACAGGCGTGCCTGCCGTACCGTCGGCTTGTTTGACGGTAAAGCTCGGCTGTCCGACCGTACCGTCCGCACCGACGGTCGTGTTCAATGCGGCTGCAAGCGGTTTGATTTGCTCGACATTTGCCGCGTCGGTGTCTGCCGCACCTTTGGCTACTTTGGCAATCTTGTTGCCGCCATTGTTCAAGCCGGACTTGGTCAGGGATACAGGATTGTCACCATTGGCAATGTTCAATCCATTACCGTTTAACACACTATCGCCTGCGGTGACTTGCGGTGTGTTCAGTCCGTCTGTGGTCAGAACACTATTACCTGCTTTGAGTTTATCGGCATTGACGGTTTGGACAGTGATTTCGTCTTTCAATTTGACTTTAATGCCGTCTGCTCCAGCTTCAGTAACGACGTTTTGGTCGTCGCCTTTGAGATTGACGGTTTCACCCAGTTTGGCGGCATCGGTTGTTCCGTTGTTACCCGCAAATGCAACACCCTTGCTGTCGACAGCAGTTTTCGCCTCCACGCCTTTTTGAATCTCGGCTTTGGCGTCGTCTGTAAGGTCGAGTTCGTAGTTGGTGGTTTTGGTTTGGTTACTGTTTGTCGCTTCAGTCGGATTCAATGCCAGCTTACCGTCAGCTTTTACGCTCACAGTCGTTTTATCGGCATGAACGGTATAAAGTGTCTGATTACCAGTAACTTGAGAAGTAACATGGGTATTATCGCCTGCCGCTACGATGCTGATTTTCTCGCTGTCGGCAACGGCTTTATTGATGGCATTGGCAACATCAGTTGCGGTAGCAAATGCATCGCCTGCTGTATCCGCACTGATTACGCCACCAGTACCTGCTGTCAACGTAGATTTATTGACATTGAACGCAACGGTGCCCCCTTTGTTTTCGGCAGTCGTACCTGTGCCATTAACGAAGTTCAGCGTTGAATCGTCTTTAGTCAAGGTTTTAGCATCTGTGCCGTTGACTTGTACGCCGATGTTTTGCAATGCGCTGTCGGCTTTTGTCAAAGAGGCTTTGGTTTTGTCTGACAAATCCAGTTTGTAGGTAGTGACATTGGTGGTTGTATCTTCAGACGACGTAAGTTTCAGACCGTCCACACTACTGTCGAGCGCTACGGCTGCACCTTTGGCGTTGACGGTGTAAACCGTATGACCGTCAGTCGGGTTATCGGTTTTGGTTACGCTGGCAACATTCGTACCCCCTTGAACCTCGGTTTTCGCGGCTTTGACTTGTTTATAGCTTGCTGCGTCATTATCTGCCACGCCGTCAGCAATGTTGGTAACCTTGTTGCCGCCGTTGGAGAGTCCGCCCGCAGTCAGGCTCACAGGGTTGCTGCCGGAGCCGATGGTTACGCCGGAGCCGTTAACAGTCGTACCTCCAGTAGTAACGCCATCGCCGAAGGCTGCGGAAGTCAGGCCGGTCAATTCTTTTGCCAATTTGACGTTCAACGTGTGATTTTGGTCGTCTGAAACTACACCAATATTATTATCGGATAGCTTAGTCTTATCAGTTTGTCCGCCTTTGACTGCTACGGTGCTGCCGAGTTGGCGGTCAAATTTCGTGCCTGTGTCGCCTTCGAAATTCAACGGTGTGCGTACGGCATCGCTCAAAGCGGTGAGCGCGTCACCCACTTTGTTGTAATTAGCTACGCTTGCAGTCGAAGGGTTGCCTGAAATGACGTTGTAAGTCGGTGCAGTAATCGTTCCGTCCGGATTCACTTTCGTACCGATGGCTTCGGCGATTTTGTTCAACTGGGAAACATTGACTGCATCATTGTCTTTAGCACCGTTCTTCACATTGCCGACCGTGGTCGGAGTAGTGGTTTGCGGATCGGTCGGGTTTAATGCGGCAATGGTTACGTCACCCGTGTACGGAGTGCTGTCGTCCATATGTTTGAACGATACAGTTTTCGCGCCCGTACCTGAATCTACGGTTACCTCCCGCTTCAGCAATCTACCGTCTTTATCTATATAGGAGAACGGCGCATCATTATTGACAGTCGTCAGCGTGCTGACGCTCAGGTTTGCCATTGCTTCTTGCAACTGACCCAGATTAACCGCGTCGCCGGCAGTATCGCCTTTGGCAACATTGGTAATCTTGTTGCCGCCCATATCCAATCCGCCCTTAGCGGTAACTTTGCCCGTGAATTCAGGATTATCGACGGTATTGATGCTGACGGTTGCACCGTTTTGACGCAGGGAGATATTTTTGCCCGCTTCCAGCGTAATGGTCGAACCGCTGGTAATGTTTTGCAGCGAGTCATCTTGTACCGTACCGTTGGTATTAGCAGTTTTCGCTGTTGTCAGCTTGAACGGTTTGTACGCATTAGCATTCAGATCACGGATTGCCTCATCGATGGTATTTTTGCCTGTACCGCCGATGTTGCTCATTGTAAAGCTGCCATCTTCGCCGACTGCAGCATTGCCGCCCAATACACCTTTAACAGTTTTAGCAGTATTGCCCAAAACGTTTTGTACCGCGTACAGCTGGCTGCCGTTGATGGCATCCGTAGAAGTATTAGAGATTTCGCCCGGGGCAACGTTTTTCAGTTGACGTTCGTAGCCTGCCGTACCGAAAGACACTTGGTCGCCCGGATTAACATTGTTGCCGCCTGCAAAACCTGAGTATTTCAGATTGTTGACAGTAGCTTCGTTGACTTTGGTTGCATCGGTTGCAGTCTTACTGCCCGCACCGATTGCCACAGAGTTACCTTTAGTAGCTTTCGCGCCCATACCGAATGCAGCAGAGGCAACGCCTTCGGCACGTGTACCCGTACCAAAGGCGGTAGACAATTCGCCTGTTGCCTTTGATTTAGTACCAATCGCTACCGCAGCTTCGCCTGAGGTCGTCTGTTCAGTAGCATTTTGACCGGTTACCATCACATCACCGGTATAGTCTTGATAAACCTCTTTAACCGTTTTACCCGTACCGGCTACAGTTTTCACCGCAACGTTCTCCCAGTCGTCCGCACCGATAGCGATAGAAGAATTGCCTTGTGCTTTTACATTGTTACCAATGGCAGTAGATTGATCACCCCATGCATTGGCATATGAACCGATAGCAACGGTTTGATTGTAATCTTGTCCGGATGCAGACATTGCAGGATTGGTTGCAGAAGCGTTATAGCCGATGACAACAGAGCGCGAGTTATTGGATTGAGCCTGATCACCGATAACAACGGAGCTATATTTCAAAGCCTGTGCATCATTACCGATAGCAACTCCCGCGGATGCAACTACATGACTGGATTTACCGATGGCGATGCTATTGCTATGATCAGCGTTTGCACCATTACCTAAAGCGATAGCGTTTTCCAAACGTGTATGGCTGTTCAAACCAAGCGCCAAAGAAGCCTCGCCGTCTGCATTGGCTAAACGCCCTAACGCGATAGAATCTTCTTTCCAAGCATTATTGCCCGAACCGATAGCAATAGCATTCACTTCGGCAGCCTTCGCGCCATCACCCAACGCAATGCCACTTTCCTTGGTAGCATGGCTAGACTTACCAATAGCGACTGCCTTACCGCCTACTGCCTGCGCCTCATGACCGAGAGCAACCGCGCTACTTGCTTCGGCTTTGGCGGAATGACCACCTGCAAATGATGCCCAGCCCGAAGCATTGGTATTGAAACCGACAGCCGTTGCTCCTGCATTATTCGCGTTGGTATAAGCACCCAAAGCCACAGCAGAGTCATTAAGTGCATTTGCACCATCGCCCAATGCTACGCTAGATTTGCCCAATGCATTGGATGCCTGACCGCCTGCAAAAGAATTCTGACCAAAAGCATTCGCCGACTGACCGACCGCGGTCGCGTTCGTACCGCTGGCTTTACTTGCCGCACCCACGGCGACCGAGCCTTCACCCGTAGTCGTACCGTTGACACTAGCAACAGAGCCTGTGGCTGCTTCGACGGAAGCCTTGTTACCGATTACTACCGCATTTTTCGCCGCTGCTTTGGTTTCGCTACCGACTGCGATGGCAGATTCAGCCGATGCCTGAGCCTTCAGACCTACCGCAGTTGTACCATTGGCAGTCGCAGAAGCATCTACACCTGCGGCAAGCGCGTTGTCGCCTGTCGCACCGTCGTTGTTGTAGTTACCTTTAGTTTGATCTTCGTTTTTGACGCTGTAAAAATGGGTTTGTGACGTACCGGTCAGCTTACCGTCAACAACCTTGATGGTTTTGTCGTCCACCTTAACGTCGTATTTGATTTTAGTATTGCCGTCTGCTTCGGTATCAACGGTAACGGTAGTTGCATTGCCGTCGGCAAACTGCACGCTTTCGCCGGGCGAAACAATGCCCTTCGCCGCGCCCGAATTATCTTTGACGGCAAAGCCTTGGTTGACGTAAGTATTGAGATTGGTCAGCGCATCAGCAACGCTCCGAGCAGGAGTTGCATTGAAGTTAGCTGTACCATTACCTGCCATATTCGGTGTGTCGCTACCTTTGAGCACGTCATAAGACGGTAAGGTTACGAAAGAACCCTGATTATTTGTCGGATCATTGCTGACAGCCGCACCACCGCCCAATGCATCGGCGACCGATTTGGCAATATTACCCGCCCCTACATGAAGAGCGTAAAGTTGGCTGCCGTTAATCGCATCGGTAGAAGTTGAAGTAATCGCGCCCGGCGCAACGTGCTTGAGCTGACGCTCATAGCCTGCCGAACCGAAAGAAACCTGAGAGCCGGTAGTGATATGTTCTGTTCCCGCAAAACCTCTGTAAGTGACACCATTAACTGTTGCTTCAGTCACAGCCGTTGCATCGGTACGCGTATGCGAACCCGCGCCGATGGCGACGGATTTATTCTGACTGGCGGTTGCGCCTACACCAAATGCAGCAGCCCCCACGCCTGATGCAGATGTCCCCGAACCAAAAGCAGTTGATAACGCACCTTCAGCGAGTGCGGCTACACCAATAGCGACGGCGGCATCGCCGGCAGTCGTACCTTTAAATGGATTGCCATAAGCCTCACCTTGTTGCTTCATTGGCATACCGGTCAAGTCTTGGAATACCTGATGGACCAGTTTATTTCCTGCTGCTGCAACTTGTTTGGTCCGTACGATATTCCAATCGTCGCCACCGATGGCAATGGATGAATCCCCTGTTGCGCGGGTATTATTACCGATAGAAGTGGATTGCGTGCCTGAGGCAACAGCATCCGGACCAATAGCAACTGCTTGGGTCGCACCTGTTGCTTGTGCCGTCCAACCGATAGCTACACTTTGCTTATTGTCTGCTCGCGTCCACTTGATGCCTTCAGACCTACCAATAGCGATAGAATCTTCTCCCGTTGCTCGCGTACCAGTACCGATAGCAATCGCATGGTTTGCCGTTGCCTGAGATTCCGTACCCACAGCAATTGCATTGTTACCACGCGCTGTTAAATTACTACCCACACCGATGGCACCATTCCCGTTAACACCTTGATTCGTCATCCTATTCGAATCATTGTTACCAATCGCAATAGCACCTGTTCCATTAACAGTAGTATCCGTACCAATCCCTATCGCCTTTTGTCCAGTTGTCTGAAGATTAACACCGATTGCAATAGCATTATTACCATTCGCAATAGTCGTATTAGTTGAATTCGGACCGATTGCCAAAGCTCCATTAGTTTTAGCTTGTGCATTGTTACCAATAGCAAGAGCCCCCGTTCCATTTGCTGAAGTCGAACCATTACCGATGGCAAATGTCGCCCCACCTGTTGCAGGTTTTTCTGGAATCTCAGCCCAAGCCACTTCGGAAAATCCCAATAATGCCGCGCTCAACGCCGTCAGTCTGAATAAGGTTTTCAGACGACCTTCCTCTGAGGCGCGCACATCCCCTTCAGCACCTTCGCTGCTTGATTTGACACGTCCCTTCGCCAATTCGGAAGTAACGACGAAAGAGCCGATGGTACGGTTCCATACAACTTTGAAAATCTTATTCATAACAATCTCTCTTGGTTGGATTTATTAAAAATATCGGATTGGATTCAGGCATATACAATCAAAACAAGACGTACTCCCCGCACTGCCCCGCCGCCGGATCTTCTTCTTCAGGCACACGCGGATTTTATGAGACAGGCATTCATTTATTTTGTTTATATATTATTGAAAACCAATCAAGCTGACGTTAATTGTCACTTAGATACAATTTTTAGAACATATCTATATCAGTAGATATAGTGTAGAAACTTCATCAAATCACCGCTCATACAAAATAAGCTCCGATAATCTTTAAGTTTCTTTTATTTTTTAACGTATATTTACTTTTAAAAGTGGAACTATGTCTAAACCCTGCAATTCTCATGCCAAACTCTCATATTGCATTTATGGATATGTCGTTTAAGACGATATTTATATTTGAATGAAAATACAGAAAGAAAATTTGAGACGCCGTCGCAACGGTATTGATTTGTAGAATTAATCCTTCATCTTGCGCTTACCGTCTTCTATCGCAAGGAAAAGAATTGGCAGCAGAAGCTTGCCAAGTCAGGGAAACACAACTTTTCCTCTGCCATGACTCCCGCCAACTGCACTCGTGGGCATAGCCCACGCTACATTCCGATCTTTCAAACTCTCGCTAGCAAACATGGGAAAACAACGCAAAAAGGTCGTCTGAAATATCCATAGCGGGTTCCGCTACTTTTCAGACGACCTTTTGAAGGTGGATTGCAATAAAGCTATAAAAAAGAATCAACGCCCCATTTCGTTCTGCATGGCGCGGATGCTTGCCTGCCTGTCGCTGACATCACGGGTCAGGCGGTTGATTTTTGCCTGATCCCCCTGACGGCGGGCGGCGGCAAGTTGGGATTGGGCGCGGGCGAGTGCGGCCTGTTCGTTGCGGACTTCTTTTTGAAGGATTTGCTTACGCGACATTTGTGGCTTCGCAGGTGCGGATACAACGGGCGCAGGAAGGATTTTGGCTTTGCGGTTCATCTCTGCGGTACGCGCTTTGGCGGCTTTGGCATCCGGCTGGTTGCGCAGTCTCACATCCAGGCGGGGATTGGCGGCTTCTGCGGTGTTGGTTACGCTGCTTACTGCCGGACGCGGAAGGATTTTGATGTCGTCGATTTCGGGGGCTGCCTGACCGATGGCTTCTTTCAGGTTGACCGTTTCGGGAACGGCGCTGTCGGCTTCTTCGCTGCTGACGGTCGCGCTGCCGTCAACATGGGACACGGTACATTCGGCACCGGTTTTCTGGTTGGTAAAGACGATGCCGTTTGCGGTTTTGCAGATATAGGTAACGGGATTTGCGGATACGGCTGAGCTGCTGAGGCAGAGCGCAGCCGCAAGGATATAGGGTATCGGTTTCATGGCGGCCTCAAGATTTGCGGAAAGCGGGCATTATACTATGCTGCCGGTTAGGGAATTTCAACTTATCTTTCAGGAATGTTAAATTCGACGGCTTACAGAAAATCAAGGTCGTCTGAACTCTGTTTTTCAGACGACCTTTTATCACACAACTGCCGGAAATATCCATGCTATTGGATAGGGAAAATATTTCCCGCCACCGCTTCCCACAATTCCCGCTTCTTCCCTGCCGTCAGTTTTTTGATGGCGATTTCCTGTTTCAGCGCCTCGCTTTTGGAGAGGTCGTCTGAAACGATACGCATCGCCGTCGGTTTGTTCAGCCGCGTATATTTCGCGCCTTTGCCGGCGAGGTGGGCAGCGAACCGCTCTTGCGGGCGGTTGCTGATGCCGCAGTAAAGCGCGCCGTTTTCACACAGAATCAGGTAAACGCACCAATTTTCCGCGTTCATGCGTCTGCTTCCTTGGCGAAACTTTCCGTGAAGATACGGACGGCGGCTTCGGTTTTGGCGGACTGGACGCGATAAGGCGTCACCAAATAGAGGCTGACCGGCGGCAGCGTCCATTCGGGCAAAACGGTTTTCAGACGACCTTGGGCGATTTTTTCCCGAACTTCGCCGCCCACTTGCAAAGACAAACCGAAACCGCTTTCGGTCAGGCTGCGCACGGCGGCAAGATGCGTGCAGGCAATGCTGTCGGCGATGTCGAGGAAATAGCTTTCGCCGCCGTGTTGCAAGGTCGTGCGCACGGGCAGGAAGTGCAGCCAGCGGTGGGCGTGAAGCTGCGAGGGATGGGTGATGGGCGGATGGCGGTCGAGATAATCGGGCGCGGCGCAAATGGTGTACGGCCAAGTAACGAGATGGCGCGCGACAAGGTTGGGATCATCCAAAGCGCGGTCGCCGCCGCGTATGGCGATGTCGGTCTGATTGTGTTGCAGGTCGTCCAAGGTATCGCTGAAATTGAGGACGGGGCGGATTTTGGGAAACTCGGTTTGCAATCTTGCAAACGCCGTCTGAAAAGCGCGGGAACTGATAACGCTGGATGTTAGGGAGATACGCAATTCGCCGACGGGTTCGGTTTTCAGATTGTCGATAACGGTACGCGTATCGGTAAGGGTGGCGGCGAGGCGGCGGCAGTATTCGCCCAAAGCGCGGCCGGCATCGGTCGGCGAAAGGCTGCGCGTGCTGCGGTTTAACAGCTTGATGCCGTGCAGGGTTTCGAGGCGGTTGATGTGCTGGCTGACGGCAGACGGGGTCATGCCCAGAGCGGCAGCAGCGGCGTTCATACTGCCGTGTTCGAGGACGGCGGCGAAAACGAGCAGGGGTTTGATGTCTTGCATTCTTCTATGATGAGGCCGTCTGAAAGTTTGGTTTTAACGAAGTCCAAACGCTTTCAGACGGCCTTCTATTTTGATTGTTTAGTTTAACTTCACAATCATAACAGCAAAACGGGGATTATCAAGCGTTTCAGACGACCTTACAATGCGTTCATCTAATCAATCATATCCTAACAAGGAGTCAAACATGAAAATCGCAGTCATCGGTGCAACAGGTTATGTCGGCAACGCAGTGGTTCAAGAATTGGCAGGTCGCGGGCATGAAGTGACCGCTTTCGCGCGCAATACGGATAAAGTGTTCCAAGCGCAAAATGTTGCCGCCGTCTCCGCAGACGTGAACGCGGCAGATTTCGCCGACAAGCTGGCAGGCTTTGACGCTGTGGTCAGCGCGTTCAATCCCGGCTGGACCAATCCCAATATCGGCGCGGATTTTACACGCGGCGCAAACAGCATCGTCGAAGCGGCAAAAGCGGCGCAAGTGCCGTATCTCTTAATCGTCGGCGGCGCGGGCAGCCTGTATGTCGCGCCTGATTTGCAAGTTGTCGATACGCCCGACTTCCCCAAAGCCATTTACGACGGCGCCAATGCCGCACGCCATCTCTTGACCGCACTCCTGCCGCGCCGCGATGTGAACTGGTCTTTCGTTTCCCCTCCGGCACGACTGGGCGCGGACGGCGGGTTCGGCGAAGACAAAACCGGCAAATACCGCTTGGGCAAAGACGATTTGCTGATGGACGGTGAAATTCCGGCAGGCATCAGCGTAGCGGATCTGGCGGTCGCCATCGCCGACGACGCGGAAAACAAAACGCAATTGTTTGAACGCTTTACCGTTGCCGCCGCTTAACCGCTGTCTAGAGCAAAGGTCGTCTGAAAACCTTAAAAATCAAGTTTTCAGACGACCTTTCCCTCCCCCAAACCAAAAGGAAATCGAAAAATAAAAAAAATCATCGCCGTCTTACTGACCGCAGCAGCTCTCTCATCGACCGCCGCATACGCCGCTTCCCAAGCCAAACCCGTACATACCAAAGCCGCGCAAACCCAAGAGGCACGCAACAAAGCCAACGCCCTTGCCTTCTACGACCTCGCATTCAACCAACACAAACTGCAAGAAGCCGTCAGCAAATATGTCGGCAAAACCTACATCCAGCACAATCCGACCGTTGCCGACGGCGGACAAGCCTTTATTGACGCCTTCGCCCCGTTTTTGAAAGAAAATCCCGGCTCGCGCGCCGAAGTGAAACGTATCGCGGCGGAAGGCGATTTGGTGTTCATGCACGTCTTCAGCCAAACCTCCGCCCAAGACCGGGGCGAAGCGGTCGTCGATATTTTCCGCTTCGACCGCAACGGTAAAATCGTCGAACATTGGGACGTGATTCAATCCGTACCGGAAAAAACAGTGGGCGGGCATTCTATGTTTTAAAATGCCTTGAAGCGATACGGCCAAATGTGCAAAGGTCGTCAGAAAACCCAATTTTTAAGGTTTTCAGACGACCTTTATAATTTTACGTCCGGTTTTACAAAAATCTTAACCTTGGTTAATTTACGAAAATATTTTGGAATTTACAATCGGCAAATCATTTGTATTTACAATGCAAATTTTTGTAACTAACGAAATAATATACATTAAAAACAACAAGATTTCTTTCTTTCCGTCATCATTGTTTTATAATATATGCATATATTATAATACTGCATTTTTTGTTCGCGCCGTTTTTATATAAGGCGTAAAACTTTTTTTTCCCCTTTTACTCTAAACCTGCGAACAACTCCTCCTCTTTCCCTGAATGCCTCCACAGGCAGGCACGGCGCGAGTCCGACATGGTCGCGTCGGTTTGTTTTCCATCACATGAGACCTATCATGAAAAATACCACCATTCAGAAATTTGCAGATAAAACCGCCAAAATCGGTATCGTCGGCTTGGGCTACGTCGGCCTGCCTCTGATGCTCCGCTATGTGGACATCGGTTATCAGGTTTTGGGCTTCGACATCGACAAAACCAAAGTCGACAAACTCAACAAAGGCGAAACCTACATCGAGCATATTCCTGCCGAGAAAATCGCCGCCGCTTCAAACAGCCTGTTTGAAGCCACCACCGACTTCTCCCGCATCGGCGAAGTGGAAGCCGTGATTTTGTGCGTACCGACTCCGTTGAACAAATACCGCGAGCCGGACATGAGCTTCGTTATCGACACCACCGACGCGGTGAAACCTTACCTGCGCGCCGGTCAAGTGCTGTCTTTGGAATCTACTACCTACCCCGGTACGACCGAAGAAGAATTGCTGCCGCGCGTTGAAGAAGGCGGTCTGAAAGTCGGCAAAGACGTGTTCTTGGTTTACTCTCCGGAACGCGAAGACCCGGGTAACCCGAATTTTGAAACCCGCACCATCCCGAAAGTCATCGGCGGCCATACCCCTGCTTGTCTGGAAGTCGGTATCGCGCTGTATCAGCCTGCCATCGACAAAGTCGTACCGGTAAGCTCCACCAAAGCCGCCGAGCTGACCAAGCTTCTGGAAAACATCCACCGCGCCGTGAACATCGGTTTGGTGAACGAGATGAAAATCGTCGCCGACAAAATGGATGTCGATATTCACGAAGTCATCGCCGCCGCGGCAACCAAACCGTTCGGCTTCGTCGCCTACTATCCCGGTCCGGGCTTGGGCGGACACTGCATCCCCATCGACCCGTTCTACCTGACTTGGAAAGCGCGCGAATACGGCGTGAACACCCGCTTCATCGAGTTGGCAGGCGAAGTGAACTCCCACATGCCCGACTACGTTATCGGCAAAGTGGGACTGGCTTTGAACGAACACAACCGTTCCATCAAAGACAGCAAAATCTTGGTTTTGGGTATCGCCTACAAGAAAAATGTGGACGACATGCGCGAAAGCCCGTCTGTGGAAGTGATGGACCGCCTGCACAAATTGGGGGCAAACATTTCCTACTCCGACCCGCACGTGCTTGAGTTCCCGTACATCCCCGGCCACCACTACTTCGACCTGAAGAGCGAGCCGCTGACGCCGGAAACCATAGCGAAATACGACTGCGTGGTGCTGACGACCGACCATGACAAGTTTGACTACGACATGATTGCCGAACACGCCAAACTGATTGTCGATACGCGCGGCAAGTTCCCTGCGAAAAACCCGAAAGTCGTGAAAGCGTAACACCTTTGATGATTGAGGCGGACTGCTTGCCGACAGCTCTCGGCAGGCAGTCGGCTTTCTTAGTCCGTTTGTTTTCAGACGACCTAAGAAAGCCCTTATTCGCATGATGCGGCTGCGTTTTCAGGTCGTCTGAAAATCTTGGCGGCAACAAACCCCACCTATTTATGAATATAAGAAAAATACTCGGTTATGCCTTAGGCCCGATAGGCAGCGCGGCTTTCGGCATCCTCTCGCTTCCGCTGATTTCATGGTACTACCCTGCGGAAGACATCGGCCGTATCGTCTTACTGCAAACCATCTCCGGTCTGACCATCCTGATTTTGGGGCTGGGTTTGGATCAGGCGTATATCCGCGAATATTACGCTGCTAAAGATAAAGCGTCCCTGTTTAAATCCATCAGCCTGTCGCCGTTCGTTTTGACGACTGTCGTGATTTTGGCGGTGCTTGTATGGAATACGGCTTGGCCGGCAGATTTGATTTTTGATTTGCCGGATAAAACCTTGGGCTTGCTGTTTTTAATTTTCCTGCTGACCTGCCTGTTTGCGCGGTTTCTCTCCCTGATACTGAGGATGCAGGAAAAAGCCGTCGCCTTTTCCCTCAGCCAACTTACACCGAAATTCCTGATTTTGGCGTTGGTTTTGTTATTCGTTTTCAGCGGTGTCGAAACTGATACCGTCAGTCTTGTCCTTGCCTACACCGTGGCGCAAGTATTGACTGTCGCCGTTTTGACATACCAAACCAGACATGAACTGCGCGCTGCTGCGCGCGCTCCTTGGTCGTCTGAAACCCATCATGCAAGCCTGCGCTACGGTTTGCCCTTGGCATTCGGGAATTTGGCTTATTGGGGATTGACCTCAATCGATCGTTTTGCGCTCAAACAGTGGGCGGGTTTGAATGAGCTTGGCATTTACTCGATGGCGGTCAGCTTCGGCGCGGTTGCCCTGATTTTTCAAAGCGTATTCTCAACCATTTGGGCGCCTTTGGTGTTCAAATGGGTGGAAGACAAAACCCATTTGGATAAAATCGGCGGCATCACCCTTTCGATGACCGAATTAATCAGTGCGATGATTTGTTTTATCGGCATTTTCTCGCCCGTCGTTACTTGGATATTGCCCGACAAATACGCTCCGGTACAGTTTTTGCTGCTCTCATGCATGTTGTATCCGCTGTTTTATACGCTTACGGAAGTCAGCGGTATCGGATTGAACGTTGTTAAACGAACTTGGTTAATTACAGCAGTCAACATTGTCGCTTTTACCATCAATTTCAGTCTGCTGTCGCTATTGGTTCCCCATTTGGGGGCGCGTGGTGCAGCCATAGCGAGCGCAATATCGTTTTGGGTGTTTTGCATCATCAAAACCGAATTTTCATCTAGGGTGTGGCGTCCTCTGCCGCGGCTGAAAATTTATACCAATACCGCTTTGAGCGTACTGCTTTGCCTGAGCTACACCTATTTCGGCACAAAGGAAAATTATCCGTTGTTCGCCTTGCTTTGGCTGGCAGGACTCTCCTATCTGATATGGCGTCGCAAGTCGTCCCTTATTTCGGCAGCAGCTGCTGTCAAGAGTCGTCTGAAAAGATAATCCGAAGGAAGCGGCAGTTTTCAGACGGACACAAAACCATCGGAACTGAAACTTTTCGGCCGATATACCGCCCAATACATTACCGACGCATTCAGTCGGATTCTGCGGTCAGACAAATTGTTTCTGCATATAATAATATTTCCGAAACCGTCCCACCTCAGGAAACAAAGTGAAACTCAAAACACAAACTTTATACATTACGCTGATATACACGATTTCAACCGCCTATATGCTGGGGCCGATGCTGTCGTACAAAGCCGGTATTCCGCGTATCGACAACCCCCTGACCATCCTGCTGCTGCCTACCGCCCTACTGATTTTTGCGTTAGAGTCCAAACGGTTCAACGGCAAAGCAGGCAGGATGTTGGCAGCGCTTGCCATCATGTGCGGTTGGGGCGGCATCCATCTGTTTATTACCACGCTGGATTCGGTCAGGATTATGGATACGTTTTTCTTCCTGTCCCTACCCAGCCTGTTTTATCTGCTGTACCTGGTATTGAGCCGACATGAAAATCCGATGGCGTTTATCCGCCACCTGCTGCTTTTTTTCTGCGCATTTATCATCATCCCGCCCGCTGTGGAGATTTTGACCGGCATCCAATTCGTTCAAGCAGATGAAGTATTGGCCATTGATGCGGGGATTATTAAGGGTTTCTTCTTTAACCCTAACAACTTAGGCACGACCGCCCTCTGTTTTGCGCCTGCTGTTTTAGTATTTTTCAATATTGATGTCAGTAAAAAAGAATACTTGCTCGGCTTGATACTTTTTTTATGTTTGGGCGTAGTCATTTTTGCCAGTGCGTCGCGTACCGCTACCCTGTGTTACATCATTTTGTTTATCCTGAACTTGATTTACCGTAACAACGGGCTGTTTACGCTGATGACCATAGGTGTTACAGGCGCAGGATTGTCGATGATTCCGAAACAGTACATTGCCGATTTCCTGCTCTCCCTGCACGGTAATGCCTTTTTGGAAAATATTTCCTCACGCCTGTATTTGTTCCTGTTTGATTTGGAAAGCGACAATTCGGTCGGCTACCGTCAGGAAATCTATAACTATTTCTGGGAACATCCGCCATTCCTGCTGTTGGGCTATGGTCCGAAAAAATTCCAAGAATATTTCGGCGGCCACTTGAGCGACAGTTTGGCGTTTGAAAACCCGCACAGCTTCCTTATCGAGCTATACCTCGGTTTTGGTCTGATTTCGCTGACGGCTTTTTTGTTCTATGCCGCATACTATTTCTTCTGCGTAGCCGCCGGCAGGAATATGAAAAGCAAGCAGCGCGTCATTGGGTTGGCAGCAATGGGATTGTTCCTTTTGGCAGGTTTTATCCCGTCCACCATTTTTCGTATGCCCTTCATCTGGCTGCCCTGCTTTTTGATTTTCCTATACAGCGTCCTGCCGCAGCGCGATACGGCGTATAGCGCGTACCGATACACCCCTTGATAGAAAACACGATATGAAAAAAATTGTTTTGACTACTTCCATGTCCGGCCTCGGCGGCACTGAAAACGCAACCTTCCGCTTAGGACGGTTGCTCAGGCAGCGTGGCCACGAGGTTGTCCTTGCCTCTTCCGATGGCCCACTCATCAAAGAAGCCCAAGCCTTGGGCATCCAATGGCGTCCTATTGATTTTTATCAGGGCGGCATCTTGGGCTACATCAAGGGAATGTTCGCCTACATGAAAATGTTGAAACAGGAAAAACCCGACATCGTCCACTGCCAAATGGCGCGCATCGTTCCCGCCTGCGCCATCGCAGCAAAAATAGCTTCTCCCAAAACCAAAGTGTTCTACCACGCGCGCGGTCTGGATGCTGAAACTTATCCGAAAATCGCCAAACTTTTCGACAAGCTGGGCGTATATATCATCGGTAACTGCAGACACGAGCGGGAAAAACTCATCCGCCACGGCTTCCCCGCCAACCGCATCACCTACACCTACAACGCCCTGCACAAAGCCGATTACGTTCCTGAAAAAACCGCCAAAGACTACGTCATGCTCGGCACGCTGTCGCGCTTGGATACCGTCCGCGCTGTGCATGTGATGCTGGACATCTTTAAGAAAATGGTCGACCGCAATATGCCCGTGCGCCTGAACGTAGCAGGCATAGGCGAAGAAATGGACAATCTGAAAGCGCAAGCAAAGCGTTTGGGCATAGACGACAAAGTTACCTTCCTCGGCGGAGTACGCGATTTGACCGGCTATTTCAAAGACGTGGATATTTTGGTGAACACGCCGCACTGCATCGGCGACCACGGCGCAGGCGTCGGCAACAACATCCTTGAAGCCGGCCTCTACGACACGCCCGTCGTGACCTACAACATGGGCGGCATTTCCGAAATGGTCATTACCGGCGAAACCGGATACTGTTTCCCATTCGGCGAAGACGAAGCCTTTATCGAAGCCGTCGATCAACTCATCAAGCAGCCCGAGTTGCGCGAAAAGATGGGCAAAGCCCTGCATAAACACGTTGAGACCTTGTGTTCCGATGATGAAATCTATCGCACCACAATGGCCGCTTACGATATGTGAGGTCGTCTGAAAATATGAACATCACCATCGTCGCCCCCTACTGTTCGCTGCCGTCCGAGCCGCATTTCAACCGCTTCTGGTATCTTGCCGAGCTGTTGTCGCAGTCTCATGACGTGCTGCTGATTACCAGCAATTTCAAACACTACGACAAATCTTTCAGACGACCTGAAGATGCCGAATCTGCCTCGCAAGGTCGTCTGAAAGTCATGCTGCTGGAAGAGAGCGGCTACGGCAAAAACGTATCGCTGGACCGCGTCAAAAGCCATCATGTGTTCATCAAAAATTTTGAGCAATGGCTGAACAACTGCCGTCCGGGCGAGCAAGACGTCGTCTTTTCCGCCTACCCACTGATTGCTACTAACCTGCTCTTGGGCGAACACAAAGCGCGTTTGGGCTACAAACTGATTATCGACGTGCAGGACGTATGGCCGGAGTCTTTCTCCTCGGTCGTGCCATTTTTGAAAAAAATCCCGCACAACCTGCTGCCCTTCTCCTCCCGCGCCAACCGCGCCTACCGCTACGCCGACGCGCTGGTCGCCGTATCGCAGACCTACCTCGACCGCGCCAAAGAAGCCAATCCGAACGTTCCCGGCGAAGTCGTCTATATCGGTGCGGATTTTCCAAAACTCGATGCCGCGCCGGCAAAAGACTTCGGTGACAACAAAACCCGTTTCTTCTACTTGGGTACGCTCAGTTACAGCTATGACGTGGAAACCGTGTGCAAAGGCGTTCGCAAACTGTTGGACGACGGCGAAAATGTAGAACTGCACATCATGGGCGGCGGCCCTGATTTGGACAGGCTCAAACAATACGCCTGCGACGGTATCCGGTTTTACGGCTACATCCCCTACGCCGAAATGATGTCGGTCGCCAAAGGCTGCGACATCTCGGTCAACGCCATCCATTCCTACGCCATGCAGTCGATTACCAACAAACTGTCCGACTATATGGCATTGCAAAAACCGATTTTAAACAGCCAAGTCAACGACGAAGTTGCCGAAGTCCTCACCCTGCTGCCGCACGCGGACTACCGTTCCGGCGATGTGGACAGCTTCGTCCGAGCCGCCAAAGACATTCTAGCGCGCAAAAACGACCCCGTTCAATCCGACGAAATCGTCCGCCGCTTCAAGCGCGACGTGGCGTATCAAAAAATCGTCAACCTGATTGAAAGATTAGCCCATGAGTAAATTCTTCAAACGCCTGTTTGACATTGTCGCCTCCGCCTCGGGACTGATTTTCCTCTCGCCCGTATTTCTGATTTTGATCTACCTCATCCGCAAAAACCTGGGCGAACCGGTATTCTTCACCCAAGAGCGGCCGGGTAAAGACGGCAAACCGTTCAAAATGATCAAATTTCGCTCCATGCGCGATGCGGTCGATAAAGACGGCAACCCTCTGCCCGACAGCGAGCGGCTGACCCCTTTCGGCAAAAAGCTGCGCGCCACAAGCCTGGACGAACTTCCAGAGCTTTGGAACGTTCTAAAAGGGGATATGAGCTTGGTCGGCCCACGACCGCTTTTGATGAGCTACCTGCCGCTTTACAACGAATTTCAATTCCGCCGCCACGAAATGAAACCGGGAGTAACAGGTTGGGCGCAGGTCAACGGGCGCAACGCGCTTTCGTGGGACGAAAAGTTCGCACACGATATTTGGTATATCGACCATTACAGTTTTTGGCTGGACATGAAAATCCTGTTTTTGACAGTCAAAAAAGTCTTTATCAAAGAAGGCATTTCGGCTGAGGGAGAAGCCACCATGCCGTATTTCACAGGGAATGACACAGATGAAAAAAAATAACGTACTTATCCTTTCCGCGGGAAGGCGCGTCGAATTGGTACAGGATTTTCAAACCGAAGCCGCCAAGTTTTCAGACGACGTCAAGATTTTGACGACGGATTTGGTACCGCGTATGTCTTCCGCCTGCCATGTTTCGGACGGTTCGTTTGAAGTGCCGCTGATCAGTTCCGATTCGTATATCGACAGCATTTTTAATCTGGCGGTACGCGAAAACATCGGTTTGATCATCCCGACCATAGATACCGAACTGCAAAAACTGGCGAATGAACGCGACCGCTTCGAGGCGGCTGGTATCCACATCGTCGTTTCCGATGCGGACTTTATTGCGCAATGCCGCGACAAACGTAAAACTGCCGACCTGTTTGCACAGTACGGCATACGCTCGCCCGAAATTTACGACCGCGAGAAGTTGGTTTTCCCTTGCTTCGCCAAACCTTACGACGGCAGCCGCGCCATCGGTGCCAAACGGATCGACACGCCTGCCGATCTGACACCTGAAGTTTTGGCAGACCCCAAATTAATGTTCTGTCAGCTTATAGATATCGAAAACGAATTTTCCGAATTTACCGTCGATATGTATTACGACCGACAAGGTCGTCTGAAATGCACGATTCCGCGTAAACGCTTGGAAGTGCGTACCGGCGAAGTCAGCAAAGGCATCACCCGCAAAAACAGCCTCTACCAAACGCTGCTGGAAAAAATGGCGGTATTGGAAGGCGCGCGCGGCTGCATCACGGCGCAGTTCTTCTGCAACGAAGAAACCGGCGAATTCTACGGCGTGGAAATCAACCCCCGCTTCGGCGGCGGCTTCCCGCTGACGTATGCCGCAGGCGGCAATTATCCGGGCTGGCTGATGCGCGAATACCTCGTCGACGGAGAAATCCCGTTTTCAGACGACTGGGAAAACAACCTCATCATGCTGCGCTACGATGCCAAGGTCTTGGTTCATGAAAACGATTAATCCCGAAACCGCCGTCATTGTCTTTGACTTGGACGATACGCTGTATTCGGAATACGAATACAAGCTGTCGGGTATTCGTGCGGTCGTCAATACCGTTGTCGCACTGTATCCCGATTGGAATTCAGACGACCTATGGCGCAGCATCGACCCCGACGGCAAAGACTGGCTGGACAAGTTGTGTCGCCACTGCGATTTCAACGAATCGGAGAAACAGGTTCTTCTGTGGCAATACCGGCTGCACCGCCCGACGCTGACGCCGTATGCCGCGCCGGATTTCCTGTCCGAACTGACCGCGCCCTTCGCTGCACGCGCACTGATTACCGACGGCAGAAGCCTGACCCAACGTCTGAAACTGGAAGCCTTGGGTCTGTTTTCCCTGTTTGACGACATCCTTGTCTCCGAAGCCTGCGCTTCGGAAAAGCCCGACAGCAAACGCTTCCGCTATCTGCAAGACAAATATGCCGCAAAGGCAGACTGCTTCATCTATATCGGCGACAACATTTCCAAAGACTTCATCGCGCCGAACGCTTTAGGCTGGATAACCATAGGATTGCGCCCCTCCGGGCGTAATATCCACTGCCACCTGCCCGAAAATTTTAGTACAGAATATCATCCCGCTTTTTGGATCGACTCCCTTCAAGATTTAACTTCTCTAATCGATTCAAACATTTAACCATTACATAATCAAACGGACACTCACAATATTAAAAGGACTATTACATGACAAAAATATTATTCATGGGACGTAAACGGCTTTCCGCCAACCTGCTACGATTCTTATCCTTACAAGACAGTATCGAAATCGTCGGCGTATTGACCGACAGCCACCTGCAAGGCTCGCCGACGACCGCCGCTGCCAAAGAATTGGGCTTGCCGCTCTACACTTTCGACACCGCCTTGGAAGCGATGAAAGAGGGTCGTCTGAAATACGATTTAGGCTTGTCCGTACTCTACTGGCGCAAACTGCGCGACGAATTCCTGACCACACCACATTTAGGCACGATTAATTTCCACCCTGCCTTATTGCCCGAATACAAAGGCACAGGCGGTTACAACCTCGCCATCATGGACGAATTGTCCGAATGGGGCAGCACCGCCCACTACGTTGATGCCTCCATCGACACCGGCGAAATCATCGAAGTGGACCGTTTCCCCATTGATCCCGCCGCCGAAACCGCCCAATCGCTCGAACGCAAAACCATGCAGGCATTAGAGCCGTTCGCACAACGCATTATCGCCCGCGCCGTCGAAGCGCAAGCCAAATTGCCGACCACGCCCAACATCGGCGGCCGCTACGTCAGCCGTGATGAAATGGAAGCGATGAAGCAAATCCATGACGGCGACGATGTCGAGAAAAAAATCCGCGCGTTCTGGTTCCCGCCTTACGACGGTGCATACGTCGAAATCGACGGTCAAAAATACACCTTGATCAACCGCCAACTGCTGGAAGAAGTCGCCCCCAAAGACTCCACCAGCCTTTTCGCAGGAAAAGCCAATGCTTAACACATCCCTCTCCCCGTGGCCGAGCTTCACCCAAGAAGAAGCCGATGCCGTTTCCAAAGTCCTGCTGTCCAACAAAGTCAATTACTGGACAGGCACCGAATGCCGTGAATTTGAAAAAGAATTCGCCACCTTCGCCGGCACGCAATACGCCGTCGCCCTTTCCAACGGCACGCTGGCACTCGATGTCGCGCTTAAAGCGATGGGCATCGGTGCAGGCGACGACGTTATCGTTACCTCGCGCACCTTCCTTGCCTCCGCTTCCTGCATCGTTACCGCAGGCGCGAACCCCGTGTTTGCCGACGTGGATTTGAACAGCCAAAACATCAGCGCCGAAACCATCAAAGCCGCGCTGACGCCGAATACCAAAGCCATCATCGTCGTCCACCTCGCCGGTATGCCCGCCGAAATGGACGGCATCATGGACTTGGCAAAAGAACATGATTTGTGGGTTATCGAAGACTGCGCCCAAGCGCACGGCGCGAAATACAAAGGCAAATCCGTCGGCAGCATCGGACACGTCGGCGCATGGTCGTTCTGCCAAGACAAAATCATGACCACCGGCGGCGAAGGCGGCATGGTCACCACCAACGACAAAGAACTGTGGAGCAAAATGTGGTCGTACAAAGACCACGGCAAAAGCTATGATGCCGTGTACCACCGCGAACACGCCCCCGGCTTCCGCTGGCTGCATGAAAGCTTCGGCACCAACTGGCGCATGATGGAAATGCAGGCGGTCATCGGCCGCATCCAGCTCAAACGTATGCCCGAATGGACGGCACGCCGCCAAGCGCACGCCGCCAAGCTGGCAGAAAGTTTGGGCAAATTTGCCAGCATCCGCCTGATTGAAGTCGCCGACTACATCGAACACGCGCAATACAAGTTCTACGCCTTCGTCAAACCCGAACACCTGAAAGAAGGCTGGACACGCGACCGCATCGTCAGCGAACTGAACGCGCGCAAAGTCCCCTGCTATCAAGGCAGCTGCTCCGAAGTCTATTTGGAAAAAGCCTTCGACAACACGCCGTGGCGGCCGAAAGAGCGGCTGAAAAACGCCGTCGAACTGGGCGACACCAGCCTGATGTTCTTGGTGCACCCGACGCTGACCGACGACGAAATCGCGTTCTGCAAAGAACACATCGAAGCTGTGTTGGCAGAAGCCACAGCATAAAGTACAAACCGCCGCGCCCGTCTCATCGGGACGGCGGCGGTTTACCGCTTCAGCCGAATATAGTGGATTAAATTTAAATCAGGACAAGGCGACGAAGCCGCAGACAGTACAGATAGTACGGAACCGATTCACTTGGTGCTTCAGCACCTTAGAGAATCGTTCTCTTTGAGCTAAGGCGAGGCAACGCCGTACTGGTTTAAAGTTAATCCACTATAAAAAAGGGAACCGGCAAGCAGCCGACACATACGGAAAACCAATGCTCCGTAGCAACAAACGTCTTTTCAGACGACCTTCGTATGGCTGAGGTCGTCTGAAACCCTGTCCGACAACATTACTCAGAATATACCAAAATGAATTTGGAAACCCTGTTATCCCTGCCCCGCAACGTCAAAAAAACCTTCTTCGTCATCCATGATATTTTGATGGTTTTTATCGCCTTTTGGTTCGCGCAAAGCCTCCGAGTTCAATACTCCGACGAATGGGCAAGCATGGCGAACTGGCTTGCCTTCGGCTCGACTGCCTTTTTGACCATCGCGCTGTTTGTCAAACTGGGGCTGTACCGCGCCGTTACCCGCTTCGTCAGTACCCGCGTCCTGACCGCCGCCGCATTCGGCAGCCTGATTTCAGCCGTCTTGTTCTGCCTGACTACCCTGATTTTTGAGCGCAAGCTGCACCTTGCCCTGCCTATTGTTTATTTTCTGCTGCTGGTCGTCTGTATCACCAGTTCGCGCATGATTCTGCGTGCCATCCTGACCGACCGCCACAAAAAACAAATGGCGCCCGTCATCATTTACGGCGCAGGACAATCCGGCCGCCAACTGCTGGAAGCCATCAAACAGGTCAACGAATATTCCGCTGTCGCCTTTGTGGACGACAACCCCAAAATCCGCCGCACCGTCATCTACGACCTGACCGTCTATGGTCCTGAAGACATCCAATCGCTCATCGACCGCTACGGTGTGGAAAAAATCCTGCTCGCCATCCCCAGCTCCACTCAGGAAGAACGCCGCCGCATCATCCAAAGCCTCGAAAAATACAAATGCGAAGTGCTGACCATCCCCGGCATGAAAGACTTGGTGGACGGCAAAATCAAAGTCAGCGCTCTGAAAAAAATCTCCGTCGTCGATTTACTCGGCCGCGACCCCGTCGCCCCCCGCCCCGAACTCATGGGTGCGGACATTACCGGCAAAACCGTAATGGTAACAGGTGCGGGCGGGTCCATCGGCTCCGAACTCTGCCGCCAAATCCTGAAATGCCGCCCGTCCAAATTGCTGCTGTTCGAACTGTCCGAGTTCTCCCTGTACAGCATAGACAAAGAATTGCGCGAAACTCAGGCAGCCGCCGGCAGTCAAATCGAAGTCGTCCCCCTGCTCGGCTCCGTGCAAAACAAAGAACGCCTGATCAGCGTCATGACTGCATACGGCGTTGAAACCGTCTATCATGCCGCCGCCTACAAACACGTCCCCATGGTCGAGTTCAACACCGTCGAAGGCATACGCAACAACGTCTTCGGCACGCTCTTATGCGCCCAAGCCGCCGTCGAATCCGGCGTCAGCACCTTCGTGCTTATCTCCACTGACAAAGCCGTGCGCCCGACCAACACCATGGGCGCCAGCAAACGCATGGCGGAACTCTGCCTGCAGGCGCTTGCCGCCGAACCCGGCCAACAGATCCGCTTCTGCATGGTGCGTTTTGGCAACGTTTTAGGCTCTTCAGGCTCCGTCGTGCCGGTATTTGAAAAACAAATCGCCGAAGGCGGCCCCATCACCCTGACCCACCAAGACATCACCCGCTACTTCATGACCATCCCCGAAGCCGCCCAACTCGTCATTCAAGCGGGCGCGATGGGCAAAGGCGGCGACGTATTCGTGTTGGATATGGGCGAATCTGTTAAAATCATTGACTTAGCCAAACAAATGATTACGCTTAGCGGCCTGAAATTGAAAGATGCCCAACATCCCGACGGCGATATCGAAATTAAAATTACAGGGCTGCGTCCGGGTGAAAAACTTTACGAAGAGTTGCTCATCGGAGACGAAGTGCAAAAAACCACTCATCCCCGAATTATGACCGCCAGCGAAGTAATGCTGCCATGGGCGCAATTAAATGACATAATTATGCGTATGGACTTAGCGTGCTCAAATTCAGACCAACAAACCCTGCGCGCCCTGCTGCTCGAAGCCCCCGCCGGCTTTAATCCCAAAGACGATATTTGCGATTTGGTTTGGCAGCAGACACATTAAACACCCGACCGACAAAGCAAAACATTCCACAAAAAGGTCGTCTGAAAATTTTCAGACGACCCCGATAAGACTGACAAGGATACCGACATGAAAAAACAGCTTGCCCTCATCAGCCTGTCGCTGATGGCACTGACCGCCTGCAACAGCACTACCGTCATTCCCGGCTCCACCATCAACACACGCAACAAAGCCGTCGTTTACGAAAACGGAGAAACCGTAGCAGACACTAAATTCGACAAACGCGTTGCCATCTATCCGATTACCTTCGGTCTCGTTGAAAAAATGCGCAAACCGCCGGTGTTGTCGCAAACCAACGCAGCCCTCGAACACAGCAGAGCCGCCTACCGATACCATATCGGCAAAGGCGACGTATTGAACATCATGGTCTGGGCGCACACCGACCTCAATTCGCCCGTCCAACAAAGCAGTCCGCAAAGCAACCAAGTCAGCCGAGGCGCCTGGGTGGACGAAAGCGGCTACATCACCTACCCGCTGGTCGGCAAAATCAAAGCGCAAGGCAAAACCATAGACGAGCTGCAAAATATCCTGACAAGTCGTCTGAAACGTTACCTTAAAAATCCCCAAGTCTCTATCAACGTAACCGAATTCCGCTCGCAACGCATTTCCATTTCCGGCGCCGTCGGCCAAGCCGGCCAACTGCCGATTACCAATGTCCCCATGACCATCCTCGATGCCGTCAACCAAGCAGGCGGCGTGGCGCAAAATGCCGACACCCAACACATCAAATGGACGCATAACGGTGTTGACCGCACCATTTCCCTGCAAAACATCATGCAGTACGGCGATATGTCGCAAAACCACCTCTTAAGCAACGGCGACATCGTGTATATTCCGAACAACAGCAACAGCAAAGTGTACATCATGGGCGAAGTCGGCCGCCAAGCAACCCTGCCCATCGGCAATCATGGCCTAAATCTCACACAGGCATTGGGTGAGGCAGGGGGTATGAGCCAATCCCAAGCCGATGCAACAGGCGTATTCGTCATCCGCCGCGCGCCTGAAGATGCAGCCAAACCTATCCACATTTACCAACTTAACCTGAAAGACGCGACTGCTTACGCATTGGGCAACGACTTCGACCTGCGCCCCAACGACATCGTCTATGTGACTGCCGCGCCGGTTACCCGTTGGAACCGCGTAGTGTCGCAAATAACCAGTTTCGTTACCAACGTCAATTCTATCGACAGCACATTCAAATAACCTGACAGTCCGGCAACATCTGTTGTCAGACGGAACAGCGGTTCGGGTATGAGTCGTCTGAATTCTGGATAATGTATGAACGCAATCCCCATCCGGACCGATAAAATATCCGGCCGCAAACTGTTTTATCATGATTTGACCCTATACAAGAAAAATAACGCTCTTCCTTTATGTTTCAAAATATTTTAGTAGTATGTATGGGCAACATCTGCCGCTCCCCGACTGCAGAACGCATTTTGCAGAAAAAATTGCCCAACCGCCGTATCAGCTCCGCCGGCATTAACGCATTGGCTGGAAAAGATGCAGACTTCCAAGCCATCAAAACCGCCCTCAAACACGGCGTTATCGTTGCAGGACATACCGCCCGCCAACTGACACCCAGGATGTGCGACGAAGCGGATCTGATTTTGGTCATGGAGCCGGCACATATCGACATGGTTGCCGACATCCAGCCGTCTGCGCGCAGTAAAGCCTTTTTGCTTGCCCAATGGCTGCCGAAAAAAAATATACCCGACCCATTCAAACAAAGCAGTGAAATGTTCGAAGCGGTCTTCCTACAAATCGAACAAGCCGCCGACACATGGGCGGATAAACTGAGCGGACAGGCAGAGCAGTAATCTCCATCTTCCGCACAACAGAACCCGTTTTAAGAAGAAAGTCCACTGATGTACAAACAATATCCCTCATCAACCCCTGCCGGCAACGACGAAATCGACTTCGGCCAACAAATGCAAAGCCTGTGGCAAAACAAAAACAAAATCGCCGCCGCAATCTTGGCAGGCGGATTGGCAGGTGCCGTAATCGGTTTGGCCTCCACCCCACTTTATCGCGCCGACGCCATGTTGGAAATCGAAACCAAACAAAACCAGATTCTAACCGAAATCAACAACATGCTTTCCAACGAACCTGCACCGTCCGAAGCAGAAGTGGAGCTCGTTCAATCTCGTTTGGTATTGGGCAAAACCGTTGAAGACCTGCAACTTGATCAAGAAATCAAAGCCACCTACTTCCCGATTTTCGGGAATATGGTGCACAACCTCAGCGGCAGCGACGACCCGATGTTAAAAATCGGCGCGTTCACCGTTTCTGAGGACTGGATCAACAAACCCTTCAAACTGACTGTCAAAGACAGCAAAACCTACCTGCTGACACTCCCTGACGGTACGACTAAAGAAGGCCGCGTCGGCGCGCCCCTTAAAGTCAATAATGAAACCGTTCTAAAAGTCGACCGCATTCTTGCTGAGGCAGAGCAAGATTTCGAGCTGACCAAATTCTCCAAACTCAGCGCTATCGAAAACCTAAAAAACAAGCTCTCGGTCATCAGTAAAGGTAAAACCAGCCCTATCATCAACCTGTCTTATACCGATACCGATCCTAAAAAAACCAGCACTATTCTCAACAGCATCGCCGACAATTACGTCTCCCAAAACCGTGAACGAGACGTTCAAGTCGCGTCCAGCGGCTTAGCGTTCATCAGCGAAGAATTGCCTCGTCTGAAAGAAACCTTGCAAGACGCAGAAAACAAACTTAACGCCTATCGCGAACGCTCGGGTTCGCTCGATATTCCGCTTGAGTCCAAAGGCGCGCTTGAAAGCCTGACCAGCATCGAAACCCAAATCACCCTGCTCAAAACCGAAGAAGCGGGTTTGGCAGAACTGTACACCCCGGAACACCCTTCCTATAAAGCCGTTTTGGACAAACTGGCGGTACTCGAACGCGCCAAGAGCAAAATCAACCAGCAAATTGCCGGCCTGCCCAACACCCAGCAGGAAGTCATCCGTCTGACCCGCGACGTAGAAACCAACCAAGCGACCTACGTCCAACTCTTGGCGAAACAACAAGAACTCAACATCATGAAAGCCAGTGCGCAAGGCAACGTCCGCGTCGTTGACCATGCCTACACGCCGGAAAAACCGATCGCCCCGCGTAAAGCCCTTATCGCCGCATTGGGCGCGCTAGCCGCAGGCGCACTTGCCTCCATGTGGTTCCTGCTGCAAGGCCGCATGCGCCGCGGTATTACGTCGTCTGAAGAAATCGAAGCCCTCGATCTCGAAGTCTCAGCCCTTATCCCGCATTCAAAAACCCAGCAAAAACGCGACCTTATCAAGCGCAAGTTCAAATCGCTCAAAGGCCGTTCCAACTATCTTTTGGCAAACGAGGACAGTACCGACATCGCCGTCGAAGCCATCCGCGCCCTGCGTACCAACATCTACTTCTCCATGCTGGACGCACGCAATAATATCCTCATGATTACCGGTGCGGCTCCGGAAGCAGGTAAATCCTTCATTTCCGCCAACCTCGCCACCGTGATGGCACAGTCCGGTAAACGCATCTTGCTGATTGATACTGATATGCGCAAAGGCTATCTGGATCAGTTGCTGAACGTAACACCCGAATTCGGCCTGTCCGATATTCTTTCTGGTGAAGTTTCCCCAGCACAGGCTGTTACTCAAACCAACATTCCCAACCTGCACCTCATCAGCACCGGCAGCTATCCTAAAAATCCGTCCGAGCTGCTGATGGACAACCGTTTCAAAGAACTGTTGTCAAACGCGCAAAAACGTTACGATTACGTCATCATCGACACCCCGCCCGTTTTGGCGGTAACCGATGCCGTCGTTGTCGGACAACATGCAGGTACAGTCCTACTGGTCAGCCGCTACGGCAATACGACTAGCAAAGAGCTGGCTATCAGTGCGGAACGCCTGCGTCAAAACAAAATCACCATCAAAGGCGTTATCCTCAATGGTATGAAACGCGAGGCGAACAGCACTTACGACTACTACTATTCTTACATAACGCCTACCGAAGGCAAAAAAACAGCCAAGAAAACTACGTCAGAAAAACCAAAAGCCTGACGATAGGTAAGGTTTGTTGTCAAAAAGGTCGTCTGAAAATTTTCAGACGACCTTTTTTATCATCAACACAGTCAATTCAAAGAAAGCCCCAAACTCCATCATTTTTGCCATAGCCTGCCCCGCGTAGCAGGGTGCAATGCCGATATGGGTATTTTTGCAATAACTATCAGCAAGGTACCATACTGCCATCAGATTTTGCTTAACGGCTTTTCAGACGACGTTTCCAATACCTTTGTAAAACTGCCGTTCAGCTCATCAGCCAAATCACCAAATGCACCATGCTCGGCCCGATGATAACCATAAACAACCCCGCCAAAATCATGGTCAGGCTCGCCATCACGCCTTCGGTTTCGTGGCGTTGTCCGGCGCGGGAAGTACCGAAGCCGTGGGCGGCGTTGCCCAGTGCGACGCCGTTGGCGGTGTGGAAGCGGATGCGGGTGAACGCTAAAAACAAATCGCCGAATATCATGCCGACGAAGCCGGTGATGATGGTAAACAGTGATACCAACGACGCCGAGCCGTGGATTTCACTTGCCAACACGACGGCAAACGGCGTGGAAATCGAGCGCGCCATCAGGCTGTTGGTGACTTCGCTGTCGAAGTGGAACATATTGCCCATCAAAAACGCGCTGGCAACACCGACGAACATGCCGACCAAAATCGCTATCGACAGGATGGGAAGCTGGCGGCGGATGACTTCGCGGTTTTCATAAATCGGAATGGCGAAGGCGACCGTTACCGGCGTGAGCAGGAAAACGATGCCTTGCGTGTATTTGTGGTAAGTGTCGTAGGAAATGCCCAAAAGCAGCATCAGGACGATGGTGCAGACCGAGACGGTCACGACAGGCGAGAAAATCATCAGTGGTTTTTTGCGGTAGATTTTTTTCGCCACGAAATAGGCGAAACAAGTCCAAGCGAAGCAGGCGAGTGCGGCGTAATCCATTTTTGTTCCCTATCAGGCATGCAGTTTTTTATACAGGCGGCGTTTCCAGCGGTAGCAGAAATTCAGCGTCAACGCCGTGCTGATCATCACCAGCGCGGTACCGACCGCAATCGTCAGCACCAGCCGCCAACCTTCGGAAAGAAGCAAATCGCGGTATTGCAATACGGAAACCATAATCGGAATAAAGAAAAACACCAACTCGCCCAACACCCATTTCGCGCCGCGCTCGACCATGCCGGTTTTAATCACGCCCGAACCCAGCAGCGCAAGCATCAAAAACAGCCCCAATACGCCCGAAGAAACAGGCAGATGGGCAAAGCGCACCATAAAATCCGACACCAGCCACACCAAGCCGACTACGGCAAGCTGCAAGGTCGTCTGAAAAAATCGCGTCAACGTATCCATAAGGTTTATCCATCCGTAATCCAAAACGAAGGCTTGATTATAAGGACGCGGTTTACGCATAATATGAATTATCTGCACTAAAATCATGCAAAAGAGGAATAATGGACTTCAAAAGCCTGCACTGCTTCGCCGAACTCGTGCGCCTGCAAAGTTTCTCCGCCGCCGCATCCGCGCTCAACCTGACCCAGCCCACCGTCAGCAAAACCATACAGGCATTGGAAGAAGAGCTGGGCGTGCCGCTGCTGGTTAAAGAAAACGGCCGCAAAAAACGCCAGGTCGCCACCACGCCCATCGGCGAAGAAGTGTACCGCCATGCGCTGAACCTCCTGCACGAACGCGACCTGCTGCTCGCCCGCATCGACGGCTACCGCCACATCAAAAGCGGCACGTTGCGGCTGGGTTTGGCACTGCTCGGCAGCGACCTCCTCAGCAACGCCCTGTTCCGCTTCCGCCGCCAATGGCCCGGCATCGAACTGACCTTCCTCGAACAAGGTTCGCTCGCCATCGAGCAATCCCTGCGCAACAACGAACTTGACGCCGGACAACTGCTCGCCCCCGTCCACGAAGACTTCGACAGCATTACCCTCTGCGACTACCCGCTCGTCGTCCTCATGCCGCGCACCCAAGCCCGCCATGCCGCCCTCAGCCTCAAAAGCCTGCAACACGAACCGTTTATCCTCTTCGGCTCAGGGTTTTCCCTCAACGAAACCATCCAAACCGCCTGCCGCAGCCAAGGCTTCACCCCCAACGTCGTCTGCCGCACCGGACAATGGGACCTGCTCGCCGACATGGTGGCGCACCATATGGGTATCGCCCTTCTGCCCGAATATTACGCCCGCAAAATCAACCCCGACACCTTCGCCGCTGTCCCGCTGACCGAACCCGAAATCCGCTGGCAACTGACCATGGCGTGGAAAAAACACCAGCGTCCCACCCCCGCGCTCAGGGCTTGGCTGGATATCGTCAGGGATGAGTTCAGAAAATAGAAAAAGGTCGTCTGAAAACTTTTCAGACGACCTTTTTTACACTTTCCCACCTATACTTCTTCACAAAAATTTCACTATACTTCATCTCCCTTTACATATGCGAACATTGTCTGAAAATGTCTGAAACCATTCAAAACCGCAAAATCAAATTCGCCTTGGTCGGCTGCGGCCGTATTTCCAACAACCATTTCGGTTCGTTTGAAGTATTGCAAGAAGATTGCGAACTCGTTGCTGTATGCGACATCGATCCTGCCGCGCTTGCAACAGCGGTCAAGCGCACCGGTGCGAAAGGCTATGCCCGCTATACGGAAATGTTGGCGGAAACCGATGCCGACGTAATCGTCATCACCACGCCGTCTGGTTTGCATCCCGAGCAGGCGGTTGAAGCGTTGGAAGCGGGTTTTCACGTCGTCACCGAAAAGCCGATGGCAACCTGCTTCACTGACGGCGAACGCATGGTTCAAGCCGCCGATAAAGCGGGCAAACGCTTGTTTGTCGTGAAACAAAACCGTCTGAACGCCACGCTGCAACTGCTCAAACGCGCGGTCGCAGAACAACGCTTCGGCAAAATCTATATGGTGCATTTAAACGTTTTTTGGACGCGCCCGCAGTCGTATTACGACCAAGGAGGCGGTTGGCGCGGCACTTGGAAGATGGACGGCGGCGCGTTCATGAATCAGGCAAGCCACTACATCGATTTGATGGAATGGCTCATCGGCCCGGTAGCGGAAGTGCAGGCGATGATTGCGACCCACCGCAAAATTGAAGCTGAAGACACGGGCGTGATGAACCTCCGTTGGCGCGACGGCACGCTCGGTTCGATGGCGGTAACCATGTGTACCTATCCGAAAAACCTCGAAGGCTCGATTACTATTCTGGGCGAAACCGGCACGGTACGCATCGGCGGCATGGCGGTGAACGAAATTCAGGAATGGAATTTTGCCGACGAGCGCGATTACGACGAGCAGGTCAAAACCGCCAATTATGAAACCACGTCGGTGTACGGTTTCGGGCATCCGCTGTATTATCGGAATGTTGTCGATGTATTGCGCGGAAAATCCGAGCCTATTGTTGATGGGCGCGAAGGCTTGAAATCGCTGGAGCTGATTAACGCCGCCTACCTTTCTGCACACAACCGTCAAACGGTTTCGCTGCCGCTGGTGTTGCAATCTTTGCGAACGTTTGACCATTCTGATTGTCCGAAAGAAAGCCCCTCCCATACTCAATCAAAGGAATCATCATGATACTGACCCGCGAACAAGCCCTCGAAATTTTCAAACGCCGCGTTTCCGTCCGCTACTACGACCCCGCGCGCAAAATCAGTGCCGAAGATTTTGCCGCCATCCTTGACTTCGGACGCCTCTCGCCCAGCTCCGTCGGTTGCGAGCCGTGGCAGTTCGTGGTCGTGCAGAACACGGCATTGCGCGAAAAAATCAAACCCTTCGCCTGGGGGATGCAGGCTTCCATTTCGGATGCCAGCCATGTCGTTTTCCTATTGGCACGAAAACACGCCCGCTACGACAGCCCCGCTTTTGAAGAATTGATGGACAGGCGCGGGCTAACTGCCGAAGAGCGGGCGGGCGCATTTGAACGCTACCGCCGTTTCCAAACCCACGATATGCCCATCGCCGACGACGAACGCGCCCTGTTTGACTGGGCAAGCAAGCAAACCTACATCGCGCTGGGCAATATGCTTACCGGTGCAGCGATGCTCGGCATCGATTCCTGCGCCATCGAAGGCATGGAATATGCCGCAGTGGAAAAAATCCTTGCCGAAGCCGGATTGCTCGACCCTGAACATTACGGCTTGTCCGTCGCCGCAACCTTCGGCTACCGTGTGCGCGACATCACCCCGAAACCGCGCCGCGATGCGTCGGAAACGGTGATTTGGGCGGAGTAATGCCGATTAAGTTTAAAGGCCTGGACAGTAATCACCGTATCGTTTCAAACAGATACTTTTGCAAGCCGTCAAAGCAAATCCTGTGATTTCTGTTTCTCTCAAAAAATAAAAAAGGTCGTCTGAAATCTGTTTCAGACGACCTTTTCGATATTGATCGGAATATTTAACGGATTTTCAGCGTACTCAATCCGATTAACACCAAGACGATGGTGATAATCCAGAAGCGGACGACGACTTGGGTTTCTTTCCAGCCTTTTTGTTCGTAGTGGTGGTGGATGGGCGCCATCAGGAAGATGCGTTTTTTAGTTCTCTTATACCAGCCGACCTGAAGCATAACGGACACGGCTTCAACGACAAATAATCCACCCATGATGACGAGGACGAACTCTTGGCGGACGATGACGGCAACAGTACCGAGTGCCGCACCCAGCGCCAGTGCGCCGACGTCGCCCATGAAGACTTGCGCAGGATAGGCGTTGAACCACAAAAATCCTAGACACGCGCCGCACATGGCGGTACAGAAAATCACAACTTCGTTCGCGCCTGCGACATAAGGCAGTTGCAGGTATTGGGCGAATTGCGAGTGTCCGCTGGCGTAGGCGAAGATGGCGAGGCCGGCGGCAACGAGGACGACGGGGAAGGCGGCAAGGCCGTCAAGGCCGTCGGTGAGGTTGACGGCGTTGGAAGTGCCGACGATGGTCAGATAGGTCAGGACGACGAAGCCGACCACGCCCAGCGGCAAAGCGACTTGTTTGAAGAAGGGAACGATGAGGATGTTGTTGGAGGAGTTTTCAGCAAGGAAGAACAGGGCAAGCGCGGCAACAATGGCGACGCTCGATTGCCACACCATTTTGAATTTGGCGGAAACACCGTTGGGGTCTTTATAGACGACTTTGCGCCAGTCGTCGTAAAACCCGAGCGCGCCCGTAGCGAGCAATACGCCCAAAAGAATCCAAATATACGGGTTTGCCCAGTTGCCCCACAACAGCGTGGACACGGTGATGGCGGTCAGAATCAGCGAACCGCCCATCGTCGGCGTGCCGTTTTTGATGAGGTGGGTTTGCGGCCCGTCGGTGCGTACCGCCTGCCCGACTTTCAACTGCGTCAGTTTGCGGATGGTCCACGGACCGAGCAGCAGGGAAAACGCCAAAGCGGTCAAAGCTGCCATGACGGCGCGGAATGTGGTGTATTGAAAGACATTCAGACCGGTCAACCAGTTACTGAAATGTGCAAGCCATAAAAACATGGGGCTTCCTTTTGTTTTTGTTGTTACATTGGGCTTATCGCCCGTTTTAAATTTTGGTTTTTGGATCGTCTGAAAAAGTTTCAGACGACCTTTGTTGATTATCAAGCTGCTTATGACAGTCAGTGCCTGCTGAAGTTCACTCTCTATGCAGGTTTCTAGCGAACCCGTTATCCGTTGTTTAGAGAGACGGCAACGTTATTGAGCGACGGCTGCGTTAGTGTCTTTCTCAATCACGCAAATCGGATAATTTCCCGGATTCCTGCCGCCGCCTAAATCCAGACAGAGGTCCTCATAAAGATACGCCTGCGTCCGCATTCCGGCATAAAACGCGCCAATCAGCGCAGCAATCAGCAATAAGGCTTTAAAAAAACGTCGGTTTTTCATTTTCAGACGGCCTCTTTATCCGTCAATGCCTCGACGACTTCTTCCATCTTCATAAAGCGCGAACCTTTCACCAACACGGTGGCGCGTTCAGGCAAATCGTGGCTCAACACTTGAATCAACGGGTCTTTGGCGGCGAACCACAAACCGTCCGCGCCAAACGTTTCTGCTGCTTCGACGCTGTTGTCACCGACAAAATAGGCCGCTTCGATGCCTTGGTCGCGGGCGTACGCACCGACTTCGGCGTGCATGGCGGCGGCTTCGTCCTCACCCAGTTCGCCCATATCGCCCATCACAAAAATACGCGGCGCAGGCATACGCGCCAACACGTCAATCGCAGCTTTCATGCTATCGGGGTTCGCGTTGTAAGTATCGTCAATCAGTGTCGCACCTTTGATGCCGGCTTTGACATTCAGACGACCTTTGATGTTGCTGAAACCTTTCAAACCTTCCGCCACATCGTCCAAACTCAAACCAGCCGCCAAAGCCAACGCGGCGGCAGCGGCGGCGTTATGGACATTGTGGCGGCCGGGAACGGGCAGCACCACGGCGGCGCGCTCGTCGCCGCACACCAAATCAAATTCGCACGACAAAGGTTTCAGCACGATATTTTCCGCATGGACATCGCCGCTATCGACGCCGAAAGTCCGCTGCTGATGACCTTGGGAGGTCGTCTGAAACACGGCGGCATGTTCGTCTTCACACGGAATCAAAGCCAATCCGTCTTCGCCCAAACCTTGATAAATCTCGCTTTTCGCCTTGGCAATATCGTTCGTGCCGTCAAAACCGCAGCCGACATGGGCGCGCAGGGCGTTGTTGACCAAAGCGGCATCGGGTTTGGCGATTTGCGTCAAAACCGCCAGTTCGCCGAAATGGTTCATGCCCATTTCAATCACGGCATAGCGGTGTTTTTCGTTTAATTTCAACAAAGTCAGCGGAAGGCCGATGTGGTTGTTGAAATTACCCGCCGTCGCCAAAACGGCATCATCGCCGAAACGGCGGCGCAATACCGCGGCCAGCATTTCCTTCGCCGTCGTCTTGCCGCCCGAGCCGGTAATGCCGAACACAAACGGGTTCACATTCCCGCGCCACGCCTTCGCCAACGTTTGCAACGCGGCAAGCGTGTCATCGACTTTCAATGCGCCGTCCATTGCAGCGCAATCTTCACGCGAAACCACAACCGCCGCCGCACCCGCAGCCAATACGTCTTCAACAAAATCATGCGCGTCAAACCGCTCGCCCGCCAATGCGAAAAACACATCGCCCGCACGGATGTCGCGGCTGTCGGTTACGATGCGCGAAACGGGTTTGTTTTCAGACGACGTCGGAAGGTTGAGGGTTTGGCAGATGAAGTTTAGGTCTAGTGGTTTCATGGTTTCTTTCGTTTGTTTTTTTCAGACGGCCTCACATAACCATCCGTAAATGTTTCATCATAGATTTAGGTGTAACAAAAGTTAAACCGTACATACTGCCTAATGCTACTGCCTGGCTTTCCTCTAAATCGGCAGCCAATATCACAAAACGGTCATCCGGCAAATTCAATCGTTTTTTCAAGCGTACATATTTTTCAATGTCTCGTCTGAATTCCCCTGATTTACATTCCACCACAATCGGCTCTTTACCCATCGGTAAAAATACGACATCCAACTCATGTTTATCTTCATTGTCGAATTCGATTTTTATATTTCTAGCGCAAGAAAAAGCATAATCCTTGCCTTTTTGTTTTGCTTCTTCAAGCATTTTGCCCAACGCAAACCATTCAAGCCAACCACCACAAAAAAAGTGCTTGATGGCAGTGGCACGTTGCAGATTCAAGCGGACAATTTTTTCCTGTTTCTGATAAAAATACTTAGAAAACAGAGTATGGCTATAAAATTGTCGGCATAGATTATTCATTGTCTGCCCGTCTTTTTGCGACATTTTGCCGACATCCAAACTAATGCTTGTATGGTTGTGGCCATACGCCCAACTAATCTGACCCAACATATTTTTAGTAATCTGATAATTGCTGCCCAATTTAGCGGCAGCCTCATCAAAAAAACCGCTCATATTTACCGCCTGTAAGTTAAACATCGGCACAATATTAGCTCGGGCAAACCATCGCCGTAACGGTTCGTGCTGTTTTTCAGTAGCTAAAATGTCAGTTTCCGATAAATTGACGCCTGCCAGCGGATTATAATTTTGGTTTTCCGAACCAGTATCTTGCTGTACATTTTCCTCTCCACCGTCTTCCTGTTGCTTCAAAGCCTGCAATTCCCTGTTCACCGAAAAATATCGTTCCAACAATTTACTGACAAAAAATAAAGTGTCGTAAACCTTAACCGGAGCCGTGCATTTTGGACAGGCAATTTCACTCATTCCGGATTCGTAGTCATGCTCATTCATGCAGCCGCATTTATTGCAGCGAAAAATACCCATAATGTTCCCTCATTATTTGTTTATTTGTTTCAAAATTTATTTCAGACGGCGTTTGAAAATTTTATCTTTCCTGATTAATCAACGGATACGGATTAATCGCACCGCTTGACAGATACACGCCGTAATGCAAATGGGCCGGCGTGGTTTTGGCGTTTCCTGTTTTGCCGACATAGCCGATGACCTGTCCTTCTTTCACGCGTTCATACAGGCGGACGCGGGCGAATTTGTTGAGGTGGGCATAATAGTGCCATGCGCCCGGCCCTTGGATGCCGATGACTTTGCCACCCAATCGGTTGCGCCCGATTTTGGTTACGATACCGGGCGTCGTGCTGCGTATCGGCGTGTTTTTCTTGGCGAAAATATCCACGCCCTCATGTCTGCGCCCCTGACTGCGCGCCGCGCCCCAAGTATCGTCAAAACGCTTGCCTTTAACAGGATTGGGCAGGCTTTGCGCCGCCGGCGGCTCTTTCGCCCTCAGTTCGGCAATTTCGGCATTCGGGCGCGGCAGTTGTTTGGTGGTACAGCCTGCAAATAAAATCATGACTGCACTGATTAAAAGGGTTTTTGTCGGCATTTTCAGCATCAAATCGGTCTCCTTGTTTTTCAGATGGCCTCTTGAAACGATAATCAAAGGCCGTCTGAAACAACTGCGATAGGTTTAATGGCTGACGTGCCGTAATGCGTGTGTCGTGTTGCTTTTATTGTAGGGGATAAACGTTTTCAGACGACCTTGATGGCCTTCAGGTCGTCTGAAAAATTTGTATTGTCTATTTTATATTCGTTCTGCCAACGCTTTCTCTGCAACTTCGAAATCAGAAAAATGATGCTTCACACCCTGCATGTCCTGATAATTTTCGTGTCCTTTGCCGGCAATCAGAACGATGTCGTTTGCCGCGGCGCGTTCGACTGCGTAACGGATGGCGGCGGCACGGTCGGTTTCGACACATTCGGGCGCGGGCACGGCAGGCAGGATGTCGTTGATGATGTCTCGCGGATTTTCCAAACGCGGGTTGTCGCTGGTTACGACGACTTTATCTGCGCCCTGTACGGCTGCTGCGCCCATCAGTGGGCGTTTGCCGCGGTCGCGGTTGCCGCCGCAGCCGAATACGCACCACAAAGCCGCACCCTGCGGTTTGATTTCCTGCAAGGTGGAGAGTGCTTTTTCCAATGCATCGGGCGTGTGTGCATAATCGACAACAACCAAGGGCTTGCCGCTGTTCATGATGCAGTCCATGCGGCCTGAGGCGGGACGGATTTTTGCCAGCACATCCAATACTTTATCAAGCGGATAACCGTTGGCACAAAGCAAGGCGATGCAGGCGGCGAGGTTTTGCGCGTTGAACCGTCCGAGCAGGCGGGTGCGGCAGCGGCCTTCGCCCCACGGGGTTTGGAATACGGCTTCCATGCCGTCTGAAGAGGCGGTGAAATGAACAATGCGGATGTCGGCGTGTTCGCTGAAGCCGTAGCTGTAAACAACCAAATCAGGACAGTCTTTTTTCAGACGACCTGCGAGTTCTGCGCCATATTCGTCATCTACGTTGATGACAGCGTGTTTCAAGCCGTGCCAGTAAAACAGGCGTGACTTGATGGCGCCATAGGCTTCCATCGTGCCGTGGTAGTCGAGGTGGTCGCGGGTGAGGTTGGTGAAAATTGCGCTGCGGAACGGCACGCCGTTGACGCGCGATTGGTCAAGGCCGTGACTAGAGACTTCCATCGCGGCGGCTGTCGCGCCTTGTTGACGGAAACGGTAGAGCAGGGTTTGGACATCGACGGGGGCGGGGGTGGTGTGCGTGGTTTCTTCCAATGCGCCCCAAAAGCCGTTGCCGACCGTGCCGATGATGGCGGTTTTTTCGCCCAATAAATCGGCGGCTTGTGCCAGCCATTGTGTGATGGAGGTTTTGCCGTTGGTACCGGTTACGCCCCAGACTTTGAGGTCGTCTGAAACGTTGCCGTAAACTTGTGCCGCCAACATGCCGGCACGGTGTTTCAAATCTTTGATGCCTTGATTGGGGACTTTCCATTCGGGATTCCACGCAAATTTGCCGTCGTCGTCCCAAAAAACAAAAGCCGCGCCGTTGGCAATGGCAGCGGGGATATAACTGCGGCCGTCCGTATATTCGCCCTGACAGGCAACGAAAATATCACCTTGTTTAATTTGACGGCTGTCTGAATGCAACAAACGCCCTGCTGCGTTTGCACACAGCAGAGGCGGAATGTTGGTTTCAGCTAAAGGGGTTAACTTGCTGAACATAAAATAATCTCGTTGATACTCGGATTAAGACGGTGTTTTGACGGCTGCAACATTGGTCAGAGGCTTGGTGGGGGAAACGCCCAAGATATTCAGGCTGCCGCCCATGACTTGTTTGAAGACCGGACCTGCCACTACGCCGCCGTAGTAACCGTTTGCAGTCGGTTCGTCGATGGTTACCGCCACAATCACACGGGGATTTTTAGCAGGAGCAAAACCGATGAAAGTTGCCACGTGTTTGTTATCAACGTAACGTCCGTTGACCAACTTACGCGCCGTACCGGTTTTCGCGCCGACGTCGAAACCATCTACCGCCCCCGCCGTACCTGTACCGCCGGGCTCGGTTACAGAAACCATCAAATCACGCACTTCACGCGCGGTCGAAGCTTTAATGACGCGTTTGCCTTTGGGCGCAACCGCCTGTTTCTCAAAGCTGACCGGCAACAATTCGCCGTCATGTGTCAACATGGTATAAGCACGCGCCAATTGCAGCAGGCTCAATTGCAAACCGTAACCGAAAGACATGGTTGCCTGTTCAATCGACTGCCATCTGCGCCAGCTTCTCAAAAGACCAGCCGTCTCACCGGGAAAACCGGAGTGCATCCGCACGCCCACACCCAAATCATGATAAAAATCATACATTTCTTTAGGCGTGAATTTTGCAGACAGTTTGCTGGTACCGACATTGGAAGATTTTTGCATAATGCCGCGCACATCCAAAGTAGGATACACATGGGTATCGCGCACGGTAGCGGGGCCGATTTTATAAGGCATGGTGTTAAAACGATCAGCCACACCGACTTTGCCGGAATCCAATGCTTTGGCAATCGTAAACGGCTTCATGGCAGAACCCGGCTCAATCATATCGGTAACGGCTCGATTGCGGCGCTGTTCGCTATCGGCGCTGCCTGGTTGGTTGGGATCGTAGGCAGGGCTGTTAACCAAAGCCAAGATTTCGCCGGTTTGCGCATCCAATACCACAACCGTACCTGCTTTGGCTTTGTGATAAGCCACTGCTTTATTCAGTTCATCATAGGCAAGTGTTTGAATACGTTGATCCAAAGACAAAACCATGTCCTGCCCGTTTTTCGGATCGCTGTTGCGCGGAGAATCCAAACTATCGACGATATTGCCTTTATTGTCGCGCAAAACCACTTTCGCACCGTCCGCACCATGCAGACTGTCTTCACGCGACAATTCCAAGCCTTCCTGTCCTTTGCCGTCGATATTGGTGAAGCCGATAACGTGCGCGAACAGGTTGCCCATCGGATAATGGCGTTTCAGTTCTTTTTGGAATGCCAAGCCTTTAATGCCCAAAGCTTTAATTTCTTCCGCTTTTTCTTGACTGAGTTGGCGCTTCAGATAAATAAAATCTTTATCTTTTTTCGCCAATTTTTCCTGCAACGCCTCAACAGGCAGATCAACAATAGCCGCCAACTTAGCCATCTGTTCGGCAGTCGGCATTTCTTCCATACCGGAAGGCATGGCATACAAGGATTCAGTCGGTGCGCTCAACGCCAAAGTCGCGCCGTTACGGTCCGTAATCATGCCGCGCGACGCAGGTAAAGTCAGGGTACGGACAAAACGCTGATCGCCCTGATTTTTCAAAAATTCATGCTGCGTGGTTTGCAGATAAATACCGCGCCCGAGCAGTGCAGTGAAAGCAAGAGCCATACACCCCAAAACAATACGGATACGCCCGTCGCTGGTAACAGGTTTTTTTACCTTTTCGGCCTTAGGCAGCATCCGAGGCTTATATTCGTTCTTAATCAACATCTTAAAATTCTCATGTTATGTATTTGCCGAACTACGTTCCGCAAAACCCTCCAAATCCAAGATTTTTCAGGCTTATCATTATTAGTATTATTTTTTTCTTTCCACCATCACGGTATTATCCGCGCCGGGCGGTTTGAGGCGTTGCTTCTCAGCCGCCACCTTAATCAGCTTGTGGTTCGCCAGCCGCGCCTGATCCAATTTCAAGCGTGCATAGTCCTGATCAAGCTTGATTTCCTGCTTTTGCGCTTTATCCAAAGCGATGAAGTGCAAACGCGATTGGTCTTGCACAGTGACCACCGCAAAAGCAGATACCGATACCAAGACCAACAAAAGGATATTTAATTTATTCATTATTTTCAGACGACCTCAATCTGTTTGTTCCGAGGACACCTGCCCCACATAATGCTTATTCTGCAATCTCACCGCCCGTCCGCTCTGCCACGCGTAAAACTGCGCTGCGCGCCCGCGGATTGGAGGCGGTTTCCTCAACACCCGGCTTTATCGCCTTTCCCACCGCCTTTAACGGCGGCAGAGGCAAATCCGCTTCTTTTACTGCCGCCCAACGCGGCAAAGGAGGATGTTGCGAATACTTTTTGACAAACTGTTTCACGATGCGGTCTTCAAGCGAATGGAACGCAATAACCGCCAAACGCCCGCCTTGTTTCAGACGACCTATCACTTGCGGCAGAACCGCCTCTACCTCTTCGAGCTCGCGGTTAATAAAGATGCGAACTGCCTGGAAGGTGCGCGTCGCAGGGTCTTGCCCCCGCTCACGAGTACGGACGTTTTGTGCCACGAGCTGCGCCAGCTTGCGGGTTGTATCGATCGGACTTTCTGTCCGTTGCGCAACAATGGCGCGCGCAATCTGGCGACTAAACCGCTCTTCACCATAATTCTTGATAACCTCGTGCAAATCCTGTTCTGATGCTGTTGCAATCCATTCTGCAGCGGACATCCCCCGCGTCGGATCCATGCGCATATCCAAAGGGGCATCAAAACGGAAACTGAAACCCCGTGCGCCGTCATCTATCTGCGGGGACGAAATCCCCAAATCAAACAACGCACCATCTATTTCTTCAATATCCAGCTTATCCAGGGTCGTCTGAAAACTGGAAAACCCGTCATGAACGACCGTAACGCGCCCATCCTGCTCGGCCAGCTTTTGCGCCGCCTCAATCGCTTGCGGGTCTTTATCAAACACAATCAGACGACCTTGACTGCCCAGACGGGACAAAATCAATCGGGAGTGCCCTCCCCTGCCAAACGTCCCATCCACATAAATACCGTCTTCACGAACCGCCAGAGCATCAACCGCCTCATTTAACAAAACGGTGATATGTTGATATTCAGCATTACTCACAATTGCAAATCCGTCTGACTTAATTGGAATGCCAACTCTTCAGGATCATCATCCAAAGCCTGAGTCATTTCAGCTTCCCATTGCTCACGGCCCCACAATTCCAAACGGTTGGCGCGACCGACCAAGGTAACGTCTTTTTCAAAATCCACCCGTTTGCGCAGATTGGCAGGAATCAGTACGCGGCCGGCACTATCCCATTCCAGCGTATCCGCATTGTGCAGCAGCAGATTTTGATAACGCTGCAACATCGGATTTCCTGCCGTTTTCAGGCATAAAAGCTGCTCGGCAACCTTTGCCCATTCAGCCTCCGGATACATCAGCAATTTTTGACGGGAATCCAAAGTAACCACAATCGACGGCGTATAATGGCGCAGCAAAATATCGCGGAACTTGGCAGGAATAGCCAACCGCCCTTTGCTGTCAATACTCAATTCGTGAGCGCCGCCAAACACAATTTCGTCCTATCGGTTTAAATCGGAATTTTTTGGGCGATGCAGACACTTTTACCCACATCGCCCCACTAGCCCACACTATAAAAAATTTTAACGCCTCGGTCAAATCGCCTTACTCTAAAATCCCAGTACATATGCAACAACAAAATCATTAAAAAACAGTATTTTAACCAAACAGGCAAACAAGCCGAACCGCCCATTTTACCCGATTTGGTTTTTAAAAACACAATATGTAGTATTAAAAATATTATTTAGACACAATATATGGTATAAAAAAATGAAAAAACGCCCCTTTTCCGTTCACGTTATAATAGACAAATAAATTCATAAATTTTACATTATCTAACAATTATGAAGGCACACCTCCCCCTCCCCTCCCCTGCCGCGCAAGCCTCAAGTTCCAAACTATTCGAAATCATCACACAGGAAATAAAAGCCCAAAATAATTGGATTCCTTTCTCACGATTTATGGATCTTGCACTCTACATACCCGAATACGGCTACTACACCGGAGGCAGCCACAAAATCGGCACAGACGGCGATTTCATCACCGCCCCCACCCTCACCCCATTATTCGGACAAACCCTCGCCCGACAACTTGCCGAACTACTCCCGCAAACCGCCGGCAACATCTACGAATTCGGCGCAGGTACGGGACATCTCGCCGCCACCTTATTGAAAAGCCTTTCAGACGACCTCAAGCATTACCACATCATCGAACTCTCCCCCGAGCTTGCCGAACGCCAACGCCAATTCATCGCCGAACACACCACCCCGCAACTGGCACAAAAAGTCATACACCTGACCGAACTGCCCGAATCCTTCGACGGCATCATCATCGGCAACGAAGTCCTCGATGCTATGCCCATTGAAATCATCCGCCGCACCCAAAACACCTTTCAACACATCGGCGTCTCCATTAACCCCGACGGGCAGCTTGAACAAAGCCCTCAACCCTTGAAGCAACCCAACCTCCTCCGTTCAGCCGCCACCTACTTCCCCGAAACCGAACACCCCTACACCAGCGAGCTACACCCCGCCCAATACGCCTTTATTCTCACCCTCGCGCAGAAAATCACACGTGGCGGCATGATATTTATCGACTACGGTTTTGACGCCGCCCAGTATTACCACCCGCAACGTGACGAAGGCACGCTCATCGCCCACTACCGTCACCACACTGTTCATGACACATTTTTCCATATCGGTCTGACCGATCTGACCGCACATGTCAACTTTACCGACATTGCCCAAGCAGGCACCGACGGCGGACTGGACCTCATCGGCTACCTGCCCCAGTCCCATTTCCTATTCAACCTAGGCATTACCGACCTGCTGGCACAAACCGCCCCTCTAGGCACGGCAGACTACCTCCGTGTCAGCACCGCCGTACAAAAACTGACCGACCAACACGAAATGGGCGAACTCTTCAAAGTCATCGCCTTTGGCAAAAACATCGGCATCGACTGGACAGGTTTCCGCTTCGGCGACATCTGCCACAAACTTTGAAATCCCCCACCTCAAACCATCCTCCAAACACACGGGTCGTCTGAAACACCGTTTCAGACGACCTCATCCATGTTTTATTCCATTGAAAAACAAAAACAAAACACAAAGTACAAAATAAAACTTGCCAAAAACCCAAAACAACATATAATAGCGACTTCACGAAACGGCGAATTAGCTCAGTCGGTTAGAGCAGAGGAATCATAATCCTTGTGTCCGGGGTTCGAGTCCCTGATTCGCCACCAAATTTCGGGGGTATAGCTCAGTTGGTAGAGCGCTTGCATGGCATGCAAGAGGTCAGCGGTTCGATCCCGCTTACCTCCACCAGATAAAAAAGACCTTGTTTAAACAAGGTCTTTTTTGTTTATATATTTACCTACTTTATATATCATATATCTATCTTTAAAACTTGATAAGCAGCCGATAGAATATTCATTGAAACGGCTGAAAACGGTCGTTAAGCCAATCTGTATACCTGCATCTATTCTTTTATCATCTATGTTCACACAAAAAGTCGTCTGAAAACCTTAAATATGGGTTTTCAGACGACTCTTTTCTTAAAAGCCTCCCTTACTTCAACGCTGCCAGACAGTCCCTCACCAATGCAGGACCTTTATAAATCATGCCGCTGTACACTTGGACGGCGGTTGCGCCGAGGCGGATTTTTTCGGCGGCGTCCTTGCTGTTCATGATGCCGCCTACGCCGATAATCGGCAGCTTGCCGTCGATGTATTCCGCCAGTGTTTTCAGCACTTGGTTGCTTTTTTCGCGCACGGGCAGACCGCTTAGGCCGCCCTGCTCGCCTGCGAGCGGATGGCTGCCGAGGCTTGATTTGTCGATGGTGGTATTGGTGGCGATGATGCCGTCCATTTCGACGGCTTTGACGACGTGGGCGATGTCTTCGATTTGTGCTTCATCCAAATCGGGGGCGATTTTGACGGCGAGCGGGACGTATTTTCCGTGTGCAGCGGAAAGCTGCGCCTGTTTGTTTTTCAGGGCTTCGAGCAGCGCGCTCAGTTCGTCGCCGCCTTGCAGTGCGCGGAGGTTTTTGGTGTTGGGCGAGGAAATATTGACGGTAATGTAACTTGCGTGTGCGTAGGCTTTTTCGAGGCAGATTAGATAGTCGTCGGCGGCGTTTTCGATGGGGGTTACGGCGTTTTTGCCGATGTTGATGCCCAACACGCCTTGATAACGGCTTTTTTCGATGTTTCGAATCATGGCGTCGATGCCGTGGTTGTTGAAGCCCATGCGGTTGATGATGCCTTGGTGTTCGGGAACGCGGAAGAGGCGCGGCTGCGGGTTGCCGGGCTGCGGTTTGGGCGTTACCGTGCCGATTTCGAGGAAGCCGAAGCCGAGTGCGCCCAATGCGTCTATGTATTCGCCGTTTTTATCGAGTCCGGCAGCCAGTCCGACGGGACTGGGCAGGGTGATGCCCATGAGTTTGACGGGCTTGGTGCGGTTGTCGAAAATCGGAAGCAGGCCGAGTCTGTATACTTTGTTGAGCGCGTCGAGGGTGAAATGGTGGGCTTTTTCGGCATCGAGTTTGAACAGCAGGCTGCGGGCTAGGGAATACATGGGTTTCTTTCGGATGATTGGCAAACCGTCGTATTTTACCCGAAACTGCCGTATTTTCCTGCCGTCCAAACAAATCTTCAAAGGAAATGCTGTTTTGAACCGTCTTAAAATCCGCTATACAATCATATTGATAACGTCGTCTGAAAGGATTTCTGATGAAGCCTGAACTGATTATTTTCGACTGGGACGGAACGCTTGCCGATACGACGCGCCCGATTATCCGTACGTTCCAACAAAGTTTTGCCGACTGCGGCTTAAAAGCCCCCGATGCGGATGCCATCCGCGCCTTAATCGGTTACAGCCTGCCCGAAATCATCTTCCGCCTTGCGCCTAATGCGGGCGAACACCTGCGCGAAGAATTGGCAGAAACCTATGCCGCGCATTATCTGAATCCGAACAATCACAATATGACCTTGTTCCCCGAAGCCATACCTTGTTTGAACACTTTAAAACAACAAGGCTTTTGGCTTGCCGTAGCGACAGGCAAAGGGCGTACGGGTTTGGACCGTTCTATTATGCAGACGGGGACGGCAGATTTTTGGATGGCAACCGCCTGCGCAAGCGAATATGCGTCCAAACCCGCGCCCGATATGGTTTTTGCCTTATGTTCCGAATTGGGGCTGGAGCCTTCGCAAACTTTGATTGTCGGCGATACGACCCACGATTTGGATATGGCGGCAAATGCGAAAGCCCCCGCCGTTGCCGTACCGACCGGCGCACATACCGCCGCGCAACTGGCAACGCGGCCGCATTTGGCAATCTTGAACGATTTGTCCGAGCTGCCCGGCTTTATCGCGCGTTTATAATGCGTGGCCGTCATTTCGTTTGCTGATTTTGAACAAAGGTCGTCTGAAAACTCGCTCCCTTTGTTTTCAGACGACCTTTTTGGCATAAACTCTTTATCGTCAGCCCGCGATAACGCGCTTTACCGCCTGCGCCATATGGGCAACCGCGTTTTCAGCGGTATGCAGGTAAAGGGCGGGTTCGATCAGTTCCAATTCGTTGAGCAGTAATCTTTCGCCGATTAGCGTCCCGTCTATGCGGGCGTATGCCGGTATTTGGGGCAGCATTGCCAATATCTGCCGTGCGGTTTCGACTGCTTTTTCCGGCGGTCCGGCAGGGTTGACGGCGACTCCGTAGGCGGAATTGGCGCGCCATTCGCCTTGGGACGGCATACGCAGTACGGCATGGCTGAATCGCCCTTCAAAAAACACCAGCGAGGTTTCGCCCGCCGTTTCGATTTCGCGGATATAAGGCTGGACGATGACGCCTTGCGGATAATCCTCTGCCGTCAACGACACTTCTCCCGCCCTGATTTTCGCCACGCCGCGCCCGCTCTGCCCGATAACGGGTTTGACGACCGCTTCCCGCCAGCCCCGATTCTCTAAAATTTCTTCCAATTTTTCTTTTTCAGACGACGTCTGCACACTCGGAATCACGTCCGCTCCCCATTCTGCCAAATCGCACAAATAACGTTTGTCCATGTTCCAACGCATCAGCCCGACGGGGTTGATAAACCTTTGCCCGCACGCTTGCGCTTCGGTCAGCCACTGCCCAAACGCTTCAGGCTCCGCTGCATAATCCCATGCGCACAAGGGCAGGATGAAGGCGGATTCCGGACGGTTTTGCCAAGGCGCGAAGGTGGTGGGGATGCCGTCCCGTGTCAGCGCGTCCGCCAACGGCAGCAGGTTGGACGGCGGCTCGGGGTAGGCAAGGCAGGTGGTAATTGTCAGCATGGCGGACTTTCGAGGAATAAAATGATTGAATATTTATAGTGGATTAACTTTAAACCAGTACAGCGTTGCCTCGCCTTGCCGTACTATCTGTACTGTCTACGGCTTCGTCGCCTTGTCCTGATTTAAATTTAATTCACTATACAAAGGTTTATGTATTTACTTGAGGTTTCAGACGACCTTTTATACGGCAAACGGCAGGCGTTGTCTGAACAATAAACACCATCACGCTTGCAATAAAAACTTCCCTGAATAACGGAACTTTTCCGTTTATTTTAAATCCATTAGGCTCGCATTAAAAATAAGAAAGATTCTTATTCATATATAAATCATATATAACATTATTTATTAAAAGGATTTTACTCTAATGAAACTGTCGCGCTTCTCCTCCCTTGCCCTCGCCGCCGCATTGGCATTCGGCACTGCCGCCGTCCATGCCAAACCGGTTCAGATTACCGATGTCAACGGCCGCAAAGTAACCGTCGACCTGCCCGCCAAACGCGTGGTTTTGGGCTTTTATTATCAAGATTACATGGCCATCGGCGGCAAGGACGCGCTGAATAATGTGGTCGGCTTCTCCAAAGCGGTTTGGGCCGACTGGGCGCCGCCGAGCTGGGCGGCGTTCAGCAAAGCCGTGCCTAAGCTGAACCAGCTAGCCGACGTGGGCGAGGTGGAAGTCGGCACGTTCTCGGTTGAAAAGGTTTTGGCATTGAAACCCGATTTGCTGATTTTGGCGGACTGGCAGTATAAGGCTTTGGGTTCCGACCTCGACCGCATCAACAAGGCGGGCATTCCGATTGTGGTGTTGGACTACAACGCGCAAACGGTCGCCAAACACATCCAATCAACCAAACTTATCGGCACGCTGACCGGCCAGCAACAAAAGGCGGACAAATTGGCGGCGGACTACAAACGCATCGCCGACACCATCCAAGCGCGCGTGAAAAAAGCCAATCTGCCCAAGCCTAAAGTGTATGTCGAATTCGGCAACAAAGGCCCTGCGGAACACAGCGTTACTTTCGGCAAGAGCATGTGGGGTTCGATGGCGACGCTGGTCGGCGGCAACAATATCGCCGCTTCTTCGGTCGAGTTCTACGGCCCGATCAATCCCGAAAAAGTCCTCGCCGCCAAACCCGACGTCATCGTGATTACCGGCCGCGAAACCGAATTGAAGAAAAGCCCGACCGCCATGGTGATGGGCTGGGGCATTCCGAAAGCCGAAGCGGAAAAGCGCTTGGCCGGTTTTGCAAAACGCGCCGGCTGGGCGAACCTGCCTGCGATTAAAAACAACCGCCTCTACGCCGCCTACCACGCCAACTCGCGCACGCTTTCCGACGGCGCATCAATTCAATTTATGGCCAAAGCGATTTATCCGCAGTTGTTCAAAGACTTCAATCCTGAGAAAACTTATACCGACTTCTACCGCCAAAACCTGCCGGTCGTGCCGAACGGTACGTTCTACCTGTATCCGAAAGGGCAGTAAGGCTGGTTTGCGGGTTTCAGACGACCTTTTTATGCGGAAGGTCGTCTGAAAGCAGCGTGGGTTTTGTCCAGAACCGTAGCGTGGGCTTTGCCCGCGGATAGCGTTTGTGGAAATGATGGCGAACGGTATGGGGTTTTCTGTTTTCGTGGGCAAAGCCCACGCTACGACTTCCTATCGTGCCGAACAGAGAGCTTCAGGTGGGTTTGACTATTTTGCCCTCTCCCTAGCCCTCTCCCACGGGGAGAGGGAACAAATTGCAGGGAATCGCAACAATAGTTGAATTTCAGTTATCCGATTCCCTCTCCCCATGGGAGAGGGCTAGGGAGAGGGTAAAGCCGTTTGGAACGCCGTTATCCCGATTTTCAAAAAATCACCCTTCAAAACGGATACAGACAAAAGAGATTGTCGGGCATGGATGTCCGGCCTTGTTCCTTAATTTCAAAGGTTTGAAAAATGAATGATTCGGTTGTCGCCGAGATTGTGAAAAACCAGCGCAAGTTGGAAGGCAAGCGTTGGTTGATTGTTTTGATGTTTTTAATCATCGCATCGGTCAGTTTTCTATTCGACATCGCCACCGGCCCGGCGATGACGGACACGCTGCCTGTCGGCGAAGTGGTCAATGTTTTGCTGGGCAAACCCGAAGTCGATGAAATGAACCGCCTGATTGTGATGGATTTGCGCCTGCCGATTGCGGTGATGGCGCTGGTGGTCGGTGCAGCTTTGGGTGTCGGCGGGGCGGAGATTCAGACGCTGTTGAACAATCCGATGGCCAGCCCTTATACGCTGGGTTTGGCGGCGGCGGCAGGTTTGGGCGCGTCGGTGGTGATTGCGTTCGGCGGTTTCGGGCTGCCTGAAACGGTCGCCGTTCCCATCGGCGCGTTTGTGATGACCATGCTGGCTTCGGGCATCTTGTTTTTGTTTGCCTCGGCGCGCCGCTTCAATTCGGCGATGCTGGTGCTGGTTGGGATTGCGCTTTTGTTTCTGTTTCAGTCGATTCTGTCGCTGATTCAGTTTATCGCCGCGCCTGAGATTTCGCAGCAGATTCTGTTCTGGCTGTTTGGCAGTTTGAACAAAGCAACTTGGGAAACGGTCATCGTTACGGCGGCGGTTACGGCGGTGTGCGTGCTGCTGCTTTCACGCGATGTGTGGAAGCTGACCGCGCTGCGCTTGGGCGAAGAACGCGCCGTCGGACTGGGTATCAATCTGCAACTTTTGCGCCTGAAAACGCTGGTGTTGGTGGCGGTGATGACGGCGACGGCAATCAGTTTCGTCGGCGTAATCGGCTTTATCGGACTGGTCGCGCCGCATGTGGCGCGGATTCTTTTGGGCGAAGACCAACGTTTCTTCCTGCCCGGCGCGATGCTGACAGGGGCGGCGTTTTTATCGGTCGCCAGCGTGTTGTCCAAGGTGATTATCCCGGGTGCGCTGTTTCCGGTGGGGATTGTTACCGCGTTTGTCGGCGTACCGTTTTTCTTTTGGATTGTATTGTCCAAGCGGTAAGTTTTTTCGGACGGTCTTTTGTTGCGACGGGGTCGTCTGAAACTGTTTTTTTTTATTTTACAGAGAGAACCAATGAAACCTATTTGCCGTATTTTAACCGCCGCCTTGTTCAGTCTTGCCGTGCAGGGTGTTTGTGCCGAAATGAAAACGCTTACCGACGTACGCGGGCGCGAAGTGCGGGTCGATGTGCCTGCCAAACGTGTGGTGCTGGGCTTTTATTATCCTGATTATATTGCCGTATCCGGTGTCGATAAATTTGACAATGTGGTCGGTATTTCGCGCGAATTTTGGGAGAAATTCAACTCCGGCAGTTGGTCGCTCTACCGCGCCAAAATCCCTTCGCTGCAAAACATCGGCGACATCGGCAATGTGAACGCCGGTACATTTTCGTTTGAGAAAACCTTGGCAATGAAACCCGATGTGGTGGTGTTGGCGGATTGGCAGTATGACGCGTTGAAAGAAGAAATGCCGCGTTTCGAAAAAGCCGGCATTCCGGTGGTTGTGGTCGATTTCAATGCGCAAACGGTCGAACGCCATACCGCCAGTGCCAAACTTTTCGGCGAAATCGCCGGTACGCCGGAGCGTGCAGGGCAGATTGCCGGCGAATACGCCCAAGGCATGGCCGACATTCAAAAACGCGTGGCCGAAGCGGGCAAGCCCAAGCCGAAAATCTATATCGAGTTCGGAGACAAGGGTCCTGCCGAACATAGCTTTACTTTCGGCAAAAATATGTGGGGTGCGATTGCCGATACAGTGGGCGGCGACAATATTGCCGCAGCCTTCATCAAAGACTGGGGGGCGATTAATCCCGAGCAGTTTCTTGCCGCCAAGCCCGACGTTGTGATTATTTCCGGCACCGAAGCCGGACTGAAGCAGCCGGCGGCAATGGCGATGGGCATCGGCATCGAAGCCGCCGAAGCGCAAAAACGCTTACAGGGTTTCATCCGGCGTGCCGGTTGGGCGGAAATTCCCGCTGTCCGAAACGGCCGTGTGTTCGGCATTTACCATACTGCTTCGCGTTCGCTTTCCGATTTGGCATCCGCCCAATTTATCGCCAAAGCGTTGTATCCCGAAGCCTTTGCCGATGTGAATCCGGAAGAGACCTACCGTGAATTCCACCGTAAATACCTGCCGGTCGAGCCGCAGGGTACTTTCTTTATCCGTTTGGGTTGCGACGGTTTGGAAGACTGCAACAAACAAGCGGCTGCCGACACTGTTGCGGCATCAGCCGAAACCGTCGCCGAACCGTCACTATGGCAACGTATTAAAAACTGGTTTGCCGCCCTCTTTGCTTAAAGGTCGTCCAAAATGCTCCGACTGGAAAACGTACATATCCGACGCGGCGATTATGTGGTCGCCGACAGTATCGATTTGACGCTGGAACAAGGCAAAGTCTATTCCGTGCTCGGCCCGAACGGTACGGGCAAATCCTCGCTGATGAAAACGATTTTCGGCGAAGTGGCGCACAAAGGCACCATCCGCTACGGCGACGAAGTGTTGAGCAAAATCCACCTGCAAAGCTGGCGCAAACGCATAGGCTATATGCCGCAGGACACCGCCGCCGAAGCCTCGCTGACCGCGCTGGAAGTCGTGTTGCTCGGCCGCATGGACGCGCTGCACATGCATGTCGGCGACGAACTGCTGCACGAAGCCGCAAGTATCATGGCGGAGCTGGGCATCGGCCATCTGGCGCACCGCGACGTCATGCGGCTTTCCGGCGGACAGCGGCAGCTCGTCATGTTTGCCCAAGTCATGCTGCGCCGCCCCGAAATCCTGATGCTGGACGAACCGGTCAGCGCGCTGGATATGCACCACCAGTTGAACCTCTTGGAGCGCGTGGTGCAATACACGCACGAACACAATCTGGTTACGTTGATGGTGTTGCATGATTTGAGCCTCGCCGCGCAGTTTTCAGACGGCGTGATTCTGCTCGGCGAAGGCAAAGTACAGGCGCAGGGCGCGCCGCAGGACGTGTTGCAGGCGGACATGATAGGCAGGCTGTACAAAGTGGATATCGAACTTTTGTACGACAGCAAAGGCCTGCCCGTTATCCGCCCGATGCGGCAGACGGCGTAACTTAATCGCTCCTGCAAATGTCGGATTTGAGCATTCGGCCTGCGAACTCCCTGCAACTTATCCCCTCGCCCGCGGGAGAGGGTTAGGGAGAGGGCGGTAAGCCCAAGGCTTGCCTCTCCGACTCATCAGCCCGCCCCATATTTTTTTATCCTTAGAAAGGACTCCTCTCATGAAAAAATCCCTCTTCCTCCTCATGCTGACCGCTTCCCTCGGCGCATACGCCGCCAACCACGAAGTCAAAATGCTCGACAACGGCAAAGACGGCAGCATGGTGTTCGAACCCGGCTACGTCAACGCCAAAGTCGGCGACACCGTAACCTTCAAAGCCGCCAACAAAGGCCACTGGGTGCAAAGCAAAGCCCTGCCCGACGGCGTTGCCGACTTCTTGTCCGAAGACGGCAAAGACTTCACCCTCAAACTCGACAAAGAAGGCGTATACGTCTATACCTGCCCGCCGCACCGCATGATGAACATGAGCGGCGTGATTCAGGTCGGCAAACCGGTGAACAAAGCCAAAGCGCAAGCCGTTGTGGACGAACTGGAAAACCGCGCCATGCAGAGCAAGGGTCGTCTGAAAAAATACATGCAGCAGGTCAAATAAACCGCCGCACAAACCAAAGGTCGTCTGAAACCGTTTTCCCGTTTTCAGACGACCTTTTGCCAATCTTCATCCCCAATCCTCATTCCCCTTCCGCAGAAATCTTCTCGTTCAGAAAATCGATAAAACTGCGCACCTTCGCGCTCAAAAACGCCCTGTCCACATAAACCGCGTTTAATTGCTCGGTCCGCACCCGATATTCCGGCAGCAGGCTGACCAACCTGCCTTCCTTCAAATCCTGTCTGGCTGACCACAGCGGCTGATAGGCGATGCCCGCGCCCGCCCTGACCAATTCGCGGATCATCAGCGTATTGTCGCTTTGAATCACCGGATTGAGCGTCAGAATACTTTTTTCGCCCGTTTCCCGATGGGTGATTTCCAAATTGCGCTGGTCGGTGTAGGTCGGCAGGATGGCGGGATGGCGCATGACTTCTTCGGGCGTTTGCGGCGTGCCGTGTTTCGCCAGATAGTCGGGCGAGGCGAGCAGGACGAATTGGATTTGCGCAAGCGGCTTGACGATAAGCGAGGGCGACAGGGTTTTTGCCACGCGCAAGGCGAGGTCGAAGCCTTCGGCAATCAAATCGACGTGGCGGTTATCGAGTACCAAATCGAGCGTGACTTCGGGATAGCGTTCGCGGTATTCCGCCAGCCAGTTGCTGATTAAATTGCCCGCAAACCAAAGCGGCATGGTTACGCGCAACATGCCCTGCGGCGTGTCTGCCCCGCCTGCCGCCTTTTGCGCGGCGGTATCGAGCGTATCGAGCGCGTAGCTGCATTGGCGGTAGTATTCTTCGCCCGCTTCGGTCAGGTGGAGGTTGCGGCTGTTGCGGTGCAGCAGTTTGGCTTTAATCGAATTTTCCAGATGGCTGACGTGTTTGCTCGCCATCGCGGTGGAAATATCAAGCTGCTCGGCGGCGCGGGTGAAGCTGCCGCTTTGGACGACTTGGCGGAAAACTTTGAGGCTGAACAGGGTATCCATCTTTTCTTTTGGGGAAACGTTGTATCAATAAAAGCAGTATATATCTACTGGCAGTAATTATCTATACTGCCCAGATAAGATTAGTTTTCATTTCGTTCTTACATTTTGATTAGGAGTATGCCATGTCTGCAACCTGCGCCCGTATCCAACCTATTTTATTGTCCATTTTGCGTATCGTAACCGCCTACCTCTTCCTCTTGCACGGTACGGCAAAATTCTTCGGCTTCCCGACCGCCATGGGCAGCGGCTCGCCCGAAGGCTTGATGCTGGTGGCGGGTATTTTGGAAATCGTCGGCGGCATCATGTTGATTCTCGGAATGTTTACCCGTCCTACCGCCTTCGTCCTGTCCGGTCAGATGGCGGCTGCCTACTTTATGGCACACGCTGCCAAAGGTTCGGCGCTGTTCCCGCTTGCCAACGGCGGCGAATCGGCAGTCTTGTTCTGCTTCGTGTTCCTCTATCTCGCAGCAGCCGGCGGCGGCTCATTGGCATTGGACAACCTGATTGGCAAAGACAAAGCCTGATGTACCCAAAGGTCGTCTGAAAACAAGCAAAGCGGGTTTTACGAATAGATTTCCAAACCCGCCAACCGATTAAACATCAATCAAAGGAAAAACAACATGACTTATCAAACCTTGCAACAAGCGGCAGAAACCCGCCGTTCCATTTACGCGCTGAATAAAAACCTGCCCATCAGCAACGAAGAAATCAGCGAAATCGTCAAACATGCCGTCTTACACACGCCTTCTTCCTTCAACTCACAATCCACCCGCGTCGTCGTCCTCTTCGGCGAAGAACACGGCAAAGTGTGGCAATTCGTGGAAGACGCATTGCGCGCCATCGTGCCTGCCGAACAATTCGAACCGACCGCGCAAAAATTAAATCTGTTCAAAGCAGGCGCGGCGATCATTTTGTTCTTCGAAGACCAAAACGTCGTCAAAGGCCTGCAAGAGCAGTTTCCTTCTTATGCCGCCAACTTCCCCGTTTGGGCGGACCATGCGAACGCGATGACGCAATACGCCGTCTGGACAACGCTTGCCGCCGCCGGCGTGGGCGCGAACCTGCAACACTACAACCCGCTGCCCGACGCCGCCATCGCCAAAGAATGGAACCTGCCCGAAAGCTGGCTTTTGCGCGCGCAAATGGTTATCGGCGGCATCGAAGCGCCTGCCGGTGAAAAAGCCTTCGAGCCTGTGGAAAACCGTTTGAAAGTATTCGGCGCATAATTGCCCGTCAAACAAAAAAGGTCGTTTGAAAACCAACTTTGGTTTCAGACGACCTTTGTCATTCAAAACAGCTTGCGCTTATTCTTGCGGAGGGACATAGCCCTGAACAGCATCCGCCCCGTCTCCGAAGAAATACTGCTCCATCTGTTGCGCCAAATATTCGCGCGCGCGCGGGTCGGCAAGGCTCAGGCGGTTTTCGTTAATCAGCATGGTTTGATGGCGCGTCCACGCATTCCAAGCCTCTTGGGACACATTTTCAAAAATACGCTTGCCCAGCTCGTTGGGCAGTGGCGGGAATTTCATACCTTCGGCCTCTTTGCCGAGTTTGACGCAGTGAACCATACGGGTCATGGCGGCTTCCTTCATGATGGTGTTTCAGACAGCGCGTATTTTATCGTATTGCCTATTTATAGGAAAGGCTGCGAAAAATGGGCAAAACCTGCCAAATACGCTGCTTTTTAATCCAATATAAAACATATGTTTATAAAAATAATATATGGCGCATCGAAATAAACCTTGCGTTAAAACGCCGTTTTTGGTTTAATGCACATCTCGCAACGAAACAGCGAAGGCCAGATAGCTCAGTTGGTAGAGCAACGGATTGAAAATCCGTGTGTCGGCGGTTCGATTCCGCCTCTGGCCACCAAAACAAACCGCCTCAGGCGGTTATTTTTTTGCCTATTTCCTAGATATTATTTCTCAATTTAAAAAGTCGTCTGAAACAAATTCTACGGGTTCTGCCGAAAGAAATGTTCAGACGACCTTTCCCCTTCTTTATGAATCATTTCAATTAATCCATCACCAAAACATCTCAATAAGGACAGATTAAATTGCGGCGTGCGGCAACACCAGCCGTGGTTACTATACTTCTTAACTAAAAACAAACATTCTTATCCTATTCTTATCTCATTCCAACGTTCTCCAAAACATCCGCTAATTCTCCTCTAACACTCCCCCTCTAGAATGATGTTCAGAAAAAAGAAAAACAAGTCTCCTCACATAACGATAGTCTGCTCACACTGACACGGACGGAACATCATTTTCCCCACCATCGTTTTTCCCCTAAGGAGCGTATCATGAAACTGAATCTGCAAAAAACCACCGCTGCTGTTTTGGCTGTTTTGTTCAGCGCAGGCGTATTTGCCGCCAACAATGCCTACAATCCATTTGATTACAGTTACCAAAACCACAAATACGGCAAAAAATGGGGCAAACCCGCATCTGAAGCCGAAGGCGAAAAAGTGATGAAACACGCTGCCTACCGTTCGGGCGTGCACTACACCAACGTCAACCGCATGCCCGGCAATGTAGACCGCAACGGCGTGAAAACCGTACAGGTCAACGACGCATACACCCGTCAAAACCTCGGCCGCTATGCGTTCAATACCATCAAGAGCGGCGGCTCGGAAGTGTATTACGGCGAATGGGTCGGTAAAGAATACGCCAAAGGCACCAATCGCGGCGTTTTCTACTCAGGCGACAAACGCGCTACTTCTATGCCGGTATCAGGCGTAGCCAACTACGCAGTTAAAGGTATCAACAACTACACCGGCAACAACCCGATGGTCGGTACTTTGCGCGCAGACTTCGGTCAACGCGTCTTGGCAGGTTCTATGAAGAACAACGCGGTCAACATGGATGTCCATGCCCGCATCAAACCGTCCAGCGCATCGTTTGAAGGCTATGCCCGCGCCAACGGCCACTTCGGTAAAACCGAAGGCCACTTCTTCGGTCACAACGCAAGCGCGCTGGCCGGTGTTGCCAAATTTAAAACCAACCGCAACTTGGATACAGCATACGGCGGTGTAAAACGCTAAAATCCGTAGTTAAGTAAAATGAGTTAAGTAAAATGAAAGCCTGCTTCACGCAGGCTTTTTTAAACACCAGCCCGCCAACCTTCTCAAGGTCGTCTGAAACCGCCGACCGGAAAGCCGACACCATGTACAAACCGTCTGCCTGCCTTATCCTCTTTCTCGCCGCCCCCGTCCTTGCCGCGCCACGCTCCGACTTTTCAGACGACCGTACCGCGCAACGCCTGTGGCAGGATACCCGCCAAACCATGCAGGAACAGGAACAAAAAGTGCGCGAATACCGCCTCGACATTCCCGCCGAACACATCGGGCAGACAGCCGAAACCGACCCCGAAGCCGACCAAGGCGAAGCCCTGTTTAACGCCGTCAACCGCAGCGACTGGCAAACCGTGCGCCCGCTGCTTGAGCGTTATACCCAGCAAACCGAATACGACCCCGACATCGCCCTCTTTGCCCGCGCCTCGCTCGCCCGCGGCGAAGGCAGGTGGAAAGATGCCAAACAAGACTACGAAACCCTGCTGCAACGCCATCCCGACTTCACGCGCGGACGGCTCGATTACGCCCGCCTGCTCTTTGAAGGTCGTCTGAACCGCGAAGCCACTTCCGAATTTATGCGCCTGCAAAACGAAGACCTGCCCGAAGCCGTCAAAGAAAACATCGGCCATTTCCGCGACTCTCTAAACCAACGCCAAAGCTGGCAGGGCAGCCTTTCCGTCGGCGCCGTCCACAACAGCAACATCAACGAAGCCAGCGGCAAAGTGTGGTGTAAAACCGAAATCGACGGCGAATGCTGGGAAGAGTTTTCAGGCGACCAACCCATTTCCGCCAACGGCATCAAATACGAAGCCGCCGCCGTCCGCCGCTGGCAGATTAAAGGACATCACGGCATCGCCGCCCGCGCGCTCGGCTACGGCCGCTTCTACCGCGACCATAAAGACTTCAACGAACACACGCTCAACCTCAGCGCCGGTTATCAGTTTGAAAACCACCGCCACACATTCGCCCTCGCCCCGCTTGTCGAATGGAACGGCAGCGGCGGCAAAACCCTCAACCGCGCCTACGGCGTGCGCAGCGAGTGGAACCTCGACAAAGGCAGTTGGACGTGGAACACCGAAGCCGAGTGGAAACACCTCTCCTATTCCGACAAAACCCGCCTGCTCGACGGCAGCCTCTTCTCCGTTTACAACACCCTGTCCTACTTCCCGCGCAACGACCTCATGCTCTACGGCGGCATAGACTGGCAGCAGCGCAAAGCCAAAGAACCCGTGGACAGCTACCGCCTCATCTCCGCAAGGCTGGGCGCGGCAAAAATGTTTGAAGCCGGCTTCGACGCCTCTGCCTCCGCCTCCTTCGGCATCCGCAGCCACCGCGAAGAAAACGCCGTCCTCGAACAACGCCGCCGAGACAAAGAACAAACCTACCGCCTCAGCATAGGCGCGGACCGCTGGAAATTCGCCGGCCTCAAGCCCGTCCTCAGCTACAAACACCGCCGCGTCCACAGCAACACCGACTGGCTGTACAGCTACAAACAAAACGAAGTCGGTCTGTCGCTGGTCAAATTGTTCTAACGCGGGACGCAGAAACACAAAGGTCGTCTGAAATTCAGTTTTCAGACGACCTTTTTTCTTTTGACTCTATTCGAGCATTGGATTAACGGTAGGTTTATTGCGAAAACCTATCCAAACACAACCTTCATTTTCACCATCAAGGATAAGGGTGTGCCACCAATTTCCCGTCGATGTATTCGCCGATATAGACTTTCGAAGCATCAAGATGGAGGCGGTCAAGTTCCTGTTGCAGCCACTCGTCGTCGCGTTTGATGATTTCTAAGATGTCATGGTCGATTTGCCCGTCGGTAATCAGGGGGTAACGCAGGCTTTCGTCGCCGTACTGAATGACGGCGAGCTGGCCGTTTTGCTCCATGACGGCGCGTTTGACGGCAGAGATTTCGTAGATGCCGGCGGCACGGAGCTTAAACATCAGGTCATGTGCGCTGATGCCGTTTTTCATACATTCTTCGGTTTGGATTTCGCCGTTGACGATGACCCAGACGGATTTGCCGTCAATCACGGATTTGACCCAGTGGTTGTGGTTTTTGATGAATTTCAGACTCAAGACCAACAGCGTCCACAAAATCAGCACGAGGAAAAACTGTAAAAGCCCGACGCTGTCGCTGTAAATCACGCCGCCGATGATGCCGCCGAGAACATAGTTTTGCACTTGATCCATGGCGGAGGTGGGGGCGAGGTTGCCTTTACCTAAAAGGTTGATTTGCAAAACCAAACCTAAAATTCCCATAAGGAGTTTGAGGGCAAGGAGGGAGTATGCTTCCATGAGTGTGTCCTGTTATTCTTTGTCGATAAGTTCGATGTTGTTGTTGACCAGATTGATGGGGGTCAGGGTGTAGGCGGAGAAGTCTTGATTGAAATGGACTTCGTAGTATTGGTTTTTGATGCCGACGATCATGCCGTTGTATAGGTGCGTGCTGTTGACGCTGATGTCGCGCTTTTCCACTTTTTGGTTTTCAATCAGGGTATTGAGAAAACCGACCATGCGCGAGTTGTCCGCGGCGAAGTTTTGGCGTTCGCTGTATGAGAGGTATTGGATGCCGCTGATGAGGATGAGCAGCAGCAGGGCAATAATGCTCAGGTCGCGGTATTTGGTGTCCATGCGGTGGCGCAGGTATTGCGATACGGCGAGCAGCAGGACGACGAGCGCGGCGAAAATGAGGACGTATTTCAAGTAGTCGTTGAAATACATATGGTTTTCAAGATAAAAGTGTGTGAAGAATTTCATGATTTCAAATGATTTGAGGAAATAGTGGGGTCGTCTGAAAACGGTTTTTCAGACGACCTATTATGGTTTGGATGCAGGTTTTATCCGGAGCCGCATCAGTTGATAAACCCGTCGTCTTTCATTTTCTTTTCGGAAAAATACTGACTGCACACCAGCAAGGCAGCGAGGATGATGACAAACAACCCCGCCATGGTCAGGGTAATTTTGAAGAATAATTCTGCCTCGATAAAAGAAAACCAAAGTTGCAGAATCAGCAGCAACACCCAGCCGACAAACAGCCCGAGACAGGCATAAACGCCGAGTTTAAACACGTTCCCGCTCCAAAATGACGACGTAGGCTTCACGTCTGAAAAATAAGAGCATACGGCGTTGATCTTTTTCCATGGTTACGACACGCCAACCTTCGGGAGTTTGGCTGTTGAGAAACGCGCTGAATTTGACGGGATTGACTTTGGCTGCGCCGAAAACCAGACTGGACAACTGGTTTTCCTGATAAATGACGACTTTGTATTCTTTCATAGGATTCCCTTTAACATAAGGGATCATCTTTTCAGACGACCCCTTAAGTTGCTAATGATGAAAGTAGCAAACCTTATTTCTTATTGCCCAACTGCGGCAATACCGAACCTTCGCCCAGCGACAACAAGCCGCTTTGCGAGTAGATACCCAGTTTGGCGCGGGTGTCGGTGATGTCGAGGTTGCGCATGGTGAGCTGACCGATGCGGTCTAGCGGGGTGAACGCGGCGTCTTCGACTTTTTCCATGCTCAGGCGTTCGGGTTGGTAGGTCAGGTTGGGCGATTCGGTGTTCAGAATCGAGTAGTCGTTGCCGCGGCGCAATTCAAGGGTTACTTCGCCGGTAATGGCTTTGGCGACCCAGCGTTGGGCGGTTTCGCGCAACATGAGGGCTTGGCTGTCGAACCAGCGGCCTTGGTAGAGCAGGCGGCCGAGGCGCAGGCCGTTGATGCGGTATTGTTCGATGGTGTCTTCGTTGTGGATGCCGGTAACCAAGCGTTCGTAGGCGATGTGGAACAATGCCATGCCCGGGGCTTCGTAGATGCCGCGCGATTTGGCTTCGATGATGCGGTTTTCGATTTGGTCGCTCATGCCCAAGCCGTGGCGGCCGCCGATGCGGTTGGCTTCGAGGAAGAGTTCGACGGGGTCGGCGTATTCTTTGCCGTTCAGTGCAACGGGCACGCCTTCTTCAAAGCGTACGCTGACTTCTTCGGGTTTGACTTCGACGCTTTCGTCCCAGAAGGCAACGCCCATGATGGGTTTGACGATTTTGATGCCGCTGTTGAGGAATTCCAAATCTTTGGCTTCATGCGTCGCGCCGAGCATATTGGAGTCGGTGGAATAGGCTTTTTCAACCGACATTTTGTAGTTGAAACCGTTGGCAATCAGAAATTCGCTCATTTCGTGGCGGCCGCCGAGTTCGTCGATAAATTGTTGGTCGAGCCAGGGTTTGTAGATTTTCAGCGCAGGATTGGTCAAGAGGCCGTAGCGGTAGAAACGCTCGATGTCGTTGCCTTTGTAGGTGCTGCCGTCGCCCCAGATGTTGACGTCGTCTTCCTTCATGGCGGAAACGAGCATGGTGCCGGTAACGGCGCGGCCCAAAGGCGTGGTGTTGAAATAGGCGATGCCGCCGGTGGAAACGTGGAACGCGCCGCATTGGATAGCGGCGATGCCCTCATGTGCCAACTGCGCGCGGCAGTCGATTAGGCGGGCGTTTTCCGCACCGTATTCCATCGCTTTTTTAGGAATGGCGTTGTAATCGTCTTCGTCGGGCTGACCGAGGTTGGCAGTGTAGGCATAAGGCAGCGCGCCTTTAAGTTTCATCCACAACAGCGCGGCAGAAGTATCGAGGCCGCCGGAGAAGGCGATGCCGACTTTTTGACCGATGGGGAGGTGTTGCAGGATAGTATTGTTTTGGCTCATAACAATTCTTCGGACTTAAAAGGGGTTATTAAAAATACCTTAACGGTTGAAACCCCGCCCTTCAGGGCGGTAGAATCAGAGACTGTTTGGGAGAAATGCAACCTCTTCCAAATCAGGGCGATACATAGGGCTGCGCTTTGTGTGTAGTCCTGTGTGTTGAAACATTATCTTATAAATAGAACACATTGTCAGCCGTCAAGGTCGTCTGAAAATGAGCCTTGCCCGTTTTGCTGAAAATCTTTTCAGACGACCTTTAGGCCATCCGCAACCCGACTCCCTCCCCTGTGGGGGAGGGTTGGGGAGAGGGCACAGACAGCAGCCCTTAAGCAAACACTGCCTGAAAAACGCAAGCTCAGCCCTCTCCCTAACCCTCTCCCACGGGAGAGGGAATAAATTACAGCACCATCAATATTTTCAGACGGCATCGGTAAAGAAAACCTATCCATGAACGCTTTCAACCTCATCATCATCGGCGACGAAATTCTGCACGGCAGCCGCCAAGACAAGCATTTCGCCTTTTTCAAATCCCTGCTGGAATCGCGCGGGCTGAAGCTCAATCAGGTGCAATATCTGCCCGACGAACCTGATTTGCTGGTCAAACAACTGCGCCGCAGCTTTTCAGACGGCCTGCCGACTTTCGTTACCGGCGGCATCGGTTCCACGCCCGACGACCATACCCGCCAAGCTGCCGCCGCCGCTTTGGATTTGCCCGTCGTCCGCCATCCCGAAGCCGCCAAGTTCATCGAAGCCGTTACCCTTAAACGCGGCGAACCGCTTGACGCCCCCGAACACGCCCAGCGCCTGAAAATGGCGGATTTTCCTGCAGGCGCAGAGCTTGTGCCCAACCCGTTCAACAATATCGCCGGATTTTCCATCCGCGAACATTATTTCTTCCCCGGCTTCCCCGTGATGGCGCACCCGATGGCGGAATGGGTTTTGGATACTTATTACGCCGACCGCTTCAACCAAACCGAACGCGGCAGCCGCAGCGTGTATGTGTTCGGTCAGCCCGAATCGCGCGTCGCGCCGATTATGGAATACGTCGAACGCACCTACCCGGGCGTGCGCTCTTACAGCCTGCCCAGCGTCGGCTGGCAGAATGCGGACGGAACTGCGGTCAAACCGCATATCGAATTCGGCATCAAGGCGGAAGGCGAAGCGTGCCGCGATTTGGATAAAGCATGGGACGAAGTATTGCAGCGTTTGAAGGATTTGGGCGCAGAGTTGAAAGATACGCCTGATTGAAGCGTAGGATGAAATAAAAAGGTCGTCTGAAACCCTGTATTGGTTTTCAGACGACCTTTTTGAGTCTGTCAATCTTTTGCCATGATCTTGGAAGCCGCCAGAAGCTTTAACAGCAAACGGCTGCGGAATACATGGCACAAAAGGCGTACGTCGCGGCGGCGGTTGAATTTGCTGGGATAGCCCGCCATTCGGAAATCGTAGCCGTTTTCTTCCAGCCTGCGGAACAGTTCGTCCGTAGAAACACCGCTTTTAAGCATCGAAACCAAATGGATGAATTGGAAGGAATCCCGTATTTCCAATAACCTGCGGGCAACTTTGGGCGGCTGCCCAGGCGTAGTGAGCAGGCGCGTATATTCCCTTACTGCCAAACCGATATCGTCGAGGTATTTCTTCGTCTGCTCGGGCGTACGCTTGCTGCGCATGGCGGATTCGGGGTTATCGACATAATCATAAACAACGGTATTGCTGGCAATGACGGTTTTGCATTGCAAAAAATACTCGGTCAAAAATACGCCGTCTTCCAAATATTTCATGCCTTCGATAAATTTCAGACCTGCTTTTTCCAACAGGTTGCGTTTGTAGATATACGCCCAAACGCACGACCAAAACGGATAGCGGTCCATATAATCCGCTAAACCGATAACCTCATCCTCATTGGCAGGATAGCGCGCATCAACATTGAATTGGAGTATATCCGCATCGGAACGTTTCATTTTTTCAACCAAATCTGTCATAAGCGGCGGATCAACATTGTCGTCATGATCCATAAACATCACATATTCCCCGCGCACTTTGGACAAACCGATATTGCGCGCCCTGCTGACTCCGCCGTTGGGCGTATCAATCAACTGCGCCTGCAATTCGGGATGTTCATTGAAAAACTGCCTGAACTGCGCCGATGTATCATCGGTAGATCCGTCGTTTACAACAATAAATTCCATCCCTTCGACAGCCTTATGCAGACCCGCAAAATGACGGCACAAACCTGCCACAAATTTCCCGCCGTTATAGACAGGAACAATTAGTGAAACATTTATCGGCATAAATCTGCATCCTGATGAGTGGTAAACGACTAAAAATAGACATCTGCGATGTATTTAAGTTTCAAAAACGATCCCGGCGATGATGATAATTTTTGCAAAAGGTCGTCTGAAAACCATATTTTAAGGTTTTCAGACGACCGACCTTATTTAACGTTTCAACACCCTCTAATGCGTTTCCACCCGTTTGAAGTCTCTCGGTCTGAACCCCAGCGCAGCCAACGAAACGAAATACAAACCGCCGCCTATCGCAATCAGGATGCACAACTGCCCTGCTTTGCGCAAACCGCCGACATGCACCCACTCAAACGGCAGGTAAGTCTGCGCCGCCCACAATCCGCCACCCATCACGACAAGCGACAGCAGCATTTTACCTAGGAAACTCCCCCACCCTTTACCGGGTTGGTAAATACCATGTTTGCGCAACAGGTAAAACAACAATCCCGCATTGATACACGCGCCCAAACCGATGGCAAGCGAAAGCCCGACGTGTTTCAGAGGGCCGATAAAGGCAAGGTTCATCAACTGCGTGCAAACGAGCGTGAAGATGGCGATTTTGACAGGCGTTTTGATGTTTTGCCGTGCATAGAAACCGGGTGCCAACACTTTAATCATGATTAAGCCGATTAAACCGAAAGAATAGGCAATCAGCGCATGTTGCGTCATCTGCGCGTCAAACAGCGTAAATTCTCGGTACATAAACAGCGTCGCCACCAGCGGGAACGACAATACCGCCAACCCGACCGCCGCCGGCAGGGTCAGCAGCATACACAGTCGCAAACCCCAGTCGAGCAGTCCGGAAAACTGCTCCCTATTCCGATTGGCTGCATGCTTGGACAAAGTCGGCAGCAAAATCGTACCGAGCGCCGCACCTAAAACACCGCTGGGCAGCTCCATCAGGCGGTCGGCGTAATACATCCACGAAACGCTGCCCGATTGCAGATAAGAAGCGAAAATCGTGTTGATCACCAAAGAAATCTGCGCCACGCTCACGCCCAAAATCGCAGGCGCCATCTGTTTCATTACGCGGTTGACCGCCCTATCTTGAAAATTCAGCTTAGGCAGTTTCAAAAAACCCAGTTTCGCCAGCCAAGGCAGTTGGAAGCCGAGCTGCAAAATTCCGCCGACAAAAACTGCCCAAGCCAGCGCGGTAACGGGCGGATCAAAATACGGTATGAAATACAGCGAAAAGACGATAAAAGAAATATTCAAAAACGTCGGCGTAAACGCGGGAATGCTGAATTTATGATAAGAATTCAGTATCGAACCGACAAAAGAAGACAACGAAATCAATAAGATATAAGGAAACGTAATCCGTAGCAAATCGATAGAAAGCTGGAATTTGTCCGCATCCTTGGCAAAGCCGGGCGCGGAAGCCCAAATCACCCAAGGCGCGGCAAGAATACCCAGAGCGGTAACGATCACCAGGACAAACGACAGCATCCCCGCCACATGGCGGATAAACGCCTCCGTCGCTTCTTTCGAACGCGTTTCCTTATATTCCGCCAAAATCGGCACGAACGCCTGGGCAAACGCCCCTTCCGCAAATATGCGGCGCAGCAGGTTCGGCAGTTTAAAAGCCACAAAAAAGGCGTCGGTCGCCATACCTGCACCAAACGCTCGGGCAATTACCGTATCGCGCACAAATCCAAGTATGCGCGACACCATCGTTAAGCTACCGACCTTGGCCAAAGCCCCTAACAAATTCATCCGTTTTATTCCTTCAAAAGTCCAGACGTCGTCTGAAAGCGCGTATTGTACGACAGAATCGAACAGAACACTTTTTCAGACGACCTCTTTCAACACCATCATTTCCCTACATGAAACTGTCTTTTTCACATCAAACCATATATCAAACCGCCAAAATGCAATAAAATCTCCCATTTAACCAAACTATCACGGAGTAAACATGAAACTGAAAGCCTTGGCTCTTACCGCCGCCCTGCTGGCCCTGACCGCCTGCGAAAACAAAGCCCAAACCAGCGTCCCCGCCGACAGTGCGCCTGCGGCTTCAGCAGCCTCCGCTGCGCCTGTCGCTTTAGTTGAGGGGCTTAACTACACCACACTCAGCACGCCTATTCCCCAACAGCAGGCAGGCAAAGTCGAAGTCCTCGAATTTTTCGGCTACTTCTGTCCGCACTGCGCCCACCTCGAACCCGTTTTGAGCAAACACGTCAAAACCTTCAAAGACGACACCTACCTTCGTACTGAACACGTTGTTTGGGGCGATGAGATGAAACCGTTGGCGCGCCTTGCTGCCGCCGTCGATATGGCGGTCGCAGACACCAAAGACATTGCAAACAGCCATATCTTTGATGCTATGGTTAATCAGAAAGTCAAACTGCAAGACCCTGAAACCCTCAAAAAATGGTTGGCCGAGCAAACCGCTTTTGACGGCAAAAAAGTCCTCGCCGCCTACGAATCCCCCGAAAGCCAAACCCGCGCAGACAAAATGGCAGAGCTGACCAACACCTACAAAATCGACGGCACGCCCACCGTCATTGTCGGCGGCAAATACAAAGTCGAATTTGCCGACTGGGAATCAGGTATGAAAACCATAGACCTGCTTGCAGACAGAGTACGCGAAGAACAAAAAACTGCCAAATAATCCCCAAAAAGCAAACAGCCGTCCGAAACCGCGATTTCAGGACGGCTGTTTTCACAAAACATCCGGCAAAAAACCAAGCGGGACAGAGAAACGGGCGCACATCCCCCATATCCCTTATAATATCCCCCATTCCCATTTTTTCAGACGACCTACGACACAAAAGGTCGTCTGAAACCCAAAATACAAGAGAACACCATGAAATTCATCGACGAAGCAAAAATCGAAGTCGCCGCAGGCAAAGGCGGTAATGGCGCAACCAGTTTCCGCCGCGAAAAATTCGTACCGCGCGGCGGTCCCGACGGCGGCGACGGCGGCAAAGGCGGCAGCGTGTGGGCAGAAGCCGACGAAAACACCAACACCCTCGTCGAATACCGCTTCGTCAAACGCTACCAAGCCAAAAACGGCGAAAAAGGTCACGGCTCCGACCGCTACGGCGCAGGTGCGGACGACATCGTCCTCAAAATGCCCGTCGGCACCCTCATCCGCGACCTTGACACCGACGAAATCGTCGCCGACCTCACCCACCACGGCCAGCGCGTCTGCCTTGCCAAAGGCGGCAAAGGAGGTTTGGGCAACATCCACTTCAAATCTTCCGTCAACCGCGCGCCCAAACAATCCACGCCCGGCGAAGAAGGCGAAACCCGGTCCCTACAACTCGAACTCAAAGTCCTCGCCGATGTCGGCTTGTTAGGCATGCCCAATGCCGGTAAATCCACCCTGATTACCGCCGTATCCGCCGCGCGCCCCAAAATCGCCAACTACCCCTTCACCACCCTGCATCCGAATTTAGGCGTCGTGCGCATCGACGAAAACCACAGCTTCGTCATGGCAGACATCCCCGGCCTGATTGAAGGCGCAGCAGAAGGCGCAGGCCTCGGCCACCGCTTCCTCAAACACTTATCGCGCACCGGCTTGCTGTTGCACGTCGTCGATTTAGCTCCCTTCGACGAAACCGTCAACCCAGCCGAAGAGGCACTCGCCATCATCAACGAATTGCGCAAATACGATGAAGAACTTTACGGCAAACCGCGCTGGCTCGTGCTGAACAAACTCGACATGCTCGACGAAGAAGAAGCCCAAACGCGCACTGCCGCCTTCCTCGAAGCCATCGGCTGGGACTACCCGAAACCAGACGACCGCTTCCAATTTGACATGGAAACCCCGCGCCTCTTCCAAATCAGCGCACTGACCCACCAAGGCACGCAGGAATTGGTACACCAAATCAACCAATACCTGACCGAGAAAAAACGCATTGAAGCTGAAAAAGCGGAGGCGGAACAAGCGGCGGCAAATACTGAGATTGCCGAGCAGCAGCCTAAAACGGATACAGGCGTATTTAAACCGGAGTAAAAAAGAAAGGGGTTCAGACGATATTTGTTCTACAAAAAGGTTGTCTGAAACAATTTTAAAGCAAGATTGAAATGGATTAAAAATGTCATCTAACCAATATATCCAGTCGCTTGAGTTGACAAACTTTACCGTTCTTCCAAACGATACTTTCGAATTTTCTGAAAATCTCAATGTTATTGTTGCCGAAAACGGTTGTGGCAAAACACATTTGTTAAAAATTTTATACAGCCTGCTAGAAGTAACATCTAACACCAAAAACAGATTACTGAAAACAGAATTGCAAAAAAGTTTTGCCGATAAATTACTGAATGTTTTCCGTCCCGATTCCTTGGGCAGGTTGAGCAAACGTTTGCAGGGGCGTGGACGTACGGAAATTGTTTTAAAACTGCAAAACGGTATTACGCATAGTAGGCTGAATTTCTCTAGCAATTCATCATCGCAAGTCAATATCGAAAGTATCGGGCTGAAAGAAAGTGAACATACTCCGACGCCTATCTTTTTACCCAGCCGTGAATTAATTACACTTTGCCCTTGGTTTACTTCTTTGTATCAAAACCAAAGCATCCCTTTCGAAGAAACTTGGTTTGATACCTGTATGCAATTAAATCACCCGCTTGCCAAAGGTCCCAGAGAAACCAAAATTCGAGAATTACTTGAACCTCTTGAGAACGCAATGGGAGGAAAAGTATCTGAAGAACAAGGAAGGTTTTATCTATCGCTGACAAACACGGGCGGTAAGATTGAAGCACCTTTGGTAGCAGAGGGTTTGCGGAAATTTGTCATGATTGCCCGGTTAATCGCAACAGGGGCATTGCTAGATAAAGGCTATCTATTTTGGGATGAACCGGAAGCTAATCTGAATCCTAAATTGATCAAAGTGGCTGCCCGTATTATTTGGTCTTTATCTCAACAAGGCATTCAAGTCTTTATTGCGACACACTCTTTATTCCTATTGAGAGAATTGGAACTTTTGAATTTTGAAAATAAAACAAATTTACCTGTACGTTTTTTCTCATTGGTTGCTTCCGATGATGGAACAAAAGTAGAACAAGGGGACAGCATTAATGATTTGGATACATTGATATTGTTAGATGAAAGCATTATGCAGGCAGACAGGTATCTGAATATTTGAGGTTAGGCTATGACCATAATCAAAGAAAAGAGATTAACTTTTACTTTTCCTGAAGATTACCGTGCTACCAAATATGATAATTGGGAACATTATGAAATTTTTCAGAACAGTTGTAATTTACGTAACAAAATTGATACAAATGAAAAAGGGAAAAATGGGATAGATCAAAGTGTGGATAACGATAGTGGCAGCTCAGGTGTAGATATAATAGCTCTTCATGAATCGACACTTTGGCTAATTGAAATCAAAGATTATTACCAACTTGAGTTTGAGCCAAATTCTCAATCAATAGATGAAAAATTATCTGACCTACCATATTTAATCGCAAGAAAAATTCGAGATTCATTGGCAGGATTGGTTTCCGCTAAATTTAAAGCAGAAAAGCAGGAGGAAAAAGATTTTGCTCACTCAGCTTTAAATTGCAACGAAATAAAAATAGTTCTTCATATTGAAATGCCTAGTAGTATAAGCAAACTTTCTCCTTCTTCATTAGATATAGCCTCATTAAAAGTTAAGTTTAAAACATCAAAGTTTACAAAAACATTTGAGAATTGTTATGCAAAACCAATCTTCACGAATATCAAACATATTAATAACGGGCAACCGTGTGATATTCCTTGGTCTGTATCTACAGGAACAGAACAGCAATCATCATCCGAGCAACAAAGATCAATCCATAATCCTATGACCACCATCTACAACACCCTGACCCGCCAAAAAGAACCCTTCACCCCCATCGACCCTAAAAACGTGCGTATGTACGTTTGCGGCATGACTGTTTACGACTACTGCCACTTAGGCCATGCCCGCGTGATGGTTGTGTTCGACATGATTGCCCGCTGGCTGCGCAAATGCGGTTATCCGCTCACTTATGTACGCAACATCACCGACATTGACGACAAAATCATTGCCCGTGCGGCTGAAAACGGCGAAACCATCGGCGAACTGACCGCGCGCTTCATTCAGGCTATGCACGAAGATGCCGATGCTTTGGGCGTATTGCGTCCCGACATCGAGCCGAAGGCGACGGAAAACATTCCGCAAATGATTGCCATGATTGAGACCCTGATTCAAAACGGTAAGGCTTATCCTGCCGCAAACGGCGACGTTTATTACGCCGTGCGCGAGTTTGCCGCTTACGGACAATTATCAGGTAAATCGTTGGACGACCTGCGCGCAGGCGAGCGTGTGGAAGTCGATGGTTTCAAACGTGATCCGCTTGATTTTGTGTTGTGGAAAGCCGCCAAAGCAGGCGAACCGGCATGGGAAAGCCCGTGGGGCAAAGGTCGCCCGGGCTGGCACATCGAATGCTCCGCCATGAGTGAAAACCTGTTCGGCGATACCTTTGACATCCATGGCGGCGGCGCGGATTTGCAGTTCCCGCACCACGAAAACGAAATTGCCCAAAGTGTCGGCGCGACAGGCCATACCTGCGGCCACGACCACGCTCAAACCCACCACGGTCAAAGTATCGCCAGCCACGTCAAATACTGGCTGCACAACGGCTTTATCCGTGTGGACGGCGAAAAAATGTCCAAATCGCTGGGCAACTTCTTCACCATCCGCGAAGTGTTGAAACAATACGACCCCGAAGTCGTGCGCTTCTTCATCCTGCGCGCCCACTACCGCAGCCCGCTGAATTACTCCGACGCGCATCTGGACGACGCAAAAGGCGCATTGACACGCCTGTACACCACCTTGAAAAACACCCCTGCGGCCGAGTTCGAATTGTCCGAAAACGCCAACGACTACACCCGCCACTTCTACGCCGCCATGAACGACGATTTCGGTACGGTCGAAGCCGTTGCCGTGCTGTTCGAACTGGCAGGCGAAGTGAACAAAACCAATGATGCGCACCTCGCCGGCTGCCTGAAAGCCTTGGGCGGCATCATCGGCCTGCTGCAACGCGATCCGACCGATTTCCTGCAAGGCGGCGCGGTTTCAGACGGCCTCTCCAATGAAGAAATCGAAGACTTAATCGCCCAGCGGAAACAGGCGCGCGCGGATAAAAACTGGGCAGAGTCCGACCGCATCCGCGACCTTCTGAACGAACACAAAATCATTCTGGAAGACAACGCCGGCGGTACGACTTGGCGGCGGGGAAAACCAAACAAATTGACTTTTAAAGATGTCTATAAAATCAATCCTACTAGCCTCTCTAATGAAGAAATCAAAGATTGAATCGCCCAGCGCAAACAGGCACGCGCGGATAAAAACTGGGCGGAGTCCGACCGCATCCGCGACCTTCTGAACGAACACAAAATCATTCTGGAAGACAACGCCGGCGGTACGACTTGGCGGCGCGGCTAATTTGCTTTGATACGAAAAAAGGTCGTCTGAAAACATTTTCAGACGACCTTTATATATTTGATTGGAAACCGTGATGTGTGTACTTAATCTTCTAATAGGTTCTTCTTGATGACCGCAGGATTCCCAGCGGCGACGCAATACGGCGGCACATCTTTGGTTACCACAGCCCCTGCGCCGATGACTGCTCCTTTACCTACCCGGACTCCGCCCATAATAATCGCGCGCCGTCCGATCCAAACATCATCCTCAATCACAATCGGATTGATTTCCGTATAGCCCTCATATTTCAAAGTTTCACGATTAAACTTGTGATTATTGGAATAAAACAAACATTCCGGCCCCATCATGACATTATTTCCTATCGTCAGACCGTAACATATTTCGCAATTGACACCGACCCCCGAGTTATCGCCGATCACCGTATCCGGCATGACATACGCACCTTTTTCAATATTGACGTTTTTGCCGATATGAGGCGACACTCTCTTTGCCAAAAAACCACGGACTTTTTTAGCAGGCGTGCCTAAAACACGACAATACGATGGCGGCAGCAAACCGCTGACCACACGCAGAATCAAACCATTTATTTTTGCCTTCATTCCTATACGGTCCCTCATTCGATAAATATATGCCATCAGACCTATATTTTGCATAAAGTTCAAGAATAAAGCAAAAATTCTTAAAAAATTACTCAAATAAACAATACGATAAATAATTCAGCACCTTATTATCCCAATCATCATTTCAAGAACACAAAAAAATGCCGACAACCTCTCTCGGGCAATATCCTCTTGACGGAACAGAAAAAAACAGCGAAAATCCGACTCTTGTCTGAAGCATAGGTACATCCCCTATGCCCGCTTAACCGAAAGGAAACAAAATGAAACAAGGTATCCACCCTAATTACCACGAAATCAACGTTACCTGCTCTTGCGGTAACAAATTCGTCACCAAATCCGCGCTGGAAAAAGACAGCTTCAACATCGAGGTTTGCTCTTTGTGCCACCCGTTCTACACCGGCACTCAAAAAATCGTCGACACCACCGGTCGCGTGGACAAATTCAACAACAAATTCGGCAACCTGTTCAAACGCTAATCGCCGCTTTGCTGAAATAAAAAGACTGCATTTTATGCAGTCTTTTTTGTTTTATACGTCGTCTGAAAATGCATTTTCGCCAGATTAAAAACCAAACCCCTCCTTTCAGACGACCTACCGCCGAATCTTTGCTAAACTACACGAAAATACGTTCAACCCCTCAAAGCTATGCTCACTTACACCCCGCCCGATCCGCGACAACCTGCCAAAACCCATGAAAAACCCTGGCTCTTGCTGCTGATGGCATTTGCCTGGCTGTGGCCGGGCGTGTTTTCGCACGACTTGTGGAATCCCGCCGAACCCACCGTCTTTACCGCCGTCGAAGCCTTAGACGCAGGCGCGACGCCGTTGGTCGCCCATGTGTTGGGGCAGCCGGATTTTCAGATTCCGCCCGTCTATTTGTGGGTGGCGGCTGCGTTCAAACACCTGTTGTCGCCTTGGGCGGCGGACGCTTATGATGCCGCGCGGTTTGCGGGCGTTTTCTTTACGATTATCGGGCTGACCGCCTGCGGTTTTGCCGGATTCAACTTTTTGGGCAGGCACCACGGGCGCAGCGTCGTCCTCATCCTGATCGGCAGCATCGGGCTGCTCTCGGTCGCACACTTCCTCAACCCTGCTTCGGTCGCCTTTGCCGCGTCGGGCATGATATTGTGCGGCTTTTCGTTGGCGCAACGCCGCGTCATTACCTCTTCCCTGTTGCTGGGCGGCGGCTGGGCGTTGCTGTCGCTCTCATCGGGCTATCTGATGACCGCCGCACTGATGTTTTTAGCCCCCGCCCTGTTGCTCGATGAGAAATGGCGCGTCAAACGCTATTACCTGACGCTGGTCGGTGCATTTGCCATCGGACTGCCGCTCTTGACGGTTTATCCGCTCATTTTCTCCAGAACCCAGCCCGAACTGTTTTCCATCTGGCTGCAACACCACTCGCTCGGCGCATTCGGTGGTTTGGGTGGTTTTCAGACGACCTTCAGCCTGTTCTACTACCTGAAAAACCTGCTCTGGTTTACCCTGCCCGCATGGCCGCTCGCCGCATGGACGTTAAGCCGCCCCCGCATCCGCGAAAAAAACTGGAGCGTATTGTGCATTTCGTGGTTCCTCATCGTCCTCAGCATACTCGCCGTCAGCCCGCAACGCCTGCAAGACAACCTCGTCTGGCTGCTGCCCCCGCTCGCCCTGCTCGGCGCGGCGCAACTGGACGGACTGAGGCGCGGCGCGGCGGCGTTTATCAACTGGTTCGGCGTTATGGCATTCGGATTGTTCGCCATCTTCCTGTGGACGGGTTTCTTCGCCATGAACTACGGCTGGCCTGCCAAACTCGCCGAACGCGCCGCCTATTTCAGCCCGTATTACACGCCCGACATCGACCCGATACCGATGGCGGTCGCCCTGCTGTTTACCCCGCTGTGGCTGTGGGCGATTACCCGCAAAAACATCCGCGGCAGACAGGCCGTCACTAACTGGGCGGCAGGCGTTACGCTGGCGTGGGCATTGCTGATGACCCTGTTCCTGCCGTGGCTTGATGCCGCCAAAAGTCACGCGCCCGTCGTCCTCCAAATGGAAGCCGCCCTCTCCCCCGAACTGAAACAACGGCTTTCAGACGACCTCGAATGTATCAGCATAGCCGCCGAAGACCGCCGCACCCGCATCGCTTGGGCGCAATACAGAGACTTGAAACCCCACATCGACGACGCTGCCTGCCGCTACCGTCTGGTGCAGCAACCTAAAAACACCGACGCGCCGCAAGGTTGGACGAAAATCTGGCAGGGCGCGAGACCGAGAAACAAAGTGGAAGGCTTCGCCTTACTGGAGAAAGCGGAATAACTTAGCCTACACATGAATGACAAACGTCGTCTGAAAACCTGTATTTTAGATTTTCAGACGACCTTTTAAATCATCTAAGGTTATGAAGAAAGGCACACAAAAACAATATTGCCGAAACTGCTGTCATTTTCGCATCAATCAGCATTTGTGCAAAATGAATCAACGCGTTATCCCAATAAATACATAAGGGCGCATCATTGCGCCCTTTTTTGATTGCTATTTCGCCAATTCTTTGTCGATTTCCTGATAAAGCGCGGCAAAGTCCGGCTCGCCGACAAAGGTTTTCAGGATTTCGCCTTTTTTATTGATCAGGAAAGAAGTCGGGTAAACCTGCGTACCGAACGCTTGGGCGGCGGCTTTATCGGCATCAAACATGACGGTAAAAGGCAAGCCGTATTCTTTGACGTATTGGTTTACGCTTTCCAGCGGGTCTATCGGCTGGGCAATACCGAGGACTTGGAAGTCTTTGCCTTGATAATCTCTGGACATTTTGATGACTTTGGGCATTTCGCTGACACAGCCCGGGCAGGAGGGAAACCAGAAATTGATGAAGCTGACTTTGCCTTGCAAATCGGCATTGGACACCGGTTTGCCTTGCAGGTCGGACAAAGAGAATGCGGGAGTAGGTTTGTTATCCGGAATAAGGACGATGGCAAGCAGCGCACCGATAATGGCGACTGCGGCAATGGTAATGAGTTTTTTCATGCTTCGGCGTATTGTTTTAAAAGAGTAAAGAGAGGTTCGGGAATGCTGATGCTCCGCCCGCTTTCTGCGCTGACAACCATCAGCGTACTTTCGGCTTCGACGGCATTTTTACCGCTGGGCAAAACGATGTTTTGAGTGAGGATAATATGGCGCGAGGTCAGCTCTTTCAGACGACCTTCAAAACGCAATATGTCGCCATCGACGGCGGCACGGCGATAACGGATGTCGATGCGGACAACCACCAGCATCAAGCCGTCGATTTCGGACAAGAAACCGTGTTCCTCAAAAAATGTCCAGCGCGCTTCTTCGAGAAATTCGAGATAGCGCGCGTTGTTGACATGACCGTAGCCGTCAAGATGGTAATTGCGGACGCGGACGTTCATCAGTTCAGATTAAAGGGTTGAAAGGCTTCACGGGCGAGCGGTTCGTGTTCGAGGTCGGTAATGACGGTGGAGAGCTGTATGTCGAACCATTCGTTGAAAATATCGGCGTCCAAATCAGGCCATTCGCTTTCATCTTCGCACCAGTCGGCAAGTTCGGCAGCGAAAATATCTTCAAACCGCGCTTCGATTTCGTCCCAAACTTCGTCGGCGGTTTCACACGGACGGACGAGGTAAGAATTGGCATCGGCTTGAATGTCTTCAAGCGTCAAACCGTCAAGATGATTACCGGGCAGGGTTTGCAGCCAGTTCCAAAAAGGATCGAGCGGGATGAGCAGGAAGACGCTGCGGTTGACTTCGTACATGATGTTTTCCTTGGTTTCAGATAAGGGAATGATATAGCAAAGGCCGTGCAAACGCTATCTTTGCGGACTGCCACATTCTTTGCAGACTTAAGCGCCCCGCCTTATTCATGAGCGTATAGAAGGTAAAAGGTCGTCTGAAAACTCGAAACACGAGTTTTCAGACGACCTTTGTTCCATTTCCTGTCCAAGATTAGAAACTGTAATTCACCCGTGCCGTATAAGTGCGCGGTGCGCCGGGCATGGCGTCGGAACGCCAGTATTTTTGATTGAACAGATTGCCGACGGCGAAAGTGAGGTTCAGGTTTTTGCGGTTCCAGCCGAGCATGGCGTCGGTGCGGACGAAGCCGGGAAGCGTGGTGGTTACCTTTTGGCTCGAATCGTAGCCGTAGCGTTTGCCCGTACCGGTTACGCCGATTTCGCCGTAGAGGTTTTCGGTCGGCGTGTAACGGAAGAACAGGTTGCCGGTAACGTTGCTGGTATTGTCCAAATGGATGCCCACTCGGTCGGGATTTTCCTTGTCTTCAACCACTTTTGCCTGCATTACGCCCAACGATCCGCGTAGATAGAGTTTTTTGGGGATGATTTGTCCGATGGCTGACAGCTCCACGCCGCGCGAACGGTGTTTGCCGCCGACTGCCCAAGTGTAGGGATCATTTTGCGCGTCGGGGCGGTAGCGGATATTGAAGCGTTCGATTTGGTAGGCGGACAATGTGGTGCTGAGGCGGTCGTCCAGCCAACTGCTTTTGACACCGGTTTCGTATTGGCGGGTGTATTCGGGATCGGCGTTGAACACGGCGGAAGACGAAGTGTCGATGCTCAAATAGCCGTCGCGTCCGCCATAAGGTGCGAAGCCTTTGTTATACGAGGCGTAGAGCGTGTGGGCAGGCGTTACGTTCCACACTGCGCCGATGTTGGGGCTGAACGAATGGCCGCTGTATTGACGGCTGCTGCCGGTGAGTTTGTTTTCGGAATTAAAGGTGTATTTGTCGTAACGGCCGCCGAGGACGAATTTCAAGTCGGGCGTGGCGGAGAAGATGTTTTGCACAAAGATGCCGTAGGAGTCGGCTTTGTGGCGGTTTTGGGTGAGGACGGGTTGCAGCCTGCCCGAAGCCGGCCAGCTTGCGCGGTCGTAGGGGTTGATGGAGGCTGTAAAGGCGCGGCTGAAACCCAATGTCGGGTTGCGGTGTTCGCGGCTGTAGTCCATGCCTACGGTCAGGTGGTTTTCAAAACGCCCGATGTTGTAGTCGCCGTTGAGCGTGAAGTTGGACGACAGGGTTTTGTTATCGGTCTGCTGCCAGGCGTAATTGCGCTTGATTAGGCTACCGTTTTCGCTGCCTGCATAGAAATGGTCGAAATCCTGCGCCGCCGTGCGGTGGGCGAGCTGCCATTGGGCGCGCCATTTGTCGTTGAAGGCGTATTCGAGGTCGGAACGCCAAACTTGCAGCTTGTCTTTGACAAAATCGTTCGGGTGGGCGAAACCCATGCGGTAAGGCAGTCCGAAGCGGTCGTACACGGACTTGGTCGGGCTGCGGTCGGGCGTGCGCTCCACGTTGTCGTAGGTGTATTGCCCCGTCCATTTCAAGCCGTTGTCGAGTTTGACGGTAATGCTGGGCGAAACCATGACGTTTTTGCTGTCTATGCCGCTGCGGAACGAATTGGCGCGTCCGACTTCGCCGGTGAGGCGGATGGCGACGTTTTTGTTCAGCACTTCGTTGATGTCCATATTCAGGCTGCGGTTTGCCCACGAGCCGTAAACCGCACCGATGTTGCGGCTTTGTTTGAAGTTGGCGTATTTGCTGACCATGTTGATGACGCCGCCGCCGTTAGTGCGGCCGTAAAGCACGGAAGACGGGCCTTTCAGGATTTCCACGCGCTCGATGTTGGCAGTGCTGCGGCGCACCTGACCGCTTTCGCGTACGCCGTCGCGGTAAATATCGGATGCGTCGGCTTGAAAACCGCGCAGGAAAATGCTTTCGCCACGCATATCGTAGGCAGCGTCGATGCCGGCATTGCCTTCAAGGATGGAACTCAAATCGTTTGTACCGTAATTTTTGTTTTTTTGGATGTTGAGCGTATCGACGGTTTGCGGCGTTTCTTTGATGAGCTGCCCGTTGCGGGTAACGGCGGCTTCGTCATAGTTGATGTAGCCTTTGAGTACACTGGTGTCAGACTGTCCGACCACGGTAACGGTGGGCAGGGTAGCGGTTAGTGTTCACCATCGGCTGTATCGGCAGCATACAGCGGAAAGGCTGAGGCAATCAGGGCGGGAAGCAGGGAAAGGCGGGCAGAATATTGCATGTTCAACTCGGAAGATGAAGGGATGCAGCATTATAGGAAATATTTTTGCTTAATCGAAATAATTGATAATAATTATCTTTATTTATGACAAATCGTGTTTATATTTTGCAACAAATCAGCCACCCAAAAGTATATTTAAATTGAATTTAATCATTTGATTATTCAATGTAAATTTAGAATTGCACAAACACTGCCATAAATCGAAAGATCGTCTGAAAACCCATATCAAGCTTTCAGACGACCTTTTCATCAACAACAGATTTCAAGTTTCATAATCCTGCACGATTTTTTCGTACACGGCTTCGGGCAGGTAGCGGCGTATTATGTCGTGCCAACCATCGGGGCCGACCAGGCCTTTGACCATAGTGGAAGACACTTCGGCGATTTCGCGCGGTGGCATCAGGAAAACCGTCGAAATTTCGGGTGCAAGGTCGCTGTTGATATAGCGCATGGAGCGTTCGTATTCATAGTCGGCGGCAGAACGGATACCGCGAACGATAAACCCTGCTCCGATTTCGCGCGCGTAGCGAACCAGGAAGCGGTTTTCAAATACGCTGATGCGGACATTGGGAAAGCCTTCCGTAATCGCTTCGAGCATATCGCGGCGTTCGTCTATAGTGTAGGTATTGTGTTTTTCAGGATTGATACCGATGGCGACGACGAGTTCGTCAAAAAGCGCCTGCGCTTCTTGTATCATCCAAAGATGACCGAGGGTCGGCGGGTCGAAGCTGCCTGCGTAAACGGCACGGCGCGGGGGGATAGTGTTCATGGGTAGTGGTGTGAGTGATGGCAGCCGTCAGGATAGCGGGCGGGGAATGGAATGTCAAAAAGGTCGTCTGAAAATCAGAAAACCTGTTTTCAGACGACCTTTGAATGCTTTCGTCAGATGCGCAAACGGTTAATCATCGCCGCTGAACGCCAGCAAAATACGCAGCAGGCTGCTGAAGATATTGTAGATGGAGATGAAGATGGTCAGAGCCGCGCTGATATGGCTGTCTTCTCCACCGTCAATCACCGTACGCACCTGCCACATAATCATCAGCGAGCTGAATAGGACAAACGCTGCCGAAACGGCAAGGCTCAATGCAGGGATTTGCAGGAAGAAGTTGGCAATCATCGCGATCATCAACACCACCGCGCCGACGGTCAGGAAGCGGCCTAGCGAATTCATATTGACATTGGTGCGGCGCGCCATGGCAGACATGGTGAAGAATACCCCGGCAGTCATGGCGGCAGCGATGCCGACGATTTGCGTACCGTTTGGAATAGCGAGCGTATATTGCAGAAGCGGGCTGATCAGCACACCCATGCCGAAAGTGAAGATCATCAGGAGGGTTGCGCCGACATTGCTGTAACGGTTTTTCTCAATGAGGAAAGTCATGCCGTAGAAGAATACCAGCACGGCAACCAGCCCCATCCAGCCCTGACCGAAGAGAGAGAACAGATTCAGTCCGAACCGGCCGCTGAAATATGCGCTGGCAACGGCGGGAATGAAAGACAGACCGAGCAGGCGGTAAGTTTTTTGCAGGACGGTATTTTTAGCAACCTGTCCTGTGACGGTATAGTCGTAAACGTCGTTTCGCATGGCGTTTGCTCCTGAAAAATGGTTTGAAAACAAATAAATTCGGATTCTAACAGTAAATCATCGGCTTGGGCATATTATGTATGCTGCCATCGCCACTTACCGGTAGATAATGGCGGATGGCAGATTTTAAAGGGCTTGAATGAAACAGGTCGTCTGAAACCAGAAAACCTGTTTTCAGACGACCTGCATTTTCCTCATGAATCCTTTATAATCTCTTCCTTTATAAATCAATATCTTTCGAAAGAAGCAAAATGTCCGATTTCCGTCAAGATTTCCTTAAGTTTGCGCTGGCGCAGAATGTATTGAAATTCGGTGAATTTACGACCAAGGCAGGTCGTCAGTCGCCTTATTTTTTCAACGCCGGACTGTTTAACGACGGCGCATCGACGCTGCAACTGGCGAAGTTTTACGCGCAGGCGATTATTGAGAGCGGCGTAAAATTCGACATGCTGTTCGGCCCTGCTTACAAAGGCATTATTTTGGCGGCGGCGACGGCGATTATGCTGGCGGAAAAAGGCGTGAACGTGCCGTTTGCCTACAACCGCAAAGAAGCGAAAGACCACGGCGAAGGCGGCGTATTGGTCGGTGCGCCGCTCAAGGGCCGAGTTTTGATTATCGACGATGTGATTTCTGCGGGAACATCTGTGCGCGAATCGGTCAAATTGATTGAGGCAGAAGGCGCAACGCCCGCCGCCGTCGCCATCGCGCTCGACCGCATGGAAAAAGGTACGGGCGAATTGTCCGCCGTTCAGGAAGTGGAAAAACAATACGGTCTGCCCGTCGTTGCCATTGCCAATCTGAACGACTTGTTCACGCTCCTGCAAAACAATGCGGAATTCGGCGGCTTCCTCGAGCCGGTCAGAGCCTACCGTGAACGCTACGGCGTCGCCTAAAATACGATAAACAAAAAGGTCGTCTGAAAACGGTCAATCCCTTTTTCAGACGATCCAACCCGATCAAACACACATTAAAACAACACATTCCACACTTTACACGGAAAACCCCTATGCCCGCCTGTATCTGCCCACACTGCAAAACCTCACTTTGGGTCAAAGACACCCAGCTCAACGTCGCACAAGGCTTTGTCGTTTGCAATAAATGCGAAGGCCTGTTCAAAGCCAAAGACAGCCTGGCGCCGTCTTCCGCACCCGCCAATCCCGACACGCTGCCCAATGCTGTAACCGACGTCCGCCTCGTACACGACATGGGCGGCAACATCCGCAACCGCAAACAACTCTCCCGCCACGAAATCGCCAGCTTGCTCGACAGCGCCGAACGTGCCAAAAAAGCCAAAGAAGAGGCGGCACGGCGTACTGAAGAGGAAAAGCGTCGTGTAGAAGAAGAAAAACGGCGGACTGAAGAATTCCAAGCCCTGATGGCGGCAGCCGCTGCCAAACCCGCCAAATCCGAAGAAGGCTTCAACTGGACGCTGGCGGTACTGGTCGCGCTGACCGTCCTCATCATGCAGCTTTTCTATCTGGTCTTGCTATGAACACATCTCCGGGCTTTGTCGCCGATTTTCGCGAAGCCGCGCCCTATATCCACTACCTGCGCGGCAAAACACTGGTTATCGGCATCACCGACAGCCTGCTCGAAGGCGACACCCTGAACCGGCTCGCTGCCGATTTCCACCTGCTTGCAGGCTTGGGCGTGCGCCTCGTGTTGGTACATGGCACGCGCCATTTTCTCAACTGCCTCGCCGCCGACAGACAATTCGTTCCGCAATACCACCGCAACCGCCGCATTACCGACGATGCCACCCTGCGCGACGCCAAGCAGGCAGTCGGCATGATACGCAGCGACATCGAAGCCGCCCTGTGCAGCAGCGCATCCGCCCCTTTGCGCAACAAACCGATTCCCACCGCTTCGGGCAATTTCCTCACCGCCCGTCCGCTCGGCGTCATTGACGGCATAGACATGGGCTACACCGGCATCGTCCGCAAAACCGACACCGACTCCATCAACCGCCGCCTCGACGACGGCGCCATTGTCCTCATCAGCCCGCTCGGACACTCCTACGGCGGCAAAACCTTCAACCTCAGTATGAGCGAAGCCGCCGAAGCCGTCGCCGTCGCCCTTCAAGCCGAAAAACTCGTGTACCTGACCGAAGAAGCCGGCATTTGCAACGCCGACGGCGTCCTCATGTCCACCCTATCCTCAGGCGAAGTCCGCCACCTGATAGAAACCGCGCACAACGTCCCCGTGCGCCTGCTTCAAGCCGCCGTCAACGCCGTCGAAAACGGCGTCAGCCGCGTACAAATCCTCAGCGGGCGCGAAGACGGCGGACTGTTGCGCGAACTCTTCACCCGCGAAGGCTGCGGCACCGCCATCGCCCGCGATTCCTTCGTCTCCATCCGCCAAGCCCACAGCCGCGACATCCCCCGCATCATCGCCCTGATACGCCCGCTGGAAGAGCAAGGCATCCTGTTGCACCGCAGCCGCGAATATCTCGAAAACCACATCTCCGGCTTCTCCGTCCTCGAACACGACCGCAACATCTACGGCTGCGTCGCCCTCAAAACTTTCGACGACCCCGAAATCGGCGAACTCGCCTGCCTCGTCGTTTCTCCCGAAGCCCGCGACGGCGGCTACGGCGAAATGCTGCTCGACCACCTCTTCCAAAAAGCCCGCGCCATGGGCATCCGTCGCCTGTTCGCCCTCTCCACCCGCACAGGCGAATGGTTTGCCGAACGCGGTTTTCAGACGACCTCTCCCGACGCATTACCCGAAGAACGCCGCCGCGACTACCTCGCCAACGGCCGCAATTCGCAGGTATTTGTCCGAAATATCGAACCTTGATGCGATACGCTTTGCGCCTCCCGTTCATCCAACCTCGCGGCCGAACCTATCATCCAGATTTAGCTTGTTCACTGTTAAATATTATATTCGGACGGAGGCTGACAGTTTGCCGATTCCGGATAAACCTGCCCAACCCATTGCCGTTTCCGTGCGTGCGGAAAGTGGAAAAGTCAAACAACAAAACACTATCCCCATACGGCCTTTTTAAAAGAGGTCGTCTGAAAACACGGCATATATTTTCACCGAGCAACAACCTTATCGGGAAATGCGAACTTGCCGAACATCCCGTTTATGTATATGATAACGAACACCGTGCCGGTGTAGCTCAGTCGGTAGAGCAGCGCATTCGTAACGCGAAGGTCGGGGGTTCGATTCCCTTCTCCGGCACCAGATTGGATAAAGAAAGGTCGTCTGAAAACTTGGTTTTTGTGTTTTCAGACGACCTTTCTTTATTGTGGTGTTTGTTCAAGGCTGAGGACTCGGAAGGTGTCTTTTAAAATAGTAAGAACTCCATCTATTCTATATGGATAAATATTTTCGTTATCAAGAAAATCTTTATTTATCCGCTCTTGCCATGATCTTCTATCATGAAGGGTACTAACGTCAAAATGTATATTTGCAGTGCCATATAGAATGAGCATCATAGCAATTACATTTGTATTTGTATGAACCACACCAAAACTATTTTTTGGAATATTCGCCAAAGACTGAATATTAAACAATCGAGCAAAATCTTTGCTATCAGTACGATTTTTATTAATATCGTCCATTAAACTCGGATAGAAGCAGAAGATAAATACACCTGTAATGCGAAGCAAGGCATATTGCCAGATTACCTTATTCAGTCCACCACTTAAAGAATGGTATATCTCTAAAAATCGGACTAATCGTTCCGTTTCCCTAAGCGATATATTGTTCCGTTCTATCATATCGCTGATAAAATTTATTGTTCCATTACGTTCTTCAATTAAGCTTCGTAATTCATCAGCCATACGACTTTTTCGTATCAACTGTTTGAAATATTCAACTGAAACTAAAGCCTGTCTCATCCCAAACGGAGCCACAACTTTATCCGGCAAGGCAAAGCTGTACTTCAAAAACTTATCCAAATATTTGTGCGCATCGACTTCCGCCCCATACCGATGATTAATCGCCGCGCGCAGTTGCTTGGTGTTCGTCACCAGTACGACTTTGACGTTTTCGACATCAAAGACATGCTTGATGACTTCCAGCATATCGACGGCGTAATCGGGGCGGCAGCGGTCGAGTTCGTCGATAAACAGGATAATCGGTTTTTCCGCTGCCAATTCTGTCAGACAGACTTTAAGCGTTTTTAGATTTTTTTCCGCTTCGATTTGCTCTTTCAATAAGGCTTCGACGGTTGCATCGATGGTGTGGCTGGCGATTGTGGCAGCGGCATCGGTTACGGTTTCGGCCAAACTGTCTGCATCTTGGCCGTCATTCATTATCTGTTGAAATTCTTCTGCCAAATCGTCTGTACTCTGTTTTAGGAGATGACTGGCCACTGCCTTAGCAACGGTTTTTATTCCGAATCCTGCGGCTTTCGCGATTTTCCTGGTGATATTTTTGCGTTTTTCAGACGGCTGTCCGTTGGTATCTTCAGGCGTACAGGTTTTGATGATTTCGGCAAGCAATGCCAACAAAGGTTCTCCGCTGTGGTCTGAACGGAAGGCATCGATATAGACGGGCTGATAATCGGGATGTTGCTGCTGCATGAGCCGAATCAGCTTTTGGCAAAATTCGGTTTTGCACGTTCCCCAGCCACCGTCGATGACCATAGGGGAAAGGTCGATGGTCGAGGTAAGCAGCCTGATGATATTTTCAGCTATCGGCTTACGATTGAATTCGTCTTGCGTAACGAAAGTGGTTTTTTCTGAAGTTTGGGTTTCCATGTCATCCCTTTGTTTAATCATAAATTCAAATAAGAATACCCGTATCGTCATTCCCGCACAGACGGGAATTCAGACCGCAATCATTCAACCGTAGGCCGGATACTTGTATCCGACACAGTCGTCCAAGATGTCGGATTCAAGAATCCGACCTACGACTACTTTAATTAAATTTATTTGCGCAATGAATCATAATTAAATTAAATTTATCATTATTCATATTTACATAAGAAAGCACAATTTAACCTTTGTTTCTAGTATGATTAGAAATAGAATTTGAGAACACAATATTCCTTTGGTTTATTGCATATCTCTCCTTCCAATTTTTGAATGTTTCAAAAACTTTAGTATCTCATTTGATCTTTTGGAATCTTCTTTGAAAGTAGAGTTGGAGGTAAAGATGAAAAGTTTAATTACTTATGCAATGGGACTCTACGGTTATGTGGGGGAGTGAGATTATACCAAAGAGATGTGTACAAAGCCGTATCGGTGAGAACCGATGTCCCCTACCAATAACATAAAGACCGTTTGAAAACTATGTTTTGTTTTTAGACGGTCTTTATTCTGTTTTTCTATTAGCCAATTATAGGTTGGATTTTGTATCCGATAATTGGACATAACATGATCGTAAGTCGGATACCCTCCGACTTACGATTTATTTTTCAGACGGCCTTTCCACATTTTGCGCTATCGGCAGACAAGCCTACTTCGCCCCCTTAAACCCGCGCTTCAAATGCACCATCAGCAATGCCACCGCTGCTGGGGTTACGCCGGAAATGCGGCTTGCCTGTCCGACGGTTTCGGGTTTGTGCTGGTTGAGCTTTTGCTGCACTTCGGCGGATAAGCCTTTGACTTTGCTGTAATCGATGTCGTCGGGCAGTTTTAAGGTTTCGATGTCGCGGCGACTGTCGATTTCTTCGTTTTGGCGGTCGATATAGCCTTGGTATTTGACTTGGATTTCTACTTGCTCGATGACTTCGGCAGAGAGGTTTTCAGACGACCTTGCGCCTTCGAGCGTCATCAGTGTGGCGTAGTCGAGGTTCGGGCGGCGCAGGAGGTCGTGCAGGTTGGCTTCGCGGCTGAGTTTTTGTCCGAACACACGGATTTGTTCGTCTTCGGCGAGTTTTTGCGGCGTGTACCATGTTGTTTTCAAACGTTGGATTTCGCGTTCGATGGCTTCGCGTTTTTCGTTGAACATGCGCCATTGCTCTTCACCCACCAAGCCGATTTTGTAGCCGTCTTCGGTCAGGCGCATGTCGGCGTTGTCTTCCCTGAGTTGCAGGCGGTATTCGGCGCGGCTGGTGAACATGCGGTAGGGTTCGTTCACGCCTTTGGTGATGAGGTCGTCCACCAATACGCCGAGATAGGCTTGTTCGCGGCGCAGTAGGAGCGGGTCTTGTTCGCGGACGTATTGCACGGCGTTTGCACCTGCGAGCAGGCCTTGTGCGGCGGCTTCTTCGTAGCCGGTCGTGCCGTTGATTTGTCCCGCGAAGAAGAGGCCTTGGATGGTTTTGGTTTCAAGGCTGGCTTTGAGGTTGCGCGGGTCGAAGTAGTCGTATTCGATGGCATAGCCCGGGCGCAGGATATGGGCGTTTTCCAGGCCTTTCATGCTGCGCACGAGGGCGATTTGGATGTCGAACGGCAGGCTGGTGGAAATACCGTTAGGGTAGTATTCGTTGGTGGTCAGGCCTTCGGGTTCGAGGAAAATCTGGTGGCTGTCTTTGTCGGCGAAGCGGTTGATTTTGTCTTCGATAGACGGGCAGTAGCGCGGGCCGACGCCTTCGATTTTGCCGGTAAACATCGGGCTACGGTCGAAGCCTGAGCGGATGATGTCGTGGGTTTGCGTGTTGGTATGCGTAATCCAGCAGGACACTTGGCGCGGGTGCATATCGGCGCTGCCGCGTACGGACATTACGGGAACGGGTGTGTCGCCGGGCTGTTCTGTCAGTTGGGAGAAGTCAATCGTGCGCCCGTCGATACGCGGCGGCGTGCCGGTTTTCAGACGGCCTTGCGGCAGGTTCAATTCGCGCAAACGTCCGCCGAGCGATTTGGCGGCAGGGTCGCCGGCGCGGCCGCCTTCGTAGTTTTCCAAACCGATGTGGATTTTGCCGGACAAAAACGTGCCTGCGGTCAGCACGACGGCGCGGGCTTTAAATTCCACGCCCATAGCGGTGATTACGCCTGAAATGCGGTCGCCGTCAAGCGTTACGTCGTCAACCGACTGCTGGAAAAGTTCCAGATTTTCTTGGTTTTCCAGCATCTCGCGGATGGCGGCTTTATACAAAATGCGGTCCGCCTGCGCGCGCGTGGCACGCACTGCCGCGCCTTTACTGGCGTTCAGACGGCGGAACTGGATGCCTGATTTGTCGGTAGCCAACGCCATCGCGCCGCCGAGCGCGTCGAGTTCGCGTACAAGATGGCCTTTGCCGATGCCGCCTATGGAGGGATTGCACGACATTTGTCCGAGCGTTTCGATGTTGTGTGTGAGCAAAAGCGTCTGCGCGCCCATGCGAGCGGCGGCGAGCGCGGCTTCCGTGCCTGCGTGACCGCCGCCGACGACGATAACGTCGTAGGTTTTGGGGTAAATCATGTGGGTCATGTGTGTCAACGTGCCTAATGGTTTCAGACGACCTCTTTTCTCTGACGGAGGTCGTCTGAAAATATAATGAATTCAAAAATAAACGTGGGATTGTACGCTTTTTCGGGGGGATTTGACAGGTGGAAAGGCGCTTGCGGGTACGGGATGGGAAAAAGGTCGTCTGAAAATGCGGCTTCACCGAAATGAAAACGGATGAAACGGGTTTGACCAAATCTCAAATCTACAGTTTTTTAGAAGAATTTGCAGGCAACGAATGCGCTACGTCGCCGCACACAATCTTTGGATTTCCGACCCATACATAGGAGAGAGGATATTGAGAAAAAAGAAGGTCGTCCGAAAACCTGTATCTTGGTTTTCAGACGACCTTTTGCCTTATCAAATCACTTCAATGCATTGCCCGATGGGAATCAGCAGTGAACCAGCGTACCTTCGTCTTCGCCGGTAACGACGCGTTTGAGCGAGCCTTGTTTGGCGATGCCGAAGACGACGATGTTGAGTTTTCGTTCGCGGCAGAGGGCGAAGGCGGTCGCATCCATGACTTTGAGGTTTTTGTTCAAGGCTTCGTCAAAGGTAATGGTTTCGTAGCGTGTAGCGGACGGGTCTTTTTTCGGGTCTGCGGTATAAACGCCGTCCACATTGGTGGCTTTGAGCATGACGTCGCAGTTCATTTCGGCTCCGCGCAGGGCGGCGGCGGTGTCGGTGGTGAAGAAGGGGTTGCCCGTACCGGCGGCGAAGATGACGACTTTGCCTTCTTCGAGGTATTGGATGGCTTTGGGGCGGGCGTAGGTTTCGGCGATTTGCTGCATGGAAAGCGCAGATTGCACGCGCGCTTTGATGCCGAGGGTTTCGAAGGCATCTTTGAGGGCAAGTGCGTTCATGACGGTCGCCATCATGCCCATGTAGTCGGCTGTGGCGCGGTCCATGCTGCCTGCCTGGGCGGACACGCCGCGGAAGATGTTGCCGCCGCCGACGACGATGCCGACTTGTACGCCCATTTTGACGATTTCGGCGATTTCACCGACGGTTTGGACGATGGTGTCGTGGTTGATGCCGAAAGGGTCGGAACCCATCAGGGATTCGCCGGAGAGTTTCAGTAATACGCGTTTGTATTTGATTTGTTGTGTCATGGGATACCTTGCTTTCTTTGTGTGGTTAGCGCCGATTATTCAGAGTGAACTGACCATTCATTCCAAATGCTCAGTTCACCCTGTGGCGCTGCTTTAATGCGGGGAAAGGGCGTTTGATTTTTCAGACGACCTTTCGGGATGTTTGGCTGACAGGGTAACGCGTTTTCCGTGGGTGTATGGGTTTGGATAATTATTATGAGTTGATTATGATGAAATATCGATTTCCAACAGGATTCTATAGTGGATTAACTTTAAATCTGGACAAGGCGACGAAGCCGCAGACAGTACAGATAGTACGGCAAGGCGAGGCAACGCCGTACCGGTTTAAAGTTAATCCACTATAAACAGTGTAACTCTCAAAAAAAAGCACCCTGATTCGTTTGGAATCCAGGTGCTTTCTTTTTCATTTCTGCCTTACACTTTAGCAGCAGCGGCAACTTCGGCTGCGTAGTCGACAACGGCTTTTTCGATACCGTCGCCTACTTTGTAACGTACGAAGCTGATGATTTCGGTGCCGTTTTCTTTAGCGAATTGGGCAACGGTTTGGTCAGGGTTCATCACGAATGCTTGGCCGTTCAGGGTGATTTCGGCCAAGAATTTGCGGATACGGCCTTCAACCATTTTAGCGGCGATGTCGGCAGGTTTGCCGGAAGCGATGGCTTGCTCGGTGTAGATGTGGCGTTCTTTTTCGATGGTTTCGGCATCTACTTCGGCTTCGGTTACACATTGCGGCTTAGCGGCAACGATGTGCATACCGATTTTACGCGCTACGTCTTCAGAACCTTTGAACTCAACCAATACGCCTTCGGTAGCCAATGCACCGTGGATGTAGGCAACCAGTTGGTTGGCGGTGTCGATCACTTGGAAGCGGCGGACAGACATGTTCTCGCCCAATTTGGCGATGATGGCTTTGCGTTCTGCTTCAACCAGTTCGCTCAGTTCTTCAACGGTAGCCGGTTTTTTCTCGGCAGCGGTTTTCGCAACGAAGTTGGCGAATTCTACGAAGCCTGCGTCTTTGGCAACGAAGTCGGTTTCGCAGTTTACTTCAACCAATGCACCGACATTGCCGTTGATGGCGTAAGCCAATACGCCTTCGGCAGCGGTACGGCCAGCCAGTTTGCCGGCTTTCGCGCCGGATTTGATGCGCAGGATTTCTTCGGCTTTTTCGAAGTTGCCTTCGGCTTCAACCAAGGCTTTTTTGCATTCCATCATGCCCAGGCCGGTAGCGGCGCGCAGGTCGGCAACCATTTTTGCAGTAATTTCTGCCATTTTGAATCTCCTAGATTTTGGGGAAACACGGAGTATCCGTGTTTGGGAATGGGGTCGTCTGAAAAGGTTTCAGAACGGGATTTGAGAAAAGGGGCATAACGCCCCTCTTCGGTTTGCCGGATTACTCGGCAGCAGCTTCTTGGGCAGCGGCTACGGTTTCTTGCAGCGCTTGGTTTTTGCCTTCCAAAACTGCGTCGGCGATGCCGCGGCAGTACAGGCGGATGGCTTTGGCGGAGTCGTCGTTACCGGGGATAACGTATTTCACGCCGTCAGGGCTGTTGTTGGTATCGACTACGGCGATAACGGGGATGCCCAGTTTTTCAGCTTCGACCAGAGTACCTTTTTGGTAGCCGGTGTCGATAACGAAAATCGCGTCAGGCAGGCCTTTCATGTTTTTGATACCGCCCAAAGAACGTTCCAGTTTTTCAACATCGCGTTGCATTTCCAGAATTTCTTTTTTGCTGAAACTGCTTTCAGCAGCGTTTTCCAAAGCGGCGGTTTTTTCTTCCAGGCGTTTGATGGATTGCTTAACGGTTTTGTAGTTGGTCAGCATACCGCCCAACCAACGGTAATCGACGAAAGGCATACCGGCGCGGGTAGCTTCTTCGCGGATGATTTCACGCGCTTGACGTTTGGTGCCGACGAACAGCACGGTGCCTTTGTTGGCAACCAGACGGCGTACGGCTTCTTGCGCTTCTTGGAACATCGGCAGGGTTTTTTCCAAGTTGACGATGTGGATTTTGTTGCGCGCACCGAAAATGTATTGTGCCATTTTCGGGTTCCAGAAACGGGTTTGGTGGCCGAAGTGAACGCCGGCTTCAATCATCTGACGCATAGTAATTTGAGACATTTTATTTCCTTGAAAGGGTTAAGAGCACACATTCAATCGCATAGAACTTGATAGGCTGCGCCTATTGTCAAGCACCCTTCGGCGAAAGTGGGCATAAGTTTTAAAAAATAGTGTGTTTCCGAAATGGAAAACTGACGGATTATAGCGGATAAGGGGTCGTCTGAAAAGGGATTTTATGCACTGCCGTCGTGTTTACCGCCTTCTTGTCCGGCTGCGCGGCGGTTTTGTTCGAATGCTTCTTTTTCCTGCTGCTTCATCAGGCGGTTGCGGCGGCGGATGGTGACGGTGAAAACGGTAAACGCGACGGGCAGGACCGCCCAAAAAACCAAATAAATCAAAGCGCGCACGATGCTGGGCTGGGCGGCGGAATACATGACGGCGACGAAGAGGTAGCCGATAAGGACGATATGCCACATGGCGGAATCCTGTTTTGATGTTAACGGAGCGTTTATAATCGCCGTATTCTACAACAACACTCAAAAGGTCGTCTGAAATGAGGAATGAGGAAAAACACGCCCTGCGCCGAGAATTGCGCCGCGCCCGCGCGCAGATGGGGCATCAAGGACGGTTGACGGCGGGGCAAACGGTTAACCGCCTGCTCAAGCGTTATATCAAGAAGGGGCGGAAGATCGGCGTGTATTGGCCGATGGGCAGCGAGCTGCGGCTGGACGGCTTTGTGCGTGCGGCGCAAAAACGCGGCGCCAAACTCTATCTGCCTTATATCGAACCGCATTCGCGGCGGATGTGGTTCACACCCTATCCTGCCGACGGGGCGAAACAAGAACGCAAACGCGGCAGGGCGAAGCTGCATGTACCGCAGTTTACGGGACGCAAAATCCGCGTACACGGTTTATCGATATTGCTTGTCCCGATTGTCGGCATGGACCGCGAAGGCTACCGCTTGGGGCAGGCTGGCGGCTATTACGACGCGACGCTCGCGGCGATGAAATACCGTTTACAGGCAAAAACCATAGGCGTAGGCTTCGATTGCCAACTGGTTGACACGCTGCCGCGCGAACCGCACGACCTGCCGCTGGACGGGTTTGTATCGGAGTCGGGCGTGCTGGTGTTCAAACATCATTGACCAATAGTTTTCAGACGACCCCCGTTTAAGACACTATAAAAGGTCGTCTGAAAACTCAAACCATCAAATACAAAGGAAACCCCATGACTGATTTCTCATCCGCTCCCGTTTTGTCCTTCGACCGCGTCCGTCTCGAACCTTTGACGGCGGCACACGAAGCCGGTTTGCGCGAAGCAGTTTGCGACGGCGAAGTTTGGAAGCTGAACGTAACCAGCGCGCCCGAACCCCACCAAGTGGCGGACTACATCCGCACCGCTACGCAAACCCGCCTCGCCTTTGCCGTCATCGACGAAGACACGGGCAAAATCGTCGGCTCGACTTCGCTTTACCACATCGACCCCGCCATCCCACGCCTCTACATCGGTTTCACATGGTACGCCCTGTCGGCACGGCGCACGCGCATCAATACCGCCTGCAAAATCATGTTGCTCGACTACGTTTTCGACACTTTAAACTGCCGCTGCGCCTGCTGGCAGACTGACAACCTCAACACCGCCTCCCAACGCGCCATCGAACGCTTGGGCGCACACCAAGACGGCATCTTGCGCTGCCACAAGCTGCGCAAAGACGGCAGCGTGCGCGATACGGTGGAATACAGCCTGCTGCGCGAAGAATGGCCGCAGGCAAGGTCAAAACTGCTCGAAAAAGCGGCAGCTTATGACGCATCCTGAAAAAACGTTTTCTTCTTCATTTTTTCATCAAAACACGTCCATCTTGCTGACAATCTGAAGTCTTTAAGAAGTGAATGAAATCAGGCATAACCTCGCCAAACACCTGATAAATAAAGGTCGTCTGAATGTTTCAGACGACCTTTTCAAACCGCGTTTATGTAAATCCAAACAGAAAATCTTTGCAATTCTCAGAAAAATCCACTAAATTCTCAATAACATATTATGAACGGTTTAACATCGGTTCAAAACGTAAAACCCGCGCGCAATCTTCCACGCCAAAAACACCGCGCCAGCAGGTTTTACCGCCGAAACAGGCGTTCGTAATACAACGGATAATCATAAAGGCAGGATATGCCTGTTTCTAGGAGTACAACCATGGCTGAAGCAACAGATGTTGTCTTGGTGGGTGGAGGCATTATGAGCGCGACTTTGGGCGTTTTGCTCAAAGAACTCGAACCGTCTTGGGAAATCACCCTTATCGAACGCTTGGAAGACGTAGCGTTGGAATCGTCAAACGCTTGGAACAACGCCGGCACAGGGCATTCCGCGTTATGCGAACTCAATTACGCCCCGCTCGGCGCAGACGGCACCATCGACCCGACCCGCGCCCTCAATATTGCCGAACAATTCCACATCAGCCGCCAGTTCTGGTCATCGCTTGTCGAAGAAGGCAAAATCACCGACAACTCCTTCATCCATACCGTCCCGCATATGTCGCTGGTCATGAACACCGACCATTGCGACTACCTGCAAAAACGTTTCGACGCCTTCAAATCCCAAAAACTCTTCGAAAGGATGGAATTCTCCACCGACCGCGCCAAAATCGCCGAATGGGCGCCGCTGGTCATCAACGGCCGTAAAGAAGGACAACCCGTCGCCGCCAACTACTCCGCCGAAGGCACAGACGTCGATTTCGGCAGCCTGACCCGCCAAATGGTGCAATACCTGCGCGAAAAAGGCGTCAAAACCGAGTTCAACCGCCACGTCGACGACATCAAACGCGAATCCGACGGCGCATGGGTACTCAAAACCAGCGACACCCGCAACCCCGACGGACAGCTCACCCTCCGCACCCGCTTCCTCTTCCTCGGCGCAGGCGGCGGCGCACTGACCCTGCTGCAAAAATCTGGCATCCCCGAAGGCAAAGGCTACGGCGGCTTCCCCGTTTCCGGACTGTTCTTCCGCAACAGCAACCCCGAAACCGCCGCGCAGCACAACGCCAAAGTGTACGGACAAGCCTCCGTCGGCGCGCCTCCGATGTCTGTTCCACACCTCGACACCCGCAACGTCGACGGCAAACGCCACCTCATGTTCGGTCCTTATGCAGGTTTCCGCTCCAACTTCCTCAAACAAGGTTCGCTCATGGATTTACCCCTGTCCATCCACTTGGACAACCTCTACCCCATGCTGCGCGCCGGCTGGGCAAATATGCCCCTGACCAAATACCTCTTGGGCGAATTGCGCAAAACCAAAGAAGAACGCTTCGCCTCCCTGCTGGAATACTACCCCGAAGCAAACCCTGACGACTGGGAACTGATCACCGCAGGTCAACGCGTTCAAATCATCAAAAAAGACTCCGAAAAAGGCGGCGTCCTCCAATTCGGCACCGAAATCGTCGCCCACGCCGACGGCTCGCTCGCCGCACTCTTGGGCGCATCTCCCGGCGCATCAACCGCCGTACCTTTGATGATCAAGCTCATCCACCAATGCTTCCCAAGCCGCATTTCCTCATGGGAAGGTCGTCTGAAAGAACTTGTTCCCGGCTTCGGCATCAAGCTCAACGACAACCCGCAGCTTGCCGAAGAAATCATCAGCCACAACGCCAAAGTATTGGGTATTCATCATCAATGATGGGAAAGTAATGATGAAAACAGCGTATCCTTGAGATACGCTGTTTTTATGTGTCAATAGAATGGAAATGCCCATCGTTGGCAGTGCAGCATAAAACCAATAAAGTCAGCTATACATGGCAAACCTGAACAAAAAGGCCCAGCCGTCATTCCCGCGTAGGCAGGAATCCAGAAGTTTGAAATTGCAGTAATCTCTAAGTATTTCTGAAAACCGAAAACCTGGATTCCCGCCTGAGCGGGAATGACGATATTGATGTTTTGATTGTTGTCGAGCCAAGCTTAAATTGGCACAGTGGACAAACCCGAATTCACATATTATAAAGAGGTCGTCTGAAAACCCATTTCAGGATTTTCAGACGACCTCTTTCGTTATCAAGAGTGGCACAAAGCCATCTGCCTTTTAAAACGTAAACCCGGTTTCCAATTCATCATCGCCGACCAGTTCGACCAACAGCGCGTAAAGCGGTGCAAGCTCGGTGTAGCGGCGAGAGGTGCGGCGCAGGTAGTTGAGGAAGCGCGGGATTTCGGGGCGGTATTTGTCTTTGCCGTCTCGGTAGTACAGGCGGGCGAAGATGCCGGCGACTTTCAGATGGCGTTGTACGCCCATCCATTCAAACCAGCGGTAAAACTCATCAAACGCTGCGGGTACGGGCAATCCGGCGGCGCGGGCTTTTTCCCAGTAACGGATGACCAAATCCAAGACGAATTCTTCTTCCCATTCGATAAAGGCGTCGCGCAGGAGGGAAACCAAGTCGTAGGAAATCGGGCCGTAGAGTGCGTCTTGGAAGTCGAGTACGCCGGGGCGGCCGGTTGTGAGCATGAGGTTGCGGACGATGAAGTCGCGGTGGACGTACACCTGCGGCTGGGTAAGCAGCGGCGGCAGCAGGGTGTCGATGGTTTGCTGCCAAAGCTGGCGTTGTTTGAAGTTGAGTTCGCGTCCGAGTTCTTTGGCGACGAACCATTCGGTGAAAAGGTTGATTTCGCGCAGCATGATATCGCGGTCGTACTCGGTCAATTCGCCCGCGCGGCTGGCTTTTTGCAGCTCGACCAGTTCGTCTATGGCTTCAAGCAGCAGGACTTTGTGTGCATCTGCGCCTTGCTCTTGCTGCATGGCGGTCAGGAAAGTGGTGCTGCCCAAGTCGTTGAGCACCATAAATCCTTGCGCTTCGTCCACATGCAATACTTGGGGAACGTTAAGCATATTGAAAAGTTTTTGCACTTTTAGGTAAGGGGCGACACTCATTTTATCGGGCGGGGCATCCATGCAGATGACGGTCTTGCCGTCGGCAAAAGCAGCGCGGAAGTAGCGTCGGAAGTCGGCATCGGCGGCGGCGAAGCTCAATTCGAAGTTTTGTTCGGGATAGACGGCGCGAAGCCAATTTTGTAATTCGGTTTGTCGTTGCATAGCGGTGTCGCGGATTTTCAGGTTAAAATAACCGTTATTCTAACTGGCAAACCGATTTAAGGGGCGATTTTGGCTCGTTTATTTTCACTCAAACCATTGGTTTTGGCGTTAAGCGTCGGCTTCGGCGCGGGAGGGGCATATGCGCAAAATGCATCTTTGCCGCAACCTGCCGATTACGAGCCGGTAAAGACCACTCCGCCTGCGGTTCAAAGTGTGGAGAACCATCGTCCGACCGAACAGGACAAATTGTCTCTGGGCGATACCTGCCTGTTTTGCCAGCATCAGGCTTCCGAAGCAAACAAGCAGCCTGAAATCAAACGCAGCGGCGAAGACCCCCTGCCGCAGGATTACACCCGCGTGATTGCGGACAACGTTGCCGGACAGTCAAAAGTCGCCGTCCGCGCCGAAGGCGATGTCATCATCGAGCGCAATCAGGAAGTGTTGAACGCCGATTGGGCGGATTACGACCAAATCAGCGATACCGTCAGGGCGGGCGACCGCTTTAAGCTGTATCAAGACGGTTCGACCGTCAGCGGCGATACTTTGGTGTACAACCTGAAAGACAATACCGGCTCGAGCGAATACGTCCGCGTCGATGCCGAAAAAGACGGCCGCCGCCTCCAGAGCGTCAGTGAAAAGGCGGAAATGAAAGGCAAAGGGCTGTACAAGCTCATCAATACCAAATTCAATACCTGCTCGCCCGGTGATGCGAGTTGGTACATCAAAGCGAAAAGCATCGAAACCGATCAGGAAACGGGCATAGGCGTGGCAAAAGACGCGTCGCTGGTGTTCGGCGGCGTTCCGGTGCTTTATACGCCTTGGGCGGATTTCCCGCTCAACGGTCATCGCAAGAGCGGTCTGTTGGTGCCGACCTTGGCAACCGGTTCGGACGGTTTGGAACTCGCCCTTCCTTACTACTTCAACCTCGCCCCCAACTTGGACGCCACCTTCCGCCCCGGCATCATCAGCTCGCGCGGCGTGCAGCTTGGCGGACAGGTCCGCTATCTCGAGCCGAAATTTAACGGCGTCATCGACGGCGATTGGATGCCGCACGATAAAAAACGCCACGAAAACAACCGCTATCAAATCAAGTTTGACCACAACCACCAACTGACCGACAAACTCAGCGGCGGCATCAGCTTCAATCAGGTTTCAGACGACAATTACTACCGCGACTTCTACGGACGCGAGGACATTGCCAGCAACGTCAACCTCAACCGCCAACTGTGGCTGAACTACGGCGACAATATCTGGGGCGGCTCTTTTGACGGCGCGCTGAACGTACAAAAATACCAAACCCTTGCCAACCAAAACGGTTACAAAGACGAACCTTACGCCATCATGCCGCGTCTGACCGGACGTTGGCAGAAAACCATGGGCAAAGCGAATATCAACGTATTCAGCCAGTTCACCCGTTTCGTACACGACAGCAAACAAGACGGCAGCCGTACCGTGCTGTATCCCAGCGTCCGCTGGGATTTCAACAACCAATGGGGCTATATCCGTCCGAAAATCGGCGTACACGCGACTTATTACGACTTAGGCTCGTTCGGCAACCAATCCGGTCGCCGCGTCAGCCGTGTATTGCCGATATTCAACGTCGATACCGGCATAACCTTCGAGCGCAACGCCAATTTGTTCGGCAAAGCCTATCTGCAAACCCTCGAACCGCGCCTGTTCTACAACTACATCCCGACCAAGTCGCAAAACGACTTACCTAATTTCGACACCTCGGAAAACAGCTTCTCTTACAACCAGCTTTTCCGTGAAAATCTGTACGTCGGCAACGACCGCATCAACTCCGCCAACAGCCTGACTGCCGCCGCGCAAACCCGTTTTCTCAATCCGAACAACGGTGCCGAGCTATTCCGCGCTGGTATCGGACAAAAGTTTTATTTCAAAAACGACAACGTATTGCTGGACGGCAACGTCAGCCGCTACGAACGCAGCCAATCCGACTGGGTCGGCTTCGCACACGGCAAACTGAGTGACAGCTTTCATGTAGGTTTCGATCTGCACTACAACCAAAATCAAAGCCGTGCCGAAAGCTATGCCGCGACCGTCCGCTACAATCCCGAGCCGGGCAAAGTGTTGAGCGCGCGTTACAAATACGGGCGCAACGAACGCATTTACCTGCAATCCGACGGCAACTATTTCTACGATAAAATCCGCCAAGTCGATTTGGCGGCACAATGGCCTATCCGTAAAAACCTTTACGCAGTTGCACGTTACAACTACGAAATTCAAGCCAAGAAACCTCTTGAAATGCTGGTAGGAGCTGAATATAAAAGCAACTGCGGCTGCTGGAGCGCAAGCCTTGTCGGACAACGCTACGTGACCGGCGAAAACAGCCGCAAAAACGCCGTATTCTTCAATCTCCAACTCAAAGACCTGAGCAATCTCGGCAACAATCCATTTGAAAAACTGCGCTTGGCCATTCCCGGCTACAGCAAAACCAACGAGGTAGTTACCCCATGAACGTCAAACCCCTGATTCTTGCCGCCGCACTCGGTCTGGCATTGAACGCACACGCAGCCCCTAAGGCCAAAACAGTAAAAAAATCCGTCAAACCCGTCGCTGTTCAGACGACCGATACCGAAACCCGTTCTGACGGCGTACATCTGAGCGACGGCATTGCCGCCATCGCCGACAACGAAGTGATTACCCGCCGCCAACTGGCGCAGGCAGTCGAACGGGCGCGCCGAACCATCCCTAAAGGCACACAAATCGGCGATAACGAATTGCGCGAACAAGTTCTGGCGCAACTCATCAACCAATCCCTGATTATCCAAGCGGGTAAACGAAAGAATATTCAAGCAGATAACGCAGAAATCGAGGCGGTCATTGCCGCCAATCCTTCACTGAAAAACCCGTCTGCCTCTATCCGCCGTGAAATTGCGGACAGCATCATCGCAGAAAAAGTGCGCCAACAGGCAGTCATGCAGCACAGCCGCGTCAGCGATGCCGAAGTTGCACGCGCCATCGAACAGGCGAAACAGCAAGGCATCGCCCTGCCCGAAGGCGAGCCGCTGCGCCAATACAATGCGCAACACATTCTGATTAAGGCCGACAACGAAAACGCTGCGGCCGGCGCGGAAAGCACCATCCGCAAAATCTACGCACAAGCCCGCAGCGGCGCAGACTTCGCCGGTTTGGCGCGCCAATATTCGCAAGACGGCAGCGCGAGCAGCGGCGGTAATTTAGGCTGGTTCGCCGACGGCATGATGGTTGCTCCGTTTGAAGAAGCCGTCCACAAACTCAAACCCGGCCAAGTCAGCCCGCCCGTACGCACGCAATTCGGCTGGCACATCATCAAGCTGAACGACGTCCGTGAGGCCGGCACGCCCGAAGAGCGCCAACAAAACGCCGTACGCCAATATCTGTCGCGCAAAAAAGCCGAACAGGCGGAAATCAACCTGCTGCGCGAACTGCATGAAGGTGCACACATCGACATACGCTAAGGCGGATGCAGACGTCGTCTGAAAGTTTTTCAGACGACGTTTTGTTTTGCAGCAAGCGGCATCCATCCGAAATCAAGCCGATTCTAAACATAGCGGATGAAAATTTAAAACACCCGTTTCGTCGTTGTCGCTGCGCCCAATCAGATATGAATAATGTTTGCCGATTAAAAAGGTTGTCTGAAACCTCGAAATTCAGATTTTCAGACGACATCGTCCTGAATCTATTCCGTTTGCCGGAGTAGGCGGCTGCTTGAATATGATCCTTTCAGAATCAATGGATTATCTTCACTCAACCGTTTTTTTCTTCGGCATGCAAAGGACGGGAAACCGTAGTGCGGGTTCCTTCTGCGAAATGGATAAGGCATCATCATTTCGTAGGGCCGGCGGCAGGTTTGGCAGGTACTAGGTTCGGTTTATCCCACGCAGACGTCAAATTGATAAAAAAGGTCGTCTGAAAACAAAATGTTTTTCAGACGACCTTTTACGGGAAGGCATACGGACGGATTACCAATCCGCTCCGCCTGCCCACAGTATGCCGATGGCGGCGACGGATGCCAGGCCGACAGCCACAATCGCCTCTAAAAAAAATACTGACACAGATATAATAACCTCCGAATGTTGAATGAAATTATTATCGGAACCATCCGCCTGCCCCGATGGGAAACGATACGGATGCCGTTTGGTTTGTACGGTCAGAATAACACTTTCTCGCGGTATCCTTATTCGGTTTACCTGATTTTCCAGAGGGAAAAAAGCAGTAATTATCAAAAATTAATGCCAAAGACTATCAATTCGTCCTTCTTGATTGCGAACGCGGCTTGTTTGTCGGATATTTGATTCAAACCTGATTTTTTCACTGATTTATGCCTGATTTTTTTTCTTTTTTTTCCGCCGTTTTGTACAAACTGCCATTGTGGTATTTTTGCCTCTTTCTGTTTATATCGCTATCCATCTGGCAAATGGCGGGAGTTTTGCATTCGAACATCCGTTGATGTTTGTCATTCATGAACAGATAGGACAATGGTTTTTTCCGATTGCGCTGTTGCTTCATTATCTGGGTAAAACCGCCGTCGCCGTACCGCCGGTCTGTTTGGCGGCGGTATGCCTGTGGCGGTTTGGCAAACTGCAGGCAGCGGTATTCGTGCCTTTGGCGGCATTGTTGCCGACTTTGAATATGCTTTGGATAAAGGCATGGATACAGCGTCCGCGCCCGTTGCTTTGACCTCGTGCCGTCGAAGAGGCCAATTTTTCGTTTCCAAGCGGGCATAGTACGTTTTCCGCCGCAATCGCAGTGATGCTGATTCTATTGTGTTATCGGACTGCATACCGCCATACCGCTTTTGTCGTCGGCATCTTGTTTGCCTTGTTGACGGGATTTTCACGGGTTTATTTGGGCGTACATTATCCGACGGATATTTGGGCAGGATGGACGAATAGGATGCTGACGGCGCTATTGGTTTATTATGTTGTTTTCAAAAAGGATTTCGAATAATGGAAACCTTATGCCCGAATACGCCCCTATGGCTGCGCAACGGTCATGCGGACACGATATTTGCCAAATTCATTCAACGCCCCGCCCCTGCCTACCGCCGCGAGCTGCTGCCGGACAGTACGGGACGCACTTTGGTTGCCTGTGATTTTGTCGATGCCGCCGATCCCGATGCGCCTTTGGTGGTTTTGTTTCACGGATTGGAGGGCAGCAGCCGCAGCCATTACGCCGTTGAATTGATGCGCGCGGTCATTGAAAAAGGCTGGAACGGCGTGGTAGTGCATTTCCGCAGTTGCGGCGGCGTAGAGAATACCGCGCCTGTGTTTTATCATTTGGGCGATACGCGGGAAATCGGCTTTATGCTGGAAATGCTTTCGGAACGCTACCGCAGGATTTATGCGGCGGGCGTGTCTTTGGGCGGCAATGCGCTGGCAAAATATTTGGGCGAATACGGCAGTCTGGACATGGCTGCCGTCCCTTACGCCGCTGCCGCCGTCTCTGCGCCGGTGGATGCGGCAGCGGCAGGCACTCGCTTTGATAAGGGGATGTCAAAACTGCTCTACACCCGCTATTTTTTAAAATCTTTATTGCCCAAAGCCGCCGCAACAGGTTTTCAGACGACCTCGTTGAAAGAATGCAAAACGCTGGGGGATTTTGACGACAGGTTTACCGCGCCGCTGCACGGTTTCGCCGACCGGCATGATTATTACCGCCGCGCTTCGTGCAAGCATTGGCTGAAAACCGTGCGTACGCCGCTTTTGCTGCTCAACGCCGTCAACGACCCGTTTCTGCCGCCGAAAGCCTTGCCGACGGTAGAAGAGGTTTCGTCCGCCGTTACGCTGCTGCAACCCCAATACGGCGGACACGCCGCGTTCGTCAGCCGCGACAAAGGTCGTCTGAACCTGCAATGGCTGCCGCAAACCCTGCTGGCGTATTTTGAGGCATTCGAGTAAACGGAAGGTTTTTCAGCCGGAAGTTTCGTTATAAAATGCCCCGAACCTGATTTAGGATTTATTTAGAAACAAAGGAAAATTATGCAAGAAACCAACGGATACCCCGATAAACGTCCGGACGGCCCGGAAGGCCGCTGGGAACGGGACGTGTTGCGCGACGTACTGCTTGCCGCCTATAAAGAGCAGCGGCGTGCCCGTTTTTGGCGCAACTTCTGGCGGATTATCGGCGTCCTGCTGATTGCCGCATTATGGTTCGGTTCGGACGACGGCACGGCCGGACAAGGGCTGGCCGCAGGTAAAGAGCATACGGCAGTCATCACATTGGAAGGCGAAATAGGCGGCGGCATGGACGATCAGGTCAAAATGCTGCGCGACAGCATGGAGGCGGCCTACAGCAATCCGAATGCAAAAGGCATCGTCATCCGCGCCAACAGCCCCGGCGGTTCGCCCGTTATCTCCAATACTGCTTTTAACGAGATACGTCGTCTGAAAGGCGAACATAAAGACATCCCCGTCTATGTCGTCGCCGAAGATATGTGCGCCTCCGGCTGCTACTACATCGCTGCCGCCGCGGACAAAATCTACGCCGACCCCTCCAGCATCGTCGGCAGTATCGGCGTGATCGGCGGCGGTTTCGATGTAACCGGCCTGATGGACAAGCTGGGTATCAAACGTCGTCTGAAAACCGCAGGCAGCAACAAAGGCATGGGTGATCCGTTTACCCCTGAAACGCCTGAGCAGGCGAAAATCTGGGAAAGTATGCTGTCAGACACCCATCAAGAATTCATCAAGGCCGTCAAACTCGGACGCGGTGAAAAATTGAAAGACAAAGAATACCCCGACGTATTCAGCGGCCGCGTCTATACCGGCATTGAAGCCAAAAAAGTCGGACTGATTGACGACTTCGGCAGCGTCTACAGCATCGCCCGCGATGTCGTCAAAGCCCCCGAACTGGTCAGCTACACGCCCGAAGATGATTTCGGTAAATTTGTGCGCCGCCATTTCGGTGCGCAAGTCAAAGCTGAAGTGGAAAAAACATTGTCGAAAATGTGGTAAGGCAATACAAACAAAACGTCGTCTGAAAGCTTTCAGACGACGTTTTGTTTTGGGGGATATTGATTCTGCGGAAAATGAAGAGAGGAATATCGTAATAGCGGTAAGCGGGTATTTTCATCTATTTAGAACCGAATGATTTCCTTCATTCGTAGCGTAGGCTTTGCCTACGGAAAAGCTGCCCGAATATCGCGTAACAGATCAATTTCAAACCGATAACATACTGCATCGTCGTAGTCAAAGAACCATTCCCGAAGGTAACTATGCATCAAGTGTATCGGTTGCAAACTATCCGTTATATAGTGGATTAAATTTAAATCAGGACAAGGCGACGAAGCCGCAGACAGTACAGACAGTACGGAACCGATTCACTTGGTGCTTCAGCACCTTAGAGAATCGTTCTCTTTGAGCTCAGGCGAGGCAACGCCGTACTGGTTTAAAGTTAATCCACTATATCTGCGGCTTTCTTTTAAACAGGTTGAAGAAAGGTCGTCTGAAAGCCGACGATATCAGCTTTCAGACGACCTTTTACTGTTTTCAAACCCGAATCAGTCAAACAGTTCGCCCACTTTGTCCCAGAACGATTTTTTGCGCGGGGTTTGGCTGCGGTCGAGGCCGGTGGAGATTTTCTCGAACTCTTCCAGCAACTCTTTCTGGCGGTCGGTCAGGTTGACCGGCGTTTCCACCACAACGTGGCAGTACAAATCGCCCGTCGCGCTGGAGCGCAGGGATTTGATGCCTTTGCCTTTGACGCGCATACGGCGGCCGGTTTGCGTTTCTTTCGGGATGTTCAGTTTGACTTTGCCGTCCAAGGTCGGAACTTCGACTTCGCCGCCCAGGGCTGCGACGGCGAAACTGATGGGCAGCTCGCAATGCAAATCCAAGCCGTTGCGTTCGAATATTTTGTGTTCTTTGACGCGGACGTTGACGTACAAATCGCCTGCGGGCACGCCGTGCGTACCCGGTTCGCCTTCGCCGCTCAAGCGGATGCGTTGACCGTCGTCAATACCGGCGGGGATGTTGACTTCAACGGTTTTGCTGGTTTTGGTGCGGCCTTCGCCACGACATTTGACGCACGGATCTTTGATTTCCTTGCCTGTACCGTGGCAGGTCGGACAAGTCTGCTGCATTTGGAAAATGGCTTGGCGGACGTGTACCGTACCGGAACCGTGACAGGTCGAACAAGTCGATGCGGACGTGCCGGGTTTTGCGCCGCTGCCGTGGCAGACATCGCATTCTTCGTAGGTCGGGATGTTGATGCGTTTTTTGATGCCTTTGGCGGCATCTTCCAGCGTGATTTCGACGCCGACCTGCAAATCCGCGCCTTGATAGTTTGGCTGACGGCCGCCGCCCCCGCCAAACATTTGGCTGAAGATGTCGGAAAAGTCGAAGCCCTGCGCGCCGCCGAACCCGCCAAAACCGCCGAATCCGCCCGCGCCGCCGCCCATGCCCTGCTCAAACGCGGCATGGCCGTATTGGTCATACATGGCGCGTTTTTCTTTGTCGGACAAGGTGTCGTAGGCTTTTTGAACTTCTTTAAATTTTTCTTCCGCCTCTTTGTCGCCGGGATTGCGGTCGGGGTGGTATTTCATCGCCAGCTTGCGGTAGGCTTTTTTGATTTCATCGTCGCTCGCACCGCGCGCCACGCCGAGTGTTGCATAAAAATCTTGGTTGCTCATGATAGTGATGGTTGTTGATATGTGTAAAAACTAGACCGGATATATGGGTGGGGTGGGGAAAACTCAAGTGTAAAAGAGCAAGATATGATCTATAAAAAAGGTCGTCTGAAATAGTTTCAGACGACCTTTTGCTCGATTTACGGCAATTATTAGCAGCGGCCAGCAGCTTTCAATAAAGCGTTACAACTCGATCCTCCTCGACTTCCTTTGCCGCCATGAACATTTGAACCGGAACATAAGGCATCAGATGAAACCGCTCCCATGACAGTGGTTACATAGCAAGAATACGATTTACCGCCTGTTGTTGCTACGAATTTGACTGAATCGATATCTCCGTGGCGATTAGAAATACTAATACTTTCAACCGGAACATTTAATGCAAATGCGGCTTTATTTTTTAACGAATTGTCAGAAATGGTCTTATTACCGACTACCCCGCAGGCTGACAGAGCCAATGCCATCAACAAACCTAATGCGTATTTCATACAAAGTCTCCTTTAATTAATGCTAAAGTTATAATCCGAAGAGAAATTGTAAAAAGAAATAAAATAAAGTCAATATTTTTTGGAAGAAGGGTAGAAATTTGGAACTGGTTGGTATTCATATCAAAACCAACCTGCCTATTATATAATTGCGCTTTTATTATTCTTTCTCATTGTTATTTAAGTCTAAGACCATCATCATGCAAGAACATTACCAGCCCGCCGCCATCGAGCCTGCGGCGCAGAAAAAATGGGACGACGCCCGTATTTTCAACGTCTCCGAAGACGCTTCCAAACCCAAATACTACTGCCTTTCCATGTTCCCCTACCCCAGCGGCAAGCTGCATATGGGGCATGTGCGCAACTACACCATCGGCGACGTATTGAGCCGATTCAAACTCTTAAACGGCTTCAACGTCATGCAGCCTATGGGTTGGGACGCGTTCGGTATGCCGGCGGAAAATGCGGCGATGAAAAACAACGTCGCCCCTGCCGCCTGGACGTACGACAACATCGAATACATGAAAACCCAGCTCAAAAGCCTGGGTTTTGCAATTGACTGGGAGCGCGAAGTCGCCACCTGCAAACCCGAATACTACCGCTGGGAACAATGGCTGTTTACCAAGCTGTTTGAAAAAGGCATCGTCTATCGCAAAAACGGCACGGTAAACTGGGATCCTGTCGACCAAACCGTCCTTGCCAACGAGCAAGTCATCGACGGACGCGGTTGGCGTTCGGGCGCGTTGATCGAAAAACGCGAAATCCCGATGTATTACTTCAAAATCACGGATTACGCCGAAGAGCTGCTCAACGATTTGGACAAGCTGGAACACTGGCCGGAACAAGTCAAAACCATGCAGCGCAACTGGATCGGCAAATCACGCGGCATGACCGTGCGCTTTGCCGTTTCAGACGACAGCAAACAGGGCTTGGAAGGCGATTACGCGAACTTCCTGCAAGTTTATACCACCCGCCCCGACACGCTGATGGGCGCGACTTATGTTGCCGTTGCCGCCGAGCATCCGCTGGCAACCGCGGCTGCCGCCGATGTGCCTCAACTGCAAGAATTCATTGTCGAATGTAAAGCCGGCTCAGTGGCTGAAGCCGATGTGGCTACCATGGAGAAAAAAGGTATGCCGACCGGTCGTTTTGTCATTAACCCCCTCAGCGGTGAAGAGCTGGAAGTGTGGATTGCTAACTATGTATTGTGGGGCTACGGCGACGGCGCAGTGATGGCGGTTCCGGCGCACGACGAACGCGATTTCGAGTTCGCCACCAAATACAGCCTGCCGAAAAAACAAGTCATTGCCGTCGGAGACAACGCATTCGACGCAGACCAATGGCAGGAATGGTACGGCGACAAAGAAAACGGCGTATTGGTCAACAGCGGCGACTTGGACGGTATGAATTTTCAGACGGCCTTCGACGCCATCGCCACCAAACTGCAAAGCCAAGACGCGGGCGAACCGAAAACCCAATACCGCCTGCGCGACTGGGGTATTTCGCGCCAACGCTACTGGGGCTGCCCGATTCCCATCGTCCATTGCGAAAAATGCGGCGACATACCCGTCCCCGCCGACCAACTGCCCGTCGTTTTGCCTGAAAACGTCGTACCCGACGGCATGGGTTCGCCTTTGGCAAAAATGCCCGAATTTTACGAAACCACCTGCCCATGCTGCGGCGGCGCGGCGAAACGCGAAACCGACACCATGGACACCTTCATGGAATCGAGCTGGTATTTCTTCCGCTACATGTCGCCCAAGTTCGCAGAAGGCATGGTATCGACTGAAGCCGCGAAATACTGGGGCGCGGTCGACCAATACATCGGCGGTATCGAACACGCGATTCTGCACCTCTTGTACGCGCGCTTCTTCACCAAACTGATGCGCGACGAAGGCTTGGTCAGCGTGGACGAACCGTTTGAACGCCTGCTCACGCAAGGCATGGTCGTTTGCGAAACCTACTACCGCGAAAATGCTAACGGCAGCAAAGACTGGATCAACCCCGCCGATGTCGAATTGACTTTCGACGACAAAGGCCGCCCCGTTTCCGCCGTCCTCAAAGCCGACGGTCTGCCCGTCGTCATCAGCGGCACGGAAAAAATGTCCAAGTCCAAAAACAACGGCGTCGATCCGCAAGAACTGATTAACGCCTACGGCGCGGACACCGCCCGCCTGTTCATGATGTTTGCCGCACCGCCAGAACAGTCCCTCGAGTGGAGCGACAGCGGCGTCGAAGGCGCGCACCGCTTCCTGCGCCGTCTGTGGCGTACCGTTTACGAATACCTGAAACAAGGCGGCGCGGTCAAAGCGTTTGCAGGCAACCAAGACGGTTTGTCTAAAGAACTCAAAGACCTGCGCCACAAACTGCACGCCACCACCGCCAAAGTCAGCGACGACTACGGCCGCCGCCAGCAGTTCAACACCGCCATCGCCGCCGTGATGGAACTGCTCAACCAATACGACAAAACCGACACCGGCAGCGAACAAGGCCGCGCCGTCGCCCAAGAAGTATTGGAAACCGCCGTACGCCTGTTGTGGCCCATCGTGCCGCACATCTGCGAAACCCTGTGGAGCGAATTGAACGGCGCGAAACTGTGGGAAGCAGGCTGGCCGACAGTCGACGAAGCCGCCTTGGTCAAATCCGAAATCGAAGTCATGGTTCAAGTCAACGGCAAACTGCGCGGCAAAATCACCGTCGCCGCCGACGCCTCCAAAGCCGACCTCGAAGCCGCCGCACTCGCCACCGAAGGCGCAGTGAAATTCATGGAAGGCAAGCCCGCCAAGAAAATCATCGTCGTACCGGGCAGACTGGTGAATATCGTGGTGTAAAGCCAATTCGGCATTGACCGTTGCAATAAGATAAGGTCGTCTGAAAACTTGGAAACAGGGTTTTCAGACGACTTTTTTACATTTTTCAGCGGAAGATTTTGGGGGGCGAGGTATGTGCTGAGATGACGGCATGGAATTTTTGTTTAATGGGCTGTTTTATAGGAAAAGCCTGCGTTTCAGGTTGAAAGACAGCTAACCGTAGCGTAGGCTTTGCCCACAGATTATTTTTGGGAAAGCAAAGGTCGTCTGAAAACCTGCGTACCGGTTTCAGACGACCTTTTATGGGTTTTCACCGTTTTCCGTCTTTCTGCCATTGTGATAAAGTAGCCCGACCTTTTGTTCAAAATACGCGGATTCCACCACACAGCTTATGGAAACATCCTGTCTTAACAGCCAACAGCTCGTCAACATGGTTCAACAGGGCGAAGGGGGCGACTATTTGGACGGCAGCTACCGTTTTGAAACCTTGTGCAGCGGCATTTCCCTGCACGGCGGCAGCCTGACCGCGCGCAAAACGTTTCAAAGCACGCGCCTGTCGGAGCCATACATCGCGTTTGTCCTGCTGCTCGAAGGCAGTTTGGATTTTGGCATCAATCGCGAACGTTACCGTATTGAGGCTGAGGGCGGACATGTCCTATTGATTGCGTGCGACGAGGAAATCTTGTTCAGCCGTTATTTGTATGAAGGCGGGCATACGGCGAAACTGACGCTCAAGGGGCTAGACCGCTGGCTGGTGCGCCCGCAATATGCGGGTTTGCTGCAGGCGGTTTATCGGGAAAAAGTCAGACATTGGCCGCTGGACAGCGGTCTGCGCCGCCTTGCTTTAAGCAGCTTGAAGGGGGCGGAGCAAGGTGGATTGGCGGACGACTTACAGCGTGAAGCGGACGTGTTGCAACTTTTGGCAGGACTGTGGACGGATTTTCTCAATCGCTATCCCTATACCGAAACCGCCGCCGAACCGCCGCATCCTTCGGAAAGTTTCATCCGTCTGCTCAACCAGGCATTCGATGCGGGCGCGCACCAAGTATCTGCGCTTGCCGACGCGCTGCATATCAGCGAGCGGACGCTGCAACGCCGCCTTAAAGAATCGTTCGGTACGACGGCAAGCGAGTGGCTGCGGCACAAGCATATGCAATATGCGCTGTATGCTTTGGGTACGGACAGCGTCAGCATAGGCGAAACAGCCTACCGTTGCGGCTACGCCCATGTTTCAAGCTTTACCAAGGCATTTCGCGAATATTTCGGCTGCACACCGGCGGAGTTGAGAAAACGAGGTGAGTGATAGGGCAAATAGTGAGGGGGTCGTCTGAAAACTATGTTTCAGGTTTTCAGACGACCTTTGTTGACATGAACCTGTTAGATGTTTGACAACGTTTGGAGTGGAAGGATTTGGGATGCAGCACATCGTAGCGTGGGCTATGCCCACGAAAGACAAAATCTTGCCGAGACTATTCTGCTTTGTCTGCTCCGTGGGCAAAGCCCACGCTACGGCTGCTAAAAATAAGTGGGGCACAATACAAAAAACAGAGGTCGTCTGAAAACCCGAAATACGGTTTTCAGACGACCTTTTTCTTACGCCTTATTGTGTTTCGCGAACCTTATTCGCCGTAGTAGGCTTTAGTCAGGATTTCTTCCATGTCGGCGACCAATGCCAGACGCGGGTTGGCGGGGGTACATTGGTCTTCGAAGGACAGCAGTGCCAGTTCTTTGCGGCCGTCGATGAAAGTTTTTTCGTCGATGCCTTGTTCTTTGAACGACATTTTGATGCCGACGTTGACCGCCAGTTCATGACAGGCGCGGGCGAAGGATTCTACGCCTTCGGCAGGGGTGGCGCACGGTAAGCCTAAGGTACGGGCGATTTCCTGATATTTCAGGTCGGCTTTGTAGTAGTTGTACTTCGGCCAGGTGGCGGTTTTCTGCGGGCGCGTACCGTTGTAGCGGATGACGTGCGGCAGCAGGATAGCGTTGGCGCGACCGTGCGGAACGTGGTATTTGCCGCCGATTTTGTGCGCCATCGAGTGGTTGATGCCGAGGAATGCGTTGGAGAACGCCATGCCTGCGATGGTAGAGGCGTTGTGCATGTGTTCGCGCGCTTCGGGGTCGGACGCGCCGTGTTTGTAGGAGCGTTCGAGGTATTGGAACACTAGCTTGATGGCTTGCAGGGCGAGACCGTCGGTAAAGTCGTTGGCGAGCACGGAAACGTATGCTTCTACGGCGTGGGTCAGTACGTCCAGACCGGTGTCGGCTGTTACGCCGGCGGGGACGGTCATGGTAAATGCGGGATCGACGATGGCGATGGTCGGGGTCAGCGAGTAGTCGGCGATGGGGTATTTTTTGTCGCCGTCGCTGATGACGGTAAACGGCGTAACTTCGGAGCCGGTGCCCGATGTGGTGGGGATGCCGATGAATTTGGCTTTGCGACCCAATTCGGGGAAGCGGAAGGCGCGTTTGCGGATGTCCATGAATTTTTGGACAAGGTCTTCAAAATCGACTTGGGGCTGTTCGTAGAAGAGCCACATGGCTTTTGCCGCGTCCATCGGCGAGCCGCCGCCCAGCGCAATGATGGTGTCGGGCTGGAAGCTGCGCATCAAATCCGTGCCTTTATAGACGGTTTGGACGCTCGGATCGGCCTCGACATCGGTGAAAAGCTGGATGGTTACTTTGTTTTTGCGTTGGTGGAGCTGGTGGGTCACTTTATCGACGAAGCCCAAATCGACCATCGAACGGTCGGTCACAATCATGACTTTTTCACAGTCTTTCATATCTTGCAGATATTGGATGGAATCGCGCTCGAAATAGATTTTGGCGGGTACTTTGAACCATTGCATGTTGTTTCTCCGACGGCCTACTTTTTTGATGTTTAACAGGTTGACTGCGCTGACGTTGCCGCCGACGGAGTTTTTGCCGTAAGAGCCGCAGCCCAAGGTCAGGGACGGCAGGAAGGCGTTATAAACGTCGCCGATGCCGCCGAAGGTGGAAGGCGAGTTCCAAATCACGCGCAGGGCTTTGACGCGGGTGCCGAAGGTTTTTGCCAATTCTTGATCAGCGGTATGGATGGCGGCGGAGTGTCCCAAGCCGTCGAAGGCGACCATTTGTTCGGCAAACTGCAAGCCTTGTTCGGTGGAATCTGCTTTGAGCATCGCCAGTACGGGCGAGAGTTTCTCGCGGGTCAGTGGCTCGTTGGGGCCGACTTCGCGGCATTCGGCGATGATGATGTTGGTTTTTTCGGGAACTTTAAACCCAGCCTGTTCGGCAATCCACGCCGCCGGTTTGCCCACAACGGCGGAATTGAGCTTCGCGCCGCCGCAGTTGGCGCAGTTTGCCGTAACGCCGAAGATGAAGTCTTCGAGCATGGCTTTTTCTTTTTTGTTGGCGAAGTACACGCCGTAGGATTTGAACTCTTCGACCAACTCTTTATAAATCTCTTTATCGGCGATGACGGCTTGTTCACTGGCGCAGATCATGCCGTTGTCGAACGCTTTGGACATCACGATGTCGTGTGCCGCCTGCTGGATGTTTGCCGTTTTTTCGACATAGGCAGGCACGTTGCCCGCCCCGACGCCGAGCGCGGGTTTGCCGCAGGAATAAGCGGCTTCCACCATCGCATTGCCGCCGGTCGCCAAAATCGTCGCTACGCCCGGATGCTTCATCAGCGCGGAAGTGCCTTCCATAGACGGTTTTTCAATCCACTGGATGCAGTTTTCCGGCGCGCCGGCGGCAATCGCGGCATCGCGCACGATTTGGGCGGCGTGGGCGGAACACTGCTGGGCGGAAGGGTGGAACGAGAAAATAATCGGATTGCGGGTTTTCAGCGCAATCAGAGATTTGAAAATGGTGGTGGAAGTCGGATTGGTGGTCGGCACGATACCGCAGACGACTCCGACCGGATCGGCGATTTCGATAATGCCGGTTACATCGTCTTCGCTGATGACGCCCACGGTTTTCAAATCGCGCAGGCGGCGCACGACGTTTTCGCAGGCAAACAGGTTTTTGGTCGCCTTATCTTCAAATACACCTCGTCCCGTTTCTTCGACCGCGTGCATGGCGAGTACACCATGTTTGTCCAGCGCGGCAATGGAGGCTTTGGCAACGATATAATCAATCTGCTCCTGATTCAGCTTGCGAAACTCGTCCAACGAGCGCAAACCCTTTTCAACCAAACTGTTGACCTCGGCTACGGCGGGGCTGACGACATTGTCGGCTGATGCGTTCATGGTGTATCTCCTTGATATAAGGTGGCAATAAAGACGATAAATTTTCACTACGATTACTATAAGTAATTTTGTTACATTTCTCTTTGACTTACATCACAAACCATGCATGCTGTTTTCAGACGACCCCTTTCAGGATTTTTCTGTTTTTAATACATTGAAATAAAATCATTTTAACGAGTTTGATAAAAGAGGCTGCCGAGTCTTCCTCCTTCGCCATATTGCTATTGTTTTACCTGCTGCAATTCATATGGAAACGAAATTCGTCGGATTTTGTATCAAAATTACAAATAAATTAAACGAAGCCAAATACAGAAAAAAGGAAAAAGGTCGTCTGGAACCTTGAAGTCAAGATTTCAGACGACCTTTTGATGATCGAGAAGGAAGATCCGTCTAGTCAATCGAATAGCCGCGCAGGTATTGCGTACGTTCGCGCGTCATGCGGGTATCGCATTGGAGCTTGAGATATTCGGCTTGAGCAGGGTTGTCAGCCTGGGCGGCAGCCTGTTGGCAGTTTTGAATCTTGTTCTGAATCCAGGCACGCTGCTCGGCGAGCAGTTCTTTTTGGACAGTATGCTCCATCCCGTCCCATACCCCTTGGATTTCAGAATCTGCATTACGGTTTTGACGGCGTGCATTGTCCAGATCGTTTTGCGAGAAGGACGGCTCTTCGCGTTTCGCTTCTATATCAGGATGCAGGATTTCGGTTTCCAATCCTGCTGCCTGCGGCACGCCCGATGCTTGGCTGGCGGCATTGTTTTCCAGAATATCTTCCGGAGAAACGACAGGCGGCTCATCGTGTTTGCCTTTTAACAACTTCATGGCATCTTCTTTGCTGACTGCCTTGCCGTCAATCATCACAATACTTTTGACACCGTAGGGCAGCAGCAGCGAGGACAGCGTGCGCGCCGTCATGGAGACAGTGTTGTCTTCCAAAACAGCGTTGCCGTCTTTATCAGGCGTATAACGTACGGAAGTTGAAAGTGTATTGTCGGCAAATTTCAAATTGCTGCCTGTCAGCTTTTGTTCCAGAACTTCGGCTAAAGTCGTTTCGCTGTAAATCAAAGGACTATTGGTTTCCGCCGCATTCAGGACATCGGCAGGAACTCGGATGCTTAAATCCGCACCGCACATGGTTTTGTTGTCTTCATCAATTTGCTGGACATTGGTTAAGCCGATTTCCAGTTCGGAACCGGCAGCAATGACTTTGTCCGCATCGACGAATTGACGGCTGTCGTTGCGGGCAAATGCGCGCGCTTCCTGGCGGATAATGTTTTGGATTTGTGTTTTGATGCTTTGGATGGCGGCGGGATGATTGCATTCCAAAGCCTGCTTGGGCTCATCCTTGCCGCACGCGGCCAATATCAGGACGAGCGGCAAAGCCAGCAGTTTTTTGTTCATAAATATCTCCTTGATGCGGTTGCAGACCAGACCGGACTGCTTTTCAGACGACCATCATAACAAAAGCACTTGCAGCAAGTAAATGTTGCAAGTGCTTTTTCAACGAACCGTTATAAATGCTTACTTATTTGGTGATGACATTTACGAAACCGGAAAGGATTGCCGCGTTAATCAAGTCCACGAAGAACGCGCCGACCATAGGCACAATCAAGAAGGCTTTGTGCGAAGGACCGAAGGTCTGAGTGATGGACTGCATATTGGCAACGGCGGTCGGCGTTGCGCCCAAACCGAAACCGCAGTGGCCTGCCGCCAAAACCGCCGCATCGTAATCGCGTCCCATAAAGACATAAGTCACGAATGTCGCATACAAAATCATCACGACGGTTTGTACGGCGAGAATGATGGTTACAGGACCCGCCAGACCGGTCAGTTCCCACAATTTCAGGTTCAAAAGCGCCATTGCAAGGAAAAGCGACAGGGAGGCATTGCCGAATACGTCGATGGCGCGGTCGAACATATTGACTTTAAACGCAGAAGTCAGAATGTTGCGGATGACGACACCGGCAAACAGACACCATACGAATTTCGGCAAGTCATACAGATATTCTTTGTCGAAGCCGTCCACAATTTCGGCAAATGCCAAACACGCTGCAAACATGGCAAGCGTTTCGACGGCGGATTCGGCGGTAATCAGGCGGGTACGCTTCGCTTGTTCGAACACGTCGTCGGCATGTTCGTCTGAATTCGCCTTTTGTCCGCTTTGATCGATGGGTTTGCGTCCCATTTTGTTGATCAGACGGCGCGCAACCGGACCACCGATCAGGCCGCCGAATACCAAACCGAACGTGGCGGAAGCCATACCCAATCCGGTAGCACCGACCAAGCCGAATTTGTTTTCAAAGTCCGGACCCCATGCGCCTGCGGTACCGTGTCCGCCGGTCAGCGTAATCGAGCCGGTAATCAGACCGATCAGAGGATCCAGTCCCAAAGCTTTTGCCAAGCCGACACCGACGAAATCTTGCACGATGATAAACGCCCCTACGATGGCGGTAAAAATCACCAACGGCAGACCGCCCGCTTTCAGGCGGGAAAAGTCCGCGCTCAAACCGATAGAAGTGAAGAAAATCAGCATGAATGCGTCTTGCAGCGGTTTTTCAAATTTGAAGCTCACGCCGTAGGCTTGATGCAGTGCAAACAGGACAATCGCAGCAATCAAACCGCCTGCCACAGGCTCGGGAATGTTGAAATCGCGCAGGAATTTGACTTTGTTTACCAAAACCCTGCCAATCAACAAAACCAATGTGGCGGCAATCAACGTGTAGTAACTGTTAAATTCCCATTCCATAATCGTTTTACCTCTCAAAATCTCAAAAATGTTTTTCTTAAATCCGCCGTGCGGAATCAAACTGTTGGATATTAGGGGATGGGTTAAAGATTGTCAAAGACTAGTTAGGATTTCAGGCATTTTTATACGGAATACCAAGCAAATAAATGAATTATTTCTTTCAATCATGGTATTACTTTTGACTACTTATTGATTGGTTGTGAACGGTTTATAGGTGTCAATTAAACATTGTTGACAATATATAAATCGGTTTCTAGAAAAACGTCGTTATCAAAAACAGTACTTTCTTAGTGTTCAGACGACCTTTGGCACACGTCTGTCCATCATTGCCAGGATGATACAGAAAAGTTAATATCCGTTAAATTATGGCAATCGCTGTCATACATAACAACCTACAAAGGAGCAAACTATGAACTTTCTGACCGCCGTCAGCCGGCAAATGACCCGATTCACCGCACTGATTATCGTCCTTGCCTCTATCGTTGCCTTTATCGAACCCGCTACCTTTTCATGGGTGAAAGGCGACACGCAAGTCGTCGTACTCGGCATCATTATGCTCGGCATGGGCATGACTCTAGGCAAAGAAGACTATCAAATTTTGGCTAAACGCCCGCTCGATATTTTCATCGGCGCAGTTGCCCAATACACCATTATGCCGCTGCTCGCCATCGGTATCGCCAAAGCCTTCAACCTTTCGCCCGGATTGACGCTGGGTCTGGTTTTGGTCGGTACTTGCCCGGGCGGGGTTTCGTCCAACATCATGAGTTTCCTTGCCAAAGGCGATGTTGCCTTCTCAGTCGGCATGACCACCGTCTCTACCGTCCTCGCCCCCGTTATGACGCCGCTGTGGATGACTTACCTTGTCGGACAAACCGTCGAAATGGACGGCTGGGGCATGTTCAAGTTTATGTTGCTCGTTACCCTGTTGCCTGTCGTTATCGGCTCTGCCGCCAATATGTTGCTGCACAAAAAACACTGGTTTGAAGATGTTCGCGCCATCATGCCCGCCGTTGCCGTTGCCGCCTTTGCCTGCATTGTCGGCGGTGTTGCCGCCGTCCACGGCCACCGTTTTGCCGAATCTGCCTTAGTTATGGTGATCGCCATTGCCGCACACAATATCGGCGGCTACATCCTCGGCTATTACAGCGGCGCGCTAACCGGTATGAACACCGCCAAAAAACGTACCATCGCTATCGAAGTCGGCGTACAAAATGCCGGTCTCGCCACGGGTCTGAGCGCCAAATTCTTCCCGGGTAACGCCGAATCCGCCGTCGCCACCGCCGTCGCCTGCGTCTGGCACTCCTTATCGGGAACCGTTTTAGGCAACTTATTCGCTTGGTGGGATAAACGTAAGCAATAAGCTGTGGTAGTCAGTTCAACCTTCGTTAAATAATCAAAAGGTCGTCTGAAAAACATTTTTCAGACAACCTTTTATCATATTCCGACAAACAACTTTAAACCGGGCGGCAGGCAATCATATAATTCACTTCTGTCGAGTCGCATAAAGAATAGCGGCGGGTCAAGAGATTGTAGGTCATGCCCTTGGTGTCGATAACGTCCAAACCTGCCTGCCTGCACATCCGCGCCAGCTCGGCGGGCGTGATGAATTTCTGCCAATCGTGCGTCCCCTTGGGAACGACGTTCAACACATATTCCGCGCCGACAATCAGATGAAGATAAGACTTAGGATTGCGGTTGATGGTGGAGAAAAACACCATACCGTCAGGTTTCACCAGCTCCGAGCAGGCTTTGACGATGGCTGCGGGATCGGGAACGTGTTCCATCATTTCCATACAGGTTACGACATCGAAGCTGTGCGGCTGTTCGGCGGCAAGGTCTTCGACGCGGATGCAGCGGTAATCGATATTGTCCACACCTTCGGCAGCGGCATGGGCTTGGGCGGTTTGCAACGACTTTTCCGCCATATCGATGCCGGTAACATGCGCCGCGCCGCGTGTTGCCATGCTTTCCGACAAAATCCCGCCGCCGCAGCCGACATCCAAAACACGCTTGCCCGCCAATTGCGCGAACGAGTCGATATAGCCCAAGCGCAGCGGATTGATGTCGTGCAAAGGTTTGAACTCGCCGTTTTTATCCCACCATTTATCCGCAATTTGGCTGAATTTAGCGATCTCGTCCGCATCGACGTTGTGCTGTCCGGCTGCTTCCATCATGATTTTCCTGATTTGGATTTCGGGTTGAAGAGGGTTTCGATTTTATAGCAAAGCGGCAGGATGGAACAGAGACAAACTGCCGCCAGCCGCCAAAAGGTCGCCTGAAAACGCCGCTTACCCTTTTCAGACGACCTTTGACTTGTTTTTACCCCTTCCGCCTTGTTTGCCGCGACCTTTCCCATTAATTTATATAAACTTGCCCACGCATTGCCGAAGCAGCAAACGCCCCCATTCTACATTCAAAAGAAAATCCAATGAAACCATTCATCTGCGCCGCATCCCTATTCTTCCTTGCCGCCTCCGCGCTTGCCTCCGGCAAAGACTTTATCATTTACGACCGCATGGACTACGTCGGCAAACCCGACCTGACCGCCGACAAATTGTCCAAAGTATTCCTGATTTACGAATCCGAGCTGGTGATGCCCGATCCTGCCGGCAAGCGCAAACACGGCGTATTGAACGAAAAACGCACTCGCGAATTGGCGCGCCAGTCCTATCGCGAAGGCTACCGCACCATCTCCACCGACATCGAAACCTGGTTTGCCGAAAAAGACGGACAAATCCTCACCCCTCAAGAGCTTAAAACCGACTTTTCCCGTATGTACCGGATTTTCAAAGAAGAAAATCCCCGCGCCTACATCAGCAACTACGGTTTGCCCGACGAACACCTGCACGCCATCCGCTACTACCAAACTCAGGCGGACAACGAAGCAGTATTGGCAAAATGGCGGCAGTTCAGTAAACGCCGTCAGATGAGCGCAGCCATCAGCGACTACGCCAATCCCGTGTTCTACATCACCACGCCCGATTTGGCGCAATGGGAAAAAGATGTCCAAACCACCGTTACCGACATCAAAAAACGCTATCCCGATAAAAAAATCATCGGCTACCTTTGGCCACAATATTATTCCGCCACAGGTAGTCCTTATTTCAAACAATTTATTGATGCCGAACGTTGGAAAAAAATGCTGGAAATCAGTAAAAAATATACTGATGGTGTGATTATCTGGTCTGACAAACGTGATGAACACAATAGAATCGTCCCATGGACCGATCCTCGCATCCAAGCAATTCTCAAAGCGACCAAATCATTTATCGCTGACCATCCGAAAGACATTCAGGTAGAGAAACTCCAGCCTCCTAAAAATCGTTAAAACGGACTCCTTGCAGTTAAACCCATAGAGGTCGTCTGAAAGATATAAAGGGCTTTCAGACGACCTTAAATATAGGAAATTGTTACGTTGCTTATGCTTTTTTTACCTCGGACAGCTTTTGTTTTTGCTTAAATGTTTCATTAAATAACTATCCAGAAATAACTATCCAGCGTTGTCAAAGGAAGAGCGTGTTTCCTACGTCTATCTATATTCTTGACAATACCGAATCACTTCTTAGTTAGGCATTCGAACAAAAGCTGAAAGTGTAACAACGCTGTTAATTTCTACAACACACATAGATAACAAAAAAACCGAACGAGATATCCGTTCGGTTTCATAAAAGCAACAATTATTGAACTTTAATTTCTACGTCAACACCGGCCGGCAAGTCCAGTTTCATCAGTGCATCGGTAGTTTTGTCAGTCCAATCCACGATGTCCATCAGGCGCAAGTGGGTACGGATTTCCAATTGTTCACGAGAAGTTTTGTTCACGTGTGGAGAACGCAGAATGTTGAAACGCTCGATTTTAGTCGGCAACGGAATCGGACCTTTTACAACGGCACCGGTACGTTTTGCAGTTTCAACGATTTCTTGGGCAGAACGGTCAATCAGGCTGTAATCATAAGCTTTCAGGCGGATACGGATTTTTTGGTTTGCCATTTATCGATATCCTTCAATTAAGCGATGATAGAAGAAACCACACCTGCACCTACGGTACGGCCGCCTTCGCGAATCGCAAAGCGCAAACCTTCTTCCATAGCGATAGGCGCAATCAGTTCTACAGTAATGGCTACGTTCTCACCAGGCATAACCATTTCTACACCTTCTTCCAAAGTAACCGCGCCGGTTACGTCGGTAGTACGGAAGTAGAATTGAGGACGGTAGTTGGCGAAGAACGGAGTATGACGACCACCCTCTTCTTTGCTCAATACGTACACTTCCGCTTTGAATTTGGTGTGCGGAGTGATGGTACCCGGTTTAGCCAATACTTGACCGCGTTCCACTTCTTCGCGTTTGGTACCGCGCAGCAATACGCCTACGTTGTCACCTGCCTGACCTTCGTCCAGCAGTTTGCGGAACATTTCAACACCGGTACAAGTGGTTTTTTGGGTTTCTTTCAGACCTACGATTTCGATCTCGTCACCAACGTGGATGACACCGCGCTCTACACGGCCGGTTACTACGGTACCGCGACCGGAGATGGAGAATACGTCTTCGATAGGCAACAGGAACGGTTTGTCCACGGCACGCTCGGGCGTCGGGATGTAGCTGTCCAATGCGGCAGCCAGTTCGAAGATTTTTTCTTCGTAAGCGGCATCGCCTTCCAAGGCTTTCAGTGCAGAACCTTGTACGATCGGGCAGTCGTCGCCCGGGAAGTCGTAGCTTGACAGCAAGTCACGGATTTCCATTTCAACCAGTTCCAACAATTCGGCATCGTCAACCATATCGCATTTGTTCATGAACACGATGATGTAAGGTACGCCTACTTGGCGGGCCAACAGGATGTGTTCGCGGGTTTGCGGCATAGGACCGTCGGCAGCGGAACATACCAGGATTGCGCCGTCCATTTGTGCGGCACCGGTAATCATGTTTTTAACGTAGTCGGCGTGGCCCGGGCAGTCTACGTGTGCGTAGTGGCGGGTTTCGGTTTCGTATTCTACGTGTGAGGTATTGATGGTAATACCGCGGGCTTTTTCTTCGGGAGCGTTGTCGATTTGGTCGTAAGCTTTTGCAGCACCGCCGAATTTTTTAGCCAAAATAGTAGTCAAAGCAGCAGTCAGAGTGGTTTTACCATGGTCAACGTGACCGATGGTGCCAACGTTTACGTGCGGTTTGCTACGTTCAAATTTTTCCTTAGCCATGAGCTAATTCCTTTACATTAAAGATCGATTAAAGAACAGGGGTGGTCGTCTGAAAAAAATCATTTCAGCCTTTCAGACGACCTATTTGCCTGATTAGCCTTTACGGGCTTCAGTTACAGCAGCAGCTATGTGGGCAGGAGCTTCAGAATATTTCTTGAACTCCATAGAGTAAGTAGCGCGGCCTTGGGTTGCAGAACGCAGGTCGGTCGAATAACCGAACATTTCTGCCAGTGGTACTTCGGCACGGACTTTTTTACCGCCGATACCGTCATCATCCATACCCAATACGACGCCGCGACGACGGTTCAAGTCGCCCATTACGTCACCCATGTATTCTTCAGGGGTTTCCACTTCAACTGCCATGATTGGCTCAAGCAGAGCAGGATTGGCTTTACGCATACCTTCTTTGAAGGCTTGGGAAGCAGCCAATTCAAAGGCCAGTTGAGAGGAGTCGACGTCGTGTGAAGAACCGAAGATCAAACGTACGCGTACGTCAACTACTGGGTAGCCTGCAACAATACCGTTAGGCAGGGTATCGCGGATACCTTTATCGACAGACGGAATGAATTCGCGAGGAATCACACCACCTTTAATTTCGTCGATAAATTCGTAACCTGCACCACCCGGTTCCATAGGTTCCATTTTGATCACAACGTGACCGTATTGACCTTTACCACCGGATTGTTTGGCGTGTTTGTATTCGGCTTCGACTTCTTTGCGGATGGTTTCGCGGTAAGCCACTTGAGGCGCACCGATATTTGCTTCCACGCCGAATTCGCGTTTCATACGGTCAACAATAATCTCCAAGTGCAGCTCACCCATACCGGAAATAATGGTTTGACCAGATTCTTCGTCCGTACGAACACGGAAAGAAGGGTCTTCTTTAGCCAGACGGTTCAGGGCGATACCCATTTTCTCTTGGTCGGCCTTGGTTTTCGGCTCAACGGCAATATGGATTACCGGCTCAGGGAATTCCATGCGTTCCAAGATAATCGGCGCGCTTTCCGCACACAAGGTTTCACCGGTAGTAACGTCTTTCAGACCGATAGCGGCCGCGATATCGCCTGCACGTACTTCTTCGATTTCGGTACGGTCTGCAGCAGTCATTTGTACCAAACGACCGATACGTTCGCGAGTGCCTTTTACAGAGTTCAATACGGTATCACCGGATTTCACGACACCGGAGTAAACGCGGATGAAAGTCAGCTGACCAACGTATTTGTCGTTCAACATTTTGAACGCTAATGCAGAGAATTTCTCTTCATCGCTGGCTTGGCGGCTGTCGGCTTCTTCAGTGTTAGGGTTAACACCTTGAACCGGAGGAATATCGGTAGGAGCAGGCAGCAATTCTACAACTGCGTCCAACATCCGTTGAACACCTTTGTTTTTAAATGCGGAACCACACAACATCGGCTGAATTTCGCCTGCCAAAGTACGTTGACGCAATGCGCCTACGATTTCTTCCTCGGTCAGCTCATCGCCGCCCAAGTATTTGTCCATCAATTCTTCGCTGGCTTCTGCTGCGGCTTCAATCATGTTTTGACGCCATTCTTCAGCAGTTTCAACCAATTCAGCAGGAATGTCACCATAGGTAAAGGTTGTACCTTTATCGGCTTCATTCCAGATGATGGATTTCATTTTCAGCAGGTCAACAACACCGGTGAAACTGTCTTCTGCACCAACCGGGATTACGATAGGTACTGGGTTTGCGCGCAAACGGGTTTTCATTTGCTCGACAACGCGGAAGAAGTTGGCACCTTGACGGTCCATTTTATTTACAAACGCCAAGCGTGGCACTTGGTACTTGTTGGCTTGACGCCATACGGTTTCAGATTGCGGTTGAACACCGCCCACCGCGCAGTAAACCATTACCGCACCATCCAATACACGCATAGAACGCTCTACCTCTACAGTAAAGTCAACGTGTCCCGGGGTATCGATGATGTTGAAACGGTGTTCGGGGAATTGTTTCGCCATACCTGACCAGTAGGAAGTAACGGCAGCAGAGGTAATGGTAATACCACGTTCTTGCTCTTGTTCCATGTAGTCGGTAGTAGCCGCACCATCATGCACCTCGCCCAATTTGTGGGTCAAACCGGTATAGAACAAAATACGTTCTGTAGTCGTGGTTTTACCCGCGTCAATATGGGCGGAAATACCGATGTTGCGGTACAGGCTGATCGGGGTCTTACGAGCCATTTTATTAGCCTTTCAAAATTAGAAACGGAAGTGAGAGAATGCTTTGTTGGCTTCAGCCATGCGGTGTACTTCTTCACGTTTTTTCAACGCACCGCCGCGACCTTCGGACGCATCAATCAACTCGCCTGCCAAACGCAGGTCCATGGATTTCTCACCACGTTTGCGGGCCGCATCGCGAACCCAGCGCATTGCAAGAGCCAGACGGCGTGAAGGACGAACTTCAACAGGAACTTGGTAGTTTGCACCACCCACACGGCGGCTTTTCACTTCCACGATAGGTTTGGCGTTTGCAATGGCTTCGTTGAATACTTCGATTGCTGCTTTGCCGGTTTTTTTCTCGATTTGCTCCAATGCACCGTAAACGATACGTTCGGCAACAGATTTTTTACCGTCAATCATCAATACGTTCATGAATTTAGTCAGCTCGACGCTGCCAAATTTAGGATCAGGCAACACATCGCGCTTGGGGACTTCTCTACGTCTTGGCATTTTAATTTCCTTTAATCTATTCAGTCGGGTCAATTCCCATGAATACCCAAAAGAGCATTCACTTACTCGGCCGTTGTTCAGCTTAGGCGGCCGACGTGCCTATTTAAGTCCCTGTAATTATTTAGGACGCTTAGCACCGTATTTAGAACGGGCTTGTTGTTACGGTCTTTAACACCTGCGGTATCCAAAGAACCGCGTACAGTGTGGTAACGTACACCCGGCAAGTCTTTTACACGACCGCCGCGAATCAGTACGACGCTGTGCTCTTGCAGGTTATGGCCTTCACCACCGATGTATGAAATGACTTCAAAACCGTTGGTCAGGCGGACTTTGCATACTTTACGCAATGCAGAGTTAGGTTTTTTAGGGGTAGTCGTGTATACACGGGTGCACACACCGCGTTTTTGCGGGCAGGCTTCCAGTGCAGGCACTTTGTTTACGTACACGGGCTTTTGACGGCCTTTGCGTACCAATTGGTTAATAGTTGGCATATTTTCTCGTCCTGTTGAGTTAAATACTTGCCGACACCATGTCGGCAAGAGTGGAATTATATTTTTATTGCAAGAGTTTAGTCAAGCAAACGGTAGAGAAAAGTTGGTATTTTGTATTTACTAAGAACTATTTAGCAACTGAGGTCGTCTGAAATGGATAAAGAGTTCTCAAACTCTGCACTCCCTATTTCAGACGACCTTTATCAAAAATAAGTCAGTTCGCAACTCCATTAGAGCCACCCTTCCTACCGTACTTTTCACAACGGCATTGATATAGTGGATTAAATTTAAATCAGGACAAGGCGACGAAGCCGCAGACAGTACAGATAGTACGGCAAGGCGAGGCAACGCCGTACTGGTTTAAAGTTAATCCACTATAATCCACACAGGTCGTCTGAAAAAGAAAACCGCAAGTGATATTGCCTTGCGGTTTTCTTTCAAACAAACATCCTACGGATTATTCATCTCTTGCTTCGATTTCGGAAGCTTCTTGCTCCGCTTCCTGCCATTGCTGGCGACGGCTGCGGTGGTAGGTCAAACCAGTACCGGCAGGAATCAGACGACCTACGATTACGTTCTCTTTCAGACCACGCAACTCGTCTTGTTTGCCCATAATGGCAGCTTCGGTCAGAACGCGGGTCGTTTCTTGGAACGATGCGGCAGAAATGAAGCTGTCGGTTGACAAGGAGGCTTTGGTAATACCCAACAATACGTTTTCGTAACGTGCTGGTTCTTTGCCTTCTTCCAAAGCTTTTTCATTGGCTGTCATGACATCGCCGCGTTCGACTTGCTCACCGGTAATGAATTCGGTTTCACCTGAATCGACAATATTCACACGGCGCAGCATTTGACGGATGATGACTTCGATGTGTTTATCGGAAATCTTCACGCCTTGAAGACGGTAAACCTCTTGCACCTCTTGAACGATATAACGCGCCAGTGCTTCGATACCTTGCAGACGCAGAATATCATGCGGATCAACCGCTCCGTCTACGATGGTTTCACCGCGGTTTACCACTTGACCGTCGTGTACCAGAATTTGTTTCTCTTTGGAAATCAAAGTCTCGTATGCTACGCCGTCTACATCAGTGATAATCAGACGCTGTTTGCCTTTAGTCTCTTTACCGAATGAAACGGTACCGGTGATTTCTGCCAACATACCTGCATCTTTCGGCACACGTGCTTCAAACAACTCGGCAACGCGCGGCAGACCACCGGTAATATCGCGGGTTTTGGAAGAGGCTTGCGGGATACGCGCCAATACGTCGCCTTTACCAAGTTCCTGACCTTCGCGCACGGTAATCACTGCACCCACAGGGAATGCCATAGATACCGGAGTAGAGGTACCCGGAATGCAGATTTCCAGACCGTTTTCATCCAACAGTTTTACAGTAGGACGCAGCAGTTTGGATGCGCTGCCGGAGCGGCGCTTGCCGTCGATAACCACCAAGGTAGACAAACCGGTTACATCGTCAGTTTGTTTGGCAACGGTTACGCCCTCTTCCACGTTTTCGAATTTCACCCAACCTGCGTGTTCGGTAATCATCGGACGGGTATGCGGATCCCAGGTTGCCAACGTTTGACCGGCTTTAATGGCTTCACCATCTTGAACCATCAAGATAGCACCGTAAGGCACTTTGTGGCGTTCGCGTTCACGACCGATGTCATCATGGATAACGACTTCGCAAGAGCGGCCGATAACAACCAATTCGCCTTTGTTGTTGGCAACATAACGCATTTGGCTGCTGAATCGTGCGGTACCGTTGGATTTGGCTTCAACTTGGCTGGCTGCTGCCGCACGGGATGCCGCACCACCGATGTGGAACGTACGCATGGTCAACTGAGTACCCGGTTCACCGATAGACTGAGCGGCAATCACGCCGACTGCCTCACCGGCATTAACCAGTTTGCCGCGTGCCAAGTCGCGACCGTAACAGTGTGCACACAAGCCATGGCGGGTTTTACAAGTAATTGGGGTACGGACTTTGACTTCATCGACACCGGATTGGTCAATCATATCCACCAGTTTTTCAGTCAACAACGTACCGGCTTCAACCAAGGTCTCGCCACTTGACGGATCGACAACGTCAGACGCGGTAACACGACCCAAAATACGATCGCGCAATGCTTCAATCACATCACCACCTTGTACGACTGCCTTCATGACAAAGCCGTCTGAAGTACCACAATCGTCTTCAACAACGACCAAGTCTTGAGTTACGTCTACCAGACGACGGGTCAGGTAACCGGAGTTCGCGGTTTTCAATGCGGTATCCGCCAAACCCTTACGCGCACCGTGGGTCGCAATAAAGTATTGCAATACGGTCAAACCTTCGCGGAAGTTTGAGGTAATCGGCGTTTCAATAATCGAGCCGTCTGGTTTTGCCATCAAACCACGCATACCGGACAACTGTTTAATCTGAGCCGCAGAACCACGAGCACCAGAGTCTGCCATCATATAGATGGAGTTGAATGACTCTTGATCGACTTCGTTGCCATCACGATCGATAACTTTTTGTTTGGACAAGTTATCCATCATCGCTTTAGCAATTTTATCGCCGGCACGACCCCAAATATCCACCACTTTGTTGTAGCGTTCGCCATTGGTTACCAAACCTTGACGGTATTGGTCTTCGATTTCTTTAACCTCGGCATTGGCTTCAGCCAACAAGGCCGCTTTTTCTTTCGGAATCTCCATGTCGTCAACAGCAATGGAAATACCGCCTTTGGCTGCGAATCCGAAACCGGTATACATCAAGTGGTCGGCGAAGATAACCGTATCGCGCAAACCGCATAGGCGGAACGATGCGTTAATCAGCTTGGAAATTTCTTTTTTCTTCAGCGCTTTGTTGATGTATTCGAACGGCAGGCCTTTAGGCAGGATTTCGCTCAACAATGCACGACCGACAGTCGTTTCGTAACGGATAACGACTGGCTCGAATTCGCCGGCTTCGTTTTTCACCCATTCACGCAGCCGTACGGTAATTTTCGTACCCAGCTCAACCTGTTTGGTATGGTATGCACGATGCACTTCTTTCACATCAGCAAACAGACTGCCCTCACCTTTGGCATTGATGCGGTCGCGGGTCATGTAGTACAGACCCAATACGATGTCTTGGGAAGGTACGATAATCGGTTCGCCGTTGGCAGGAGACAATACGTTGTTTGAAGCCAGCATCAGGGTGCGCGCTTCCATTTGCGCTTCCAAGCTCAATGGAACGTGTACCGCCATTTGGTCACCGTCAAAGTCGGCGTTAAACGCGGCACATACCAACGGATGCAGCTGAATGGCTTTACCTTCAATCAGGATGGGTTCAAACGCTTGAATACCCAAACGGTGCAGGGTCGGCGCACGGTTCAGCATAATCGGATGTTCGCGGATGACTTCTTCCAAGATGTCCCATACTTCTGGTACTTCTTGTTCTACCAATTTTTTCGCTGCTTTAACGGTAGAGGCCAGACCTTGTTTTTCCAGTTTATGGAAAATGAACGGTTTGAACAGTTCCAAAGCCATTTTTTTCGGCAGACCGCATTGGTGCAGACGCAGGTACGGACCTACAGTAATCACGGAACGACCGGAGTAGTCCACACGTTTACCCAGCAGGTTTTGACGGAAACGACCGCCCTTACCTTTAATCATGTCGGCCAACGATTTCAGCGGACGTTTGTTGGCACCGGTCATGGCTTTACCGCGACGGCCATTATCCAACAGCGAGTCAACCGCTTCTTGCAACATACGTTTTTCGTTGCGAACAATGATCAGGAGCGTGCAACTCCAACAGACGTTTCAGACGGTTGTTACGGTTGATGACGCGACGGTACAAATCGTTCAAATCGGAAGTGGCAAAACGACCACCGTCCAACGGAACCAGAGGACGCAAATCAGGCGGCAATACCGGCAGCACGTCCATAATCATCCACTCCAGTTTCATACCGGAACGGTGGAAGGCTTCCAACACTTTCAAGCGTTTGGCGATTTTTTTAATTTTGGTATCAGAACCGGTCGACTCAAGCTCTTGGCGCAGGATTTCGATTTCGCCTGCTACATCCAAGGTGCGCAACAATTCGCGGATACCTTCCGCACCCATTTTGGCATCGAAATCGTCGCCGTATTCGTCCAGTTTGTTGTAGTAGTCATCTTCAGTCAGCAATTGACGGCGTTGCAGCGGAGTCATGCCAGGGTCGGTCACAACAAATGCTTCAAAGTACAATACGCGCTCGATGTCGCGCAAAGTCATGTCCAACACCATACCCAAACGAGAAGGCAGGGATTTCAAGAACCAAATGTGTGCCACAGGCGCGGCCAATTCGATATGACCCATGCGTTCGCGGCGCACTTTGGACAAAGTTACTTCCACGCCACATTTTTCACAGGTTACACCTTTAAATTTCAAGCGTTTATATTTTCCGCACAAGCACTCGTAGTCTTTGACCGGACCAAAGATTTTGGCGCAGAACAGACCGTCACGCTCAGGTTTGAACGTACGATAGTTGATGGTTTCAGGCTTTTTAACTTCGCCGTAAGACCATGAACGGATGGTTTCGGGAGAAGCAATGCCGATTTTGATGGCATCAAACTCTTCTTCCATGCCGGCAGTTTGCAACGGATTAAATAAGTTCAACAAATTCATTTTTGCTCCTTGAAGGAAGTATTTTTACCGCGTGGCGGATTTTCGATATTGGAAACGGTACGTTGCGGTTTCAGACGACCTGATATTTTCAGATTTCGATTAATTCATTCTTATTCTGCAACCGCTTTTTCAGACGGCCTAGAGAGGCCGTCTGAAAACTTCTGTTTAGTAACGTTCCAAATCGATATCCAAGCCCAGTGAGCGAATCTCTTTAACCAATACGTTGAAGGACTCAGGCATACCGGCATCGATTTTGTGTTCGCCTTTGACAATGTTCTCGTACATTTTGGTACGGCCTGTTACGTCGTCGGACTTCACGGTCAACATCTCTTGCAGGGTATAGGCTGCGCCGTATGCTTCCAGCGCCCAAACCTCCATCTCACCAAAACGTTGGCCACCGAACTGAGCTTTACCGCCCAGAGGCTGTTGAGTAACCAAACTATACGGACCGGTAGAACGCGCGTGCATTTTTTCGTCAACCAAGTGGTGCAGCTTCAGATAGTGCATCACACCTACTGTTACCTTGCGGTCAAACGGTTCGCCAGAGCGTCCGTCATACAGCGTGATTTGGGTTTTGCTGTCGTTAAAGCCCAGTTTTTCGACTTCAGGATCATCGCTCGGATAAGCCAAATTCAGCATTTCGCGGATTTCGGATTCTTTCGCACCGTCAAACACCGGCGATGCGAAAGATGCGCCTTTACGCAGATTGGAAGCCAGTTCAATGATTTCTTCATCTGTCAGGGCATCCAAATCTTCTTTCTTACCGCTGCCGTTGTAGAGTTTGTTCAAGAACTCGCGTAGCTCGCTGGCTTTGCGTTGCTCTTTCAGCATACGGTCGATACGCTCGCCAATACCTTTTGCCGCCCAACCCAAGTGAACTTCCAAAATCTGACCGATGTTCATACGGGAAGGTACGCCCAACGGATTCAGTACGATGTCCACAGGACGACCGTCCGCCATGTAAGGCATGTCTTCTACAGGCAGAATGCGCGATACCACACCTTTGTTACCGTGGCGGCCCGCCATTTTGTCACCTGCTTGCAGACGGCGTTTGATGGCGATAAAGACTTTCACCATTTTTTGTACGCCTGGTTGCAACTCGTCGCCTTGGGTCAGTTTTTTCTTCTTGATTTCGTACAATTCGTCCGCTTCTTCGCGTTTTTGTTGCAGACTCAATTTAATCAGTTCTAATTGTTTGGCCAAATCTTCATCAGCCAAACGGATATCGAACCAATCGTGTTTGCTAGGCAAACCCGCCAGATATTCTGTCGAAATTTCGCTGCCTTTAGCCAGCTTCATCGGACCGCCGTTGGCTTTTTGGCCGACGATCATACGCTCAATACGGTCGAATGCGTCGTTATCAAAAATACGCAACTGGTCGCCCAAGTCTTGACGGTAACGTTTCAGCTCGGAATCGATAATGAATTGAGCACGTTTGTCGCGTTGGATACCTTCGCGGGTAAAGACTTGAACGTCGATAACCGTACCGCTCATGCCGGTAGGCATACGCAAAGAGGTGTCTTTTACGTCGGATGCTTTTTCGCCGAAGATGGCGCGCAACAGTTTTTCTTCCGGAGTCAGTTGGGTTTCGCCTTTAGGCGTTACTTTACCAACCAATACATCGCCTGCTTCCACTTCCGCACCGATGTAAACGATACCGGATTCATCCAAACGGTTTTGCATACGCTCGGACAAGTTCGGAATATCGCGGGTGATATCTTCCGCACCCAGCTTGGTATCACGGGCAACGACATTCAATTCCTCAATGTGAATCGAAGTATAGCGGTCGTCTGCAGCCACTTTTTCGGAAATCAGAATCGAGTCTTCATAGTTATAACCGTTCCACGGCATGAAGGCGATGGTCATGTTTTGACCCAAGGCCAATTCGCCCAAATCAGTGGATGCACCGTCAGCAATCAAATCGCCGCGTTGCAAAACGTCGCCGGCTTTGACGGCAGGACGCTGATTGATATTGGTAGACTGGTTGGAACGGGTGAATTTCACCAAGTTGTAAATATCGACACCCACTTCACCGGCAGTCGCTTCATCGTCATGAACACGAATCACAACACGGTTGGCGTCAACATACTCAACCACACCACCGCGGCGGGCAACGATTGCAGTAGCAGAGTCAACGGCAACAGAACGCTCAATACCGGTACCAACCATCGGTTTTTCAGGACGCAGGCACGGTACAGCCTGACGTTGCATGTTGGCACCCATCAATGCACGGTTCGCATCATCGTGTTCCAAGAACGGAATCAGGGATGCCGCTACGGATACCACTTGACCGGTTGCCACGTCCATATATTGCACACGGTCAGGCGTTGCCATAATGGTTTCGCCTTTTTCACGACAAGTTACCAAGTCACCAATCAAATTACCGTCTTTGTCCAAATCAGCATTCGCCTGTGCAATCACATAGCGGCCTTCTTCAATGGCAGACAAGTAATCGATTTCCTCGGTTACTTTACCGTCGATAACGCGGCGATAAGGAGTTTCCAAGAAACCATAATCATTGGTACGTGCATAAACGGACAATGAGTTAATCAAACCGATGTTCGGACCTTCAGGCGTTTCAATCGGACATACGCGGCCATAGTGAGTCGGATGCACGTCTCGCACCTCGAAACCGGCACGTTCACGGGTCAAACCACCCGGGCCTAACGCAGATACACGGCGTTTATGGGTTACTTCAGACAAGGGGTTGGTCTGATCCATAAACTGACTCAATTGGCTTGAGCCGAAGAATTCTTTGATGGCAGCAGAAACAGGTTTCGCATTAATTAAATCATGCGGCATTAAGTTTTCTGATTCTGCCTGATTCAAGCGTTCTTTTACGGCACGTTCCACACGAGCCAAACCACTGCGGAATTGGTTTTCAGTCAACTCACCTACCGAACGCACACGACGGTTACCCAAGTGGTCGATATCGTCCACTTCGCCATGACCGTTACGCAACTCAACCAAAGTAGCAATAGAAGCAACAATATCTTCGACGCTCAGAACATAACCGCCTTTTTCGGCAGCACCCGCGAAGGTTTCGTTCAACAAACGGCCATACCAAGAATGTTGTTGTGCTTCAGACAATTTTTGTTCATAAGTACGCGTATTGAATTTCATACGGCCTACGCGAGAGACAAATCGTAGCTGTCTTCACTGAAGAACAAGCGGTTAAACAACTGCTCGACTGCTTCCTCGGTAGGCGGTTCGCCCGGGCGCATCATGCGGTAAATCGCAACACGTGCTGCTTGCTGATCAACAGTCTCATCAGTGCGCAGAGTATTGGAAATGTAGCCACCCTGATCCAATTCATTAATGTAAAGCGTAGTAAGCTGTTTTACACCATGGATATCAAATTTTGCCAATAATTCTTCAGTGATTTCATCATTGGCCACAGCCAATACTTCACCCGTTTCAGGGTCAATCAAATCCGCGGCCAAAGCTTTGCCAATCAGGCTTTCCGGCTCCACATCCAAACGAGTCAATCCTGCATTGCTAATATCACGGATATTTTTTGCGGTAATACGTTTACCCTTAGCAACCAATACGTTGCCTTCTTTATCCAAGATATCAACTTTGGCAGTTTCACCTTTCAGACGACCTACAACCAAATCAGTTTGGACACCATTTTCAGACAGATAGAACGTTTCTTTATCGTAGAAAATATCCAAGATCTGCTCATTGTTGTAGCCCAAGGCCTTCAACAAAATCGTAACCGGCATTTTACGGCGACGGTCGATACGGAAATACAGCAAATCTTTCGGGTCAAATTCGAAATCCAACCACGAACCACGGTAAGGAATGATTCGAGCAGAGAACAACAATTTACCGGAGGAATGAGTTTTACCACGGTCATGCTCAAAGAACACACCGGGAGAACGATGCAACTGAGAAACAATTACACGCTCGGTACCGTTAATGACAAACGAACCACTTGGAGTCATCAATGGGATTTCGCCCATGTACACTTCATTTTCACGAACTTCTTTGACTGTCGGTTTAGACGCTTCCTTGTCTAAAATAACCAGTCGGATACGCGCGCGCAAAGGGGCTGCATAAGTGATTCCGCGCAATTGACATTCAGGAATATCGAACAAAGGCTCACCCAACGTGTAATGCACAAACTCCAGACGCGCATAACCATTGTGGCTTACGATAGGGAAAATAGAATTAAATGCAGCCTGCAGACCATCGTCAGTGCGCTGATCGAAAGCATTTTCTAATTGCAGAAATTTCGCATAAGAATCAATTTGTGTTGCCAACAAAAAGGGAACGTCCAATACGTTCTCTCGTTTCGCAAAACTCTTACGGATACGTTTTTTCTCGGTAAACGAATAGTTCATATACACTCCGAAAAGCAATTTTAAAGAAAGAGGTCGTCTGAAATAACGCCTATTGTTTGTATTATTTACATTTATTTAAACTTAACTTGCGAATAAATTGCAAATAAATGTAAATAACAAATTAGCCTAATAACAATAAGCAAAATAAGGCTGGCAGAAAACTGCCAGCCTTCACAGGAAGCATCAAATTATTTGATTTCGACTTTAGCGCCGGCTTCTTCCAATTGTTTTTGGATGTCTTCAGCTTCAGCTTTAGAAACACCTTCTTTAAGAGTTTTAGGTGCACCATCAACGATGTCTTTAGCTTCTTTCAGACCCAGACCAGTAATTGCGCGGACTACTTTAATCACGCCAACTTTTTGATCACCGGCAGAAGCCAATACTACGTCAAATTCAGTTTTTTCTTCAGCGGCAGCAGCACCAGCACCAGCAGGACCTGCAACTGCAACTGCAGCAGCAGAAACGCCAAATTTTTCTTCAAAAGCTTTAACCAAGTCGTTCAATTCCATTACGGTCAAAGAACCAACTGCTTCCAAAATGTCTTCTTTAGTAATAGCCATGCTATTTATACTCCAAATATTGTATTAAAAAATAATTGATTAACAGAAACAAAATTGATTAAGCGGCTTCTTCGCCTGCTTTTTTCTCTGCCAAAGCAGCCAAACCGCGCGCAAAGCCTGATACAGGAGCTTGCATAACGAACAACAGTTTGGACAACAGCTCTTCGCGGCTCGGAATAGAAGCCAACTCAGCAACCTGAGCAGCATTCATTACTTCACCATTGTAAGAACCGGCTTTAACTACAATCTTGTCATCTTTTTTCGCGAATTGGTGCAACACTTTAGCAGCAGCAACAGCATCTTCAGAAGCAGCATAAACCAATGGACCAACCATTTGATCAGCCAAAGCTGCGAATGAAGTACCCTCTACTGCACGACGAGCCAATGTGTTTTTCAGAACGCGCAAGTAAACGCCTTCTTTACGCGCATTAGCGCGAAGCTCAGTCATACTGGAAACACTGATACCGCGATATTCAGCAACCACGAGAGTCTGAGCGTTAGCAATTGCTGCGCTGATTTCCTCTACGGCTACTTTCTTGGTTTCAATATTGAGACTCAAGGTCTACCTCCCACTGTTTATAAACAGGATATCGGAATGATATCCCACCAGCGCGGTAACCTAAAAAGACATCTTACAAGCAATCTTGTAATGTGTTTCAGGACTACCGTCTGCGTAGGGCAGTTACGATTAAATCTTGCGATCCCTACGGTCTTGGACATCTACTTAATTCTAAGTAGCCCAAATTCAAGCAACTCTATTTTGAGTTGCTTGAAAATTTCTTAGATTAGTTATTCACGCTTGATGTATCAACGCGAACACCTAAACCCATAGTGCTGGATACAGCAACTTTTTTCAGGTACTGACCTTTAGCAGCAGCAGGTTTAGCTTTAACGATAGCATCCAGCAATGCATCAAAGTTCTCTTTCAAATCAGCCTCAGCGAATGAAGCACGACCGATAGTTGCATGAACGATACCAGCTTTGTCTGTACGATATTGCACTTGACCTGCTTTTGCATTTTTAACTGCTTCAGCCACATTAGGAGTAACAGTACCTACTTTAGGGTTTGGCATCAAGCCGCGTGGACCCAAGATGGTACCCAATTGACCAACGATGCGCATTGCATCAGGAGAAGCAATAACAACGTCAAAGTTCAGATTACCTGCTTTAATCTCAGCAGCCAAATCTTCAAAGCCGACAACATCAGCACCAGCTTCTTTAGCTGCATCAGCATTTGCACCTTGAGTAAATACTGCTACGCGGGTTGTTTTACCGGTACCTTTAGGCAGAACAACTGAACCACGGATAACTTGGTCAGATTTACGCGGATCAACACCCAAGTTGAAAGATACGTCAACAGACTCGTCAAATTTAGCAGTGGCTGCTTTTTTTACCAAAGCAATTGCTTCATCAATTGCATATAATTTATTGGCTTCAACAGAAGAGCGCAAAGCTTTCAAGCGTTTAGATACTTTAGCCATTATACAACACCCTCCACATCCAAACCCATTGAACGAGCAGAACCAGCAATAGTGCGAACAGCGGCATCCAAATCAGCAGCAGTCAAATCAGGTTCTTTAGTTTTAGCAATTTCTTCCAACTGAGCACGGGTCAATTTACCCACTTTATTGGTCAGAGGATTAGAACTACCTTTTTGCAAACCGGCGGCTTTTTTCAACAGAATAGAGGCCGGAGGAGTTTTCATCACAAAAGTGAATGACTTATCCGCAAATGCAGTAATTACAACTGGAATCGGCAAACCAGGCTCCATGCCTTGAGTTGCAGCATTAAATGCTTTACAGAATTCCATAATATTCAGACCACGTTGACCCAAAGCAGGACCAACTGGGGGAGATGGATTGGCTTTACCTGCAGGAATTTGCAGTTTGATATAGCCGATAATTTTCTTTGCCACTTATAGGACTCCTAAAAACGGGTATAGCGCGGAACCATTTCCGCTTCCCAAAAAAGAATTCAGCATTATATTTACTTAGAGATTTTTTTTCAAGGGATTTAAAAACTTAAATCTTTTCTACTTGACCAAACTCCAACTCAACCGGGGTTTCACGACCAAAAATCTGAACAGAAACCCTCAATTTATTACGCTCATAATTCACTTCATCTACAATACCGTTGAAGTCAGCAAAAGGTCCTTCGTTTACACGAACTTGCTGCCCCACTTCAAATTCAACTTTAGGTTTAGGCTTCTCAACCCCAGAACGAACCTGTTGCAAGATTGCATCAGCCTCTCTTTGAGAAATCGGAGTAGGCTTATTTGCCGTACCACCAATAAAGCCTGAAACACGAGGAGTACTTTTCACCAAATGCCATGAGTCATCAGTCATTTCCATTTCGACCAAAACATAGCCCGGATAGAACTTACGCTCACTAATGGTTTTGCGACCATTTTTAATATCGACCACTTCTTCAACCGGAACAAGAATCTGACCGAAATAACCTTCCATACCTTCACGAGCGATACGCTCTTTTAGGGTCTTCTGGACATTTTTCTCAAAGCCGGAATAAGCCTGCACAACATACCAACGTTTTGACATTTTTACCCCCTCTTCAACAACACATCAAAAAACAGCCAAGAAATAGCACTGTCTGCCGCGTAAATAAATACTGCCAAGATTGCTACAAATATAACGACGAAGATCGTCATCTTAACTGCATCATCCCGCGTAGGCCAAACAACTTTTTTAAACTCAGACCATGAGTTTTTAAAATAGGAAAGCAGCCCTTCTCGCTTAGGCGGCGTAGAATGATTGCCGGATGTTACAAGCTGACCCGACTTTTCTGCTTTATGTTCAGATGTATGTTCAGTCATCTTTACTCACTCACCACAGCATCAAAGTCGCACTATCTCACTCATGCAATGGTTTAAATTAATTACTAAAAAAGAAATGCAAAAAAATTAACCGGCACAGGGCCGGTTAATTTTTTATTTGGCAGGCCAAGAGGGTCTCGAACCCCCAACCCTCGGTTTTGGAGACCGATACTCTACCAATTGAGCTATTGGCCTCTAAACTTAAGCGATGATAGAAGAAACCACACCCGCACCTACGGTACGGCCACCTTCGCGAATCGCAAAGCGCAGACCTTCTTCCATAGCGATAGGTGCAATCAGTTCCACAGTAATAGCTACGTTCTCACCAGGCATAACCATTTCTACACCTTCTTCCAAAGTAACCGCGCCGGTTACGTCGGTAGTACGGAAGTAGAATTGAGGACGATAGTTGGCGAAGAACGGAGTATGACGACCACCCTCTTCTTTGCTCAATACGTACACTTCCGCTTTGAATTTGGTGTGCGGAGTGATGGTACCCGGTTTAGCCAATACTTGACCGCGTTCCACTTCTTCGCGTTTGGTACCGCGCAGCAATACGCCTACGTTGTCACCTGCTTGACCTTCGTCCAGCAGTTTGCGGAACATTTCAACACCGGTACAAGTGGTTTTTTGGGTTTCTTTCAGACCTACGATTTCGATCTCGTCACCAACGTGGATGACACCGCGCTCTACACGGCCGGTCACTACGGTACCGCGACCGGAGATGGAGAATACGTCTTCGATAGGCAACAGGAACGGTTTATCCACGGCACGCTCGGGAGTCGGGATGTAGCTGTCCAATGCGGCAGCCAGTTCGAAGATTTTTTCTTCGTAAGCGGCATCGCCTTCCAAGGCTTTCAGTGCAGAACCTTGTACGATCGGGCAGTCGTCGCCTGGGAAGTCGTAGCTTGACAGCAAGTCACGGATTTCCATTTCAACCAGTTCCAACAATTCGGCATCGTCAACCATATCGCATTTGTTCATGAACACGATGATGTAAGGTACGCCTACTTGGCGGGCCAACAGGATGTGTTCGCGGGTTTGCGGCATAGGACCGTCGGCAGCGGAACATACCAGGATTGCGCCGTCCATTTGTGCGGCACCGGTAATCATGTTTTTAACGTAGTCGGCGTGGCCCGGGCAGTCTACGTGTGCGTAGTGGCGGGTTTCGGTTTCGTATTCTACGTGTGAGGTATTGATGGTAATACCGCGGGCTTTTTCTTCGGGAGCGTTGTCGATTTGGTCGTAAGCTTTTGCAGCACCGCCGAATTTTTTAGCCAAAATAGTAGTCAAAGCAGCAGTCAGAGTGGTTTTACCATGGTCAACGTGACCGATGGTGCCAACGTTTACGTGCGGTTTGCTACGTTCAAATTTTTCCTTTGCCATGGCAAATTTCCTATCTTTAAAATACTGAGAAAATGGTATTTGGTGCCCATGGGCAGATTTGAACTGCCGGCCTCTCCCTTACCAAGGGAGTGCTCTACCCCTGAGCTACATGGGCCAATAGACTATTGGAGCGGGTGAAGGGAATCGAACCCTCACCGTAAGCTTGGAAGGCTTCTGCTCTACCATTGAGCTACACCCGCAGACTTACTGCATCAATGCTCCAACACATTGGAATTTGGTGGTGGGAGAAGGATTCGAACCTTCGAAGCTCTCGCAACAGATTTACAGTCTGCCCCCTTTGACCGCTCGGGAATCCCACCATAAGAGAACGCAAGTTTATTCGTGACTCAGATTTTCGTCAAGTTCTTTTTTAATTTTGTTTTCTTAAAATCACTCAATTTATTGCTTTAAAAAAGAATTTATTTGAACTGAATGATTTTTTCGTATTTTGCCATCAGCTCTTCGTGCGTTTCCGGATGCTCTTCATCAATCAGGATGCAGTCCACGGGGCATACCTGCTGACATTGCGGCTCATCGTAATGGCCTACGCACTGCGTACACAAATTAGGGTTGATTTCGTAAATTTCCTCGCCTTGCGAGATGGCGTCATTGGGGCACTCCGGCTCGCAAACGTCACAGTTAATGCACTCATCTGTAATAAAGAGCGACATTTCTTTTCCTTTTTCATTTAAATTATCAAAACCGATTGGGCGCGGATTATAGCACAAACGCGTCAAAAACAATCCGTTTAGGCGAATGTTTACACCCTGGTAATGATTCTCAAATCTCTTACTATTCAGCTACTTGGACAAACTGCAAGAGCACAAAACCGCTCTTACCCGCCCGTCCTTCGCGATAAGGCTCCAGCCACTCGGGGAAATCGGGCAGCTCGCCTGCTTCAATATAGACCATTGCCCCGTTTTTCAAGCTGTTTTTCAAAGAAGCAAACAAATTTTCCCAATCCCGCCACGCAAACGGCGGATCCAAAAAGACCACATCAAACTTTTCAGACGACCTCTGCAGATACGCAAGGCCATCGGTATTGAGGATTTCCAGTTTATCCAAACCCAATGCTCTGGCGTTTTGCCGCAGCATATCGGCAGTTTTGCGATTATTATCTGCCAGCACCACCCTCTTCGCGTTACGGGACGCGGCTTCAAATCCCAACGCGCCGCTTCCGGCAAACAAATCCAACGCATTCAGACCGGTCAAATCCTGACCCAGCCAATTGAAAAGTTTTTCGCGGACACTGTCAGGCGTTGGACGCAGACCGTCCGCATCTGCAAAAACCAGTTTCCGTCCCCTGCATTGCCCGCCGATGATGCGGACTTGATTTGAATGTTTGCTGTGTTTGCTCATAATTAAAACAAATCGTCCGACAGTTTCAGACGACCTCTAAAGAATGACAAAGCAGCCATTATACCGCAGCGTTTTTTTCATTTAAGGCCGCATGAAAACAAATCGGCGCATCGTGAAATTTTATTTCTTATGATGCTAAACTTACAAAATTTTATAAATCATAAAATATTTTCTCAAATAAAAAGGTTGCTTACGTCCGCCATTAGAACTTTCCCACCGCTTTTTCAGTCTATTGGCCATAATACGTAATGAAAATATGGATGGCTGACAATGCCGCTTTGGAAAATTTTTTTGGGTGTTTATATCGGCGGCGTGATTGCCTTCACCGCCCACGCCCATTTTTTTGACGAATATTACCGCCACTTAGGATTGATTCCGAACTTGGGGCGCGGTCTGCTTTGGTTCGTCTTTTGCCTGCCCTTGATCGGCAAAACCGTTGCTTTGATAGTCAGTTTATTCTTTCTTGCCACGCTGGTTTTTGCAAGACGTTAAATCCTTTCTTAATAAGACTGAAAAGGTCGTCTGAAATTTTTTCAGACGACCTTTTCTCTTTAAACCAACCTACCTTCACTCTTTCGGTGCAGGCGGTTCAATCTGCTCCTTCCAGCCGCATTCTTTTTGCGGGCAGACTTTTTCCACGCCCCAGCGTTTGGTGGTTTTGATGGTCAAGACCGGCCAATGGCAGTTCGGGCATTCTTCGGCGATGGGCGGGTTCCAAGTGGCGTAGTTGCAGTCGGGATAGGTGCTGCAGCTGTAAAACAGTTTGCCGTAACGGGATTTGCGCTCGACGAGGTTGCCTTTTTTGCATTGCGGGCATTGGACGCCGGTGTCTTTTGGTTTTTCCAGCGGCTCGACGTGTTTGCATTTGGGGTAATTGGCGCAACCGATGAATTTGCTGCCGGTACGGCTGTATTTGTACACCAGCCGTCCGCCGCATTTGGGGCATTCGCGTCCGTCAAGTTCGGCTTGCTCGGCTTCGGCTTTGGCGATGCGCTCGGCGGCTTCTTCGGCGGTTTCGTTGACGTTGCGCGTGTAGCTGCACTCGGGATAGCCGGCGCAGGCGACGAAGCGGCCCATTTTGCCGAACTTGATTTGCAGTTTGTGTTCGCCGCATTTGGGGCAGGTTTCGTCGAGTTCCTGCGTGGTGAATTTGGCGCGTTCGATGCCTTCTTTTTCTTCCACTTGCTTGATGAACGGTTTCCAGAATTTGTCCATCACGGGAATCCAGCGGCGTTTGCCGTCGGCGATTTCGTCGAGCTGGTCTTCAAGTTTCGCGGTGAAGTGGTAGTCGACGTATTGGGCGAAGTGTTCGGTCAGGAATTTGTTGACGATGTCGCCTGTATCGGTGGGCATGAAGCGTTTTTGCTCAAGGGTAACGTATTCGCGGTCTTTGAGCGTGGAGATGATGCTGGCGTAGGTCGAGGGGCGGCCGATGCCGTATTCTTCGAGAGCTTTAACCAGCGTGGCTTCGTTGTAGCGCGGCGGCGGGGTGGTGAAGTGTTGTTCGCCGTAGAGTTTGTCCACGGGCAATTTGTCGCCTTCGCTCATTTCGGGCAGTTTTTTGCTGTCTTCGCCTTCTTCATCGTCGCTGCTTTCTTCGTAAACGCTGAGGAAGCCTGCGAAGGTTTGCACTTGTCCGGTTACGTGGAATACGCCTTTGCCGACGGTAATATCGACGGTGGTTTGGTCGAATTTGGCAGGCGTCATCTGACAGGCGACGGTGCGCTGCCAAATCATTTGATAGAGTTTGAACTGGTCTGCGCTCAGGAAGGGTTTGACGCTTTCGGGCGTGCGGTACACGGAAGTCGGACGGATGGCTTCGTGCGCTTCTTGGGCGTTTTTGGATTTGGTTTTGTATTGTTTGGCGGCACTCGGCAGATATTCCTTGCCGATTTTGTTTTCGATGTAATGGCGGATTTCGGTTAACGCTTCATCGGCCAAATTCACGCTGTCGGTACGCATATAGGTAATCAAACCGATGGCACCCTGCCCTACGTCTATACCTTCGTAAAGCTGCTGGGCGGTACGCATGGTGCGGTCGGTGGTGAAGCCGAGTTTGCGTACGGCATCCTGCTGCATGGTAGAAGTGGTGAACGGCGCGGCGGGATTGCGGCTGCGCTTTTTCTTTTCGATGGCGGTAACGACTGCCTCTTTGCCTTCGAGTTCTTTCAACACGTCGGCTTGCGCGGCTTCGTTCGGCAGGTCGAATTGTTCGAGTTTCGCGCCGTTGTATTGGGCGAGTTTGGCGGTGAACTTGCTGCGGCCTTTATGGCTGTCGAGATGCACCGTCCAATATTCCTGCGCTTCAAAGGCACGGATTTCGTTTTCGCGTTCGCAAATCAAACGCAGGGCGGGACTTTGCACACGGCCCGCGCTCAAACCGCGGCGGATTTTTTTCCACAACAATGGCGAGAGGTTGAAACCGACCAGATAGTCCAAAGCGCGGCGGGCTTGTTGCGCATCGACCAAGTCCATTTCAATTTCGCGCGGGTTGGCGACGGCGTCAAGCACGGCGTTTTTGGTGATTTCGTGGAACACGACACGCTGCGGCTTGATGTTTTTCAGGCCGCGTTTGGATTTGAGGATTTCAAAAAGATGCCAGGAAATCGCTTCGCCTTCCCTATCCGGGTCGGTTGCGAGGTAGATGTTTTCGGCTTCTTTGGCTCCGGCAACAATAGCATCGACGTGTTTGGCGTTGCGTTTGATCAGCTCGTATTTCATGGCGAAGTCGTGTTCGGGATCGACGGCACCGTTTTTGGGGACGAGGTCGCGGACGTGGCCGTAGGAGGCCAGAATTTCGAAATCGCCGCCAAGGTATTTTTTCAGGGTTTTGGCTTTGGACGGTGATTCGACGATTAAGAGGTTTTTCGCCATTGTTTGTTCTCTTTTAATGTATTGGATGATGCGTTTCAGACGACCTTTCTGAACAAGCTGCGTCAAAAGGTCGTCTGAAAAGGTTTAATGCATGGTCGCTTTGCCGTTGAGCGCGCCCATCAGGTCATCGCCGATTAAGACGGGCAATTCGCTTTTGTGCGCCCACAACAAGAGTAACACCAGCACTTTCGCCGTATCGAGCGTGATTTCTTCGGGCGGGATGTGCATCAGGGCGTGGATGACGATTTCGCGCTGCTCGTAAGTGATGGCGCGTTCGGCAACCAGATACTGCATCAGCCCCATGACTTCCTGCGGCAAGTTTTCCACTTCCTCGTTGCAATACACGCGCAGGGCATGGCTGTCGAACGGCGCGGCGGCGAATTCGGACGTATTGAACAACACTTCCATCATCATCAGCGTATTGCCGATTTCCGTTACGTCAAAACCCGCATCTTCCAACAGGCGGCCCAAATCCTCCGGCGGCGGGCAGTTGTCGAAATCTTGGAAGTGTTCGATGAGATAGGCGATGACTTCTGTCATGCTGGTTCCTTAATGAATGAATCGATTATGCTTTTATGCGCTGATAGCGTCCGCCCGGCAAGGCGGCGACGATGCCGTCGAGTTCGTATTCCAGCAGTCGGGCGTAAACGTCTGCCGCCGCCCATGCGGTTTGCTGCGCCAATATATCGGGATGCACGGGGTCGTAACCCATGGCGTCCAGCAGCTCGTCTTCCGCTGTCGGCGCGGCAACCGTATTGGCTGGTGCCGAATGTTTTCGGACATCAAGGTCGTCTGAAAACGGCAAAACAGGTTCAGACGACGCCTCTTTGACGGCAGTGCGTTTTTCCGTTTTTTTGTTTTTCTTATTTATAGAATATGATGGAACTGCCGCATTTTGCAATAGCCCCGGACATTCGTGAAGGATGTCGTCCAAACATTCCACCAGTTTTGCCCCGTCTTTAATCAGCTTGTGACAGCCTTTGCTGTGCGGATTGTCTATCGAACCGGGCACCGCCATCACCTCCCGCCCCATCTCCGCCGCCAGCTTGGCAGTAATCAGCGAACCGGATTCCAACGCGGCCTCGACCACTAGCGTAACCTGCGACAACGCGGCAATCAGGCGGTTGCGGCGCGGGAAGTTGCCCGCAAACGGGCGCGTATCCAGAGGAAACTCGCTGACAATCAATCCTTTTTCGGCGATTTCATAGGCAAGGTTTTTATTGGACGGCGGGTAAATGCGGTCTATGCCCGTCCCCCATACGGCGATGGTGCCGCCGCCCGCCTGCAACGCGCCTTGATGGGCGGCGGTGTCGATACCCGAAGCCATACCCGACACGACGGGAATATCCTGTTCACTCAACGCCCTGCCGAAATCTTTGGCAATCCGCATCGCCTGCGGTGTGGCATGGCGGCTGCCGACGATGGCGGCGGAAGGTTTGTGCAGCAGTTGCACGTTACCGCGCAAGAACAAAACCGGCGGCGCGGTAATGCCCTGCGTCAGCATTTCGGGAAAATCATCATCTTGCAGCAGCAACAAACGGCAGCCGTCCTGCTTTTCCCATTGCAACGCCGCTTCCGCAGCCTTTTGCGCCAACGCCCGTTTTTCACCGTTGCGCCAAGATTCGGCTGCCTGCTTGTGGCGCACTATCGTGGCAATTTGCTCCACAGGAGCATCCAGCGCGGCTTTCGCGCTGCCGAAACGTTGCAGCAGGAGCAAGAAGCCCTCCGCGCCGACATAAGGCGTAAACGCCAGTTGCAGCCAGGCAAGGCGGTCGTTTTCCGTCATCAATTGTGTCCCCTTGTTGTTTTCAGACGACCTTTGTTCGGGAGGTCGTCTGAAAACGGATAAATGTCAGTATTTAACGATAAAGCCGGCGAACTTTAAACCGATACGGCGTTCCCGCACCTGATTCCGGTTTCATGTCTGTTCACCGTCATGCGGATGCTGCCAAACAGCCGGCAGCCCGTTAGTAACTTTTGTAATATTTTTATATTCTACACGATACGGCAGGAAAATCTGTCATTTGAATGGTTGTCGCCCATTGTGTCAAAAGTGAGTCGGCTCTACGGCAAAAACGGGCGGCTTGATGGCAAACAAGGTCGTCTGAAAACATACCGCGGCGTGCCGTATGCTTTCAGACGACCTTTTATCCTACTACCGCCCTACTCTTCTGCTTTTTCCGCTGCGCTGCGGCGGGAAACGCTGATGCCTAATTGTTTGAGCTTACGGTAGAGGTGTGTGCGCTCCAAGCCGACTTTTTGGGCGACGCGGCTCATGTTTTGCCCTTCTTGGGCGATGTGGTATTCGAAATAGCGGCGTTCCAGCTCTTCACGCAGTTCGCGCAAAGGCATATTGAAGTTGAAACCGCCGACGATTTCGGTGGCGACTGTCGCGCGTTTTTGTCCCAATGCGGCAACGACCGCCTGCTCGTGGACTTCCTGTCCGTCTGCCTCCAGCATCAGGTTTTTCACGACGCTGCGGAGTTGGTCGAAATTGCCCGGCCAGTTGTATTGGCACAGGACGGTCAGCGAGCCGTTGCTGAATTTGACGGGCTGGATTTTTTCGCTGTCCGCCAATTCGGTCATGACTTGGTTGACCAAAAAAGCGATGTCTTCGGATTGGCTGCGCAACGGCGGGATGCTGATGACGTTGCCGGAAAGCAGTTCGGACAACTTGGCATCGGCGATGGCGTCTGCCGGGCTTTCATCGGCGGCATGGCTGCCGGCGACAATGACGCGCACGTTGTAACGGTCTGCCTTACCGAGGATGAAGCTGATGCCGTTTTGGATGTTTTTGCTGTATTGCGCGGCATCACCGAGATAAAGCGTGCCGCCCGATGCTTTTTGCAGCAACTCCAAAGGCGCGTCGGCAATGAGTTCGACGCGACTGAGTCCGACCCAAGGCGTACCGCTTTTGTGGAAATAGCGGGCAACGATTTCAAACGGCGAACCGGTTTCGCCGCTGAGCAGCACGGGGCCGCTTTTTTTCACGGCAGGCTCAAGCTGTTGCTTGAATTCTTGAATAGCGGGGCTGTTGCCGAGTTTGTCGAAGGACAAGCCCGCCGCCATCTGCATTTCGCCGTGTTTGAGGGCGCGGTCGACGGTAGAGAGCAGTTTTTGCAGGGCAATCGGTTTTTCCAGAAAATCAAGTGCGCCGATTTTAGTGGCTTCGACGGCAGTGTCGATGCTGGCGTGTCCGCTCATCATCACAACGGGCATGTTGAGCTGTCCGTTTTTCGCCCACTCTTTGAGCAGGGTAATCCCGTCGCAGTCGGGCATCCAGATGTCCAACAACACCATGGCGGGACGGGTCTGGTGGCGCAGTTGGCGCGCCTCTTCGGCGTTCTCCGCCAAAGCCACGGAATAACCTTCGTCTTGGAGGATTTCCGAGAGCAAGTCACGGATACCTACTTCGTCATCTACAATTAAAATATCACTGCTACGCATAAGTTTCTACCAATCGGGGTAAGGCTATTTTCACACACGCGCCGCCTTCGTTCTGATTGCTCAGGCTGATGCGGCCGCCGTGCTCTTCGATGATTTTCTTCACAACGGGCAATCCCAGTCCCGTACCTGTCGGTTTGTCGGTAACATACGGCTCGAAGGCATTATGCAGCATTTCCTTACTGAAACCTTTGCCGTTGTTACACACGGTCAATAAAACCTGTCCGTCGTTATCTTCGCCGACGCTGACATTCACTTGGGGAACTTCTGCCTCTTCCGCCGCTTCCGCCGCGTTTTTAAAGATATTGTGCAATACCTGCCGCATGGCGGTGGTATCGGCGGAAATCGGCTGCGGTTTGTCGGACAAGTTCGGAACAAAGCGGCACGCTCCGCCCTCGTACAGCAGCAACACTTCTTCTACCAAGCGGTTCAAATCATGTTTTTCAAAATTCAGCGACGGCGCGCGGGCGTAATTGCGGAAGGCTTCGACCATTTCTTTTAATGCCGCCACCTGTTTGACGATGGTGTCGGTCGAACGGCTGAGGATTTGGGCGTGTTGTTCGTCCAATTTATCATGCAATTTCCATGCCAATCTCTCGGCGGAAAGTTGGATAGGCGTGAGCGGATTGCGGATTTCGTGTGCCAACCGCTTCGCCACTTCGCCCCAAGCGGCTTCTTTTTGGGCGCGGATGAGGACGGTAATGTCGTCAATCACCATCACCACGCCGTTGTCGTTGTCATCGGGCAGGACGGTGGCTTTACCCAAGAGAATGCGCGCATCGTCGGGGGCGGCGTATTCGACTTGAACCGGTTTGGTGGCATTGGCGGTTTCTTCAATCGCGGCAAATACTTCGGCAAGCAAGGTCTGTTGCGGCGATTGTCCGCGCCAGTCGTGCCAGTTGCTGCCCCACAGCGGCACCAATTCAATGCCCAAAATCCGTTCGGCGGCTTTGTTGAAGGTTTTCAGACGACCTTCAGCATCCAAAGTAATCACGCCCGTGGTCAGGCTTTCCAACACGCATTCAAGATAGTGGCGCGCCGCTTCTTCACGCAGGCGGTTGTGTTCGTCGGCTTCTTTGGCGATGGCAAGCTGTTCGGTCATGTGGTTGAACAACTGGGTCAACCTGCCGAATTCGTCGTTGCGGAACACGGGGCGTTTCTGGCTGAAATCGCCCTGCGCCACCGCCCTTGCGCCTTCCGCCAACGACAACACCGGCTCGACGAAGCGGCGGGCGAAATACAGCGCCATCACCAAGGCAAGGAAAATCGCCAACAGCGCGGCAACCAGCAAAGTCGCCAAGAAGAAGGTTTGCAGGCCTTGTTTGGTGTAGCTCAATTCGGCGTATTTCGCCCGCGCCGCTTCAATCAGCGTCGCGTCCTGCGCCACATCCTGCGGGATGGGCTGGCGGAAAAACAAGGCGTAATCGCGTCCGTTGTGCGCGCCGATGAGCATCCAGCCTTGCGCATACAAGACATTTTCTATGTTTTCCAAACTGCGTATCGAGCCGGTCTGCTCCAGCTTCTCCCATCCTTCTTTGTCGAGTTCGGGCTGGTTTAGTTTCAGCGGATTGACACTTTTCTCGGTTTTATGGGTTTTGACATCATAAAGCGAAAGCTGGGTAAAGCCGCCCGATTTAGCCGCATTTGTCAGGGCTTTGCCCAAGTCGCCGTCCACAGACGCAGTACTGATCAGGTCAATTTGCACCGGCGTGGCGTTGCTGACTGCGTTGTCCACTGCCAGATTCAATGCGGATTTACTCAGGTTCAGGCTACGCTCAAGGGCTTCGTGGGTATCGTTGCCGAACCACGAATTAATCGTACCGTTGATGAACTGCGCGGAAATGCCGAACAGGAACACGCCCGGCAATACCGCCACCAGCGTAAACATCCCCGACAGCCGCCGCGCAATCTGCGAACCGAACACACCCTTGCTTTTGTCGCGCATGAGGAGCAGGACGTAGCGCGTCAAAACCGACGCCAACACCAGCATCAGCAGCGCACACAGGGCGATAATCCACCAGAAATATTCCGCCAGCGGGCTGGTGCTGCCCGTTGCAATGGTTAGTCCGTAGAGCAGTCCCACCGCCGCCAACACGGCAATCAGGAGAAAGCGGCGCATGGTTTACTCCTGAGAGATGGTCAGAGACTTCCAGCCGGAATCCAAGTGCCAGTTTTTAGAAGTCAATGCGTTGATTTGGAAGGGTTTGGGCAGCTTCGCCGTCGAGAGCAGCAGGCGGATTTCGGCTTGTGTGTCTTTCGCTGCAACGCCGCTTAACGCGCCTTTGGACAGCACTTTCCAGTTGGCGACCGCCCCTACGCCGCGCAAGGCGGTCTCGAGCGTGTCGTATTCGGTGGAAAACGTGCCGACGGTTATGCGGTAGCGGTTGGTCAGCGGATGGAAGGAAAGTTTGTAGTGGATGGTGTTGTCGCTGTTGAGCAGCTGGTCAAACTTGAAGCGGTAAGACGGCATGGAAGGCGCGGAAAGCTGCCAGCTCAAAGTGAAATTCAGCGGCACGCCCTGCCGGAGCGCCTGTTTGAGCTGGTCGGGCAAATCGGTGCGGAAACGGCTGCTGACGGAAAGCTGCCCGGTTTCGGTCAGTTTCGCCTCGGAGCGGGTCACGCTGATGCCCTCCGCCGCCGCATTCAGCGACAGGGCGAGCAACAGCGTTCCAAACAGCCGTTTACTGCTTTTTGATAAGCGCGTAATAAAAGCCATCTTGATGTTTGTTCGGTAAAAGCACACGCGACTCGATCAGCTCGGCATCGGCGTGGCGGTTGAGGAATTTTTGCAACTGAACGTCGTTTTCTTCGACGAACACCGAGCAGGTGGCCAGCAGCATTCTGCCGTTTTTCGTCAGGGTTTGCCAAAGCGCGTCCAGCAATGCCTCCTGCTGACGGGCGGTTTTGGCGGCATCGGTCGGACGGCGCAGCCATTTCACGTCGGGATTGCGCCGCGCCACACCCGAGGCGGTACACGGCACGTCGGCAAGGATGGCGTCGAAAGGCTTTCCATCATACCACGCCGCCAAGTCCTGCGCATCGGCGCAAGCTAGAGCGATCGTCTGAAACCCCAAACGGTCGAGATTGTCCTTCACCCTTTTCAGACGACCTTCGTCTATATCCAAAGCGGTAACATGACAATCCGCCAGTTCCAACATATGCCCCGTCTTCCCGCCCGGCGCGGCGCACGCGTCCAAAATCCGTTCGCCGTCTTTAGGGTTTAACAGATACGCCGCCTGCTGCGCGCCGAAATCCTGCACCGACACCAGCCCTTCGGCAAAACCGGGCAGGCGGTTCACCGGCACGGCTTCTTCCAGCGTTACCGCATATTCGTCCAAAGCCTTGGCCGCAATCCCTTCCGCCGCCAGCTTTTCCAAATACGATTCGGCATTGCCGTGGCGTCGGTTGACCCGCAGCGTCATCGGCGGATGCGATTGCAGTGCGGTGGTGATGTTGTGCCAGTGTTTCGGATAATGGTTTTTCAGGTATGCCACCCACCAAAGCGGCAGGTTGTGTTTTGCCACATCGTCTTTTTTGCACGAAGCCGCGAGCTTGTCGCGTTCGCGCAAAAAACGCCGCAAAATCGCGTTGGCAAACGAACGGTACTGCCCGCGCCCGATTTTCGCGATACTCTCGACCGCCTCGTTGACCACCGCGTGAGGCGCGTTGCGCGTGTAATGCAGTTGGTACATCGCCGCCAAAAGCAGGCTTTCGAGCTGCGGATTGTCAATCGGCTTTTTCAGCATCTGCGCGAGCATATGTTTCAAGCTGCCCAAATAACGCTGGCAACCGTAGGCAATATCCTGCAACGCGCCGTTTTCCTGCGCTGTCAGCTCGGGATGCGCCGCGCGGATTTGCGCCAACACATCCTGAAGGTTGCGCCCTTCGGCGACCGCCGCAATGCTGTCGGCGGCGAGTTTTTGGGCGAGGGACATACTCATAAATTCAATTCCTTAAATGACTGCTGTGGTTCGATTTGTTCGTTATAGTGGATTAACTTTAAACCAGTACGGCGTTACCTCGCCTTGCCGTACTATCTGTACTGTCTGCGGCTTCGTCGCCTTGTCCTGATTTAAATTTAATCCACTATGAAAATGTAAACGCTATATAAGCGGTTCGGGCGGTGTTCGGGGCAAGATTCAAATTGTGTTAATCCGATTGCCCGCTCATGACAACATCCATATAGTCCGTTCTTTTCAACACACATAAGGATTCATCATGAATTTACGCTTCCTCTCCCTGCTTGCCGTTTCCGCCGCACTCATTTCCGGTAGCCTGACCGCCGCGGCGGCATCGCACAAACATTCCCGCGCCATCTCCCAAGCGCAAGCCGTCAAAATCGCCAAGAAACGCGTCGGCGGCGGCCGCGTTACCGACATCGACCACAGCGACGGACGCTGGGAAATCGAAATCCGCAGAGGCTGCACCGAATACGATGTGGACGTTTCTTCACAAAGCGGCCGCGTCATCAGAGTCGACACCGACAACCACTGCGACGATTAATCGATTCTTGATTAATGGACTCTTAATGAGAAGCCGGACTGCCTGCCCGACTTTTCTGTTTTCAGACGACCTCAAACTTGCCCAAGGTCGTCTGAAAACATTTAATCTGCCGTTTTATCTGATTCGGGATTTTCAGACGACCACCCCGTCACGTTCCAACAATGCCCGATAGCGTTCGGCGTCCTGCGGCGAATAGCAACAGAAAATGATTTTTTCGACAGACGGACACTGCGGCAAGGTTTTTTTCAAAATCGCCAAAGCAGTCTCGGCAGCCAAATCGGCGGGGAAACGGTACACGCCCGTGCTGATACAGGGAAAGGCGATGCTGCGGATGCCGTGTTCTTGCGCCAACAGCAGGGAATTTTGATACGCCTCCGCCAGCTTGACCGCTTCGCTGCGGTGTCCGCCAAACCAAACCGGCCCGACGGTGTGAATTACAAATTTCGCCGGCAGCCGGTAGCCTTGGGTGATTTTAGCCTCGCCCGTGCGGCAGCCGTTCAACTTTCTGCACGCTTCCAGCAACTCCCGTCCCGCCGCGCGGTGAATCGCGCCGTCCACGCCGCCGCCGCCCAACAACGAGGCATTGGCGGCGTTCACGATGGCATCGACTTCAAGTTTCGTAATATCGCCTTCGACTACTTCGAACACTGCCATGATCTGCTCCTAAACGTGGGGAATCTTGTCGTCAGTTCAACAAAACCAAACGTTTCCCTGCCGTTATTTTCAGACGACCTCTGAATCATTCAAAGAAAGGTCGTCTGAAAATTAATCAGTCTGCAAACGGCTTCTACAAAACCGTCCCAACCTCAATCTTATGTCCTGCCGCAAACGCCGCAATCGGCATCCGTTTGCTGCCCGAAGGCTGCAATTCGGTAATTTTCAGCGCGTTCTCGCCACAGGCAACGACCAAGCCGTCAGCCGAACAGGACAACACTTCTCCCGCCCTGCCTTGTTGTGCCACTACTTCAGCCCGCCAGATTTTCATCGGCTTGCCTTGATATTCCACCCATGCAGCGGGGACGGGGTTGAAGGCGCGGATTTTGCGTTCAATCACTGCCGCGCTTTCGTTCCAATCGACACGCGCTTCTTCTTTGCTTAATTTTTGTGCATAAGTCACACCTTCTTCGGGCTGTTTGACGCTTTTCAGACGACCCTCCGCCTTTAATTGTTGCAAATCAGCAACAATCGCTTCCGCACCGAGATTCATCAGCGCGTCGTGTACTTCGTTGGCGGTATCAGTCGGTTGAATGGCGTAACGGTGTTCGCTGACCACATCGCCGGTGTCCAAACCGATGTCCATCTGCATGATGCACACGCCCGTCTCGGCATCGCCCGCTTCAATCGCGCGCTGAATCGGAGCCGCACCACGCCAACGGGGCAGCAGCGAGGCATGGATGTTGAGACAGCCGTGTTTCGGCGTATCCAACACGTCTTGCGGCAGAATCAGTCCGTAGGCGGCAACGACCATTACGTCGGCCTCGACTTCTTTGAGCATTTGCAGGGCTTCGGCGTTGTTGCGCAGTTTTTCAGGCTGCGCCACGCGCAAACCCAGTTCCAACGCGGCCTGCTTCACGGGAGACGGGGTAAGCTGCATCCCGCGCCCTTTAGGACGGTCGGGCTGGGTCAACACCAGCGGGATTTCAAAACCGGCGGCGGCTATGGCTTTTAAGGCGGCAGCGGCAAAATCGGGCGTACCGGCAAAGATGACTTTCATGGGGAAACTCCTTGGAAATGGGTTTCAGACGACCTATAGTGGATTAACTTTAAACCAGTACGGCGTTGCGTTGCCTTAGCTCAAAGAGAACGATTCTCTAAGGTGCTGAAGCACCAAGTGAATCGGTTCCGTACTATCTGTACTGTCTGCGGCTTCGTCGCCTTGTCCTGATTTAGTTAATCCACTATATATAGCGCAACGGCAAACATTGCGACAGGTCGTCTGAAAGTTTGAAAAACAACGGCTTGCTGCCGCTTTCCTCTTTCAGACGACCTGTTCGACCGTATCATTCGGCTTTTAGATGGTGTGTTTCTGACGTTTTTTCAGTTTGTTCTTAATCCGACCCTGTTTGAGCTGCGACAGGCGTTCGACAAAAACGATGCCCATCAAATGATCCAACTCGTGCTGCACGCAAATCGCCAACAGACCGTCCGCCTCCAGCGTGAATTTCTCGCCTTTTTCGTTCAAAGCCTCGACCTTGACGCGCTCGGCGCGGGTAACGGTGTCGTAAATGCCCGGCACGGACAAACAGCCTTCTTCGTAAGTGGTTTCGCCGTCTTTTTCAACAATGACGGGGTTGATAAACACGCGCGGCTCGCTGCGGTCTTCGGTCAAATCCATCACAACCACACGCTCATGCACATCGACCTGCGTCGCCGCCAGCCCGATACCGCGCGCTTCATACATGGTTTCAAACATATCGGCAACCAGCTTTTGGATGCGCTCATCGACTTGCCCGACAGGCTTCGCCACGGTGTGCAGACGCTCGTCGGGATATTGCAGGATATTCAGTAAAGCCATAATTTTCTCTTCGTTTTTCAATACTCGGGACGCGCATTCAAACGCGTCCGGCAGCAGATTGTGTGTGTTTTCATACAAATTTTGCGCCTGTCTTCACAATTCCCGTGATGACACTAACATTCAATGATAAAATATGCGTCAATGAATTTCTGTTCAATGCGCACGAAACGCCTATTGACGTTTTTTAAAGGGGGACGGCGGTTTTTTGCAAACTCCCGGCCATTTCATTTTCTCCGTTTATCATTTAAAGACAAACCGAATCAATTTCAAGGGGAACGGTTATGCAACAACGTATTATAACCCTGCTTTGTGTCGCGGGCATGGCAATTTCCGCCCACGCTCAAGCAGCTTCATTAAAAGTGCGCCCCGATGCGCCGCAACGTTACGTCGTGAAAAACGGCGACACACTCTGGGGCATCTCCGGCAAATATCTGTACAGCCCGTGGCAGTGGAACCGCCTTTGGGGCGCAAACCGCGGCGAAATCCGCAATCCGCATCTGATTTATCCGGGGCAGGTGTTGGTTTTGCGCTACGTCAACGGCCGCCCGCAACTGGGCTTCGAAAACGGCTCCGCAGGCAATGACGGCATTCCGGTCATCAAACTCAGCCCGCGCGTCCGCGAAACCTCTTCAGGCTACGGCATCCAAACCGTCAACGTAAACTTCTACCGCATGTTCATGCAACATCCGCAGTTCATCGACCAAATGAAGACCCAAGACGCACCGCGCCTGATCGACGGTCCTGACAACCGCATCATGTACAGCAAAGGCGAACGCGTGTACGCCTACGGCGTTACCGAACCCGGCCGCTATCTGGTTTACCGTGCCGTCAAAGACCTGACCGATCCCGATACCCGCAAATACCTCGGACAAGAAGTCGTCTTCAGCGGCATCGTCAGCACCCTGCCCTACACCAACAGCGCGCTGGACTCCGCTTCCGACGAAGACCGCAAATACCTGAAAGACGGCGAATACTACACCCGCCTGCACCCGCTGGCGAAAGTGCCGACCCAAACCGCGCAGCCTATGATTGTGGAAGAAGCCGTTTCCGAAATCCGCAAAGGAGATTTCCTGCTGAAAATGGACGGCGAAACCGAGCCTTTCCAAATCATGCCGCACGCGCCGACGCAACACATCGACGGTAAAGTCATCTCCATCCTCGACGGTGTACACGAAGCCGGACAATTCCAAACCGTTACCCTGAACAAAGGTTCCGCCGACGGCTTGGACAAAGGCACGGTCTTGAGCATTTACAAACGCGACCGCCAAGTGAAAGTCGATTTGGAAGACGGCAAAAAAGGCCGTAGGAGCGTAGTCAAATATGTTTCCATCCCTGCCGAAGAAACCGCATTGGCTATGGTGTACCGCACCGGCGAACATCTCTCATCCGCCATCATTTTGGAAAACCTGACCAACGTCAACATCGGCGACACCGTATCCGAACCCGGCCGCGACCTGGACAACATGTCTGACGACAAACCGCACGTCCGCAACGAGCCGCAAGATTCCCACGATACGGAACACAACCAATACAATATCCACAGCAACATCAATAAATATTGATGGATTACCGGCAAAAAAACGTCGTCTGAAAATTTAAGACGACGTTTTTTATAAAAATTTGAATAAGCAACGCCGTACCGTCATCCCTACTCAGTCATGAGTCTGATACTGAGTTTTTCAGAAAAATATGAAGATTGCCGTAATCCCAAGCCTCCAAATGCCCGCCCGCGCGGGAATGACGATGTCGGCATTTCCTGCTATCGCCCGCTCTATCTGCCCAATCCGCTTTATCCTCAAGATAACTTGTTTCTTGAATGTGCCGATAAACTTCTGCCGCTCATCCCTACCAAGTCATAAGCGGATATATTGTTACCTATCGAATCAGTCACGCGCCAAACAGGTCGTCTGAAACCTTTTCAGACGACCTGTTTGGCTATGGGCGCTGTGTTAACTGCCTACGCCGACGGTGTAAACCTTACCGATGCTGCTGGGGTCTTGCAGGACGGCGGTGACGGCGGTGGCGAGTCCGTTTCGGCTCATGTAGTTTTTAGGGATGCCGTCGGGGTGGTCGGTCAGAATGTGGCGGTTGTCTTCGCTGTTGTCCAAACCGCAGGGGCGGAGGATGGTCCAGTTCAAACTGCTTTGTTTGAGGTAGATTTCGGCTTCGGTTTTGGCGCGGACGGCTTCGCCGAGGGCTTGTTTGAAGGGTTCGCTCATCATGTCCCATTGTTCGCCGCAGCCCATGCTGGTAATCAGGATGAAACGGGCTTGCGGATTGGCGGCTTGGGCGGCGGCGATGATGTTGATGTTGCCCAGTGCGTCGCTGCGTATGCCTTGTTCGTTTTTGCCGCCAACGAAGCTGACGACGCTGTCGGGGCGGTATTGTGCGAACACTTTGTCGAGCGCGTCGGCATCGAGCGCGTCGGCTACGGTCGTCTGAATGCGGTGTTCGCTAAAGAACGAATCTTCAGACGGCTTTCTTAATACGGCAACGGTGTCGGCGGGATGGGTGAGTGTGCGGATGAATGCGCGGCCGGACGGGCCGTTGGCGCCGAAGATGAGTTGCATGGGGAGCTCCTTTGTGTGTCGGGTGGTTAGGGGTTCAATAATCTGTTTACTTTGTTGAGTGGTTGGGGGCAGGCTGGTTGATTTTCAGACGACTTTGTTGTGTTTGATGCTGCGTGGTCGTGGGCAAAGCCCACGCTGCCTTTTTTCGGTTTTCTCTTGCGACAGAACTGAGATTGTCTGAAAAACAGGCAAAACGAGTTTTATAACAATAGCCGTAGCATGGGTTTTGTCTGCGGAATTAACTTACCGGTTTGGGGTCGTGCCCTCTCCCTAGCCCTCTCCCACGGGGAGAGGGGATGGGTTGGTAGGGAGAATCCAAACGACAGAGAATGCCAAAAATGGTTGGGACTCAGTTGAATCAAAGGTCGTCTGAAAAACAGGCAAAGCGGGTTTTATAACAATAGCCATGGGTGGGTTTTACCCGCGGAATTGACTTGCCGGTTTGGTGTCGTGCCCTCTCCCTAACCCTCTCCCGCGGGGAGAGGGAATTGAGGATACTGAAATTCAACCATTTTTGGATTTTCTGCCACTTGGAATTTGTCAGCAAATCTATCCCCTCTCCCCGTGGGAGAGGGCTAGGGAGAGGGCGGTAAGCGCAAGCTTACTTTAGTGGCAAACACCAATCTTGCAGGCAGTCTGTCGAATTTCATCGGCTATTTACGATGCCGGAAGATGGTTTCGTTTGTGCAGGAATGCGGCAATTTCTATCGGTTTCAGGCAAAGGTCGTCTGAAACCTGTTTAAGCTGCATCAAACAGTTTTCTCATGGCTTCGATTTGGTGTTGTTTGAGTTCGCCTGCTTCGTCGCGTCCGACGAAGATTTTGAACATGACGCCGCCGTTGCGGTTGATGAAGTTGAGCGAGCAGGTGTCTTTGCCCATAAACGGACGCTCTAAAAGGTAGATGGCGGCGCAGTTTTCGTAATAGATATGACCGTGTACGCCGCCGTCGGTTTCGGGGTGGTCGAAGTTGTAGAAGCCGCGACCGACTTTGCCGCCGGGCAGTTTGCCGGTAACTTCGACGATGGCGTCGGGGGTGTGGGCGATGAAGGTGACGGCTTCGTCCCAAGCGGCGACGGCTTGGAGGATTTCGACGATGCGGCTGCCTTCGGTTTGGCGGATGCAGCTTTCGGGCAGACAGCGGATGACGTCTTCAAAGCTGCATTGGTTTTGCGCGGCGAGCATTTCGAGCACTTGGCCGGGATTTTTTTCCAATGATTGGCGCAACATGATTTGTTGTTCGGATGAAAGTTTTTGCATGGTTTGATCCTTTTCTTGGGTCGGAAGGGTAAGCATGAGTTTGCGGATGAGGGTGGGCGACCAGTAGCGGCCGCTGGTGTTCAGGCGGATGAGGCCGTCCGAACCTTGTTCTTCAAAGAGCTGCATTGCCTGCCATTGGGCAATCAGTTTCTGCGCGGCGGCGTTGCCGTCAAACAGCGAGGGATTCAGACAGCCTGTTTCCATGTCGTGCTGCACTTGTCCGAGCAGGGTTTTGTTCGGGCTGTGGCCGCTCATGAAGGCGATGTTTTTTTCGCCTTTCGGGGTGGCGAGGTAGCTGTCCAAATCGCCCTGCACCTGATAGCTGAAGCCGCCGAAGTTGCCGCCTGCGCCAGAGCCGAACGCCCAGCAGGGAATGTTGGATTTGACCAGCGTGTTGTAGCGGTTGCGTTCGCCGCGGCCGGGATAGGCGAAATGGCTGTTGCTGACTTGGTTCCAGCCTTTTTGCGCCAGTGTTTCGACGGCGTAGGCGTATTGGTCGGCCTGAACGTCGAAACCCGGCGGGGCGGGAAATGCGCCTTTTTCCACCATGCGGTTGATGGGTAGCATGGGATAGAGGTTGAAGGCGTAGGTGTCGAGTCCGGACAAAGGCAGGGCGGTGGCGCGTCCGAGGTCGTTTTGCCAAACGGCGTCGGTTTGGTTGGGCAGGCCGAACATCAAATCGACAACGATGACGGTGTTGATTTCACACAGTTTTTCCAGATAGGCAAAGGCTTCGTCGCCACCGTGTTTGCGGCCGAGGCGGCGGCGGATGGCGGTGTCGAAGGTTTGCACGCCGATGGAAATGCGGTTGGCGCCCGCTTCGATGCAGGCTTGGGCTTTTTCGATGTCGAAATGGCTCATACGGCCTTCGATGGTGAACTCGCAGTCGCCGGCAATCGGCAGGTATTGGTAACAGGCGCGGATGAGTCTGGCGAGGTCTGGAGTTTGCAGCGCGGTGGGCGTGCCGCCGCCGAAATAGACGGCGCGGATTTTGCCGTTGCCCTGACGGATTTCGGCTTCCGCCGCCATTTCTTCGATAATTTTGTCGGTGTAAACGCTGCTGTAACTCTCTTTCCACGCGTTGCGGTAGAAGCCGCAGAACACGCAGTGGTTGGCGCAGAAGGGGATGTGCAGATAGGCGAGCGCGTCGGAATCGGCGGCATGGGGGAGCTTCTGCCGCCAGATGTTCTGCCATTGCGGACGGGGAATCGGTATGCCGCCCCATATCGGCATCAACGCCTGCCGTTCGGGAAAGGCTTTGGGCGCGGATTGGAGCGGTGTCCAAACAATCTGCTGTTCCATAGTTGATTAAAAATGATTATTAATTATATTAGGAAATTAAATCACTGTCATTAGGCAGTGTCAAGGATGATGGAGCGGGAAAACAGAACATAAACAGTGTCGGCAGGTGAATAAATATAGTGGATTAACTTTAACCAGTACGGCGTTGCCTCGCCTTAGCTCAAAGAGAACGATTCTCTAAGGTGCTGAAGCACCAAGTGAATCGGTTCCGTACTGTCTGTACTGTCTGCGGCTTCGTCGCCTTGTCCTGATTTAAAGTTAATCCACTATATTGGTGGAATGGTTTGAGGTCGTCTGAGAAATCAAAGGCTTGGTTTGCTTTTAGCCTTAGTGATGAAGCATTCAACTCATGGCTTGTTTTCAGACGACCTCTTGGGTTCATGTTAAAACTTAAGCTGCACGCGGGCGGCGAAATTGCGGCCGGTTTCGGTGTACAAATCCATCACGCTTGAGCGGCTCATACCGGTGACGTCTGCGTGTTGCCAGTATTTTTTGTTGCCGATGTTGTAAATGTTCGCGCCGATTTCGACGTTTTTAGACGGCTTGTACCACGCGCCGACATCCCATACGCCGTAGCCCGGCGCTTGGAAAACGCTGTCGCTGCTGACGCGGCTGTGTTTTTTCGACCAGCGCAGTTTGGTATCAACGCCCCATTTTTCTTGCGCGTAGTCCACGCCCAAAACGCCGTTGAGCGGGTAGGCGGAATCCAGCGGCGTACGGAAGTAAATAGCTGGAGACCTTTGCAAAAATAGTCTGTTAACAAAATTTGATGCATAAAAATGTGCTAAAAAATCTTCAATTGGCTAAAACCTTTCTGATATTGAGAAAAAAAATAGAAGAAATCAGGGAGGTTTCTCATTTTGAAAATGGTATTGAGCATAAAATTTTAATAACTCATGTTATTGCAAAGGTCTCAGCTGGTGAAACTGATGAACTGCTCGCCCATCGGTACGCTCAGGCGCAGGCTGGGTGTGAGCGCAGAATCGTTGAAGCGGGTTGCCGTGCCGTCGGGATTGGCATTGAGATAGGCTTGGTCGGTTTCGGTGGCCAGCCTGTCTTTTACGACAGCCGGTCTCCATGACCTTTACCACACAAATAAAAGGTCGTCTGAAAACCTATATTTCAGGTTTTCAGACGACCTTTTTACTGCTCAAACGGCTGACCGCTCAATCAGTCGTGACCGATATCGACGGTTTTCTCTTTGTAGCGCGTATCGGGGACGAGGACGATTTTTTCGTCTACTTTGCCGATGGCTTTCACGTCTTTGCCCGGGTAGTCCAACTGATGCAGGAAATAGCGGATACAGTTGAGGCGGGCGCGTTTTTTGTCGTCGGAACGGATGATGACCCAAGGCGCGTCGCCGGTGTGGGTGTGAAAGAACATGGCGTTTTTGGCTTCGGTGTAGTCGTCCCAGCGGTCGAGCGACTGGATGTCCACAGGGGAGAGTTTCCAGTGTTTCAGGGGATCGTCGCGGCGGGAGATGAAGCGGCGCAGTTGTTCTTCGCGGGATACGGAGAACCAGAATTTGAAGAGGTGGATGCCGCTGGCGACGAGCATGCGTTCCAATTCGGGGGTTTGGCGCATGAAGAGCAGGTATTCGTTGGGTTCGCAGAAGCCCATCACGCGTTCTACGCCGGCGCGGTTGTACCATGAGCGGTCGAAGAATACCATTTCGCCTGCGGTCGGCAGGTTTTGGATGTAGCGTTGGAAATACCATTGACCGCGTTCGGTGGTGGTCGGTTTTTCCAGTGCGACGACACGCGCGCCGCGCGGATTCAAATGTTCCATAAAGCGTTTGATGGTACCGCCCTTGCCTGCGGCATCGCGGCCTTCAAACAGGCTGACGATGCGTTGGCCGGAGTCTTTGACCCAGCTTTGCACTTTCAGCAATTCGATTTGCAGCTTTTGTTTTTCTTTCTCGTATGCGGCGCGGCGCATACGTTGTTTGTAGGGGTAATTGGCGGGAAGCGGTGCGCTGCCGGAATCTTCGTCCGTACCGCGTCCTTCGTGTTCCAAAACGGCTTTTTCGAAAACTTGCAACTGGTCTTGCTTTTCGCCCAATTCAACGTTTTCAAACGGTTCTAACTGATGATCTGCCATAGGGTCTCCTTATTGATTAAGTTTGAAATGATATGGTGTGGTATGGTTTGATTCTACTCCTTTGCCCCTCAGCGGACTACATAAAATTACACTGCCCCATTTTTTTCGGCGCGGTCTGCTAATTTGTGTAAAAACGGCGTATAATCAGGCTATTTGCACCACAGCCATGCCTTATTTCGCCCTGTTTGACGATGCCGTGAGCGGCCGCGCAAAACTCTATCAAAATCATGTGGAAAGCCGCCTTTTCCATCCTAACGAACTGGATTCGCTAAACGATGCGCTGCAAAAGGGCTGGCAAAAAGGGCTGCATGCTGTGTTGTTTGCAGACTACGAATTCGGTTTGCCGCTGATGGGGATTGAGTCCGAACGCGGTGGCAATCTTGCCCTGCACTGGTTTGCCGACTGCGCCGACATCGATGCCGAAAGCTGGCTTGCCCAAAATTCAGACGACCTCCCCGCCGGTATTTCCACGCCGCAATCCTCCGTATCCGAAGCCGATTACCTCGATCACATCCGCCAAATCCACGAAGCCATCCGGCGCGGCGACACCTATCAAATCAACTACACCACCCGCCTGCACCTGCAAGCCTACGGCAACCCCGTCAGCCTCTACCGCCGCCTGCGCCAACCCGTCCCCTATGCCGTTTTGTCCCACCTGCCCGATGCGGCAGGGAAATCCGCGTGGACGCTGTGTTTCTCGCCCGAACTCTTCCTCAAAATCAGTGCGGACGGCACCATCAGCACCGAACCGATGAAAGGCACCGCGCCGATTTTGGGCGACGGGCAAGACGAACGCCGCGCCGCCGAGTTGCAAGCCGACCCGAAAAACCGCGCCGAAAACGTGATGATTGTCGATTTGCTGCGTAACGACCTCGGCAAAATCGCCCAAACCGGCAAAGTATGCGTGCCCGAGCCGTTTAAAGTATCGCGTTTCGGCAGCGTCTGGCAGATGACCAGCACCATCCAAGCCCAAGCCCTGCCGCATATTACCGCCGCCGACATCCTCCGCGCCGCCTTCCCCTGCGGCAGCATCACCGGCGCACCCAAACGCATGAGCATGCAGATTATCGAATCGCTCGAAGCCGAAGCGCGCGGCCTGTACACCGGCAGCATCGGCTACCTGAAACCCTGCGCGGGCGGGCTGGGGTTTGAAGGCATATTCAACGTCGTCATCCGTACCTTGTTGCTCAGACCCGTTTCAGACGACCTCTATCACGGAGTGTACGGCGTCGGTTCCGGCATCGTCATCGACAGCGACCCCGCCGCCGAATATCGCGAATGCGGCTGGAAAGCCCGTTTCCTCAACGAACTGCGCCCAGCCTTCGGCATCTTCGAAACCATGCGCGTGGAAAACAGGCAATGCCGCCTGCTCGACCTGCATTTAGGCCGTCTGAAAACCTCCGCCCAAGCCCTCAACCTGCCCCTGCCCGATGACTGCGAAACCCGAATCCGACAATACATCGCCAAACTGCCCGACGGCCTGTTCCGCTTGAAAGCCGAACTCGTTTCAGACGACCTCATCCTCAGCCATGCTGCCACCACCGAGCTGCCCGCCCCGCAGCGCATCATCCCCGCCCCGCCACCCCTCCCGCGCTGCGACTACCTGCGCCGCTTCAAAACCACCCGCCGCGCCCTGTACGACCAAGCGTGGCAAACCGCCGAAACACAAGGCGCGTTCGACAGCCTGTTTTTCAATTCAGACGGCCTCCTGCTCGAAGGCGGCAGAAGCAACGTGTTCGTCAAATACCAAGGGCAATGGCTCACCCCGTCTCTGGATTTGGACATCCTCAACGGCGTCATGCGCCAAGCCGTGTTGCAGCAGCCGCAAACCTACTTGGGCGCAGACGAAATCATCGAAACGCACATCACCCGCGACATGCTGGAACACGCCGAAGAAATCCGCCTCTCCAACGCCTTAAGGGGCATGTTTGAGGCGGATTTGGTCGTTAAAGAATAAAATTATTTCCTGAAAACGGATAAAGCCGACAGGCGGAGTATTTGTGAAACGGGTTATATATCTGAAACTTGAGTGTTCACAAACATGCGCACGGTCTTACCCTCATAACGCTGGTTCAACCACGCCTGTAAGCGTTCGCGGTCTTTGGCAGGCAAAGACTCCTTAAATTCGAGCGAAACCACGACAATATCGTCATGTTCGCCTGTTTCCGATTTAGTATTTTTGCCGCTTTCAGGCTGCTCGGAAACAGGCTCTGTTTGCGCTTTCTCCCAAACCAAGCCGCGTCCGACAACGATTTTTTCCGCTTCCGGATATTGGGCTTTTAATTCCTTGAGTACCGCGGCATCATCGATACCGGAAGCTTTGCCTGCCAGTACGGTATCGATATAGGCCTGCTGCTCTTTCAGCTCATTTTGCTGATGAACAGAATTGTTTCGGCTTGCCAGCAATTCTTCGATTTTGGTGCCGTTCCCTCCCGCATAGACCACGTTGACCTTCGGCTCTTTCACACCCGACGCGTCTAGGCTTTTTTCCAACAGGGCGGTAATTTTCTCGGCATTTCCCGTTCCGTTGACGATCAGACCGACTTTGTTTTCTCTATAGTTCAACATCTTACGAAGAACAAAAAAACCTTCTTGCTGCTGCGCGGCGGTGATCGCGGCATTGGCTTTGGTGTTGAAGATCTCCTGACGCACCAACCCTGAAGCCATATACCCGCTCGGAATCATGACAGCAAGTACGACGGCGGTGATAAAAATACTTTGCAGCCTGCGCTTGGACTCGGTTACCAGCCCCCTGCGCGGCAGCTTGAGCAATTTGGAAACCAACAAAGTGGAAAAAGCGATAAACACGCAGTTGATGGCAAAAAGATATGAAGCACCGAGAAAGTAGTGCCAGTTTCCGTGTGCCAGTCCGTAGCCGGCAGTACACAGGGGCGGCATCAATGCGGTCGCAATCGCCACACCCGGTATGGCATTGCCTCCTTCTTTTCGGGTCAGCGCCACAATCCCCGCGCTACCGCCGAAGAAGGCAATCAATACATCCCAAAGGGTCGGCTGGGTACGCGCCAAAAGCTCGCTTTGCGCCTCTTTAAGCGGGGTTAACAGGAAATACAACGTAGCCGTAATCAAGCTGATGACGACGAATATAATGATATTGCGCACCGCTTGACGGATCAGCGCGGTATCCCCTACCGCCAAACCGTAACCCATACCGACTATCGGCCCCATCAGCGGGGAAATCAACATCGCTCCTATCACTACCGCCGTGCTGTTTACATTCAGACCGATGCTCGCCACGGCAATCGCAAACATCAATACCCACATATTGGTTCCTGACACCCGGGTATTGGCACGGATGACAGCATCAATTTTATCGGGATGGGCCTGGTCATGCGCAAGGTTGAACACGTCTTGCAGCCTGGTCATGGCATCATAGTCCTCTTTTGGCTGGTTTTCCTGTTCTTCTTGGTTTTTAATATTTTCTTGGTCTTGCATTTTCATCCTTAAATCAATCTTAACGATTGTCTCTGAATATTTAATTAATTGGGATTTCGAATACTGATAATTATGCGTGATAACTAAGTTCAAATATGATTAAGCAGATACCTCGCAGTATGTTAGCATGCACCCAAAAACGCTGGCAATGAAGAGCTTGCAGAAGCCTTCACGGAACCGGCATATGAAAAAACCTTCCCTCAAATCCTATTCCTGATTTTTCATCCGCAACTTACATCGAAATTTTTTAATAATGTTAATGTTAATACGTAACAAAACAAATTCCTGCTTGTAGGTTAAAATCAGGCTATGCTAATATGCACAACAACAGGTTTTTCCAGAATAATCTGTGTTAGAATGCAGACTTAGATGGAAAACTCTATCCGAACTCGGTACAATACCGACGAATTTATTTCTCTTAAACAACCCGCCGCAAGGCAAAAGGAACGACTGATATGTCAAACATCGAACAACAAGTTAAGAAAATTGTTGCTGAACAACTGGGCGTAAGCGAAGCCGAAGTCAAAAATGAATCTTCCTTCCAAGACGACCTGGGTGCAGATTCTTTGGACACCGTAGAATTGGTTATGGCTTTGGAAGAAGCTTTCGGTTGCGAAATCCCCGATGAAGAAGCCGAAAAAATCACTACCGTACAACTGGCTATCGACTACATCAACGCCCACAACGGCTAATCGGCCGCACCAAACATCCCCAGCCTCTGCTGCGTTAGCGCAATAGAGGCTGTTACCTTATATATGTGGGGCAAAATCCGTTATAATAACCGTCAGGAATCCGATTCCGAACCGCTATTATCATTTTCAGACGGCATCTTGCCGCATCCTACCGAAAACCAACAGCGAGATTATCATGAGTCAGAGAAGAGTAGTCATCACAGGCCTCGGCCAAGTATCACCGGTCGGCAACGACGTCGCCACCGCATGGAGCAACCTGCTCGCAGGCAAAAGCGGCATCGGCCGGATTACCCGCTTTGACGCATCCGACATCAACAGCCAAATCGCCGGTGAAGTGCGCGATTTCGACATCGGCCAATACATCAGTGCCAAAGAAGCCCGCCGCATGGACGTGTTCATCCACTACGGCATCGCCGCCGCGCTGCAAGCCATTGACGATGCCGGTTTGGACGAATTGGAAAGCCTCGATAAAGACCGCGTCGGCGTGAACATCGGTTCCGGCATCGGCGGCCTGCCCAGCATTGAAGCCACCGGTAAAGCCGTTATCGAAGGCGGCGCGCGCAAAATCAATCCTTTCTTTATCCCCGGTTCGCTGATCAACCTGATTGCGGGCCACGTTACCATCCTCAAAGGCTACCGCGGCCCCAGCTACGGCATGGTTTCCGCCTGTACCACCGGTGCGCACTCCATCGGCGACTCCGCCCGCCTGATTAAATACGGCGACGCGGACGTAATGATTGCAGGCGGTGCCGAAGGCGCGATCAGCACTTTGGGCGTGGGCGGTTTTGCTGCGATGAAAGCACTTTCCACCCGCAACGACGATCCCGCCACCGCTTCCCGTCCGTGGGATAAAGGCCGCGACGGCTTCGTTATCGGCGAAGGTGCGGGCGTGTTGGTGTTGGAAGAACTGGAACACGCCAAAAAACGCGGAGCGAAAATTTACGCCGAAATCGTCGGCTTCGGCATGAGTTCCGATGCCTACCACATCACCGCCCCGAACGAAGAAGGCCCTGCGCTGGCGGTTACCCGCGCGCTGAAAGATGCCGGACTGAATCCCGAAGACGTCGATTACGTCAACGCACACGGTACGTCCACTCCGCTGGGCGATGCCAACGAAACCAAAGCGCTCAAGCGCGCGCTGGGCGACCATGCCCGCAAAGTCATCGTCAACTCCACCAAATCCATGACCGGCCACTTGCTCGGCGCGGCAGGCGGCGTGGAAGCGCTGTACAGCGTGTTGGCGGTACACGAGCAAAAATCCCCGCCGACCATCAACATCTTCGAACAAGACATCGAAGCAGGCTGTGATTTGGACTACTGCGCCAACGAAGCGCGCGACGTGAAAATCGACCTTGCCATCTCCAATTCCTTCGGCTTCGGCGGTACCAACGGCACACTGGTGTTCAAACGGTTCAAAGACTGATTGAAGCGGTTTGAAACAAGACAAAAGGTCGTCTGAAAAACCTGAAACAAGGGTTTTCAGACGACCTTTTTAAGTAATGCGCCCTTTAAAATCAGTCAAACCGCAGCATCGGCCTTGCCTGAAGACACATCAATCTAATCTTGAATCGGACAATAGGTTGGAACATTTTTTGCGGGCAACGTTTTGCTGCATTTCGCGATTAGCCTCCGATGCACGGCCCGCCATCAGGAAAAGAGGGGCTCATCTCACAAATTCACGTTATATAGTTGATTAAATTTAAATTAGGACAAGGCGACGAAACCGCAGACAGTACAGATAGTACGGCAAGGCGAGGCAACGCCGTACTGGTTTAAAGTTAATCCACTATATATCATTAGGTTTAAGTATCTTTCCCTTGCTATTTTCCGATATTCTTTATCTCCCTAAACCTATGAAAACCGGTCTTCTGAAAACCGAAAAAGGGTTTTCAGACGACCTTTTTATCCGGTTCCTGTGCTGCGGCAGGCACGACCGTATCCGCTTGCGGCAAACGGTGCAGTTTGTACCAATCATACAGCCGCTTCAGACACAATAAGGCAATCAGCGGCATACAAAATGCGCTGACCAAATAGCGCGGGTTGCCGAAATTGAACACGGGATGCCCTGCCGCAGCGGAAATCAGCGCATTGCCCCATTCCCACAGCGACGGCACGCTGAATGCCAATACCGCCAGCAGCCCCAACGTGCGGAAAATGCCGATGGGCAGGATACGGCGTTTTAAAACCGTACCGTTAAGTTGGAGCAGAGTCAGCAGTCCGAAGCCGATAATAACCATCATGCCGCCGTTGGCAATAATTTGCAGGCTGTTGAACGCAATGTCGGGCGTAACGGCAAGCCCTCCGTCAGAAGGCGTGCTTTGCTGCAAATTAAGCCCTTGCGAGATATTGAGGACAAAGCCGTAAACCATGTCGGCTAAGACGATGAAAATAGGCAACGAGGTGATCAGTTTTTTCATGGCAGTTGTGTGATGGGAAGTGGTAGCGGCATTTTTACCGAAATGCGGCTTATGGTAAAACAGCGGGCGGAGGGAGGCAATAGCGCCGCCGTCTCTCTTCCGATTATGCCGTTCGTTATTCGGGCATGTTAAACCATATGGTTTACGTTACAATCATATTGTCTTAAGACAATACCGCACAGCGCTTTCAGACGACCTTATTCTGCCACCGACAGGAATCTTTATGCACGCATCCGTCCTCAGCCGTTTTGCACCGGCTTTATACATTCTGATGTTTTTTGCCGGTTTTCTAACCGCCTGCGTCTGGTTTAACCCCCAAGACTATCTCGCCGACCTTACCCCTGTCATCACGGCATTTTGCGCCATCGCGCTGGTTTGGCTTGCGTGGGCTGTCGCCTCGGTCAGAATCAAGGCAAAAAGCGAAATGCAGCATCGGGAAAAACTGATGCAGCGTGAAAGCGTCCACCCCGTCCTGCATGCCGCCATCCGTCCGGTAGAAGACAAACCCGGCATGATTGCCTTCGTTATCCGCAATCACGGCAAAGGCATGGCGAAAAACATCCGCCTGAAAGCCACCGCTATTTCTAACCACCCTTCCGCTTCGGCTGTCGCCGCCGCGCTGGCACGGCTGCCGGTATTTGCCGAAGGAGCGGACATGCTGGCGGCAGACGAAATTTACGCAGGTATTTTCGCCGACATCCACACCCTTGCCAAAGCAGGAGAATTCGGCGGAATCGTCCGCGTGGACGCCGACTGTGAAAATGTTTTCAGCGATGCCTGTACCTCGCAGACGGATTTGGACGTCAGCCTGCTGAAACAGGTCGGTATAATTGAAATACCCCGCAAAAAACTGCTGTATTGAACATGAGGCAATAACCCGCTCCGGCAAGCCATCGCCCCGCATTCCGCATGACGACACTGCATATTGAGAAAAGGTCGTCTGAAAACCCGTTTCCAAGTTTTCAGACGACCTCTTGTTTATCTGTCGTTTGCGTGTCGATTATTTAACGCGCAACACTTCCAGCGTATTGGTCGAACCGGATTCGCGCATTTGCGAACCGCTGGTGATGATGTATTGGTCGCCGGAGCTTAAGATTTTATGTTCGACCAACATGGCTTCCACTTCGTTCAGCGCGGTATCGTGGTCGGTGCTGGTCGCCAGAATCATCGGGCGCACGCCGCGGTACATCGCCATACGGCGTTGGGCGGAAATGCTCGGGGTCAGAGCGAAAATCGGCAAGGTGATGTTGTGGCGGCTGACTTCGAAGGCGGTCGAACCGCTTTCAGTCAGGGCGACGATGGCTTTGGCGTGAACCGCGCGCGCCACGCTGACCGCGCCGCCGGCAATCGCCAAGTTGGTGCTGACGGCTTCGGGATAATCGACCTGTTCGGCAACGCCGTTGAGCGAATCTTGTTCTTTTTCCGCAGCCGCGCAAATAATCGCCATTTGGCTGACGGTTTCAAACGGATACGCGCCGACGGCGGTTTCGGCGGAACACATCACCGCATCGGTGCCGTCCAATACTGCGTTTGCCACGTCGCTGACTTCCGCGCGGGTCGGTACGGGGTTGGTGATCATGGATTCCATCATTTGGGTTGCCGTAATGCTGAAGCGGCGCAATTCGCGTGCGCGGCGGATCATGCGTTTTTGCAGGGCGGGGACAGCTGCGTGTCCGACTTCGACCGCCAAGTCGCCGCGCGCCACCATGATACCGTCGCTGGCGAGGATGATTTCGTCCAAGTTTTCAATCGCTTCCACACGTTCGATTTTGGAAACCAAGCCGGGGCGAACCGCAGTGCTGCCTTTCATTTCTTCTTCGACTTTGGCGCGGGCAGTGTGCAAATCTTCGGCGGATTTTACAAAGCTGATGGCGAGGTAGTCGCAACCGATGGCAATCGCGGTTTTCAGGTCGCGGAAGTCTTTCTCGGTCAACGCGCCTGCGGACAAACCGCCGCCGCGTTTATTGATGCCTTTGTTGCTTTTCAACACATGGCTGTTTTCAACTTTAGTAACAATCTTACTGCCTTCAACGGATTCCACGGTCAAAGTCAGCAAACCGTCGTCCAACCACAAAACATCGCCTGCAACGACATCATCAGGCAGGTCGCGGTAGTCCAAACCGACCGTGTCGCGCGTGCCTTCGCCTTCGAGCGCGGCATCAAGAACCAGCGTTTCGCCTTTGTTCAATTCGATGCTGCCGCCGGCGATTTTGCCGACACGGATTTTCGGACCTTGCAAGTCGGCGAGGATGGCGATTTCCTGTCCTGCGCGTTTTGCCGCTTCACGCACGATGCGGGCATTTTCCTGATGGAATTCAGGCGTGCCGTGGCTGAAATTGAAACGGACGACATTCAGACCGCCTACACGGATCATGTCTTCCAACAACTGGACATTGTTGCTGCCCGGCCCCAACGTAGCGACGATTTTGGTGTTGTGGCTGATGCGGGTTACATCGCGTTTTGCATTACTCATGTGAAGCGTCCTTTCGGTCAATCCGTTGATAAATGGCATACGGCTTTGTTGGAAAATTACAAAATAGCGTCCCAACGTCGTCTGAAACTGTAAATCTAAAACTTACGTCGAGACATCCAAGCCGTAAATCATGATGCAAATTAATATTTTGGGATTTTACTCTCAAAGTTAAATGATTGGTGGAAAATTACAGGATTTTATGACTTAGGCTAAATTTGGCAGGCTTATACAGATTCTGGAAAAACAAACTGTTCTTCTACAACTTTAAAGCCTGCTTTCAGACGACCTCAGCCCGTTTTGGGTTTATAATTTCCTTTTTCCCAACTGATTTCCCCGTTTACCATGATCGATTTAGAAACCAAACGCCTTGAAACCCAAGCCATGCTTGATAATGCCGAGCTTTTGTTCGACCAAGACCAATGCCGTGCCGCGCTGCAAAAAGTGGCGGACGAGATTACGCGCGACTTGGGGGACAAATATCCGCTCCTGCTGCCTGTGATGGGCGGGGCGGTGGTGTTTACGGGGCAGTTGCTGCCGCTGTTGCGCTTTCCGTTGGACTTTGATTATGTTCATGTTTCCCGTTACGGCGACAAGCTGGCGGGCGGCGCGTTCAACTGGAAACGGATGCCCGACCCGGAGCAGATTCGGGGGCGTCATGTGGTCGTGTTGGACGATATTTTGGACGAGGGACACACGATGTCGGCGATTCAGTCCAAGCTCTTGGAAATGGGGGCGGCAAGCTGCCGTGCGGCTGTGTTTGCCAACAAGTTGATCGACAAGGAAAAACCGACCAAGGCGGATTATGTCGGACTGGATGTTCCCAACCGCTACGTCTTCGGCTACGGTATGGACGCGGCGGGCTGCTGGCGCAATTTGGGCGAGATTTACGCGCTCAACCAAGGCTGATGCCGAGTTAAAAAAGGTCGTCTGAAAACCTTTTCAGACGACCTTTGTGCCACCATATCGCGCTATGTGGCGGGTGAACGGACGATACCTTCGCCCACACCGGCCGAATAAAATCATCAGGGAACACATTATGATCAACCTTTTAATCATTACCCACGAGGCAGTAGGCGAAGCCTACCGCAGCCTGACCCATCATTTCTTTCCGACGGGAATGCCGGAAAACATCCGCATCCTCGGCGTAGAGCCCGACGAAGACCAAACCGACATCATCAACAATGCCATCGCCGCGCTGCAAGAGTTTCCTGAAAACCACGGCGTATTGATTATGACCGACATCTTCGGCGCGACGCCGTGCAATGCCGCCCGCAGGCTGGTGCGCGCGGGCAAGTCCGCCATTCTGACCGGACTGAACGCGCCGATGATGATTAAAGCGACCCAATACTCGCCTATGGCGGAAGATCTTGCCGCCTTTACTGAAACGGTCAGGGAAGCCGCCGTCAAAGGCATTTTCGCCATCACTGCCGAACCGGAAGATTTAGTGTGCAAACAGCACGCCGAAGCCGTCTAACCCGACCGACACGTTCTCAGACGACCCCGCACACCCGAAAGCCGAACATGCAAAAACAACAAATCGAAATCATCAACAAACTCGGACTCCACGCCCGCGCTTCCAGCAAATTCACCCAAACCGCCTCTCAGTTTCAAAGCGAAGTCTGGGTAACGAAAAACGGAAGCCGCGTCAATGGCAAAAGCATCATGGGCTTAATGATGCTCGCCGCCGCCAAAGGTACAATCATCGAGCTGGAAACCGACGGCTTGGACGAAGTCGCCGCCATGAAGGCATTGACCGACTTAATCAACGACTACTTCGGCGAGGGCGAATAATGAGTATCGTGCTGCACGGTGTCGCCGCGGGCAAAGGCATCGCCATCGGACAAGCCCACCTGATTACGCGCGGGACGGCGGAAGTGCCGCAATATGACGTTTCAGACGACCTCATCGACGCCGAAGCCGCCCGTTTCGACGCCGCCATCAAAGCCACGCGCAAAGAGTTGGAACAGTTGCGCAGCGCGATTCCCGAAAACGCCCCGACCGAATTGGGCGCGTTTATTTCGCTGCACCTCATGCTGCTGACCGACGTTACCCTCTCGCGCGAACCCGTCGATATTTTGAAAGAACAAAAAATCAACGCCGAATGGGCGTTGAAACAACAAAGCGACAAGCTCGCCGCCCAGTTCGACAGCATCGAAGACGACTACCTGCGCGAACGCAAACAAGACATGCTGCAAGTCGTCCGCCGCATCCACAACAACCTCGTCGGACAAAGCAACGACTTAAACCTCAACGAAGGCTTGTTTGAAGACACCATCCTGATTGCCCACGACCTCTCGCCCGCCGACACCGTCCTCTTCAAAGAGCAGCGCATCACCGCTTTCGTTACCGACGTCGGCGGCCCGACCAGCCACACCGCCATCTTAGGCCGCAGCCTCGACATCCCTTCCGTCATCGGGCTGCACAACGCCCGTAGGCTCATTACCGAAAACGAAACCGTTATCGTCGACGGCATCAACGGCGTCCTTATCATCGATCCGGACGAAGTCGTCCTCAACGAATACCGCCGCCTCGCCCGCGAATACCGCCTCCACAAGCGCGAACTCAACAAGCTCAAAAAAACCGCCGCCACCACCGCCGACGGCATCAACATCGAGCTGCTCGCCAACATCGAATCCGCCGAAGACATCAAAGCCCTGCACAATTTCGGCGCAGACGGCGTCGGACTCTTCCGCAGCGAATTCCTCTATCTCAACCGCGACACCATGCCGTCTGAAGACGAGCAGTACGAAGTGTACAGCGCGATTGTGAAAAAAATGAAAGGCAAAAGCATCACCATCCGCACCGTCGATTTGGGCGTGGACAAAAACCCCCGCTGGTTCGGTCAAAATTCTACCCCCAACGGCAGCCTCAACCCCGCGCTCGGTCTCACCGGCATCCGCCTGTGCCTCGCCGAACCCGTCATGTTCCGCACCCAAATGCGCGCCATCCTCCGCGCCGCCGCCCACGGCCCCGTGCGCATGATGTGGCCGATGATTACCTCCTTGTCCGAAGTGCGCCAATGCCTTATCCACCTCGACACCGCCCAACGCCAACTCGCCGAACGCGGCGAAACCTTTGGCACGGTCAGCGTCGGCTGCATGATTGAAATCCCGTCCGCCGCCCTGACCGTCGGCAGCATCCTCAAACTCGTCGATTTCATCTCCATCGGCACCAACGACCTGATTCAATACATCTTGTCCGTCGATCGCGGCGACGACAGCGTCAGCCACCTCTACCAGCCCGGTCACCCCGCCGTCCTCAAAATGCTGCAACACATCATCCGCACCGCCAACCGCATGGAAAAAAGCGTCTCCATATGCGGCGAAATGGCAGGCGACACCACCTACACGCGGATGCTGCTGGGCATGGGGCTGCGCCGTTTCTCCATGAACCCCAACAACCTGCTCCCCGTCAAAAACATCATCCTGCACAGCAACACCGCCCTGCTCGAAACCGAAACCGCCAAAATCCTCCGCAGCGAAGATTCGGAAAAGACCGAAAAGCTGCTGAAATTGCTCAACAGCGCGGAACACGAAGAAGAGCGGCAGGAAGAAGACAGCCCGATAGCGCAGGCGTAAACAGGTTTTCTATAAACCAAAAGGTCGTCTGAAAACCGAAGTTGGTTTTCAGACGACCTTTTTATCGAATCTGAATCAGCCCCCATATCGTCATGCCCGTGCAGGAAGGAATCCGCACCTAGCTTTTTAGGAATGTTTAAAGATTGATCGAATTTCAAGACTCTCAATTTCCGTCTTTACCCAGCCTTTTATATCGCGCACCAAACCCAATCCCTCGCACCGTCATTCCCGCGCAGGCGGGAATCCAGACCTCAACTTTTTAAGAAATATTTAAAGATTGCCAAGGTTTCAAGCCTCTGGCTTACGTTGCAGATCATCCTTAATATAGTGGATTAACTTTAAACCAGTACGGCGTTGCGTTGCGTTGCGTTGCGTTGCGTTGCGTTGCGTTGCCTCGCCTTGCCGTACTATCTGTACTGTCTGTGGCTTCTTCGCCTTGTCCTTATTTAAATTTAATCCACTATATTTCCAAAACGGCAAAGGTCGTCTGAAAATTTTCAGACGACCTTTGCTATAATCACTCCCTTTGTTTTATTTGAAATTTTTCCAACGCCATGCCCCATCCCGACTTCTCCCAAACCCTCTCCAAAGACCGCCACTTTCTACGTTCCGCCTTCAAAAATCCCAACAAATACGGCGGTTTGTCCAAAGTCGAAGAAAAATACCGAAAATCGCACGAAATCTTTTTGAAGCGTTTGGCAGCATTGCCCAAACCCGAATTCGACAACACCCTGCCCGTTCACGAAAAGCTCGAGGAAATCAAAAAAGCCATTGCCGAGAATCAGGTAACGATTATTTGCGGCGAAACCGGTTCGGGCAAAACCACGCAGTTGCCCAAGATTTGTCTGGAACTCGGGCGCGGGGCGGCGGGTTTGATCGGGCATACCCAGCCGCGCCGTTTGGCTGCGCGCTCAGTGGCGGAGCGGATTGCCGAAGAATTGAAATCGGAAATCGGCAGCACGGTCGGCTATAAAGTGCGCTTTACCGACCACACCTCGCGCGATGCCTGCGTCAAACTGATGACCGACGGCATCCTGCTGGCAGAAACCCAGACCGACCGTTATCTCGCCGCCTACGACACAATTATCATCGACGAAGCGCACGAACGCAGCCTGAACATTGACTTTCTACTGGGCTACCTGAAACAGCTACTGCCACGCCGACCCGACTTGAAAATCATCATCACCTCGGCAACCATAGACGCAGAACGCTTCTCCCAACACTTCAACGGCGCGCCCGTGCTGGAAGTGAGCGGGCGCACCTATTCCGTCGAAATCCTCTACCGCCCGCTGACCAGCAAAGACGAAGACGACGCAGAAGTAGAGCTGACCGACGCGATTGTCGATGCGGCGGACGAATTGGCGCGACACGGCGAAGGCGATATTTTGGTGTTCCTGCCGGGCGAACGCGAAATCCGCGAAGCCGCCGAAGCCCTGCGCAAATCCACGCTGCGCCGCAACGACGAAATCCTGCCCCTGTTCGCACGCCTGTCGCACGCCGAGCAGCACAAAATCTTACACCCTTCAGGCGCGAAGCGCCGCATCGTGTTGGCGACCAACGTCGCCGAAACCTCGCTCACCGTGCCAGGCATCAAATACGTCATCGACACCGGCCTCGCGCGCGTCAAACGCTATTCCGCACGGGCGAAAGTGGAGCAGCTTCATGTCGAAAAAATCTCCCAAGCCGCCGCCCGCCAACGCTCCGGACGCTGCGGACGCGTCTCCGCAGGCGTGTGTATCCGACTGTTTTCAGAAGAAGATTTCAACAGCCGCACCGAGTTCACCGACCCCGAAATCGTCCGCAGCAACCTCGCCGCCGTCATCCTGCGCATGGCGGCGTTGAAACTGGGCGACGTAGCGGCATTCCCGTTTTTGGAAATGCCCGATTCGCGGTATATCAATGACGGGTTTCAGGTGTTGTTGGAATTGGGGGCGGTTAATGAACACAACGGACTGACCAAACTCGGCGAACAAATGGCGCGCCTGCCCATCGACCCGAAAATCGCGCGTATTTTGTTGGCGGCGAAGAAGCACGACTGCATGGCGGAAATATTGGTGATTGCCTCCGCGCTGTCGATTCAAGACCCGCGCGAGCGGCCGCTGGAGGCGCGCGATGCCGCTGCCAAGGCGCACGAGCGTTTTACCGACAAGCAGTCCGATTTCCTTGCCTACCTGAACATTTGGGACAGCTTACAGCGCGAGCGCGATAAAGGCTTGTCCAACAAGCAGTTAGTGCAGTGGTGCCGCCAATATTTCCTGTCGCACCTGCGGATGCGCGAATGGCGCGAGCTGCACCACCAGCTTGCCCAAACCGCGATTGAAATGGGTTTGACCACCAAGGAAGCGGCTTTCAGACGACCTCCCGAAGTCAAGCAACTTACGTCGTCTGAAAATGCGGGCGACCAAGACCTATCCGCCAAACTCAAACAAAAACAACTGGATAAGAAACAACACCGCGCCCAAATCCGCGCTGCCAAAGAAGCGGGCTACGAACAAATCCACCGCGCCCTGCTCACCGGCCTCATCGCCAACGTCGGCATGAAATCGCCCGACGGCAACGACTACACCGGCGCACGCGGCAGCCGCTTCCACCTTTTCCCCGCCTCCGCCCTGTTCAAAGCCAAACCCAAATGGGTGATGGCGGCAGAACTCGTTGAAACAACGAAACTTTATGCCCGCGATGTGGCCGCCATCCAGCCCGAATGGATCGAGCAGGAAGCGCCGCACCTCGTCCGCTACCACTATTTCGAGCCGCACTGGGAACAAAAACGCGGCGAAGTCATCGCCAGCGAACGGGTAACGCTCTACGGCCTGACCGTCTTGCCGCGCCGCCCCGTGTCCTACGGCAGAATCGCTCCCGAAGAAGCGCGCGAAATCTTTATCCGCAGCGCGCTGGTGGCGCAGGAATGCGACTTGAAAGCGGACTTTTTTGTCCACAACAAAAAGCTGATTAAGGAAATTACCGAACTCGAACACAAATCGCGCAAGCAGGATGTACTGGTCGATGATGAAGCGCTGTTTGCGTTTTATCACGAACGGCTGCCCGAAATGGCATGGAAAGACGCGCAAGGCAGCGTTTGGGGAAGTGAAGATTCCGTACGGATTATTGAATCTGACAAAGCCGAAAGGTCGTCTGAAAACGAGCGAAGCGAATTTCGCCAAAACGAGCGTAATGGGTCGCGCCAAAATGAAAATCACGGCAACACCGTAGGTTGGGTTGAAAACCCAACATCCGCCGCAACCGCAAAAACCGTTGGGTTTGACAACACAACCTACGACGCCCAGCAACCCGCCCCCGTGGGGGAGGGTCGGGGAGAGGGCAAAACAGTTGCCGCCCAAACCAACTTTTCCGCAGCCACAGCAAGCCCTCTCCCACAGGAGAAGGAACGGGGTGCCGCAGCTTCAACACTTTCAGACGACCCCAAACCCAAAAAGCAGCCTGCACCTCAAAAAGGCCGTCTGAAACCCCTCCCCCTCGCCGACATCCGCACCTTCCAAGCCTGGCTCAAAACTGCCGAGCGCGACAACCCGCGCCTGCTGTTCCTCAGCCGCGACGACCTCATGCAGCACGCCGCCGCACACATCACCGAAGAACAATTCCCCAAACACTGGCAAACCGCAGACGGCAAATTCAAACTCAGCTACCGCTTCGAGCCGCACCACCCGCTCGACGGCGTTACCCTCACCCTGCCGCTCACCGTGCTCAACCGCATCAGCCCCGCCGCCCTCGAATGGCTCGTGCCCGGCATGATACGCGAAAAAATCCAGCTACAAATCAAAGCACTGCCCAAGCAAATCCGCCGCATCTGCGTGCCCGTGCCCGAATTCATCACCCAATTTTTAAGCCAAAACCCCGACCGCAACGCCCCCATCCTGCCCCAACTCGCCCAAGCCATCGCCAAAACCGCAGGCGACATCCGCATACTGGAGCAAATCAACCAAGACGAATGGGCCGCGTTCAGGCTGCCCGAACACTGCTATTTCAACCTCCGCATCATCGACGACGGCGGACAAGAATTAGCCATGGGGCGCTATTTAATCCAAATCCAACAACAGCTTGGCAAAGCCGCCGCCACCACCTTCCGCGACAACACCCAAGAATTCGAGCGCGACAACGTTACCGCATGGGACATCGGCACCCTGCCCGAATCCATCAAATTCGCCCGCGGCAAACAACAGCTTACCGGCTACCTCGGCCTGCAAAAAGAAAAAGACGGCCGCATCGCCCTGCGCCTGTTCGACACATCTGCCGCCGCCGAACAAGCCCACCGATTAGGCGTGATTGAACTCATGAAACTACAACTAAAAGAACAAGTTAAAGACCTGAACAAAGGCATCCAAGGCTTTACCCAAGCCGCCATGCTGCTCAAACACATCAACGCCGACACCCTGCGCGACGACCTCACCCAAGCCGTCTGCGACCGCGCCTTTATCGGCGAAGACGAGCTGCCGCGCAACGAAAAAGCCTTCAAAGAGCAAATCAAACGCGCCCGCAGCCGCCTGCCCGCCGTCAAAGAAGCCCTCAGCCGCTACCTGCAGGAAACCGCCACCGCCTACGCCGAACTGAACGGCAAACTCGGCAAACACCCGCTCACCCATCTCCTGCGCCAACGCCTGCAAACCCTGCTCGCCGCCGGCTTCGCCACCCGCACCCCGTGGGCACAATGGCCGCGCCTCCCCATCTACCTCAAAGCCATGACCCTGCGCCTCGAAAAATACAGCGGCAACCCCGCCCGCGACGCAGCCCGCGAAGCCGATATTCAAGAACTGGAACAAATGTGGCAGGAAAAAACCGACAGCTTAGTGAAACAAGGACAACCCGTTTCAGACGACCTCGCCGCGTTTAAATGGATGATTGAAGAATTGAGAGTGTCGCTGTTCGCTCAGGAATTGAAGACACCGTATCCGGTGTCGGTGAAGAGGTTGCTGAAGGAGTGGGGAGTTATTACACAAAACTGCAAATCCACCTCACAAAAATGATTAGTTATTTTCTAATTTCTGCTTTACAGCCAATCCCACAACCTTTGCCAACTTACAGGGAACAGCATTCCCAATTTGAGTAAAAATTTTTGAGGCAGAACCCGTAAAACTATAATTTTTTGGGAACGTTTGAATCAGAATGGCCTCATCAATGGTTAAACGGCGCAATCGGGAAGGTGCTTCTTTGTAAGTAGGCTGATAATTACCAGTTAATAGTTGTTGGTGATATTCCTCAACCCAACTTGGTGAATCATCGTATAAATGATCCTCATCGATAATCGGTGTTCTATTTCCTCCCATACTTGCAGGAAGAGTGCTTGACCATCCATCCGGATTAAGTGGCCTACCTTGCCCATTAAATAGCATTCCAGCATAAGGAGAATTACGCAAAATAGGTTTCTCTGCTAATGTGATTTTAGCGTTGGTAATTCTCTTATTATTTGCTGACCCTGCCCTACCTAAATGTTTAATAGTATCCCTTAATGAAAGAGGCTTTTCATAATAGTCAAAAAAATCATTTATACTTATCTCAATGTTTATATCCTTAAATCCAATAAAAAAAGCTCTTTCCCTTGATTGAGGAACACCAAAATCTTTTGAATTTAAAATAATACAAAAAATATTATATCCAGCATTTTTTGATTTTATGTACAACTCATGCCGAACATCTTTAAATTTATCCAATGTTGCCAAAGACTTGACATTCTCCATAATAAATGCTTTTGGTTGGATTTTTTCTACAATGTCTACAAATGAAAAAATTAACTTGGAGCGCGGATCATTTAAATCCATTTTTCCAGCTACAGAAAAACCTTGGCATGGAGGCCCACCAAATACTACTCCTATATTTTTATTCGAATATTTATATAGTTCAATTTTTTGCTCCTCTATATCTCCCTGATATAGATTAATTTCTGGATTATTAAGTCTATATGTATTACAAGCGTCCTTATCTAATTCATTAGCAGCAACAACCTGAAACCCTGCCTGTGTCATTCCTATATCCATACCGCCAGCACCACTAAAAAGAGAAATAGCTCTCATATTACACCCTTAAAATATTCCAATTTTGAATATTTTAAATAATAAAGAACAATTTGTCTATCATGAGTAAATCCAAAACCATATACTCACCAGAGTACATTGAATTAATTGATATTTTAGCATCAGAAAGAAAGCGGCTCGACCTTTCTCAAGCAGAAGTTGCTGAGCAATTAGGGCTTCGTCAGACCGATATTTCAAAAATTGAGAATAAAGAACGCCGACTTGATGTGCTGGAGCTTAAAAAGCTTTTAAAAATTTACCGCGTCTCAAAGAACTCAAAACTAAGAATTGCCATTGAAAATTTTTTTATAAAAGATAATGAACATGAATACTCAAGCTAGGAATGCTAAAGTCAAAATATACATTGATCAACAACTAAAAATTTCTAATTCTTTATCTGAAAATGATTTTACCTGTTTAGAAAATTACGAAAATATAGCTATTATTCTTGATAATTTAATCAAATCAAAGGCAATGGGCTTCAGGGGTATCGTTGCAACGGCTATTGCTGGAATATATCTTGATATAACTTATGACCCAGAAAATAATTTTTATGCTTGCAACCCTCGTTCAATTTTTGAACATGGCGTTTTTTATGCATTTGTTGATAATAGCATACCATGTGGCAAATCTGATCCACTAAATGTTGCAAAAAATACTAACATCCTAGATAACAATTGGGCTTTAGGTAAACGCCCAGCTTCTGCTGCCAATGCAGTTGTTGATTTTTTAAAAGTTCTTAATTCTAACAAATATAATACCTTTACATATCAAAAAATAGTTTCATTTTTCTTTTTCAGGCTATCTCAATATGCAAAGGAAATTCAATCATTTCCAATATATACACCTAATAAAGAAAATTTGAATCAAAATTTTGCTTATAATTTATCTAGCTTTGTTATTTCAACTCCAGAATCAGGGGCGATACCGCAATTTGTAGTTTCAAGTATATTGAAATATATTTATGAAAACAGCCAAATTCATGTAATGGGTGGAAATGAAAGCGTATTTGGTACAAATACTACTTCTAAAAAACCTGCTGATGTATGGATTGAGAAAGATAATGAAATATTAAGTTTATATGAGGTAACAGTTAAAAAAATTGATTTAAAACGACTAGATGATTGCATACAATCCACATCTCACATAAACAATATTTGTAATATTCAGATTTATTTTATCTGCAATATACCCAAAGATGTCAATGAATTATCAAACTTTGAAAATGGGGTCTTCCACTATAAGGGCTTTATATTTAATTTTGTAGATATTCGCTCTTGGATTCAAAGTTCTTTATCGATTCTCAGTACATATCAACTGAATCGATTACTAGAAGATCTAACTTCTTTCATGTTAGACCGAAATAGACCACTAACAACAAAAGCTGCGTGGAATAAGCTATTTAATTAAATCAATGCTTTAAACTACTGCTTATTACCCAAATTCGAAACCCGCGTGCGTGCCTGCGGGCACACACCCTACGCCACGATTTTGGGATATGATTTTTAAATTGTTTTTCGTCTTGAATAAAAAGGCCGTCTGAAAACACCACTCACAGTTTTTTCAGACGGCCTTGTCCTATCCCCACCGTGCTATGATTCGTTCCACCAATCTACCGAATCCAAACAAGGAGCCGCTGCCGTGATGCCGACCATTTCCGCCCGTCAAATCGTTTTCGCCATGTCGCCCGAGCATCCGCCGGTATTGCGGGTGGCCGACGGCAGTTGTGTGCGTTTTGAAACCTGCGATTGTTTTACCGACCAAATCCAAAGCCCCGGCGACACTTTGGGCGATTTGGATTGGAACCGCATCAATCCGGCCACCGGCCCGCTGTTTGTGGAAGGGGCGGAGCCGGGCGATACGCTGCGGGTGCATATCCGCCGCATCGAGTTGGGCAAGCAGGCGGTGTTGGCCACGGTACCGGGGGCGGGCGTGGCCGGCGGGCGTTTGGCGGAAAGTCGGGTGGATATCATGCCGGTGGAAGGTGAACATGTGGTGCTGTTCGACCGCGTGCGCGTGCCGGTGCGGCCGATGATCGGGGTAATCGGCACGGCGCCGGCGGAAGGGGCGGTAAGCTGCGGCACGCCCGATGCGCACGGCGGTAATATGGACACGAAAATCATTACCGTCGGCACCACTTTGCTGCTGCCGGTCAATGTGGCCGGCGCCCTGCTGGCGATGGGCGATTTGCATGCAGCGATGGGTGACGGCGAAGTGGGCGTTTCGGGCTTGGAAATCAGCGGCGCGGTGGAAGTGGACGTACGCGTCATCAAAGGCCGCCCGTATCCGCTGCCACTGGCCGTTACCGAAGAAGCGTGCTATACCCTTGCCTCGCACGCGGATTTGGACACGGCGGCGGAAACGGCCACGCTGATGGCCACCGATTTGCTGTGCGCCCACGGCGGTTTGGACACCAACCGGGCCATCGCCCTACAAAGCATCGCCGGCGATCTGCAAATCTGCCAAGTGGTCGACCCCCACAAAACCTGCCGCTTCGCCCTGCCTCGCACGGTGCTCGAGCAACTGGGCATCGAGCTGCCATAAGCCGTTGTTGGAACAGATTGCAACAGCGGTGCTTGTTGGGTTTGCAACCCAAGCTACACATTTTCCCCAAAAAGCAAGCCGTAGCCTGCATCAAACCGCGTGTGTGCCTTCGGACACACGCGGTCTTTCTAAACTACTACTCCCCTTTCCACCCAAACCAAAGGTCGTCTGAAACCCATTTTCAGACGACCTTTTGCCACTTTGCAAAACAAATCTTCCCGCCACCCTCTCCCCAAACGTCATCTAAACCAGTAAACTCCTCATGTTTCAACAACTTCTTGGAAGCAAACCATGTCCGGTATCTACCTACCCCGCCTATTCCCGCACCACATCGCCGAACGCGGACTGCTGTATTTTCAGCAGGGCAAGGTTCGCGATGTCCAAAAAACTTCCACCGGGCGGTATCGGGCGAAGGTGTGCGGTTCGGAAAACTATTCGGTATGGCTGAAGCTGGATAGTGATTTGTACATTAAGGACGGGGGCTGCGATTGTCCTCATGGCGGGGCGTGCAAGCATATGGCGGCGTTGTGGTATGCGGTGCGCGCTCAAACGCCGGACGGGCAGCCTGACGAATCTGACGCGCAGCAGCCTAAAAAGGGCGGCAATCCGTATCGGCAGCAGCTCTCCCAAATCTTTTCCCGAACCCGATATTATGATTACTACGAAGCCGCTGATTTGGGCTTCAGGCTGCAAAACTGGTTGGAAGATGTGGCGCAGGAGGGGACGGCGGCGTTGCAACAGGCTTTGCCTCTGTTGATACCGCGTTTGCAGGATGCTTTTGAAAAGGCGGACGATTCGGACGGTATGTTGGGCGATGCTATGTATATGGCACTCGACCTGCTGGAAGAGGCGGTCATGGAAAATGTCCCAAAGCGTTTAATCAATTTTTTGGACAAATGTTTGGACGACAGCCGCTATTTTGATTTCTCCGAGGCAGGCAATAAAATCTACCAAATCCGCGCCCGAATCTGGCGACTGCGCGGCGAATGGCAGGCGTGGCAAGATTATGTGGCTAAACGTTTGGCTGCTACCGAGTCGGGTTGGGAACATGAATTTTGGGCATTCGAGGGTTGGCAGGTTTTGCAGGCGAAGGACGATTCTGCTGCCGCGCAGGATTATTTCAGACGACATCTGCACCTGCCGCAATTCATACAAATCGCGGTAGAACAAGCTGTCGGGCAGCAAGATTGGGCGGAAGCGGAACGCCTCTTGCGCGAAGGCATCAGCATTGCCGAAGATGAAGGAACCCCCGGCACAGCGCACAAATGGAAGCTGCAATTGTTTGATGTATTGAAGGAAACCGGCAAAGATTTCCGCGAAATCGCAGCGGATTTGGCGTTTTCCACCAGCCTTTCATTGCCGCATTACGAGGCATGGAAAGCCACGTTTTCCGCCGCCGAATGGCTGCATGAATTCAACCGCCTGCTTGAGCGCTTGTCGGGTCAATATTCGCTGCAAGCTGAAATATTGGAGCATGAACAGGAATTCGACCGGCTGCTCGCCCTATTGCAGCAACACCTTTCGTTGTACATGATGGAACGTTTTGCCCCGTCTTTCCCCGAGCCGTATCACGATAAAATCGTAGCGTTCTACCTGAAAATCTTTGCGGCTGAAATCAATAAAGCAAGCAACCGTAAGCAATACCGCCAGCTCTTGAACCAATTAAAAGTCCTCCCTCGCCAATATTCCGCACAACGGCAGGCAATGGAAGACTTTGCCGACGAGATCAGGGAACGATATAGCGAAAAACCGCGCCGGCCTGCACTGTTGGAAGAATTGGATCGGGCGGGGTTTTAGGAAAAAGCTATTCATCTACACCCTTACGATGAATCTTTCCAAACAAGCCTGCAATCCTTACATATAGAAACCAGAAGCGTTGTTTACAGTATTTTCAGGGAAATACTGAAACAGGAACATCCACAAAAACACCTGCTTCATCCTATACCACCAAGCCATTTGGCAGGCCTACTCACAGGAAAAGGAAAGCGTTACCTCCCTAGCCCGCTGCTACCAAGTCAGCCGCGTCACCATCTACCACGCGTTTAAGGCCGTAAGGAGTAAGTCACAATATTGTAGAACCTGCCGAAGCGTTACATTGTCCTTTTCCCACTCTGAGCGACGGTAACAAGATCGGTTCAACAAACAAAAACGCCCGCTCCCTTCCGGGATTGGACGTTTTTTAGTTTTGCCATCGTATTCACCTTCAATTCCATGAATACGCAAATAAGGCTATTTTTTAGGTGCCGGGACGGCGTTTTTAGCTTTTGGGTTTGCGGGTGCGGGCGCGACGGTTGCTTCGGCCTTCAGTTTGGAGAAGATGCCCTCGCCGATGCCTTTGACGTTTTTGAGCTCCTCCACCGATTTGAAGCCACCGTGCTGCTGGCGGTAGTCCGCAATGGCTTTCGCTTTGGCCGGACCGATGCCGGGCAGGGCTTCCAATTCGGACGGGGAAGCGGTGTTGATGTTGACGGCTGCCAGCGACAGCGAGGCGGTCAAAACGGAGAGTGCGGCAAAGAGGAATTTTTTCATAAGGACGTTTTCCTATCGTTTCGTTAATATGGACGGCAACGCCCGGAATGCGTTACCACTGTATATCTTATTATCATATCCTTTCCATTATTTCAACTCAAACAATTTTAAATATTTCCAACCTTACTATCTCCAAATGTATTGATTCCGCAACATCTGCTAGCCCGCCTCAATTTCGGAGCGTACCCGCCCGCATCATCAAGCGTCCATCCTTCTGCAACCGGAGCATTCGGCGTATCACCCCATTTTGCCCACCGCCGCCATACAAGGCAGGGATGTCCGGTTCGCCAAACCCGTCAACGATACAAAGTAAAAGCCCCCGACATCTGTCGGGGGCTTAGGATAGGTGTTTGGCAGTGACCTACTTTCGCATGGAAGAACCACACTATCATCGGCGCTGAGTCGTTTCACGGTCCTGTTCGGGATGGGAAGGCGTGGGACCAACTCGCTATGGCCGCCAAACTTAAACTGTACAAATCGGCAAAGCCTCAATCAATATATCCGGTGATGACTGAATCAGTCAGTAAGCTTTTTATTTGAAGTTCTTCAAATGATAGAGTCAAGCCTCACGAGCAATTAGTATGGGTCAGCTTCACGCGTTACCGCGCTTCCACACCCCACCTATCAACGTCCTGGTCTCGAACGACTCTTTAGTGCGGTCAAACCGCAAGGGAAGTCTCATCTTCAGGCGAGTTTCGCGCTTAGATGCTTTCAGCGCTTATCTCTTCCGAACTTAGCTACCCGGCTATGCAACTGGCGTTACAACCGGTACACCAGAGGTTCGTCCACTCCGGTCCTCTCGTACTAGGAGCAGCCCCCGTCAAACTTCCAACGCCCACTGCAGATAGGGACCAAACTGTCTCACGACGTTTTAAACCCAGCTCACGTACCACTTTAAATGGCGAACAGCCATACCCTTGGGACCGACTACAGCCCCAGGATGTGATGAGCCGACATCGAGGTGCCAAACTCCGCCGTCGATATGAACTCTTGGGCGGAATCAGCCTGTTATCCCCGGAGTACCTTTTATCCGTTGAGCGATGGCCCTTCCATACAGAACCACCGGATCACTATGTCCTGCTTTCGCACCTGCTCGACTTGTCGGTCTCGCAGTTAAGCTACCTTTTGCCATTGCACTATCAGTCCGATTTCCGACCGGACCTAGGTAACCTTCGAACTCCTCCGTTACTCTTTGGGAGGAGACCGCCCCAGTCAAACTGCCTACCATGCACGGTCCCCGACCCGGATTACGGGTCTGGGTTAGAACCTCAAAGACACCAGGGTGGTATTTCAAGGACGGCTCCACAGAGACTGGCGTCTCTGCTTCTAAGCCTCCCACCTATCCTACACAAGTGACTTCAAAGTCCAATGCAAAGCTACAGTAAAGGTTCACGGGGTCTTTCCGTCTAGCAGCGGGTAGATTGCATCTTCACAACCACTTCAACTTCGCTGAGTCTCGGGAGGAGACAGTGTGGCCATCGTTACGCCATTCGTGCGGGTCGGAACTTACCCGACAAGGAATTTCGCTACCTTAGGACCGTTATAGTTACGGCCGCCGTTTACTGGGGCTTCGATCCGATGCTCTCACATCTTCAATTAACCTTCCAGCACCGGGCAGGCGTCACACCCTATACGTCCACTTTCGTGTTAGCAGAGTGCTGTGTTTTTAATAAACAGTCGCAGCCACCTATTCTCTGCGACCCTCCGAGGCTTACGGAGCAAGTCCTTAACCTTAGAGGGCATACCTTCTCCCGAAGTTACGGTATCAATTTGCCGAGTTCCTTCTCCCGAGTTCTCTCAAGCGCCTTAGAATTCTCATCCTGCCCACCTGTGTCGGTTTGCGGTACGGTTCGATTCAAACTGAAGCTTAGTGGCTTTTCCTGGAAGCGTGGTATCGGTTACTTCATGTCCGTAGACACTCGTCGTCACTTCTCGGTGTTAAGAAGACCCGGATTTGCCTAAGTCTTCCACCTACCGGCTTAAACAAGCTATTCCAACAGCTTGCTAACCTAACCTTCTCCGTCCCCACATCGCATTTGAATCAAGTACAGGAATATTAACCTGTTTCCCATCGACTACGCATTTCTGCCTCGCCTTAGGGGCCGACTCACCCTACGCCGATGAACGTTGCGTAGGAAACCTTGGGCTTTCGGCGAGCGGGCTTTTCACCCGCTTTATCGCTACTCATGTCAACATTCGCACTTCTGATACCTCCAGCACACTTTACAATGCACCTTCATCGGCCTACAGAACGCTCCCCTACCATGCCAGTAAACTGGCATCCGCAGCTTCGGTTATAGATTTGAGCCCCGTTACATCTTCCGCGCAGGACGACTCGACCAGTGAGCTATTACGCTTTCTTTAAATGATGGCTGCTTCTAAGCCAACATCCTGGCTGTCTGGGCCTTCCCACTTCGTTTACCACTTAATCTATCATTTGGGACCTTAGCTGGCGGTCTGGGTTGTTTCCCTCTTGACAACGGACGTTAGCACCCGCTGTCTGTCTCCCGAGAAACCACTTGATGGTATTCTTAGTTTGCCATGGGTTGGTAAGTTGCAATAACCCCCTAGCCATAACAGTGCTTTACCCCCATCAGTGTCTTGCTCGAGGCACTACCTAAATAGTTTTCGGGGAGAACCAGCTATCTCCGAGTTTGTTTAGCCTTTCACCCCTATCCACAGCTCATCCCCGCATTTTGCAACATGCGTGGGTTCGGTCCTCCAGTACCTGTTACGGCACCTTCAACCTGGCCATGGATAGATCACTCGGTTTCGGGTCTACACCCAGCAACTCTTCGCCCTATTAAGACTCGGTTTCCCTACGCCTCCCCTATTCGGTTAAGCTCGCTACTGAATGTAAGTCGTTGACCCATTATACAAAAGGTACGCAGTCACACCACAAGGGCGCTCCCACTGTTTGTATGCATCAGGTTTCAGGTTCTATTTCACTCCCCTCCCGGGGTTCTTTTCGCCTTTCCCTCACGGTACTGGTTCACTATCGGTCGATGATGAGTATTTAGCCTTGGAGGATGGTCCCCCCATATTCAGACAGGATTTCACGTGTCCCGCCCTACTTTTCGTACGCTTAGTACCACCGTTGAGATTTCGAATACGGGACTATCACCCACTATGGTCAAGCTTCCCAGCTTGTTCTTCTATCTCGACAGTTATTACGTACAGGCTCCTCCGCGTTCGCTCGCCACTACTTGCGGAATCTCGGTTGATTTCTTTTCCTCCGGGTACTTAGATGGTTCAGTTCTCCGGGTTCGCTTCTCTAAGTCTATGTATTCAACTTAGGATACTGCACAGAATGCAGTGGGTTTCCCCATTCGGACATCGCGGGATCATAGCTTTATTGCCAGCTCCCCCACGCTTTTCGCAGGCTTACACGTCCTTCATCGCCTATCATCGCCAAGGCATCCACCTGATGCACTTATTCACTTGACTCTATCATTTCAAGAACTTCTCTGACTTTGCCTGACATTCCGTTGACTAGAACATCAAACTTGAATTTCCTACTCTGATAAAGCTTACTGCTTGTTGTGTCTTAATCCCGCCTTTTGTCTTTCGGGATTAAGTCGATACAATCATCACCCAAATACTGTACCTGTTTTTCTTTTCCTGTTCGGGAGACAACTGACCGTTTGCAATCGGCCAATCATCAAAAACAGACACATTGTCTTTGTTTGTTGATTTCGGCTTTCCAATTTGTTAAAGATCGATGCGTTCAATATTGCTATTTACTTCGCAAATCAAAATGAGCTGATTATTATAGCAGCCTTTCTTTTTCCGTCAAACTGATTCGTCAGCAGACTTCTCTTTAGAAAAAAAGAAAGCAGTTACACTGCCTTTTTAACTCGCTTTGATTTGGAAAGTATTGGTGGAGGCAAACGGGATCGAACCGATGACCCCCTGCTTGCAAAGCAGGTGCTCTACCAACTGAGCTATGCCCCCGTTCTTGGTGGGTCTGGGAGGACTTGAACCTCCGACCCCACGCTTATCAAGCGTGTGCTCTAACCAGCTGAGCTACAAACCCGGATTCTCTTCTTAAGCGAACCTTGTCTTCACTCAAGCATTTTTCCGCATCTTCTACAGTTTACCGATAAGTGTGAATGCGACAGCCTCTTCTTTCTCTAGAAAGGAGGTGATCCAGCCGCAGGTTCCCCTACGGCTACCTTGTTACGACTTCACCCCAGTCATGAAGCATACCGTGGTAAGCGGGCTCCTTGCGGTTACCCTACCTACTTCTGGTATCCCCCACTCCCATGGTGTGACGGGCGGTGTGTACAAGACCCGGGAACGTATTCACCGCAGTATGCTGACCTGCGATTACTAGCGATTCCGACTTCATGCACTCGAGTTGCAGAGTGCAATCCGGACTACGATCGGTTTTGTGAGATTGGCTCCGCCTCGCGGCTTGGCTACCCTCTGTACCGACCATTGTATGACGTGTGAAGCCCTGGTCATAAGGGCCATGAGGACTTGACGTCATCCCCACCTTCCTCCGGCTTGTCACCGGCAGTCTCATTAGAGTGCCCAACTTAATGATGGCAACTAATGACAAGGGTTGCGCTCGTTGCGGGACTTAACCCAACATCTCACGACACGAGCTGACGACAGCCATGCAGCACCTGTGTTACGGCTCCCGAAGGCACCCCTCCGTCTCTGGAGGGTTCCGTACATGTCAAGACCAGGTAAGGTTCTTCGCGTTGCATCGAATTAATCCACATCATCCACCGCTTGTGCGGGTCCCCGTCAATTCCTTTGAGTTTTAATCTTGCGACCGTACTCCCCAGGCGGTCGATTTCACGCGTTAGCTTCGCTACTAAGCAGTCATGCTGCCCAACAGCTAATCGACATCGTTTAGGGCGTGGACTACCAGGGTATCTAATCCTGTTTGCTACCCACGCTTTCGGGCATGAACGTCAGTGTTATCCCAGGAGGCTGCCTTCGCCATCGGTATTCCTCCACATCTCTACGCATTTCACTGCTACACGTGGAATTCTACCTCCCTCTGACACACTCTAGTCACCCAGTTCAGAACGCAGTTCCCAGGTTGAGCCCGGGGATTTCACATCCTGCTTAAGTAACCGTCTGCGCCCGCTTTACGCCCAGTAATTCCGATTAACGCTCGCACCCTACGTATTACCGCGGCTGCTGGCACGTAGTTAGCCGGTGCTTATTCTTCAGGTACCGTCATCAGACAGGGGTATTAACCCCGCCCTTTTCTTCCCTGACAAAAGTCCTTTACAACCCGAAGGCCTTCTTCAGACACGCGGCATGGCTGGATCAGGCTTGCGCCCATTGTCCAAAATTCCCCACTGCTGCCTCCCGTAGGAGTCTGGGCCGTGTCTCAGTCCCAGTGTGGCGGATCATCCTCTCAGACCCGCTACTGATCGTCGCCTTGGTAGGCCTTTACCCCACCAACCAGCTAATCAGATATCGGCCGCTCAAACAGCGCAAGGCCAAATGGTCCCCTGCTTTCTTCCTCAGAATATATGCGGTATTAGCTAATCTTTCGATTAGTTATCCCCCACTGCTCGGTACGTTCCGATATGTTACTCACCCGTTCGCCACTCGCCACCCAAGAAGCAAGCTTCTCTGTGCTGCCGTCCGACTTGCATGTGTAAAGCATGCCGCCAGCGTTCAATCTGAGCCAGGATCAAACTCTTATGTTCAATCTCTAACTTTTTAACTTCTGGTCTGCTTCAAAGAAACCGACAGGACAATGTCTAAAACATCATCTTGTCTGTCTTTCAAACAGTGTGAGGCTGTCGCACTCACACTTATCGGTAATCTGTTTTGTTAAAGAGCGAAAACGAATTATAAAGCATTTCATCTCATTGTCAATCAAAACTTTTCTTAAAACCTCGAAAAATCAGACCAACTGTGATATACTTGCCTGTTCGTTCAATCACCGCCGAAGCAGCGAAGAACCGAACTATACCCCTCCCCTCAAAAACCGTCAACCCCCAAACCGCAAAAAATTCCAAAAAACCTGACAACAACCTGAAATACAAAGACTTTTATTTCAAAATATTCTCAAACCAAACTCAATCAACACCAAAGGTCGTCTGAAATCCCTTTCAGACGACCTTTGCTGTTTTCTTACTGTCTAATTCAATCAGCCGATTTCATTATACTTAGTCGGCAAACTGTTTTTTCATGCGTTCGCGGCGTTCTTGTGCTTCTACGGAAAGTGTCGCAGTCGGGCGGGCAAGGAGGCGTTTGAGGCCGATGGGCTCGCCGGTATCCGCGCAGAAGCCATAATCGCCTTCGTCGATGCTGCGGATGGTTGCTTGTACTTTACCTAGAAGTTTGCGCTCGCGGTCGCGGGTGCGCAGTTCCAGCGCGTACTCTTCTTCTTGAGTGGCGCGGTCGGCAGGATCGGGAGCCGATTCGTGTTCTTGCAGGTGGCCGGTGGTGGCAGATGCGTTTTCAATCAGTTCGTCTTGCATTTTTACCAGCAGTTCGCGGAAGAATGCCAACTGGTCGCTATTCATGTAATCTTCTTCCGGGCCGTCCCAATTCAAAATGTCTTGTTCTGTCAGCTTTGCCATAATTTTTCTTTCAATCTATTGCGGGAAACGAAATGCTACTCAAGTGGTTTATTTTATTGATTTCTTAGGACTTCTTTTCTCAAGCCCGTTTGGAAATGGCGGCATGATACCATGTTTTCACAGTCGTGTTTTTGATTTTCACTTTTTTGCATTTTGCTTACGTCATACTGCAAATTCTTAATGAACTCGCTGTCTATTGCAGTAGCCACAAGTTGATTTGGCGGGTAATTTGGGGCGATAGACTGCTTAACCAGATCCACAGTAATAATGCCAATATACTACCTGAAAAATCGTAGCGTCCGTACTTTAAAAACTGCACGGGAGAAAGTATGGGGCGATATATCCATTCCAACGCGACGGAAAGTTGGGAATAGGGATCTTTAATACTGAGCGCCATGCGGATAAACAACCCTATCAACAACACATAAGCTGCTGATTTAATTGTATTCAATATTGCCAGTATAAAATTGGCGATGATGATTTTTGCGCTGAATGCGGTAGGCTGCGCCACTAAAGTGATGAAGGTAAATACGATGTAATATAACAACAGTCCTGACAACAGGCAGGCTGGGTCGTATTTTTTAACCGGCAGAATTTTATGCAGCGGGTTGACCAGCCAATCGGTTGATCGCTTGCTGAACGCCAAGAGCGCATGATTTTCACTCAATCCCGCCGCTTGCAGGAAAAGACGTGCCAAACACAGGATAACGATGCCGTCGGCAAGCAATATCAATAAATCTCCGCGCATTTTCAGACGACCTTATATTGTTGTGCCATTTCCTGCGAACGCTTGACGCAGGCTTCAACGCCTTGGGCAATGGCTTCGGCGACGTGGCATGATTTGAACGTTTCGATGGCTTCGTGGGTGGTTCCGCCTTTGGAAGTAACGTTTTGTTGCAATCGCGCGAAGTCTTCGCCGCTTTGTTCTGCCAAGGCGACTGCGCCTTTGAACGTAGCGAGACTGAGGGCGCGGGCATCTTCTTCACTGAACCCTTGCGCCTGAGCGGCGGCTTGCAGCGCGCTAAGCAGGTAAAAGACGTAGGCGGGGCCGCTGCCGCTAATGCCTGTGATATTGTGCAACTTGTCTTCTTCGTCCAACCAAACGGTTAAACCGACGGAACGCATAATCCGGTCGGCGGCGGCACGGTCGGCTTCGGATACTTCGGCTTCGGCAAACATGCCGGATACGCCCAAACCGATTTTTCCCGGCGTATTGGGCATGGTACGGACGATGCGGCGCGTTCCGCCAAGGTAGCGGCTGAGGGTATCAATAGACAAACCGGCAGCGACGGATAGCACCAATGCGCCGTTGACACGAACGTTGCGGCACGCGGCTTCCATATCCTGCGGCTTGACGGCAAGAATCAAAACGTCGTCTGAAAGCAGTTCGGGCAGGGATTCGGAAACTTCGACATTCAATTCCTTTGCCAAACGCTCGCGTTTTTCCGCGCCGCGGTTGGCGATGTGGATGCGGTATCCGCCCTGCTTGACCAATCCGCCCGCAATGGCAGCTGCCATATTGCCGCCGCCTAAAAAGTAGATGTTCATAAATTTCCTTAATTTTTTAAATGAGATACATTTGCTGAGGTCGTCTGAAATGCCGTTTCCACCCAACCGGAAAAATTTCAGACGACCTTTTTACCAACGGACGCTTTCGGGCAACGATGTTCGGTATAAACCCTGTTTTTCCAAACAATCCAATCCTTATATATTGCCATCCCAAAGGGACGGCTAACAATATTTAACGCCCTTTTACTTTGAAAGTAACAGGGCTTTTTTGTTGCCCGTCGTTTAAGGGGTACCGCTATGAAAGACAAGATGGAAGATATCAAGAAAGCGTTTGCCGCCGACATGGCGGACGCGCAAGCGGACGGCAAGGCGGCGGCAGACGCTTCAAATCTTCCCCCTTATCTAACAGGGGGTACAGAATCCGAAGACGTCGGCACATTCCAAGAAGCCTTTGAATGTTACGAAACCTATATCTTAGACGGTAAAGGCAACCTCTTAGGCGTTCCGCTCCGTCGCGGTGTATCCGATTCAGCCTTTATCGACCAAATCAGTTTTTCATTTCACGAAAAAACCTTTTTCGACAAATACGGTGTCCGTGTAAGCCTTTTGGAAGACGAAGATTTCATCCGCGCTGCCTCCATGCTCGCCGAAAGAAGTTTTCGGTTTCGGTATCTACAAAGAGTCCAAAGGTTCGGGCGGTCGTTTCTATGAGCGTTGCTGGTTGATGGGTTCGGAAGACGCCCTGTACGGTCGCGTCCATTTTGGCGGCCAACAAAATACCATTCTTTTCGAACTCACCGGCACAGGTTGCGGCGTCGCAAAAGAAGGCTGGGAATCCCGACTTTTCGCATTCCTGACCAATGCAATCCGCCCAAAAATAACCCGCGTTGACGTAGCCAAAGACTTTTTTAACGGCGAATACAGCCCGAACCAAGCCCGTGAAGACCGTAATAAAGGTCTGTTTACCTGCCATCACGTCAAACCAAAAGGCGAATGTTTGGGTTCCGACTGGGAAGAAGACGACGAAGCCAAAATGACTAAAGGCAAGACCTACGGTATCGGCTCCCGTGAATCGTCCAAATACGTTCGCGTCTATGAAAAAGGCAAGCAGTTGGGCGATAAAACAAGCAAATGGACGCGCTTTGAAATTGAATTCAAAGCAAAGCAAAGACATCGTTATCCCTTTCGAAGTTTTGCAGAATCCGGGTGAATATTTCGGCGGTGCATATCCGATTTGCGAACGCTTCGCACAAAAGGCAACGCGCATACACGCGGTTAAGGAAGATAAGGTCATTTCAGCCGACCGTTACCTTGAATGGGTGAAGAAGCAGTTCGGACGTGCGGCGAATGGTCTGAAATTCATTTTTCCCGAATTGGACAAAGCCAAACTGTTTGAACTGATTGAGCCGAATCATCACAAGCTGCCAAAGTCTTTGGCACCCGAAGCCTATGACTGCGCCTTTTTGAAAGCCCAAGCCATTCATGAGCAGCCTGCATTCAAACCGTATAAAGACCCTTTCGATATGTACGCATATTACGAGAATCTTGAAAAGCAGCTTGAGCAGCAAAAAGACGTCACAAATGAAGAAAGCTACAACAACTTTATCTACGACAAATTCGCAAGATTACCGTTTTCATGGGCTTAAAGCGTCTGCCCGCAAAGACGTTTAATCACACAAGGAAACCAAAAAATGAATATCCAACTTCAAGGCCACATCGTCGGCGTTAAAAAATTCAGCGGACAAATCGAAGGCAAGAACTTCGATTATTGCCGCCTGATTGTCGCCACGCCCTTAGACAGCTCCCAAGGTAACGCATTGGGCAGTTCTACCACTGAATACGATTTTGGCGGCTCTGCAAATTTCGAGCAGTTCCGAAACGCCCAATTTCCGATCGAAGCAAACCTAAACGTAGAAATCGTCACTACGGGCAAGACTCAAAAACTGAAAGTCATCGGTTTTCAAGCCGTTAAGAAAGGCTGATTGAATGCAGAAAGTCTATGTTGTCCAGTCCGTATCAACAGGGGACTTTCTGTATCTCTCCCCTGAAACGGGCGACATCGGACATACAAAATTAATCACGAACGCCGATTATTTCTACGACTTCGAAGAAGCCGTGAACGCCGGCTTAGAAGAAATCGGCAATCAATACGAATTTGTCGTATTCGGATTTTTGAAAGATTGAAAAATGAAACAGAAAGTGCCCCTCTCATTCAAATTAAGTTTGGGCGGGTTGGTTTTTTTCCTACTGGTTTTAATTGCATCAGTTTGGTACCTGTACGGTTAAAAGACTTGCGGTCAGTCTCAAAACAACCGCATCACTTTTTTATCAACCCTTATTGAAAGGAAAACGCTATGAAACTCTTAAACGTAGCAAAAAAATATGGCAATAAAGTTATTGCTGCAACAGCCCTGACAACCGCTTCCGCTTTGGCTGCTGCCGACGGCGTCGATTTGTCCGGTATCGGTACGACCGCTGCCACCGAGATTGCAAAATTTGCCGTAATGGTATCCGCAATCGGTGCTGCCGTTCTGTCGGTTATCGTGTTGATGCAAGGCTTCCGCATGGCCTTCAGCATGGTTAAAACGGCCAAATAACTGAAAGGGTAGGACATGGGGTATCGCGTCGGATTGCAATGCTTTTCTACAACGGAAGAAGCGCATGATTATGTATTGTCTCAAGTCCTACCTACCGTAACGGCGGATGGCAAAGTCGTACGCCCTTACAAAAACGGCAAAGACTGGTATTTGAACGAGCAGAAAATAAATTTAAGCTTTCCGCAATGCGAAATAGCCGAACAAATACAATTCGGCGTATTGGTCGGCGCGCCGTTCATAGTCTTATTGGTGCTCGTATTCGGTATCAGGATGATAAAACGGCTGATTGAATCGGTTACGGAGAATCAAGGGGGTGTAGATGATTGACTTTTGGTTTTTATACGGATTTGGCGCGGTCTGTTTGGCATCGCTGATATTTTTTTGATATTCAAAAAGGGTATAATCCCGACTTTCTGCAACTGTTAAGAAAGTTAGGATTATGTTTTATATTTCAGAAGAAGAATTGAGATTCAAAAAAGATACGAATCCCGATTATTTAAATGAAAAATTGTGTCATGTGTTTATAGCTGAAATGTTCAGACTTAAAGAAATTTATCCAATTTCTGATTTTAAGAACATGGTAAAAAAGCGCAGCCCAATATTTTTTAAATAGGACATATCTTGATGATATGTTAGTTTTTTTTGAAGATGGCTCGTATTTGAAATTTCAGTTTTTAGAACATGGCTTTGAATGCAAAGAGTTCTATGATGGTCAAATTTCAACGGCTTATTATTATGGCCGTTATTCTATTAGGATTTAATTTTAAAGTTCATGCTGAATTAGTTGTTGAACCGAATGGAAGAGTTCGTGTGCCTACTGGCGGATTTAATCAGAATGGCGTTAGAACTTGGCGTTATTTAGATAACGGTCGTGGCGGCATGGGTGGGAATATGTTCTATCATGAAATTGGTAGTAAATCCTTAGCTGTCCGCGAAGCCTCCACAGGCCTCCGCTCTGCCTCAACAGTTCCCGTAACCATCGAAAGCCGCGTCTCAAAATCCACAGTCTTCAGAAACCTCCTATCCCGTGCAAGATTAGGCGGCAAATACGCCGTCCAACGCGCCGCGGGCAAACTCGGTGCAGGTCTTTTAGGCGGTCCCGCCGGGTGGGCAATAACCGCGGCTCTGACAGCATATGACCTTGCCGCCCCGCACGCAGCTAGCGAAGGCTATTACTATGACGAAAAATACGAAGACTTCGTCAAGCCCGTAACCTATGTCTATTGCGTGGCAAGTTCGGGCGTATGTACCGACCAGCGAGTTCAAGAAACAGTCATGAATCCAAAAGCCGTATACGCGGATATGGGACCCAATCCATCAGATGCCGAAATCAATAAAAAACTGTGTTCTAAATTAGATGTTCAGCATTTCGGTTTTGAATATCCCGACCGTTTTAGTAAAAAAGACGCAAAATTCAACGCAAGAAAAGATACCTGTGAGGTTGAGTTTAATGTTTTGAAGGAAGTCGGTTTTTTGAGTCCGGGCAAAACGACCACATCGGAAACACGTGTAATGGAACGAGTACCCAAAGTCAAAGAGCCCCATACCGCAAAGCGTATTTGATAAAGCCGTCCAACCGTCGGCAGACGCCAGCCCGTCTAAATATGTCAACGCAACCGCAAATCAAGATGGCAGTGTTCCGGGCGAATCACAGGGAAATCCAACCGTACCGAATGGCACAGTAGTAACCCTCGGCCCTGCAACCGGACCTGATAATAAGCCAGTACAGGTAACAATCAATTTTAGAACAGGTTCAGACGGCAATACATCGGCAGACGTAAAAGTAACCCCGCGACCCGACCTCACACCGGGCAGTCCTGCCGCTCCGAATTACACGCCTGCTCCCGTCCCTCCGCCTGCAACAACCCCTACAACAACACCGGGCGATAATGGCAAACCCGATGGACAGCCGAATAAAACACCTGACGACAATCCGAAGGACAACCCTAAACCCGACCCCGACGACAGCCCTAGCGGCAAAGACAAACCAAAACCCGACGATAAGCCCGACCCTGACGGCAAAGACTATCCAAAAAAGGACGAAAGACCTAAAGAGGACGATAAGCCAAAGGAGGACGGAGGTTTGCTCTGTAAAGTGTTCCCGAACATTTTGGCCTGTGATGAATTGCCCGAAAAAGAAGAACCCAATTTAGAGATTCCTCAAGAAACTATCGATTTGAACTTCACACCTGACAATACCTTTAGCGAGTATGGCGAATGCCCTGCTCCCGTAACGTTTCAGGCGTTGGGCGCGGAATACAAAATCAGTCTTGAGCCGGCGTGTAATTTAGCTGCCATGATGCGCCCCTTTATTATCGCAATGGCTTGGCTGGTGGCTTCGTTCTTCGTGGCCAGAGTTGTCAGAAATAACGCATAGGGGGATTTATGAAATTTTTAGCTGCTCTTGCTCCATATTTGATAAACCATGTTGTCAAATACATTCTGACTGCCTTAGGGGTGTCTATAATTACCTATGTTGGTTTTGACGCCCTTATGAGTAATCTCAAAAATCAATTTATAAGCAGCATGGGGGCGGTTCCCGCCGGCGCGATCCAAATTTTTTATATCGCAGGTGGCGGCGTGGTTTTGAACATCATGTTTGGGATGTTAGCCTTTGTCGTTACTTTTAAAACCCTGTCTAAATTAAGCTTCGGCAAGAAAGGATAAAGATGGCAGCCATTACCCTGATTACAGGTAAACCAAGAATAGGCAAAACCGCTTTTGCTGTCGAACTGCTTATGTTTGATGACTTCTATAAAGGTCGAAAAATTTTCTCCAACATCAACGGCCTTTTGATAGACCATCATAAACCGCCGGAAGGGCATAGCTGGGAAGACATGCATGAATGGCTGAAATGGAGAGAGAATATAGGCTCTGTCGTCATATATGACGAAGTGCAATATCTATTCCCGACACGTTCCAGCGGTTCAAAAATGCCTGAAAACGTCGCCTTTTTGAACATTCACGGCCATTACGGTATCGACATGATACTAATCACACAATCGCCCAAGTTGCTTGACGTGAATTTGCGCGAAGTCGTGAATAAGCATATCCATATAGCTGCAAACAAAATGGGTGGCCTGACAAGGTTGGAATGGAACGAAGTAGCCTTAAACCCAACTCAACAGGCAAGAAACGCCTTGTCCAGTTCGCATAAAATCAGACAGGAGGTTTTTGAATACTACAAATCCGCCGAAGTGCATACCGCCCATTCGCATGTCAAATCAAGGTGGTATTACGTAATAATTGCCATGTTGTTTATTCTGCCGTGTATCTTAGGTTTGGTCGGATTCATGGGCTATAAGATGTATCAGGGCTACAAAGAAAAAGCAGGAATATCGGCACAGGCCGAAGAAGCAAAACAAGATACAGGTTTTAAAAATCCGCTTGACCCTGAAAGCCAAAAGGAAATGATGCCGCAAAGCGGAATTCAGGGGCAAAACCTAAAACCTGAAGACTTCGTTCCAACGCTCGCCGAAAAGCCCGAAAGCAAACCCATTTACAACGGTGTCCGCCAAGTCAAAACATTTGAGTACCCTGTTGGCTGCGTTGATGGCGGCAAAAGCGGCTGTACCTGTTATTCAAGCCAGGGCACACCGCTGAAAGAAATCACTAAGGCAATGTGCAAAGACTATGCCAAAAACGGCTTGCCGTTTAATCCTTACAAAGATGAGCAGCAAACCGTACAACAGTCCCAAACAGCCCAACAGACCGCCTATGAGCCTGAAAACAACCAAGTCATCACAATGGGCGGGCAAAGCCCCAAAAATTTGATGTACGACGGTTACGCCGAAGCAGGACAACAGTTTGCACAACGCGGCGGGGTTGTAGGTACTCAATGAAATAAAGGTCGTCTGAAATTCAGACAACCTTTTTTATTATGTTTTATTTAAAGATAAATATTATGTTTTTTGTTTGGTTTCAATGATATGGTTTTTGCCTGGCGAAATTTTCATTAATATATCTAAAAGGCGATTTTTATTTTTAAGGAATTGGGATTTAAAGAGTCAAGGGGGAAGTTTTGTAAAGATTGGGAGTGTTTTTTGCCCAATCTTTATGAATACCCCCTTTACTCTTTAAAGCACAAAATTACGCTTGTGGTAGGTGGGCAGGAAGGGTTTTATTTCCTGCCCGCCTGCCACGTGGCGAACGCCCCCGGAGGGTCGCCGAAGGCAAACTTAATGCTATACTGAAACTCGGCAAAGGATTAGCTACCCTATGCCGAAGCCGTCCATCCTGACAACGACCAAGCCTAAAGGCTGTCAAGAAGATTAGGCGGACGGCTTTATTGTTTGTGAAATTGAGTAGTATCAAAGAACTGAGATTCTGAATAAGTAAGGGTAATCAACTATGCGAAACGCCGTAGGACTTGACATATCAAAGACCACATTTGACGCAACCGCCATCATTGGCGGTATCGAAAGGTCAGCCAAGTTTGATAACGACAGCAAAGGCTTTGAGCAGTTCAAGCACTGGCTGACAGAATTAGGCTGTATTGACGCGCATATCTGCATGGAAGCGACGGGCAACTACTACGAAGGCATAGCCGACTACATAGGCAGCCTGTACAAAGTATCAGTCGTCAACCCGCTGAAAATCAGCAAATACGCCGAAAGCAGGTTTACCCGAACCAAAACAGACAAACAAGACGCCAAACTGATAGCCGAATACTGTCAGACAGCCAAAGCCCAAGACCTCGTGATCAGAAAACCAGTCATAAACGAAGGCTACAAACTAAAACGGCTCTCCGCTCTCTATGCCCAACTGACCGCAGACAGCACCGCCCAGAAAAACAGACTCGAAGCCGCAAAAGACACCTTTGTCGTCAAAATCTGCGAAAGCAACATCAAGCATTTGCAGCGGCAAATAAAGGCAGTCAAAAAAGAACTGGAGAAACTCACGAAGCAACCCGCATTGAAAGAACAGACCGACAGACTGGCCACCATACCCGCCATCGGCAGGCTGACCGCCGTCATGCTGCTGAACTACCTTTCGGGCGCGGATTTCCAAACATCAAACAAGTTTGCAGCGTTCGCCGGATTAACGCCCCAAATCAAAGATTCAGGAACATCGGTAAGAGGCAAACCAAGCCTGACCAAGTACGGCAACCGAAGACTACGCGCCTTGCTCTTCATGCCCGCCATGGTCGCCTATCGGATAAAGGCATTCCCCGATTTCATCGCCCGCCTTGAATCCAAGAACAAACCCAAAAAGGTCATCCTTGCGGCCATCATGCGCAAACTTGCCGTCATCGCCTACCACGTCCACAAGAAAGGCGAAAACTACGACCCGACCCGATATAAAGCAGCGTGAATGAACCAAAAAAATCACGGCATTTCAAAAAAATGAAACGCCGTGACATCATTGCGTGCAAATATTACTCAATTTAAATATTATGCAAATCAATGGTTTGTAAATTAAGTGTAAAGATGATATTGTCAACTAAAGTAGTATCTTCTTGTTTGAAAGTTTCCGCCAAAGGGCGTTTATCGCGGGTGTGCCAATCCAGTCCGCAAGCTTCAAACTTTTTGATTTTCCTCATGAAATAATCATTAGCTGCGGTACGGTAAGCATTATCGTCAACAGAATAACTCCCGTCTGCCAAACGTGTTCCGCGGAAATCCTCGATAGAAGGCGGCGGCTCGCCTTTAATTTCCCAAAAATCTATTGCTGCCGGCTTTTTGGGCTTACACCAGCCCGATAAGGACTCACATGGATACCAGCCCATCAACCGACAACCCGTTAAGGACAAACCAAGCAAAACAACCGAGATAATCTGTTTTATTGACTGTCTTTCCCTTTTGGTTCCCGTCTGCCGAAAATCGCGCTGCCAATGCGCACATGCGTTGCGCCGCATGCGACTGCCACAGACATGTCTCCGGACATCCCCATCGACAATACATCCGCGTGGACACCCGCCGCGTTCAGGTCGGCGAGCAGTTGCTGCATGGTTTGGAACTGAACACGCAATGCTTCATCATCGCTGTCAGCTTTGGCGACACACATCAACCCGCGCACAACCACATTCGGCAACTTCGCTACTTCTACCCCCAGCACGACCGCTTCATCGGGCGCAACGCCGTGTTTCGCCTCCTCGCCCGCGATATTGACTTCGATGCACACCTGCAAAGGCGGCATTTCGGGCGGACGCTGTTCAATCAGGCGGCGGGCGGTTTTCAGACGACCTATCGTATGCACCCAATGCGCGCGTTCGGCGACAAATTTGGTCTTGTTCGACTGCACATCGCCGATGACGTGCCAAACAATGTCGGGCAAATCCGCGAGCGTTTCCGTTTTTTCGTACCACTCCTGAATATAGTTTTCGCCAAAATCACGCTGCCCTGCGGCATATACCTCGCGGATGTCGTCTGAAGGGAAGGTTTTGCTGACGGCAATCAGACCCACTTCGCCCGCCTGCCTGCCCGCCTTTTGCTCGGCTTCGGCAATGCGGCGGCACACCTCCGCATAATTTTGTTGCAATACCGACATGATTTCTTCCTTTATTACATCAATTACAGCGATTTTGAAAATTTTACTTGGTCTGAACGGTTTATGTATTTAAAATAATACAATTTATCGGAACCTGAACAGGGAAATGCCCGGCATTCCGCGTCCGCATTTTAAATCGGGTTCCGCCTCATTATTCTAAACTAAAACAAGGCCACATTATGCAGATTACCGACTTACTCGCTTTCGGCGTCAAAAACAAAGCTTCCGACCTTCACTTAAGCGCCGGAATGTCCCCCATGATCCGCGTTCACGGCGACATCCGCCGCATCAACCTGCCCGAAATGTCCGCCGAAGAAGTCGGCAACATGGTTACTTCGGTCATGAACGACCACCAGCGCAAACTGTTCCAACAAGATTTGGAAGTGGACTTCTCCTTCGAGCTGCCCAACGTCGCCCGTTTCCGTGTCAACGCATTTACCTCCAACCGCGGCCCTGCCGCCGTCTTCCGTACCATTCCGAGCGACGTATTGACACTGGAAGACCTGCGCGCACCGCGTATTTTCCAAAAAATCGCCGACAACCCGCGCGGCTTGGTATTGGTAACCGGCCCGACCGGTTCCGGTAAATCCACCACGCTGGCGGCAATGATCAACTACATCAACGAAACCCAACCCGCACACATCCTCACCATCGAAGACCCGATCGAGTTCGTCCACCAAAGTAAAAAAGCCCTCGTCAACCAGCGCGAACTGCACCAACACACCCACAGCTTCGCCAACGCCCTGCGTTCCGCATTGCGTGAAGACCCCGACGTGATCCTCGTGGGCGAGATGCGCGACCCCGAAACCATCGGCCTCGCGCTGACTGCCGCCGAAACCGGCCACTTGGTATTCGGTACGCTGCACACCACCGGCGCCGCCAAAACCGTGGACCGTATCGTCGACGTATTCCCTGCCGGCGAAAAAGAAATGGTACGTTCCATGCTGTCCGAATCCCTGCGCGCGGTCATTTCGCAAACCCTGCTGAAAACCCGCGACGGCAACGGCCGTGTCGCCGCACACGAAATCCTCATCTCCACCCCCGCAGTGCGCAACCTGATCCGCGAAAACAAAATCGCCCAAATCAACTCCGCGCTGCAAACCGGTCAATCACACGGCATGCAAACCCTAGACCAAGCGCTGCAAACCCTCGTCCGCCAAGGTACCATCAGCCCCGACGTAGCCCGCAGCAAAGCGCAAAACAGCGACAGCATGACCATCGTCTGATAAACACATTCCATTATCGGGAACAAACCAGGTCGTCTGAAAACGCAGTTTACACAACGAGGAAGCCCGTTTCCCGTTTTCAGACGACCTCCGCAAGGCAGGCACAACACCCAATAACAAACAAACCGCCCGCCGGTCTCAATATTCACTTACTGATAAAGAGTACACAAAATGAGCGAAACAACTCCTTTACACGACTTACTCAGCGAAATGGTGCAAGCCTACTCGCAAAAAAACCAACCGCCGCACATCCCCACCCCCGCCGAAATCGGCACACACCTCCATCCCCTGCTCGACCGCATGTGCGTCGAAGCAGAAAAACGCGGCGCATCCGACATCTTCATCAGCGCAGGCTTCCCGCCTGCCGTCAAAGTCAGCGGCACCCTAACCCCCGTCCCGCACAAAGCCCTGACCGGCGAAGACACAGCCGCCATCGTCGAATCCACCATGAACCCCGAGCAGCTTGAAACCTTCAACCGCGAATGGGAACTCAACTACTCCGTCCAATCCCGCAGCAACACCCGTTACCGTGTCAACGCCTACCACGAACAAGGCCGCGTCGGCATGGTCTTGCGCCGCATCAACCAAGAAATCCCCGAAATGGAGAGCCTCGGCCTGCCCGCCAAACTCAAAGACCTCTCCCTTTCCCCGCGCGGCCTGCTGATCCTTGCCGGCCCGACCGGTTCCGGTAAATCGACCACCATGGCATCCATGCTCGACTACCGCAACCACAAAATGCCCGGCCATATCGTCACCATCGAAGACCCGATCGAATTCATCTACAAACCCCGCCGCAGCATTTTCACCCAGCGCGAAGTCGGGATCGACACCAACGACTGGAAAATCGCCGTCCAAAGCGCGATGCGTCAAGCGCCTGACGTCGTCTGTATCGGCGAGGTGCGCAGCGAAGCCAGTATGGAATACGCCCTCCAGCTTGCCCAAACCGGCCACTTGTGCGTCTTCACCATCCACGCCAACACCGCCGCCCAAACCATCGAGCGTATCATCAACTTCTACCAAGAAGACCGACGCAAACAAGTCCTCATGGATTTGGCGCTCAACCTGACCGGCATCATCGGCCAACGCCTCGCCATCAAGAAAAACCGCAGCCAGCGTACCGCCGTCGTCGACCTGCTGCTCAACACACCCGCCATGCAGGATTTGATTTTCAAAGGCGAACTCATGGAAATCCGCGAACTCATGATGCGCTCCGGCACAGACGGCATGCAGACCTTCGACCAACACCTGTTCGAACTCTACATCCAAGGTCAAATCGAATACGACGAAGCCCTGCGTCAAGCCGTTTCCACCAACGACCTGCGCCTGCGCATCCAAATGCACGAAGAAGGCAACGACCCCGACCGCCTCTACGACCGCATCAGCGATTTGAACCTGATTTCGTAAACACCCGATTTCAGGTAAGACAAAGGTCGTCTGAAAACCCAAGAACCAAGTTTTCAGACGACCTTTGTTATAGTGGATTAAATTTAAACAGGACAAGGCGACGAAGCCGCAGACAGTACAGATAGTACGGTACGGCAAGGCGAGGTAACGCCGTACCGGTTTAAAGTTAACCCACTATATTTCCTCGAGACCTTTGATCATTTCGTCCAGCAAACCGGATGCTGTTGTTTCCCTTCTTTTAGTTATAGGGATGATTTGCTTTTACGCTCGCTGGGTTTGCATTTATCCGCATCCGCAGGACGGATCGGATTTGGCGTAAGGCGGCGTGAGCCTCAGGTCGTCTGAAAACTATGTTAGTATGCGGCAGATTTGAATTTCAGGACAAAATGATGAACCGATTGTGCACATTGCTGACCAGCTTGTGGCTGGGTATGCAGGTAATGGCGGGCTATGTTGCCGCCCCGATTTTATTTGAACGGCTTGGCAAACAGGAAGCAGGCAATATCGCCGGCGTGCTGTTTTCAATCAACAATTATTTCGGCCTACTCGCCTGGACAATGGCTTGGCTGGTAGTGCGGAGTGAGCGCAACCGTTCATTTTCCGACAACGGCAAAGTCGCGCCGAAATTCATTATCCTCCTTCTGCTGCTGACCGCGTCCAACCAATTCCTGATAAGTCCTGTTATCGCAGCACACAAGGCGGGCACGGAAAACTGGCTGCTTTCGTTATTGGGCGGCTCTTTCGGCATGTGGCACGGCATTTCCAGCATCATTTATCTGATATGCAGCGTCTTGGGCTTAGGTTTGCTGTGGCGTTATTTGAAATTCGAAAACAATTAGCTATCTATATGGTCGCATTTCCTTTTAAAAAACCTTGCCTTGTTCTTTAATAGCTCGAGCTTCTTCATCAGAATTTTTTCATTTCTTCGGCGGCGGGTTACTCCATGATTTATCCTTCGTATCAAGAAATCAGAGAAACCATTCAAGCCCGACATAACAAAGGTCGTCTGAAAACTCAAAACAAAATTTTCAGACGACCTTTCTCTCCCTTATGGCAATAAAGCCACACTAACCAATGTAAACCGACTTTCAACCTACCATCATTTTTATATAACCCGAAGTCGTAACCGATTGCTCCATCTTCACTCAAAAACGTTCATAAATCTTGATACTTTTCATCGTACTTTACGCAAATTAAAAATCACGCATCTGATTTTTCAGACGACACAAATTCAGCAGTTCCAACAAATTACAAACGTTAAGTACTTGCGAAAATGGGTAACGCCTCGGCAAAGGCGGTTGCGGCTCATCCGCAAGCATCCGATACTGGATTTGTCGGAAGCAGAAACACGCTTCCTGTTTATCCGTGAAGGAGCATTATCATGAAAAAAACCCTACTGACTGTTTTATTGGCTACCGCTTCCGCCATCACTTTCGCTGACGGTTCTTTTACCGGCGCAGGCTTGGAAGTCGGCGCGGGCGCAACCAAAAGCGATGTCCGCAATGTCAATCTGAACGAAAAAACCAAAGGCGACGTCGCCGTACGCGGCAGCTACAACACACAATTCGGACAAACCAACTGGATTGGCGGCGTTGAAGCCGGCGTCAAACCGCTGAACCGCAAAATCGCAGGCAATGCGAAACAAAAAGTCGATGCCAACGTTTCCTACGTCCAAGGCTACCGTTTCAATGACGATGTGATGGCCTACGGTAAAGTCGGCTACCACTACGGCCGCTTCGACAATCTGGGCGCGAAACGCAACAATATGAACGGTCTCGGCTACGGCGTAGGCGCGAAATACGCCGTTGCACCGAATGTCGAAGTCGGCGCAGAATGGGAGCAAACCCGTTATAAAAAAGACGGCTTGAAAGTCCGCAATAACAGCTACATGGCTACTGTCGGCTACCGCTTCAAATAATCTTTTTTAAACAGACAAAGGTCGTCTGAAACCCAAATCTTGGTTTCAGACGACCTTTTTTATCAGCATTTCCGATTTGGATTGACGATATAGCCGACTGCTCAGCTCATCATTCGTGTGCAGGAATGATGATAATAGATACCGCATAAAAAACCAAACGGACCGTTATACCGATTGCTGATTTGCTGTTTTTCAGTCGGTAAAGAAGGTATGCGCGCCCAAATAATTCTTCGCGTAAAACGGGCTGGAGAGTTTTTCGGTTTTAATGGTTTTGCCGCTGCTTGGCGCATGGATGAATTCACCGTTGCCGATGTATAGGCCGACGTGCGAATATTTGTCCGCGCCGCCTGTGTTGAAGAAAACGAGATCGCCTGCCTTAAGGCGGCTGTCGGGGATTTTACGGCTGGCCGCCGCCATATCGCGGGCGGTGCGCGGCAGGCTGACACCGAGGGCGTTTTTATAGACAAATTGAATCATGCCGCTGCAATCAAAACCGGTAGAAGTAGTGCTGCCGCCCCATTTGTACGGCGTACCGATAAGACCCATGCTGTGCAGCATCAGCTCTTGCGAACCTTGTGTGTGGTCGATATTGCTGATGCGGACGGGTTGGACTTTTCGGGCAGAAGCGTGGGTGTTGGCCGTCGGACGGTGTTTGCCTGTTGAGAAGCCGCATGAGGCAAGAAGAGGGATTAAGGCGGCGGTCAGGATAGTTTGAAATATGTGTTTCATGATGGTTAACCTTTATGAGTAACACTGATTGTAGTCTTTTTAAGGTCGTCTGAAACCTGAATTTTGGTCTTCAGACGACCATTTATGAAATGAAAGTTGGTTTGGGAAAACTCAAGTACGTGAGCTTTGCCTGCGAACTTGCCGTCTGCAAATCTAAATCCGTTATACCTGTTATTTATCTCGTGGGTAGAATCCACGCTACGGATGGTTGTAACGGTAACTTATCCCTTCCCCCGTCTGGCGGGGAAAGGTTAGGATGGGGGTGGGTTTGTGGGTTTGTGGGTTTAGGTAAAATCGGATTTGTGTAGCCGTAAGATCCACCCGCTGCCCAGCCCTCTCCCGCCAGACGGGCGAGGGGGCAGGCTGCAGGTTAAAATTAAGGTCGTCTGAAAATTTTGAGATTTTAGTTTAGAAAAACTTGTTCATGCTCGTTTTCAGACGACCTCGTTTATTCAATCAAAACTGGTTTGGGATAACTGAACCCGTAGCGTGGGCTTTGCCCTCGAAATCCACTATCTGACAACCCGAATCCGGAAACCGTGTCTGTTATTTATCTCGTGGATAAAACCCACGCTACGGGTGGCTGCAACGGTAACCTGTTCCTTCCCCCGTCAGGCGGGGGAAGGTTAGGATGGGGGTGGTTTTGTGGGTTTAGGCAAAATCGGCTTCGTGTAGCCCATAAAGCCACCCTCTCCCCAGCCCTCTCCCGCCGGATGGGAGAGGGAGCAGGTTGTCTGAATCGGGAACTGTGTCTGTTATTTATAGTGGATTAAATTTAAATCAGGACAAGGCGGCGAAGCCGCAGACAGTACAGATAGTACGGAACCGATTCACTTGGTGCTTCAGCACCTTAGAGAATCGTTCTCTTTGAGCTGAGGCGAGGCAACGCCGTACCGGTTAAAGTTAATCCACTATATTTCGCGTGCAAAGCCCACGCTACTAAAAAGGTCGTCTGAAAATTTTCAGACGACCTTTTTCAATGAACCAACGCGTTTATTCCCCGCCTTCGGCAATCTGCTTCAAACGATACAAAGCATCCAAGGCTTCGCGTGGGGTGAGGTCGTCGGGGCGGATTTGGTTTAGGGCTTCGGCGAGTGCGTGGTGGACGGGGTTTTCTTGGCTTGCGGCGGTTTGGGATTCTATATCCGCCGTTTCGTCTGGACTAAACCCGCTGTATTCGTTTTCAGACGACAGGGTGCTGAAGATGTCCAACTGCGGGCGGACGGCGGCGGCTTGGGCTTCGAGTTCGTCCAGATGTTTTTGAGCGGCTTTGAGGGCGCGGTTGGGCAGGCCGGCGAGTTTGGCGACGGCGATGCCGTAGCTTTTGCTGGCGGGGCCGGGTTCGATGTGGTGGAGGAAGACGATGTCTTGTCCCTGTTCGAGTGCGGAGAGGTGCATGTTGACCGCCGTTGCGTGGGCTTCGGGCAGTTTGGTCAGCTCGAAATAGTGGGTGGCGAAGAGGCTGAAGGATTTGTTTTTTTGCAGCAGGTGTTCGGCGATGGCGTGTGCGAGGGCGAGGCCGTCGAAGGTGGAGGTGCCGCGTCCGACTTCGTCCATGAGGACGAGGGATTGGTCGGTGGCGTGGTGGAGGATGTAGGCGGTTTCGCTCATTTCGACCATGAAGGTGGAGCGGTTAGAGGCAAGGTCGTCGGAAGCGCCGATGCGGGTGAAGATTTGGTCGATGGGTCCGATTTGGGCGGCGTCGGCGGGGACGAAGCTGCCGGTGTGCGCCATAAGGACGATGTGGGCGACTTGGCGCATGTAGGTGGATTTGCCGCCCATGTTGGGGCCGGTCAGGAGCATGAGGCGGTGTTTGTGGTCGAGGCGGGTGTGGTTGGCGGTGAAGTGGCGCACTTGTTGCTCGACGACGGGATGGCGGCCGTTTTCGATATGGATGACGGGGTAGTCGGCGAACTCTGGGCAGACGAAGCCGCGTTCGGCGGCGGTAGCGGCGAAGGTGGAGAGTACGTCGAGGGCGGCGGCGGCTTTGGCGGCTTTTTGAAGCTGGGGAAGGGTCGTCTGAATGTCTTTGAGGAGGGCTTCAAACAGGCGTTTTTCCAATGCCAATGCCTGCTCTTGCGCGGTCAGGACTTTGTCTTCGAAGGTTTTGAGTTCGGGGGTGATGAAGCGTTCGGCGTTTTTCAGGGTCTGGCGGCGTTTGTAGTCGGCGGGGGCTTGTTCGGCCTGGACTTTGGATAGCTCGATGTAGAAACCGTGGACGCGGTTGAACTCGACTTTGAGGGTGGAGAGGCCGGTGCGTTCGCGTTCGCGCGCTTCGAGGTCGAGCAGGAATTCATCGCCGTGGTTTTGGATGTGGCGCAACTCGTCGAGTTCTGTGGAATAGCCTTGGTTGATGACGCCGCCGTCTTTGAGCCAGACGGCGGGTTCGGGCATCACGGCGGCTTTGAGGGTTTCGGCGACGGGCAGGGTTTCGGGGAAAACGGCTTTGAGGGTTTCCAAAAGGCTGCTGCCCTCGGCGGACAGTTCGATTTCGGACAGGGCAAACAGGCTGTCGCGCAGGGCGGCGAGATCGCGCGGGCGGGCGTTGCCGACGGCGATGCGGGCGGCGATGCGTTCGATGTCCGCGATGTTTTTCAGACGGCCTTGCAGGGTTTCGTATTGCGAACCCAGTGCGGCAACGGCTTCTTGGCGGGCGCGGATGTGGGCGCGGCTGCGTAAGGGGTGGTGCAGCCAGAGTGCCAAGAGGCGGCTGCCCATGTGGGTGGCGCAGCCGTCGAGTATGGAAAACAGGGTCGGCGATTTTTTGCCGGAGAGGGTTTGCGTGATTTCGAGATTGCGGCGCGTGGCGGCGTCCATACCGATATATTGGCTGTCGGTTTCGAGCGAAATGCCGTCGAGGTGTTGCGGCATCAGGTTTTGCGTCAGGCGGATGTAGTTCAACAGCGCGCCCGCCGCACCGACGGCGGCTTCGTGTTCCTTGCCGTCCAAACCGAAGCCGTGCAGGTCTTGGCAGCCGAAGTATTCGGTCAGCAATTTCGCGCCCGCGTCGGCGGCAAACTGCCACGAATTCAGGCGCGTGATGTTGGCGGAGGTCGTCTGAAAACCATTAGGCAGGCTTTTGCCTTCGGGCAACAGGATTTCCGCCGCCTGCAAACGCGCCAGCTCGTCGGCGAGTTTGTCCGCCGTCGTCAGCTTGGTTTTGAATTCGCCGCTTTGCAAAGATGCCCACGCGATGGCGATGTGTTTTTTATCCGCGTTCACCGCCGCGATGCGGTTGGTTTCCTTGTCTTCCAAAAACGCCGCGTCGGTCAGCGTGCCGGGCGTAACGATGCGCACGACTTTGCGCTCCACCGGCCCTTTGCCCGCGCCGACTTCGCCCACCTGCTCGCACACCGCCACGCTTTTGCCCATCTTCACCAGCCGCGCCAGATACTGCTCCGCCGCGTGAAACGGCACGCCCGCCATCTTAATCGGCACGCCCGCCATCTGCCCGCGCGTAGTCAGGGTGATGTCCAACAGCTTCGCCGCTTCCACCGCGTCATCCAAAAACAGCTCGTAAAAATCGCCCATGCGGTAAAACACCAGCTTGTCGGCGTGCTGCGATTTGATGGCGAGATACTGCTGCATCATCGGGGAAACGGCGGATTTGCTCATGGGAATGCCTTGCAAAACGGAAAAGCCTTATTGTAGCAAAAGGTCGTCTGAAACCCTAATAGACGGTATTAATATAACCATTTGATTTTAAAATAAGTGATGTCTGCATACACAGTCTGATACAGTCAATACAAAAGACATTCAGGCACAGTTTTGACACAAGTTTGGCGCTTAAATGCATATTTTTAGAAGCAATACTTAAGCATCCCAATTGTCGGGAGGGTTAAGTATTGCTTTTTTTGGGCAAAAGGAGAGTGAATGAAAAGAACTTTATTAACCGGCCTTGCTGCCGGTTTTTTTGCGTTTTCGGCGCACGCGGAGCAGTTGACCTTTCCGCAATACGCGGCGTTGGTTGAGAAACACGCAGCGGCGCAGGGGTTGGATAAAAATTTGGTATGGGCGGTCATCGGGCGTGAGAGCGCGGGCAAGCCTACTGCTTTGTCGCACAAAGATGCGCGGGGGCTGATGCAGGTTATCCCGCCGACGGCGGCCAAGATGGGGGTATCGCCCAAAATGCTGTACGACCCCGAACAGAACATCATCGCGGGAACGCGCTATCTGCGGTATTTGAGCCAAATGTTCAGGGGAAATATTGACCTGATTTTGGCCGGTTACAACGCAGGCCCGGGCGCGGTGCAGAAATACAGCGGGATTCCACCGTATGCGGAGACGCGGGCGTATGTGAAAAACGTGAAATACCGCTATGCGAAGTTGAGCGGTAATCCTGCCTATACCCATACGGACAGCGGCACTTTAATGAAAGCGGCTTACAAGCCCAAGCCCGTACCGGCTTCGGTGCAGCCTGCCGTTCAGACGGCCGTGTATGCCCAGCGTCAGAAGCAGTATGCAGAATGGGATATTTTCCAAGAGTTTTAATAGTGCCGGTGTCATGCCGGTTTTTTTGTCCGCCGCCTTTGCGCGGCTTTTTTTGTATGAAGGAATCAAAATGAATGAAATTCAACAACAGCAAACCGGCCATATTGCAGGAAAACCGGCTTCGGTCGGTAAGTGGGCATATCTGCTGCCGCTGGCAGCGTTCGCGCTCTTGTTTGCGGTGGATGCGTACGCGGCAGGTGGCGGCGGTTTGTCCAAGCTCAACTCCGAGGGCAAAGACTGGAGTAAGAACATTTACATCTTTATCGGCACCTGTGCCACCCTTTATCTGTTGTTTGCGGGGGTAAGAATTTGGTCAAACAAAGGCAGTTGGAGTGATTTTGGAGAGGCTTGTTTAAAAGTAATTGTGGTAGCTGCTGTCCCGACATTAGTTACTTATCTGTGGTCGCTTTACGGCTCTTGAGGCGGGGTTATGGGAAATAACGACTTTATTGACGTCGATACCGATCTGCCGTCATACAAGGCTTTGGAACGTGAGGCAACATTTTTGGGGATGCCGATGGTGCCGGTGGTTATGTCTGTCGGACTGCCGCTGTTGATAACCATGATGCTGTTGCCTTTCTTTCAGGCCAAGGCTTTTCTACTGCTGCTGTTTCCGCTGCCGGTTTTGGCTTTTATCTATACGCAGACACAACAGGACGACAAGGCTTTACGCATTATCGGCCTTTCAACTTTAAGTGTATTGCGCCGCCGCAATTACCGGCTGTTTGGCAAGACCAATACGGTTTTAGGCAGCAAATACGGAAGACAACGAGATGATTACAAACGATTTTTTGAGCAAGATTCTAAAGCGGCAACGCGGTCAGGAAGATAGCCTTCCTCGTTATAAGCAGCATATCAGCGAAAATGTGGTATTGCTGGAAAACAACCGCGTCGCGTTTACCTTTCGCCTCGAAGGGAGGCATTTTGAAGGTGTCAACGACCGCAATATTGTGTTGCAGTATCTCAATCTGAATCAGACTTTGGCAGCTGTCGGCAAAGAAAAAGGCAGCCGCCTCGCGCTCTGGTTGACACACCATCGCAAGCGTATCGATTTGAATCGGGAATACAGCTTCAATACCCTGTTTACGCAGACGTTTTATGAGCGTTATATGGAAAAAATCCGGCAGGACAGGTATTTTGAAAATATCTACTACATTACCTGTGTTCTCAAGTATGAAGACATCGATGATGCGGTAGCGGAAGCGGAAGAACTGATTGCGAAGCTGCGCGAACACTTGGAGGAATACGATCCGTATGTTTTAAAGGTGTACAAAAACAGTAAAGGTATTTTGTTTTCCGAGTTTTACGAGTTCATCGGGATGCTGTGCAACGGCACTTACGAGCCTATTCCCTTGGGTACGGCAAATGCCTACCGCACGATTCCGTCAGCCAACCTGCATTTCGGCGCGGAGCTGCTGGAAATGCGCAGTTCGGACAAAACCCGCTATGCCACGCTATATGACTTGAAAGAGTTTGGACAAACCAAACCCAAGATGCTGACAGATACGCTTTCGCTGCCTTGCGAGTTTGTGTTTACCCAAAGTTTTACCTACATCCGCCAAGCGACGATGATGAAAAAAATCGACGACCAGCTCAACAAACTTGAGTCGGTTGACGATCAGGCAACTTTTCAGCATGACGAGCTGACTGAGGCCAAAGGACATATGGCATCCGAGGAATTGATGTTTGGCGACTATCATGGTGCTTTGGTCGTGTTTGGCGATACGCCGAAAGAGGCTTATTCAAACGGCCAAACCGTTTCCGCCCGTTTTCTCAATACGGGCGGTTTTCGTTTTGTCCGCGCCTCTTTATCGGCGGAGTTTACTTTTTTCAGCCAGTTTCCGGCCGCTTCGGTCAAGCCGCGCCCGTTTCCCAAGGCGACAACCAATTTGGCCGCATCATTTCCTATGTTCAATTATGCACACGGCAAAAGCAGGGGCAATCCGTTGGGAGACGGCTCTGCCGTAATGCCGCTGAAGACCGACGGCGGCACGCTGTATGACTTTAACTTCCATTACACCGACCCTAAAGAAATTGTTGTCAATGGAGAGTATCCTGCCGGGCATACGCTGATTTTGGGTAAAACCGGCACGGGTAAAACCGTTACAGTAGCGGCGTTGTTGAGCTTTGCCGAGCGGTTCAACCCTTTTATTTTTGCGATGGACAAAGACAAGGGACTGGAAATTTTTATCCGCGCTATCGGCGGCACATACTTTGCGCTTGATGCGGGTGTTCCGACAGGGTTAAATCCGTTCCAGTGGCCTGATTCGCCGAGACTACGCGATTTCCTGTATGACTTGGTAGGTTCATGCGTGCGTCAGGGGCATAAGGAAAATACGGCGGAAGAGACAAAACAGATTCAGATGGCGGTGGATACCGTTATGAATTTGGATTTCCAACACCGCCGCATGGGTGCGCTGCTGCACTCCATCCCACCCAGCTCTGAAGAAAACAGTCTGCTGACACGCTTGGAAATTTGGTGTGGCAAAGGCCGTTTTGGTTGGTGTTTCGACAATCCGTCAAACCTGTTCAATCCCGATGAGTTTTTCCGCGTCGGCTTTGACTTGACTGACATCCTGAAAACCAACTACCGGCCGACCGAGCCGCTGCTTGCCTGCCTGTTCTACATGAAAAACATCATGCTGGATCGAGTGGCAAAAACCAGAAGCGCGTTGTTTACCGTGGTAGAGGAGTTTTGGCTGCCTGCGTCGTATCCGACGACTGCCCGCTTTATTCTCGATGGCCTGAAAACCGACCGTAAATTGGGCGGCCTACTGGTTTTGCCGACGCAATCGCCAAAAGATGCCATCGATTCGCCTATCTTCGATACGGTAGTAGAGCAGACCGTAACCAAAATTCTGCTGCCCAACCCGGCTGCCGAATACGAAGGCAATTACTCGCGCATCGGCCTGACGGAAAAAGAGTTTAGGGAAATGGTGAGATTGGGCGAAAAAAGCCGCACATTCTTGGTTAAACAAAACATGGGCAGCTCGCTGGCCAAGCTCAACCTGCAAGGTATGGATGAGGAAATCGCTGTTTTGTCGGGCAACTCCGCCAACGTGCATATCATGCACGAAGCCATGAAATCATGCGGCAGCGAAAAACCCGATGACTGGCTGCCGGTATTCCAGCAGATGCGTCGGGAAGCGCATGCAAGGCAGAAACAGGCCGAGAGCCTACTGGCTGTCTAAATCCGGCAACAGGCCGTCTGAAACGTTCAGACGGCCTTTTTTGCTTCCGGCCGCAATGCGGCTTTATTTTATCTTTGCAAGGAGACGATTCATGAAATCCAAATTCAGACAATCCGCCGCTGCGGCGGTACTTTCCGCCGTATTGGCATTGGGAACAACCGTTCCGGCAGTTGCGGGCGGCATCCTTACGTATGACGGCGCTGCGGTGGCGCAGGCCATTAAGCAGGGTATCCAAATGAAACAGCAGATTGACAACCAGCTTGATCAGATCAAGCAGCTCAAAGAGCAAGTCAAGGCGCTGACCGGCTCGCGCAATCTTGGGCAAATTGCTAAAAACGATTTGTTGAACCAAGTGCCTGACGAATGGAAGGGTATTTACCGGGATATAAAAGACAAAAACTACAAATCCCTGACCGACAAGTCCGCCTATAAAACAGACGGACACAGACAGTCGCTGGTTGATACTTACAACCATGCCTATGAAGCTATTGTAAATACGCAAACGCGCGTTAAGGAGTTGAATGACCTGATGCGGCAAATCAACCTTACGCAAGATGCGAAGGCTGCCGCAGATCTGCAAAACCGCATCGCTATTACGCAGGGGCAGATTGCCAACAGTCAGGTTGCCTTGGATTTGGCTGACCGACTGGCCAAACAGGAGGAAAAAATCCGCGCCGCGCAGCAGCAAAATATCATTTCCTGCCAAATCACGGCCAAATCCAAAGCCGACCGTAAAGCCTGCGGTACGATCTGACAGCGTTTGCCAACCTACAGCCGCCGCCTTGCCTCAGGCAAAGTGGCGGCTTTTGACGAAATGAAAAGTTATGGCTGAAAAATCAACATTTTTTGTGGATATGACGCAGTTTATTACCGACAATATGGGCAGCAATCTGTTTGATACGGCAAGCAATCTGATTTCCAATGTCGCTCCGGTTTTTTCCACCATGTTCGGTATCTACCTGCTAATGATAATGGTTTCGTATTGGTCGGGCGGTGGCTTGGACGAGATGTTTGTCGATTTTCTTAAACGCATGATAACCATGACGTTTTTGGTTACTTTGGCATTCAACGCTTCTTATTATGCAGAACTTGCCAACTTAATTTATGTCCTACCTGATGACTTGGCAAAAGCTCTGAGTAATACTGATTATGCCGGTGGCGCATTGGATAAAGTCATGGATGACACCAATGTCGCGGTGGAAACGCTGGAGCTTCAAAAAAATAAACTAGATTTCTATGAAGTCGGACCGATTTGGACTTATATCATTGCCATTTGGCAGCTTAAGATAGCCATGATGATTTTACTGGGTGTCATGTTTGCCTACTACATTTTGGCTAAAGTCTCACTGGCAATGATTTTAATGATTGGTCCGGTGTTTATCGGTTTCGGTATGTTTCCGGCAACAAGACAGTATGCAATGAACTGGGTCGGGCAATGCCTGAACTATATTTTCAATGTTGTTTTACTGGCTGTCATTGGGTCGATGATGTTGAAGTTTACCTCCATCTTCATCGACCTTGTGGGTGTCGACAACATTGGTGCTGCCCTTGCTACGGGAACCGTGCTGCTGTTTACGCTGATTGTTTTCGTTTTGCTGATTTGGATGACTCCGCAGATTTCTTCTGCACTTACCGGCGGTAGTGCGCTTCAGGGGGCAATGCGGACTGTTTACAGTATGGCGCGGCAGTCATTGTCCAAAGCCGGTTATGGCGCAAACAAAGCCAAGGGTTATGCAGGAAAAAAATACAATGCATTAAAAGACAAGTTGCGGGGAAACGGTATCAAACCGGGTAGATAACTTAGCCACGGAGGTTTAATTATGGATCATAATGATGTAAGAAAAGGCATTCTGCAGGCCAATATGATAGAGCGCAACAGCGGTCTGTTATCGGCAGAAATGACCATAGTACCGTTTGTAGCTGCTATTTTTGCAGCCAATGCAGCTGAAAACAGCCTGCTCAGCTTTTTTCTGTTTTTTGTTGTCGGCATTTCAAGTTTTGTATTTTTCCTTTGGTGTTCCGAATACAGGGCACCACGTTTTTGGATGGCGGTATTTTTCAGCGGAATTTGGGCGTATGTAACTTGGAAATTTGTTGGTTTCTTTATGCCCAATCTGCCCCCTCCGTCTGCCCCATTTACCCATACTGTTCTCCATTACACTTTTCAAGCTGTTCCTGCAATCATTGCATTTCTTGTTACCATGCTCAACCATCATGTTGATTTTGAGTGGATGGACGATGTTTTCGGTAAAGCAAAATAAGGATATTACCAATGTTATTTAAATTTAAAACAGCCGCTGCCGTATCGGCTGCCGCTTTTTCCATGCTTACGGGCTGCGCCGAACTAAACAGCGGTTTGGCGCAGATCAACGATGCGCTCGGTAGCGTCAACAGCACGCTGTCGGGGACTCCTACTGGCGGTCAGACCGGCGGACAACGTTTACCCGACAAAGAGACTGCAACATATGCTTTGCGCAATATGCAGTTATCCAAGACGGAAACCGGTTTGGAGAGAATGTTTCTCCTGACAGGCGAAGCCTATAACAAGACATCGCGCTCCATCAGCCTTGTTATTTCAATGCCCATATATAATAAAGACGGCTTTTATTCCCATCCGCTGATTGGGGAGGTTCTCAGTATCCCGCCGCACGAAAAAACCAAAATCCATATTGACGGCAGATCCCAATTATCCAAACAGGCGCGGGTAGATACCTCAAAATTTGAGGTTACTGTCCGCAAATACTGATTTTTTATTTTCCCCATTAAAACGCTCCCTTTTCCGGGAGCGTTTTTTGTTTTGGAGCTTTGCAATGAAAACCACCGCTTTAATTCTGATGGCGGCCGTATTGGCAACGGCCTGCTCGCACACACCCAAAAAGCCCTCCGGTCAGGCTTTTCCGATTAACACGACTTATCAGACAGGCAGATAAATATGAAGCTATTCGGCAGAAAAAAAGCAGCTGAGCAGGCTGCTGTTGCGCACAAAGAAGAAAAACCCAAGTCCCCTTATAAGGAAGGCAACGAATTTATCCAAGCAGCCGCCGATTTTGAGAAATCGGAAATCGACAATGTCAAAAAACGGGAAAAAATCGCCTGGACTGTAACCGGTGCTGCCGCCTTGGTTGCCGTTGCCGCTGTTTTTACCGTCGCGGCCATGCAGCCGCTTGTTCGGGTTGAGCCGTATATCCTGCTGGTGGATTCCAATACCGGCAAAACCAATGTGATTACCACGCTGGAGCATCAGACGGTAGATAACGACAAAGTGCTGAACAAGCATTGGTTGGGCAGGTATGTTGTCAACCGTGAAGGTTACGATTGGTACACCATCCAAGACACTTACGATACCACTATTGCCATGAGTTCGCCGCAGGAGCAGGCAAGATATTCCAAACCGTATCAGGACGGTGTCGGCCCGGATAAAATCTTAAAAGAGGATTTCCGCGTCAAGGTTGAAATCAAGTCCATTTCGTTTGTTGGAGAAACAGCTCAAGTTCGCTTCAGTAAAACCAAACTGCCGGTCAATCCCTCTTCGGGTGTCCAGCCTATTACCGAGCATCAGATTGCCACCATTGCCTACCATTATGACAACCCGCCGACAAAAGAAGAGGAGCGGGATTACAATCCCGTAGGCTTTATCGTCGATTCCTATCAGGTTGAAGTGGAGAATGTCCAGTCATGAACATGAAAAAAGCCTATCTTTTAACCGGCCTTGCTGCCGGTTTTTTTGCGTTTTCGGCGCACGCGGCTGCCATCCCCAAGGGTGCGGCCTACGATAAACGCATCCAGTATGTAAACTACAACCCTGACAATGTGGTTGTCATTCGTGCCGAAATCGGCCGTGCGGTACTGGTGCAGCTTGCCCAAGACGAGCGGGTCGAAGGCGAAAACAATGCCATCGTGGCAGGTAATACGGGGGCTTGGAAGCTAAAAACGTCTGGCAACAATATTTTTTTCAAGCCCACAACCGAAACACCTGAAACCAACCTGCTGATTTCCACCAACAAGCGCACTTATGCTTTTGATTTGCGTATGGCAGGCAGAAAGCAGCCGCCTACCTACATCCTGCGTTTCCGCTATCCCGAAGAGGCCGCCCGCCTACGACAGGCCGAAGCACAAAAACGGCAGGAAGCACGCCGGTTGGCCGCAATGCACAGCAACGGCCGACAGGCTTTGTCCGGTGCCAACTACAACTACTGGGCATACGGAGAAAAGACGCTTGCCCCGTCGGGAATGTGGGACGACGGCCGCTTTACCTATCTCAAGTTTGATGATGCCCGTGAGATGCCGACGGTATTCAAAGTTTCCCCCGACGGTACGGAATCCACCGTCAATACGCATATGGAGCAAGACACGCTGGTCGTTCACGATACTTCCGCGCTTTATTACCTGCGTTTGGGCAAAAAAGTGTTAGGTGTAGAAAACCGCAGCTACGACAGCAAGGGCAAATTCAATTATCGGGGTACGACCGTTGCCGGTGCCGTGCGTATGAAAAAAGGAAAGTAAACCATGAATCTGAATCCCAACAAACAACCTGACGAGTACGATGACGGCAGCCAAGGTTCGATTGAGCCGTCTGAAAACAGCCTGACGGCGCAAACACGCCATAACGAAGACTTCCGGCCGCATCAGAACCTGAAAGACTCCTTACCCGGCAGCGAGGCCGAACGCGGCATTCCGCAAGATTTGAGCGTGCGGAAAATCTCCACCATGCAGAAAGTCGGTATGCTGGTAGTCGGGATTTTCGGCGTCGGCTTGGTGGTTGCCGGTGTTGCCCGATACGGACAGGACTGGTTTAAGAAAGAACCCAAGCCCGAGCAGTTTCAGACGGCCTCAGAGGGAGGGCAGAAACACGACTTCGGCAGAAGCCAGCGCGAAGTGTTGGATGAGAAAGCCAACGAGATGCCCGAAGTAGTGGCAGCATCCGAGCCTGAAGAGAAAAAAGAACCCGAAACAATGCCGCAGGAAGAAACACCCGAAAATGCACCTGCTCCGGCTGTGGTCGAACCGCCGCCTGATTTGCGTCTGACCAGCCCGTTGACGTTTGACAAAGACGGAGGAACGGCCGACAGGCTGGCGGCGGGCGGAGCAGACGGCAGCGCAGCCTTGACGCAGGCTTCCCCTTATCCTACAGCCTTTCCCGACAGCGACAGCTCTCTTGGCGGAGCAGGCGGCCAAAGCCAGCAAAAAGGTTTGGCAGGCCGTCTGAATGCGTCGGTATTCACACCGGGCAGCGCAGCATTGCGCGGCAATATGGATTTCCTGTTGGGGCGTACAACCGGCATTTCCTGCTCATTGATGACGCGTATTGTTACTACCTATCCGGGCATTACCAAATGCCAAGTCATGAATGACGTATATTCGGCCAACGGCAAAGTATTGCTGGTGGAAAAAGGGTCTGTCATCCACGGCGAGCAGCAGTCTGCCCTGACGCACGGACAGGCGCGGGTTTTTGTTGCATGGACAACCATCGAAACGCCCAACGGCGTAAGCGTCAGCATCGACAGCCTCGGTGCAGATCCGTTGGGCGGCTCCGGCCATCCGGCCAGAATCAACAGCCATTTTTGGCAGCGCATCGGCGGCGCGGTCATGATCAGCATGGTGGACGACACCATCAATGCCTACGGCCGCCGCAGCAGCAACAAAGGTTCGTCCAACAACGTATCGTTTGAATCAACAACCGAAGCGGCGCAGGATATTGCTACCGAAGTGCTGAAAAACAGCATCAACATTCCTCCTACCGGCTACGTCAACCAAGGCGAGCGGATTATGGTGTATGTTGCCCGCGACGTGGATTTCAGCAATGTTTACGAACTTGTCCATACCGATTAACCAAACGCCGCCCCGATACGGGGCGGCATTGTTTTGGCAGAATACATGAGCGAATTTCACAACGACGTAACCGCCCGCAACTTGCTGGACAAATTGGGCGTTACAGAAAAACTCAACCGGCCGGGCATTACCGAAGTGCTGATCAACCGCAGCGGCGAAATGTTTACCGAAGACAGCAGCGGCTTTACCCGTTACGAAAGCGAAGTCCTGACGCTGGACAACCTTAAGCAACTGGGCAACGTGTTATGCGTTTTCAACGGTAAAGCGCTGACTGTGAAAAATCCCATCCATTCCGTAACCCTGCCCGACGGCGAGCGCGGGCATATCATGATGCCGCCCTCGTGCGAAGACGGCACAATGGTTTTTGCCTTCCGCAAACCGTCATCCAGCCGCTTCAGCTTGAGCGATTATCTCGATACCGGCCGTCTGCAAAATTTCAGCGACGTTTCCGCCTACGGCGTGCCTGAGCGGCGCACGACAGCGGAGATCGAAACAGACAGCCGTTACGTCCGCGACGTATGCGACAAAATGAAACTGCCGCACGATGTGAAGCTGGCCGACTGGCAGTACAAAATGCTCGATTACAAAGCAAACGGCGATTTGGCGGCGTTTTTTCAGGAGGCTGTCAAACGCAGGCTCAATATCTGCATGGTCGGCGGCACGGGTTCGGGCAAAACCACATTTACCAAAGCATTGGCCGACTTAATCCCGGCGCAAGAGCGGCTGATTACGATTGAAGACACACACGAGCTGTCTTTGCCCAAACATCCCAACCATGCCCACCTTTTTTACAAAGAACATATCACGGCCAAGATGATTGTCGCGGCCTGTATGCGTTTGAAGCCTGACCGTATCTTCCTGACCGAGCTGCGAGGCGACGAAGCATGGGACTACCTGTCTGCGCTCAATACCGGCCACCCGGGCGGCTTAACTTCGGTACACGCCAACGATGCACGCAGCGTCCATTACCGTATTGCGCAATTGGCAATGGAATCTCCGGCGGGGCGTTCGATGGAACACTCCTACATCCTCAACACCGTCCGCGCTACCATCGACATCGTCTGTTATTTCGAGAAAACCCGCATGACCGAGCTGTATTTTGATCCTGTTGAAAAATACTACGCCATGCGCGGCAGGGCATAGGCAGCGCAACACCAAAGGCCGTCTGAACGTTCAGACGGCCTTTCTTTTAACCGTAAAAAGGGAAAAACATGGATACCGATTCAAACAAAACTGAGTTTCTGCATCTTCTGCGTCCAAATCATCATATTTATTATCATTCATTTTACAATCACATTTAAGAATAAAGGATTGTTTATCATGCCATACGTCAACAAAATCGAAATCATGGGCAATTTGGGCAAAGACCCCGAACTGCGTTATCTGCCCGACGGCAAGGCGGCCACTAAAATCCAAGTGGCTGTATCCGAAAAGTGGACGGACAAGTCCACGGGTGAGCAAAAAGAACACGTCGAGTGGGTGCCGGTATTGCTTTACGAGAAGCTGGCCGAAACGGTGTGCCGCTATATGAAATCGGGCGACACCATTTTGGTGTACGGCAAAATCCGCACGCGCTCCTATCCCGGCCGCGACGGCATCGAACGCCACATTACCGAAGTTATCGCCTCGGAAGTGCAGATTATCCGCACGCGCGAAACGCAGGAGGCAGCCGTATCCGGCGGCGTGCACGACATGATGCGGTAAGGCCGTCTGAAACGTTCAGACGGCCTTTTTGTTTGTTCAAACGGTCTTTGGAGAGGCGATACATGAAACGGAATTATTTGGCCGTGTTCGGCGTAACCGGCGTGCTGACGGCGGCGGCCGCGTGCGGCGGGATGTATTTGGGCGCGGTGGTGTACACGCAATGGCTGGGTTTGAAAACCGGGCCGTCCGTGATGCTGCTGCCTGCCTATTGGGCGCATTCGGCGCGGCTGCCTGCGGCCATGATGCTGCCTTTGCAGGTTTCGACGGCGTTGGCGGCCGCGATTCCGCTGGCGGTATCGGTGTTGTCGCTGGTAGCGGTGTTTGCCAAGCCGCGCCGCGAGCTGCACGGTTCGGCACGCTTTGCCAACCGCAGCGAGATTAAAAAAACCGGCCTGCTCAAAGAGAAGTTTCAGCCCGAAGACGCGCCGGATTTGCTGGTGGGCAAATACGGCGGGCAGTTTCTGCGCTGGAGCAGCAAAGAGTTTGCCTATTTGGCCGCGCCGACCCGTTCGGGCAAGGGTGTGGGCATCGTGATTCCCAACCTACTGCATTATCGGGATTCGGTGGTGGTGTACGACCCGAAAATGGAAAACTTCTTAATCACGGCGGGCTTTCGTGCCAAACACGGGCAGGAGGTGTTTTTGTTCAATCCAGGCGGACGGATGCCCGAACACGAGCGCAATCCCAATGCGCCGCTGGTCAGCCACCGCTGGAATCCGCTCACTTATGTGCGCCGCAATCCGACCTATACCTACAAAGACGCTTTGGGCGTGGCTGCCATCATGTATCCCGATCCGGTCAATGCGGGCGGCAGCGCGATGTTTTTCGCCGAAGCCGCCCGCAAGCTGTTTGCCGGTTTGTTGATGTATCTGATTGAAACAGAGCCGGAGCGGGATTTGAGCCTGCAGGAAAACCGCACCACGATGGCCAACCTGTTCCGCCTGTGCGCCCCGACAAACGGCAAAACGCTGGCAGAATGGATACGCGACGAAATCGAGCTGCGCTCCCGTTCGCCGCAGGCGGTCAAATTGAGCGGCAACTGCATCACGCTTTTATCCGACTTTGCCAACGGCAACGCCAAAACGGGCGCGGATATTGTGGCCACCGTAACCGCGCCTTTGGGCATCTTCATCGATCCCGTGGTCGAAGCGGCCACCGGCGGCGATGATTTCCGTTTGGACGACGTGCGCAAAAAGCGCATGACGGTTTATTTGGGCGTGCTGCCTACCGAAACCGCCGTTTTTGCGCGGCTGACCAACCTGTTTTTCAGCCTGTTGGCCAACGTCAACGTTTATCAGGGTTTGCCGGAAAACAACCCGGGCATTTTGAAATACCAGTGCCTGATGCTGATGGACGAATTTACCGCGCTGGGTGTCGTACCCGCTATCGAACACGGCGTGTCGTACCTTGCCGGTTACAACATGCGGCTTTTGCCGATTTTCCAAACGCCCTCGCAGATGGAAAAGCTGTATCAGAAAACCGGTCAGCGCACGTTTTTTACCAACTTCGGCTGCCAAATCGTATTTCCGCCGCGCGACCAGTCGGATGCGGAGGAATACAGCCGCCTTGTGGGCTATCAGACTTTCAAAGCCAAATCGTCGTCGCGTTCGCACGGCAAAAGCAGCAGCCGCAGCAACAGCGTGAGCGATCAGAAACGCGCGGTCATGAATCCCGACGAGCTGAAAATGATGCCCAAAGAAGACTGCATCATCAGCTTGGGCAGCAGCAGGCCGATATACGCGCAAAAGATTGTGTACTGGCAAGACCCCGTGTTGTCCAAACGCGCCAACCTGACGCTGCCGGAAGTGCCCGTGTTGCAGCTTGACGCGCCCAAACGGGCGGCACCGCAGGCAGCAGTCAAGGCCGAATACCTCGCGCCCGAAGAGTTGGACGGCTTTCATTGGCAGGACGGTGCCAACGCCGAAGACTTCGCCCGTTCGATTTTGGCCGCAATTGTGCCGCCGGGCAGTCCGCCGGAGTATGTGGCCGAACTGGTGCCGGTGGTGGCGCAGAACTGGGGCGAAGGCAGCCTGCCCGTGATTGCCGCAATCCTGCAGGACACCGCAGGCATCAATCCTACCGACCTGCCGCAGACGGCCTGATTTTCCGTTTCAGACGGCCTCCGCTTCATGCGGCGGCCGTTGTTTTTTGTGAGGAGACAACATAATGAGCAACCGCGACGAAATCGAAAAAGCCCTAAGCTACATCGAGCCGCACGACCGCGACGTGTGGGTCAATACTGCCTATTCGCTGAAACACGAGCTGGGCGAAGAGGCGTTTGACATGTGGGACAGATGGTCGCAGCAGTCCGACAGCTACAGCAGCCGCGACGCACGCAGCGTGTGGAAAAGCATCAAAAACCCCACCCGCACCATCGCATCGCTGTTTTACGACGCACGCGCCAACGGCTACCGCCCCGACACGCCCTATACGCCGCCTTCGGCCGAAGAGCAGGCACGCCGTCAGGCCGAAGCCGCAGCGGCACGCGAGGCGGCGCAGAGGCAGCAGCAGGAAAACCATCTGCGCGTCAGCAAAACGGCGCAGCGGATTTGGCGCAACGCCGCTCCCGCCACTTTGGCGCATCCCTATCTGGCCGCCAAAGGCATTACCGACCCGGCCGTGTTGGGCGGCATCCGCCAAAGCGAGTATCGGGGCGTACTCAACCTGCAAATCCCCATCTACCGCGACGGCACGCTGTACAACCTGCAATCCATTTCGCCGGACGGCGGCAAGCACTTTCTGAAAGACGGCCTCAAGTCGGGCGGCTACACCGTGGTCGGCGACGCGGCCGATACCGCGCGGGGCATTGTGGTTGCCGAAGGCTTCGCCACCGCCGCCAGCATTCATCAGGCCACCGGCAAACCCGTGGTTGTCGCGTTTGACGCGGGCAATATGGTTACGGTGTCCGAGACGCTGGCCAAAAACCTGCCGCCGGACATCCCCGTAACCATCGCGGTTGACAACGACGCATCCGGCACCGGCTTGGCCAAAGCGCGGCAGGCGGCCGCCCTGTTCGGCGACAGAGCCAAAGCCGTGCAGCCCGAATTTACCATGACGCAGATTCAGCAGTTCCAACGCGAAAACGGCCTCGACAGCCAAGGCCGCCCGAAGCTGCCCAGCGACTTCAACGACCTGCACAAGCTCGCCGGTATCGCGGCGGTCAGGCAGGCGCTGGACGAAGGGGTCAACCTCGCACCGCAGGGCGACGGCTTCGCGCAGGCGGCCGCCGACCAAGCGACCGAGTGGCAGGACAGAATGCAGGCACGCGGACAGCGGAAAAGGCCGTCTGAAAGCGCAACACCCGATATGAAAGGCAATGCAATGGCACAACAAGACACCCCGCGCGAAACACCCGAAGCCGCGCAAACCAACGGCATCGAGTTTGACGGCCGCCGCGCAGAAGTGGAAAAAAACGCCCCCAAGCACGGCGCAGACAGCCCAAACGGCGATACGCCGCGCCCAAAGCAAAGTAGCGGCGTTTCAGACGGCCTCAAACCCGAACAGTCCGAAAAACCCACCCGCGAACCGTCCGCAGCCCCAAAGGGCGAACCCGGCCAAACCGATGCCGCCGCCCTGTTGCAGGGCAGGGATAAAAAAATCGTATTGGATTTGAACTACACCACGCCCGAGAGCCTGCAAAACCGCTATATCACGTTTGAGGGCAGGCTGCTTTCGCCGAGCAGACAATACGCTTCGCCCGACAGCTACCGCACCGTATTGTTTACCGACAAAGGCAACAAACTGACCACCGCCAAATCCGACCTGCAAACCGTCAAAGACATGCTGGAAGTGGCCAAACACAAAGGCTGGGACAGTATCAAAATCAAGGGCAGCAAAGAGTTCAAATCCCTGATGTTTGTGATGGCCGAAAGCCAAGGCATCCGCACTTCCGGCTACAGTCCCAAGCCCGAAGATCTGGCGATGGTGGAGCGTTTGCGTCAAGAGTACGCGCTCAACGGCATCGAAACCGCCCCACGCCAAGAGCGGCGCAGCGGCGTTTCAGACGGTCTGAAGCAGGAGCAGGAACAGGAGCGCAGGCCGTCCGAACAGCCCGGCCGCAGCGGCGATACGCCGGTTTCAGGCAAACCCGACGTAGAGGCCATCTCCAAAGCCGACAAAATGCTGGCGCAAAGCGGGCTGCCCAGCGATGCCGTCATCAACGCATCGCACGAAGCCGACACCCATTTGGGCGCGCCCATGCAGGCCATCGGACAGGGCGAAATCCGAAGCGAAGCCGCCGCAGCGGCCGCGCAAATGAAAGCGGCCGCGCTGCAAACCGGTTACGAATCGGCCAAATCGGTATATACGCGCAAAGCGGAAAAACTCTCCAAGCCCAACAAGCAGCTTTTGGCGTTTCACGAGCGCAGCATGATGGATACCATCAGCGGCCTCAAAGGCGATGCCCGCACGCTGGCTTTGAAAAACTACTACGAGCATACGGCTGAAAAAATGAGCGGCAGCAAGCTGAACCTGCCCAAACCCATGCAGATTCCCGCGCAGGCACAAAGCCCGCAGCAGCAGCGCGACACGCGGGCGCAGGAACGCGGCAACGCACCCGAAATCAGCCGGTAAACGCCAACACACGCCAGCCCAAAGCTTCCCGCTTCGGGCTGGCTGCTTTTTGACAGGGATACCACCATGACCGACCCGAACAAAACAACAAGGCCGTCTGAAGTTTCAGACGGCCTTAATGCCGTGCAGGATGCGGAACAAACCTCTGCCCGTTCCGAGCGTGCGCCGTGGCGGGATTTTCCGCCGCTGATACGCAACGGCACGTTGGCCGAAATGCAAAGCGCCGAAAGCTACCGTGCTGCCAAAGCGGGCAATGGCAAGGCTGCATTGGCTTTGGTACAATCCCTGCTTACCAAACAAACTGTTGATGCAGTTAAAGAAATGGTAGGAGATAAAACACCGCTTATCGTGGGTATCCGGGCAGAGGAATCAGCCGGCCGCAACCGTATTCCTGCCATGATGGCCGAAGTATTGGCCGAACATACCGGTTGGCAAACCGACCGCAGTCTGTATCAGGTCAGTTATGCAGGGCGTACCGGCCGCGACAGCAGTTACCGGCTTGCCTTTCCTGCCATATTTGGCGGCAATGTTCAGTCCGGCCGTGATTACCTGATTGTAGATGACAATTCCACGATGGGTGGCACTATTGCCGGACTGCGGGGCTATATTGAAAACCGTGGCGGCCATGTGCTTGGCGCAGTTGTGATGAGCGCACGCGCTACCGGTCTAAATATTGTACCGACACAAAAACAGCTTGACGAAATCCAAAGAAAACACGGAGACGCACCTAATGACTACTGGCTACAAACCTTCGGCTACAGCATCGACCAACTCACTCGAGGTGAGGCAGGCGCAATTCGATCATCCCCGACTTTTGACGCCATCCGAGATCGAATCGCTCAAGCAAGACTTCGAGAGCTTTCACGAGTGGGCAAAAGAGGAACTGCGCAGGAATCCCATGAAACTACGCGACCGCAACACGGAGCAGAACGCCCCAAAGTTACCCAAGGCGTAAAGCCGTCAGATTCTCCAACCCAAGCCGCCGCACAAAATGCAGCGGCTTTTTCTTTGTCCGGCGGTACGCCGCGCCCCGTGCAGGAGCAAATGATGAGTAAAGCGCAACAGTTACAGCAGACGGCTGTTGATTATGTACTGCGGCAAAAGGCAGATTTTATGGAGGGCGGCTTGGATTTCCGCAATATGGATACGGCTGTGGCCGCGCAATACGGGCAGGCATTGGCGCATCGCACGATGACCAGCACGCTGTCCGACATGCTCAAGCAAAACGCCCAAGCAGGCCGGACGATTGATGCCCGCCATTACTTTATGATGCAAGACATCAAACAGTTTGAACAGGCAGGTATTTTGGTATCCGAACCCAATAGCCGCAACGGTTGGGATTACCGGTTTAGTGAAACAGGCCGCGCCTTGACACTAACCTTACTGAACCATCCGATACGGACGGAAAAAACACATCAGGCCGAAAGGCCGTCTGAAACCCGCCCCCAAGCCCCCGACCCTGCCGAACGCCTCGATGCGGCTAAAGCGCAATACCGTGCCCGGACGGCCTCAATGAGTGAGTTGGAACAACGTTGGCAGGCCATGCTGGAGCGTTCGATGGAAAACCTGATTAAAGGTTTGTCGCCGCAAACGCAGATGCTTGCCCGCATCAATTTTTATGAAAACCAAATCAGGCAGCCACAGCCTGAAAGAAGCGCAAATCAGCACGAGCTTAAGTTCGACCGCTGATTTTTTTTGCCGTTTGAGGCCATCTGAACCTTTCAGACGGCCTTTTTTTGCAGGAGTGAAACATGGACGGAACAGATGCAAACGATACGGCCAAATGCCCGCCGGTGCGGGTATTCGGCCTGAACACCGACGAGCAGGCCGCCCTGCGCGGGCTGGCGCGGCAACGCTTCGGCAAAGCCAGCCTGTCGCTGTTGGCTAAAAAGCTGCTTCAGGCAGAGCTGCAACAGCCTCAAACCGTCGAGCCGCTCAAGCTGCCGCCGCCCAAGTGCGCCCGCCGCATCACGCTGCGGCTGCCCGACAAAGACCGCGCCTATCTCGAAGCGGCGGCGGCCGTGCGGCGCGGCAGCATCAACGACGTAGTGCGCGACATCATCCAGTCGCACATCTACCAACACCCCATGATTTCTGCCCACGAGGCCGACGCGCTGTATCAGAGCAATTACCAGTTGCTGACCATCGGCCGCAACCTCAACCAAATCGCACGCCGTCTGAATGCGGGCGAAAATGCCTCCCTTACCGGCAACGACATTGCCGCGCTCAAAGCCTATATCGACGCGCACACAAGCAAAGTCGCCGCCGTATTGCAAACCCACCGCCGCCGCAAGCGCGGCCACACGACGAGAAAGGCAGCCCATGAGCCTTAACCGCCATGCCGACGACTGGTTTCTCGGCAAAACCCGCGCCGTTTACGGCAAAAAAGACGACCTCGTGCTAGGCAAAGCGTCCAAGCGCGGCGGTAAAACATCAGACGGCCGCAAAGGCGGCAAGTCCGCCCGCCATGCCCCGCCGCCGCCGCTCAAAAGCGGCAGCGCCCTGACCAACCTGAAAGCCGCCGCGCTCAAACATCCCGAAGTGATGGTCAAAATCCCCAAGCGTCTCAGCAACAAATCCAACGGAATGCGCGGCATCCGCAACCATTTGGACTACGTCTCGCGCAACGGCGAAGTAAGTTTGGAAACTTCAGACGGCGAGCGGCTGGAGGGCAAAAAAGCCGTGCGAAGCCTGTTGGACGACTGGCAGAAACTCGGCATTCCCGAAGAGGGCAAACACAAAGAAGCCGTCAATATCGTGCTGTCCATGCCCGCAGGCACGCCGCCGCAAGCCGTGTTAAACGCCGCCCGCACCTTTGCCGCCGAGCAGTTTGGCAACCACCAATACGCCTTCGGCCTGCACCACGAAAGCGAAAAACCCGGCGAACCCGCGCACCCGCATGTGCATCTGTGCGTATTAATCCGCGACGGCTTCGGCCAAAGGCTCAACCCGCGCAAAAACGACCTCTTCGAGTGGCGCGTGCGCTTTGCCGAAAAGCTGCGCGACGAAGGCGTATTGTGCGCCGCCACCAAGCGGCAACACCGCGGCCGGGTGCAAAAGCCCGAAGACGGCATCCAACGCGCCATGCGCCAACGCGGCGCACTCAGCCGCACCGCAAGGCAGCAGGCCAAAGAGCTGATGTCCGCCCTCAAAAGCAGCCAAAGGCCGACGCATCCGTTTTTAAAAGAAACCATGCAGACGCGCGGCATCATCTTGGAGCAATACGGCAAAATCGCCAAAGAGCTGTACAAGATGGGACACAAAACCGAAGCCCGCATTGTCAGCAAACTGGCCAAAGAAACCGCCGCGCAGCCGTTTGACACCCAAGCCCAACAAAGCTACGACCGCCTGCACGGCAACCGCCGCGCCATCAGCCGGATGCAGCAGCGCTTGGACGAAAACAAACCCCAAACCGACATTTCACGCTGATTCAGAAAGGCAGAACCATGAATACAAAAGAGAAAAACATCGCAGAAATCGACCTCAACGCCATCATCGCCCATTTGTCCGACACCATCGCATTTACCAGACAGATTTTGAAGGAGCTGCCTCCGTCGGACAAAGCCTCTTCCGTAGGGGCGGTTATCCGTTCCGACATCGAAAGCCTGATAGACATCCTGACTGTCGGCAGCATCGGCGGCGAAGACTTCCGCCACAATCCCGCCTTTGCCCAACTGCTGTCGCTGTGCGGCCGCGCCGACACACTTGGCGGCACGGGCGAAATAACTGATTCAAAAGATTTTCTGACGGCATTAGCCGCCAAGGCCGACTATGGCCACCTGATTTCTCCCGAACGGGAATGTACTGTCCGGCTCAACGACATTGAGCAGCTGGTTGTCCTGAAGGCACACGATTTTGGGATTGAAAACCTTAGTGAAGACGAGCGGCACGAACTCTACAGAATCATTACTGCATTGAAATATTGCATTAATCCGTAAGAGAGACAAACAACATGACTCAAAGCAATGCAATGAAAGGAGACAGCCGGCCATGCGGATGCCCAAGCAATTTACCCTAGACCTGCGCGGCAAGCTCATTTGCGATCTGTTCGCCGGTGGCGGCGGCGCATCCTGCGGCATCGAGCAGGCTACCGGGCTGTATGTCGATATTGCCGTCAACCACGACGCGCAGGCCATATCCATGCACACCGCCAACCATCCGCAAACGCGCCATTTCCAGACCGACGTGTTTGATGTCGATCCGGCTCAAGCCTGCGGCGGCCGCCCGGTCGGGCTGCTGCACCTCAGCCCCGACTGTACGCACCACAGTCAGGCGGCGGGCGGGCAGCCGCGCAGCAATGCCGTCCGTTCGTTAAGCTGGGTCGGCAAACGCTGGGCGGCGCAGGTGCGGCCGGAAGTGATCACGCTGGAAAACGTGAAGCAGATTACCCGTTGGGGGCGGCTGGTGGCCAAGCGCGACAAAGCCTCCGGCCGCGTGATCAAAACCGACGGCACAATCGCGGCCGCCGGAGAGTGCGTTCCCGTGCGGCAGCAATATCTCGTGCCCGATCCCAAACGCACGGGAGAGCGCTGGCAAAAGTTCGTGCACGAATTGGAAAAACTGGGCTATGCCGTCGAATGGCGCATCTTGTGTGCGGCCGACTACGGCGCACCCACCACCCGCGAGCGGCTGTTCATGGTGGCACGGCGCGACGGGCTGCCGATTGTATGGCCGGAACCCACCCATTTCAGACGGCCTGCCAAAGGCCAAAAGAAATGGCGCGGCGCGGCCGGGTGCATCGATTGGACGCTGGCCGGAAAATCCGTGTTCGACCGTCCCAAACCGCTGGCCGAAAACACCCTGAAACGCATCGCCAAAGGCATTAAAAAGTTTGTGCTGGACAACCCGCAGCCCTTTGTTACCGGCACCCGCGCAGCCGTATTAATCAATGCCGCGCACGGCGAAGGCAGCGGCGCAAGCAGGCGGCGGGGTATCGGCAGCCACGACATCACACAGCCCGTCGGCACGGTAACGGCCTCCGGCAACGGCGGCCACGCCCTTGCCTGCGCCTACCTGATGCAGGCCAACGACGGATTCAACAGTACCTTCGGGCGCGATGCGGCCGAACCGCTGACCACCATTACCAACAGCGGCAGCCAGCAGCAGCTTATTTCCGCCTGCTTGATCCGGCAGTTCGGCGCAAGCACAGGCAGCGACATTTCCGAACCTGTCGGCACAGTCATGAGCGACGGCGGAGGCGGCAAAACCTCGTTGGCCGTGTGCGAACTCGGCAGCGCAAAAGAACGCGCCCTGCGCGTAGCCGATTTTTTGATCCGTTACGGCGAAGGCTTTTCAGACGGCCTTGACACGGAAGGCCGTCTGAAAACGGTAACGCTGCATATCGGCGGCGAACCCTACTACATTACCGACATCACGCTGCGGATGCTCGAACCCAAAGAGCTGTACAAAGCCCAAGGTTTTCCCGACAGCTACATTTACGACCGCGACGGCAGCGGACGGCCGCTGACCAAAACCGCCCAAGTAAGAATGTGCGGCAATTCCGTATCGCCGCCGCCGATGGCCGCGCTGATACGGGCAAACTACCGCCCCGAAGAAGCATTGGACGAACAACAGGCGGCCTGACCGCCCATGACATCAAACAGCCTGCCGCCACACAGATACCGTGTGGCGGCAGGCTGTTTTTTTACGTCCGCACCCCACAAACCGGCCAAATAGGGTGGACAATTTGCATATGGACAATTAAAGCTTGAAAAGGCCGTCTGAAACGGCATGCCCGCCGTTTCAGACGGCCTTAAGCGTTCGACGGTTAATAATGGTATCGGCATTGCGCGACAAACAATGTATCGCCGCGTACCTGATAGACCAAGCGATGCTCCAAATCAATCCGCCTCGACCAAAACCCCTGCCAGTTATGCCGCAGCGGTTCGGGTTCGCCCAAGCCCTCAAACGGATGGCGCATAATGTCTTTAATCAGCAGATTGATGCGTTTCAGAGTCTTTTTGTCTTGGGTTTGCCAGTATAGATAATCCTCCCAAGCATAGTCTGCCCAAGCCAAGATCATGATTCTGCCAAGCCGCGTTCAACCGCCAGCCCCTGCCGGATTTGTTCGACAGCCTGATTCAATCGTTGCGCGTTTTGGGGGCTTGCCGTCAAATAGGCCGTTTCTTCATAGGAATGGAAATCCTCCAAACTCATCACAACCGCAGGTTTGCCGTTTTGCCGGGTAATCAAAACAGGCCGATGGTCGTCGGCCACTTTATCCAATGTCCCCGCCAGCTCGGCACGAAACGCGCTGTAAGTCATAACATCCATTACGATACTCCTTAAATAGGTACGCATTATTGTACAACTATTGCGTATTTCAAACCATCTTGCCTTTGATGGACAGGTGGTTTTTTCACGCCCGTCTGCCAAACAGCCCGCCTGCCAGACAACAGCCCCGCTGCAAGACAATAGCAATCTGCTATAAAAAATGCCCGCCGTAGGGGGCAAGTGAAAAACAGGCATGGCGGTTTTGCAGGCTGCCGCAGGTGCCGGAAAAGCCGCCTAAGTCTGTTTTTCACTTGGGGGCGTGGGGCCGTTTCGGTCGAACCCTGAGAGACGGTAACGGGGCTGCGGCGGGCATTTTTCCATGCCAAAGGCCGTCTGAACAGCCGAAAACGGGCGAAAATTAAACGCAAATTAACTTTTAATTTACCTAAATTAATTGTTTTGCGGTTGGTTTTCGCCCGTTTTTTGTATCATTTATACAACCAAATCATCAGGCCGCTAGATTTTCGGCTTCATATTGCGCTGTGATTCGTCTGAAATCCCTCATATCCGATATGATGTTATCGTTAATATACAGATGGCTATCGATGGCATTGATATAAAAATCCACTTTAGCCGACGGGTATAACGCATAAATTTCACTTTCCAAATTCCACAAAATAACCGCCTGTCTGACGTTGCCCAAATGCGGACAATGATTATGAGCGCGTACCAACTCCCAAATTTCATCATCATAATTACCGTTGCCACCCAATTCTTCTAAAATTTCGCACCAGTTGTAAAAATTGTGGGATACGTCATTGTAAGATTCAAACATTTCTTCATCTCCCGTTTGCGGCCGCCGTTCAGACGGCCTTTGGTCTGTTTTAGCGGCCAAGATTGGAAATCGCGCCGATCTGCCCTATGTATAAATTCAGCCGTTTGTTTTTTAGCAGCTTGTGCCGCCGGTATTGTCGCTCCGCCTCTCTGCGGGTGTAGCCACTAAAAACCATCGCGCCATATGCGCGGCCGCTTTTGTCGTAAGCGTTGATTCGGTAATTTGCCATTATCTTTTTGCTCCTGTTGCCATTCAGACGACCTTTAGGCCGTCTGAAAGCCGTTTTAGTCAATCATCAAATCAAGCCAAATAATCGCGCGTAAAAACGGCGCAATGTAGGTTGACTAGATACCGGACGATTTTCGTAACCCCTGCACGGTCAAGGTCTAGTACCTTATCGCGCAACGGAAATTTCTCTCCGCCCACCTCGATAATGATCTTGTCGCCGATATGACATACAACTTCAATACAGCCGTAACCGTGTGCGATGCCGTGAACAAGGTCTTGAAATTCTTTGGGGGTATATCTGGTCATTTTTTAATCCTCCGTTCAGACGGCCTTTTGGCCGTCTGAAAGCCGTTTTAGTCAATCATCCTGAAAATCCGAGCCGCCTCTTCGTGTCCGGCCGCGTAATCCCTAAGACGGTAATAACCGTCAACCAGCTTTTCCAGCGTCGCACCGCTTTGCCCGTCCATCGCACAATTCAGGGCAAACAGCGTGGCGGTAATGCCGAAGGCATCGGCAGACATGCGGCATTCAAAACCGTTGGAACTCACGCAGTCAAAATCATCTTCGGTATCCCGACAGCAGTAAAAACCGCCGTTTGACAATTCGCAGAATTCCCAATAACCGCCGTCGTAGTCGCGGCTCAAGTTGTCGGCAATGCCGTATAAAGCCGTCTCAAACGCCAAATAGGCCGCGCTGGTTTTTTCCGGCAGAAATGCCGGGCGTTTTGAGTTGGGTACAACGGTCATCGTGATGGTTTGGGTAATCGGGTTCGTCATTTTCCGTCTCCATTCATTTGTTATAAAAAATATCCAATACCGCCCGGTATTCCGCTACCGGTACTTCGGCGTAAACCTCCATCCCGCCCAAGCATCGGTTGTGTTTGAACTTGCTGACCAGCTTTTGCACGGGCTTGGGCAGGAACACAAAAGAATCTTCGATAACCAGTTTCAAATATACGGTTGTTATATTGCCGGTAGGCGCAAATGCGGTAACAGGCGGCAGCCATCCGATATACGCGCCATCCAAAGCGGCGGTAAGTTTGGCAAACGGGTTTTTGATTGGTTTTTGTCGTGTCATTTTTTAATCCTCTCTGTTTAAACAGGTATCGGCGGCCGCCGTTCAGGCGGCCTTTTGGGGTCAACTGCCTATACGGCGTGCCATTGTGCGGCCGTGCCGCCGTTGGCACTCACGACGCGCCGTTTTGCGCGGCGCAATACTTCTTGGCTGTTGCAGCCTTCGGCTTTCAGCTCGGCAAAGTAGTTTTTGCGGATATGGTCGGCAATCCATTCCGTTCCCGTAGCAAACGGGTAGCAAGATGCGTAAACGCGGTTGCAGCGTTCCGCGTCCAACTCTGCGATGACGGCCGCGATGGTACGGGCGCGTTTGAGCTTGGCAGTTTTCATTGCTGAATCCTTTCCTAAGTAACTATGCTTAACGTAACAACAAACATCGGGAGGCTTGCGCCGCCGCGTTGTGATGTCGTTAAAAATTCCCAAGCCGCCAAAGTCCAGACCGGCTTTGAGCGGATTTCATCTTTGTCCGAACCGCCTAAAGCGGTGTGGAAAAGGTGGAATCCGCGCAAAGACGCTCGTCTTGGTCTGGACTTTGGCGGCTTGGGAATTTAGACATCACGCAACAACGCGGCGGCGCAAGCCTCCCGATGTTTGTTTTTCAGGGCAGCCGCTTGGCGGCGTTTCCGCCTTCGGGCGGAATTTTTTAAAACGCCTTAGGGCGTTTTTTGGCACCCTGTGCCTATCCTGCGTGTAGTTTGAAAATAGTGGGTTTAAGTAGAAATTGGACGTTTTTTGCAGGGGTGAGGTTCGCGCGGAGGGGGAGATTGTTGTTTAGTATTGTGATATTGTTGTATTCATATTGTGTTTTAGTTGTTTTTAAATTGTTTATATGTTGTTTATACGAGTAAGTAGAGTTTTTTAGTTGTTTTAGTATTGTTGTATTGTTGTTATTTTTGTTGTTTTGTATTGTTTAAATGTTGTATTAAGTAGTAGAATAGAGTTAAAGTTGTATTCGTGTTGTAGCCATGTTGTATGCAAAAGGAAGCTGATATGGATGATTTGGATGACTTCATCAAAGAGCATGGCCATGAGCCAAAACGAGTGAACCGATCGGTTTTGGAGCCGTACCGGGACGAACTTTTGAAAATGCGGAAAATGGGATTTACTGAGAAAGTAATGCTGCAATTTTTGAAAGAAAAAAAGAATCTAGCCATCAGCCAACAGGCTTTAAACCGATTCATCCGCTCACGGTTGAACAAACAGGAAGCGGATAAAAAGGAAGTTGAAAAGCCCGCTCCCGCCATCAAACAGGCGGTAAGAGAAAACCAGCCAGCTAACCCCGCCCCCACCGTCAAACAGGAAGCGGACAAAAAAGACGTTGAAAAAACCGCGCCTGCGCCCAACCCCCGAAAAAAGAAATTCCAATGGCCGCCGGAAGACGTAAGTAGCGAAAACTTGTATTAAAAAAAGGCCGTCTGAACCTTTTCAGACGGCCTTTCTACCCATTTGCAACAGGGCTATAACTCAACTTCGACAAACTCGCCGCGTTCGGCTTGTGCGATAGATTCCGCCAAACGCTCGTCATTCCTACGCTTAAGCTCCTTATCTACAAAGGCCATCGCCTCGTTATGCGGCATTGCCGGGGCGGGATCGGTAATAGATTTTTCAACTTTCGCACGAAACCAAACATCATAGCTTTCGGCTTCGGCATCACATCCACAAAATCCGTGCATAACTCCTATTTCTCCCCAAGCGGCCATATCCCCGTCAAACCCTATCTTCCCCTGCTTAAAAAATAATCACATCAAAACACATCTGCGCGGCCGCGCAATGTCTTTAATCTCTGTCGTTATCTATATATAGAGTAACTGCACATTCCGTGCAAAGTACATTGCCCGTTTTGCACAAAGTACATTGTACGTTTTGTACAAAGATATGATTTTAAAAGACAAAATTTACGCGCTGATTCGGGCGGATTTCTATCCCTATCGGATATTTTTCCGCTTTTCAGACGGCCTTTCAGCCGCCACTACATCCCGCGGGCGCAAAAAAGCGGCCTTGGGGTCGGATTTCGCCCCAAAGGCCGTCTGAAAGCCGTTTTTGCCCCGTTTTAGGGCAAAAAAAGGCACGGCAAAGCTGCCGTGCCTGTTTGATGGTCGGTTATTTGAGTTTTTTCAGGTTATCCAGCAACGCTTGTCTGCCTTCGCTGTCAGGGTCGGATTTCGGCGGCGGCGGTTGGTTTCGCTCGGCCATCTGCTTTTCCAGCTCCCGCCGCATGTCGGCCGCACTTGCCGCCGGAGCTTGGGCGGGCGGATTGCGCTCCGACACATAAAAGCCCGCCCAGCCTGCCGCAACGGACTTTTCCATAACCTGCCGTACATCGATGCCGCGATTACGCAGCGTTTCAAGCTGTTCGAGCAGTTTCTTTTTCGATTGCGGCAGCAAACGCTTGCCCATCTTCAACCGCATGGCCACAAAAGCCGTCCACTCCTTGAGCGGCACCCACTTGGGCAGATGAAAGCCCTGCGCGTCCTGCTGCAAGCCCGATTCAAAATCCGGCGCATCCTTCCCTTTGAGCGCATAGACCTTGGCCAACAGCGTCTGCTTCATCAAACGCCAGTTCATAATCCCGTGCACGCCCGCGCGCTTGTAGGCCACCAAGCCCAAGTCCACCAAATAATCCCGCGCCTTTTCATAGCCGCGACGGGTCAGGCCGAGGTCTTCCCAAAGATTGCGGCCGCTCTTGTAAATCCAGCCTTCGCGCACGGCGTATTTGGGATTGTTTTCCAACACCTCCGTCAGCCCGAACAAATACGCCAGCAGCCTTGACGCAGGCAGATTGCCGCGACAAAGCGCATCGAACTCGTGATACACGATGTCGAAGGTTTGGCTGAGAAGGGGGCGGATTTCGGTGATGAGCATAAAGATGACCGCTTATTAATCGGTATAACGCTCTGGGAAGAGAATATGTAGTTCGGTCAGCCCTTCGTCTTTGAAGAGTGCGACGAGTTTTTCAACAAGCTCTTTACTTGGTGTTTGTTGACCGCGTTCGATTCGGGAGATGTTGCCAGCGTCTGATTTAATAAGCTCTGCAACCTGCATAAGTGTTAGGTTCTTTCGCTTTCGCGCGATTTTCAAAGGTGTATTCATTTCATGCTACCACTTGTAATTAAGATTTAATTTTGCGTTATTTGCAACTTTTTTGCAAGAAAGCATTTGCGTTTTCCGCGTTGTTGTTTTTTGGGGAACGCTTGAAAATAAATTTTATGGAGATTGGAAAAATTATTCGACAACGTCGCAAGCAATTAAATATGACTCAAGAGGAACTCGCACTTGAAGTAAATTCAGATGCGGGTAATTTATCGCGCGTAGAAAATGGGAAACAGGGTATTCCGCTCGACAAAATTGAGTTATATGCAAAAGCATTACGATGCAGACCTGCTGACTTATTGGTGGAAGAAACCCAAGTATCCGAACCACCGTTACCGCTGGGATTTATTCGTATTCCCTTGCTGGATGCCATACAGGCATTTAATTGGGATAAGCTGAAGAGCCATACAGGAGAGTTGGATATTTCTGATTGGCTGATTTCCTCTGCTGATATTTCAACGGATTCATTCGGATTTAAGATTATGGATTTCAGCATGATGCCTGAGTTTAAACAAGGTGAACTAGTCATAATAGATCCGGAGCTAACTCCCGAAGCTGGAGATATTGTCTTAGTTGCAACTGTGAATAGAGATGTTCTTCTGAGAAAATACAAACAGCGAGGGATCTCTGATGATGGTAGCTTTATATATGAGCTTCATCCTTTGAATGATGATTTTGAGATATTGTCATCTACAAGCTCCGAGTTAAAAATTCTGGGAGTCATGGTTGAGCACAGAAGACTAAGACGAAACAGACTATAAATATGATTACTATAACCTGAGCTTGGAATTATTTTCTAAGAAAAACCGCCCGCCTTTACAGGCAGGCGGGAAAACCGAGGTTTTATTTTAGTCGTCAGTTGACCAAAAACAGGAACAAAGCTAAGTTAATCTTAACTGCCGTCCGCAGTTTCAGCCATGAACGACCTTTAGTGCAGGTGCGTTTCATGTTGAAACATCTCCTTTCTAGGGCGATGTTTCTCAAAAAGCCCCCTGCAACGGGGCTTTTTGTTCATCAGCCCAAAACCGATACAGAAAGCCCCGCAAAATGCGGGGCTTTTTCTTTTTTGGTAGTTCCCATAAAAATTTCAGTCCAAAAATTAAATTTGCACTTGACGCAAATAAAAAAATAGGTAAAATGCAATTTATAGATTGCGTAATACGCAAAAGCTCTTTAAAAGTTGGGAAACGTAGCAACCGGCCTTCAGGACTGCTTTTTTAAAGCGGATATAGGAAGAAAAGGCCGTCTGAAATCGCTTTCAGACGGCCTTTGGGTAAATCGAACAAACGGTTGCAGGCAGCATCCATCTGCCGAAAAGACAAACGCAGAGACAGCATCCGGGTAGCGCATGAGCGTCCGGCCAGCCTGCGGGTGGACGTATTTTTTTAATCGGGGCGTATCTCCGATGCGGCCGTAATCTACGGAAAAGCGGCCAAACTACATGACTGTATGACTGTATATGCCCTGCCTTGAGCAGGATTTTGCCGGATTATTCCGGTAAGACATCACTTGTCAGACGGCATCAAACGCCGTCTTTAATTATAGATGACACATCTAAATCCAAGCCCGTTTGTGCAAGAAGCGGGTTTCAGTTTGGGTGTGCGGATTTAACTATAATCTTGTTGATTATATCAAATGGTAAGGCTATTGTCTTTTGGATTTGCTTTTGACATTGATTATTTTAGAGTTTCTTATTTTATTCAATGGTATAATCTATGCGATGGTGCAACAGATTTGGAGACGGATATGAACACTGTAATAAAACTTAATCCGCTGGTTTATGAGTTTGACAGCGAAAGCGAGGCGGATACTTACAGCAAATGGCTTGAAAATGAAATTGCCCAAGCCCGTCGCGCTCCCGTCATCAGCAACGAGGAAGCTACAAACCGTTTAGATGCAAACCGTGCGCGTTTGTTGGAAAAATTGAAAAATGCGCGTTGAATGGTCGGAAAAAGCCTTGAATGAGGCGGAAAGTATCGTCAATTATATTTTTGAGGAAAATCCGATTGCGGCTTTGGAAACGGATGACCTGATACGCAATGCGATCAGATTGTTGGAAAAAATGCCGCTGGCAGGAAGATACGGAAAGGTTGCCGATACAAGGGAATTGGTTATCAATAGAAACTATTTTGTTATTTATGAAATAGCGGATAACACGGTGTTGATTTTGGGTGTGAAACACACGCGGCAGAGATACCCATAGCAGATTAATATTAAAAAGGCCGTCTGAAACTTCAGACGGCCTTTCTTTCCGCCGTAGGGCGGCAAGTCCCCGTGTACTTGAGCCAAACAGCGGGCGGTTTCCGATACCGTAGCGTGTGTGATGTTTTGAACAAGCACTTTGGGCGCGAACCGACGAACAGTAGCGTCAGCCTTGGAAAAATCGGAGAAGCGGGCTGCCAACCTGCTTTTATTTGAATCTGTAACCGTTGGCATGGTTTGACTGCCGGGAACAGCACGGTTGGCAGGTTTTCAAGCCTGCTTCGAGAAAAGGCCGTCTGAACATTTCAGACGGCCTTTTTACATCAAAATTTTCCAACCAACCTTTTTACTTTTTAAAGGAGCTAATCATGTTTGCAAAATTTAGCCGACCCAACCGCAGCAAAGGCAGCAAGCGCGGCAAAATCCGTCTGATCGAGACTTTTTCTTCCATTCAGGAAGCCTCTGCCTGCATCGACAAGATGCTGCGGCAGGATAAGAAGTTGTGTGCGAATATCATCCGCAACGACGGGAAGTTTGCCGTGCAGACGGTGGTATGGCAATGAAAAACCCGCTTCTTGCGAAAGCGGGCTTTTCTCGGACGGGTAATCATCCGTAGAGGTGCGTTGATTATCCGTTTTTTTGTTTTTAAATGCAATATCCGTTGGGAGTGGGTATGAAAAAAGTTTTGTTTTTGGCAGCGGCTCTGTCTGCCGCTTTTCCTGTTTACGCCGACGACCTTTTGACGGGCGATGCGAAGCTGGCCTGCGAGGCTGTTTTGTGCCTGTCGTCGGCGCACCGGCCGGGCGAGTGCAACGAGTCTATCCGCCGTTATTTCAGTATCCGCCATAAGAAGCCGCATAAAACTTTGCGGGCGCGGCGTGATTTTTTAAACCTGTGCCCGTCTTCGCGCGAGCAGGGTATGCCGCAACTGGTGGACGCGCTGGTCAACGGCGCAGGCCGCTGCGATGCGCGGGAGTTAAACCGCGTGATGCGCTATACGGTTATGGAGCGGCAATGTCCGCGCTACGGACGCGGCCGCTTTGACACCGATTCCTGCCCGCTCGTGCCTAAAACGTATATCCGGCCGCAAAAGCCGTCTTACTGCAAGGCGTATTTCGACCATGAGTGGACAACGGCCGATGAGGGTGTGGAGTACGTCGGCGACGAGAAAAACGGCGGCCGCTGGGTGGACAGGCGTTAAGGGTTTCTCCTCCTGCTTTCACATTCGGCATAAGTGTTTAAGCAGCTTGACGGCAGCCTGCGGGCTGCCTTTTTTACAAACGAAAGCCTGTTTGCGAGCAGGTTTCTTTTTGTAAAAACGATGGATAACAGAAAGGTTTATGCCATGAAAGAAGCTCATATTATTGTCCAAGGCAAAGGCGGGGTCGGCAAATCGCTGACAGCCGCTTTTTTGGCGGATTATTTTGCTGCAAAGGCAAAGTTGGCCGCAGGGGAGAAGCTGCATTACTTTGACACCGATCCGGTTAATCAGACTTTTGCCAGATACAACGCATTTAAGCCTACAGTTGTCGAGATTTTGACCGAGACCAACAATATCGATTCGCGTTTTTTTGACGACCTGATTGAAAAGCTGATTAATGAAAAAGGCATCGGCATTGTGGACAACGGCGCGGCGACGTTTGTACCGCTGATGGCGTATTTGAGCGAAAACCAAGTACCTGAGTTGCTGGCTGAAAACGGCGTGCGGTTGGTGGTGCATGTGCCGGTAACAGGCGGGCAGGCTTTGGACGACTGCATGACCGGTTTGAACCAGACCTTAAACGGCGTTTCTGCCAAGGTGGTAGTGTGGCTGAATGAGTTCCAAGGCAAGATTGAAAAAATTGTAGAAAACAAACGTAAGACGTTTACCGAATTTGCCGTATATGAATCACACAAAGACGACATCATCGGCATCGTAACCCTGCCGCAACGTAATCCCGACACCTTCGGTGCGGACATCCGCGCCATTACCAGCCAAAACATGAGCCTGACCCAAGCGGTGGAATCGAAAGAATTGGGCATCATGCCGCGCCAGCGCATCAAAACCGTGCAGAAAGATTTGTACGAGCAACTGGACGAAGTCCCGTTTTTAGCCACGAAAAACACGAAGCAGGCTGATGGAGCGGAGCAGGCCGATAAAGCGGAGCAGGCCGATGAGCATGAGAACTGACACGCCCGCCGATGATGCAGATGCCGTGATTGCCGAAGTATTCCGCCTGACCGGCACGCGCCTGACCCGCGACGACCCCGTGATGGCGGTATTGCTGATGCAGCGGCAGATGTTTCAGACGGCCTTTGCCGGATTTGCCGAACATCAGGCAGAGCAGCGGCAGGAGTTTCTCAACCGGCTGGCCGCGCACGAACGCAAAATCACGGCCGCCGCCGCGCAGTTGGAAAGCTACCGCGAGCAGATTCTGGCCGATTTTGTGCGGCAGGCCGACCGTCATATCGAAGAGATTGAGCCGAAAATTTACGCCTCGACCTCGCGCCGCGTGGCGCAGGACATCGACAAAGCCAACGCACGGCTGGAAGGCCGTCTGAAAATCCTGCTGGCGGCAACGCTGGCAGCCGTATCCGTGTTGGCCGTATCGGTGGTGTGGCTGGTTTTTACCGTAAGCAAAACAGGATAGGACGCAGCAATGCTGACAGAAGCCAAGCCGATAGTGCGGCCTGTTCGGGTCAACCCCTCTTTTGTCGCACCCGATAACAGCTACCCGCATTACCGGCTCATCCCCATCGAGACGCAGACAGGCAGATACTACTGCCTGTTTTTTTACGTCTCGGCCAAAGAATTTCTGATACTCGAACCCAAGGCCAAACGCCATTTGGCCGTAGCCCGACTGTCGGAATATCTGCAAAACGCCGCATTCGCGGTGTACGAAACCGTAACCGGAGCAGCGCCATGAAAACCTACAACGTAGAAGAGGCCGCCGCGTATTGCAAATGCCACCCCGAAACCATCAGGGAGCATATCCGCGACGGCCGTCTGAACGCATCCAAGCCCGGCCGCCGCTACTGCATCACCCAGGCCGCGCTTGACGTGTTTCTCAACGGCCTTGAAAATGATGCCGTGCAGGCATCACTCGAAAGCAGGAGTGAAGAAAAATGCCAATCTATAAAAGAAACAACACATGGTATGTGGATGTCGTCTCGCCAAGCGGCAAACGCATTAGACGCTCGACTGGCACGGCATGCCAAACCGAAGCCCAAGAGTACCATGACAAACTGAAGCACGATTTGTGGCGGCAGCAACATTTGGGCGACAAGCCCAAAGTCCTGTGGGACGAAGCCTGCCTGCGCTGGCTCGACGAAAAACAAGGCAAAAAAAGCCTTGTACACGACGAAACCAAAATCCGCAGGCTGACCGCATTCAGAGGGCTGTATCTGCACCACATGACCAAAACGGTCATCATGGCAGAAATCGCCAAACTCGAAGGCAGCAACGCCACCAAAAACCGATATTTGGCCTTTGTACAGGCACTACTGAACAAAGCCGCCAAAGACTGGGAGTATTTGGACGGCGCTCCCAAACTGCCACGCTATCAGGAAGCAAAAAAACGCATCCGCTGGCTGACACCGCAAGAGGCCGAAAGGCTGATAGCCGCATTACCCGACTACATCGCCGCGATGGTTGTGTTCAGCCTGAATACCGGATTGAGAAAATCCAACGTATTCGGCCTCAAATGGCAGCAAATCGACTTCAAACGCAAAGTCGCATGGTTTCATCACGACGAAACCAAATCAGGCCGCGCCCTAGGCGTAGCCCTGAACGATGCCGCCGTCGCCGTTTTGCTGAAACAGCGTGGAAAGCATCCCGAGTACGTCTTTACAAACAACCGCTGCAAACCGGTCAAAGACGTAAAAAAACCGTGGAAAAAAGCCCTGCAGGATGCCGGAATCGAAAACTTCCGCTGGCACGATCTGCGCCACACATGGGCGAGCTGGCTGGTGCAAAACGGCGTCTCCCTATATGCCCTGAAAGAAATGGGAGGCTGGTCTGACTTCGACATGGTGCAAAGATATGCCCACCTCGCACCCGAGCATCTCCACCGGCACGCAGGACTGCTGAACAGCCTGCTTGACACAAAATGGACACAGCTCAATTAGAATCAGATTTCAACTGTTTGTAACATAGTGTTTTTATTGAAAAATAAAAACAACTTGGCATAAATCATAAAAAGGTCGTCTGAAACCCTAAAACAAGGTTTCAGACGACCTTTTGCCTTTGCTTCAATCCAATGATTTTATTTCTTGGCCCTAAAGCCCAGCAGATGTTGCGTGGTGGCAAGCCATGCGCCGAAGATGCCTAGGGCGATGACGAAGCCGAACACCAGCGAAACTTCGCTGAAATGGAAGAAACGCCAGCCGATGTTGAGCCCGTAGGGCTTGAAGATGGCATCTACCAACGGGCGCACGGCGGAGAGCAGCCAGCCGCACAGCCCCAAGCTGACAGCGGCGGAGAGGATACTCTGCCACATGGCTTGATAGAGGAAGGGGCGGCGGATGAACGATGCGGGCGCGCCGAGCAGCTTGGTGATTTCGATTTCTTCTTTGCGGCTGAGGATTTGCAGACGGATGGTGTTGTGCGCGACAAGGACGAACGCCATACCCAGCGTCAGTGAAAGAAACCATAAAATTTTGCGGATGAACTCGTTGATTTGATACAGCGTTTGCACCCATTCGGTATCCATGGTGGCGGATTCGACCATGGGCAGCTTGACCATATCCTGATAAATCGCCTGCATTTGTGCGGGCGGTGTAGCGGGATCGGGCGTTACGATAAATGCGTCGGGCAAGGGGTTGCCGTCGAGCATGGAAACGAGGTTTTGATCGAGGTTGGATTGCAGCTCTTCCAAGCCTTCCTGCTTGCTGATGAAACGGATTTTGTTGAGGCGGGCATCGCGTTCCAACAGGTTGCGGACAGTATCGCTGTCGGCTTTGGAAGCATCGGTTTCCATATAGAGGGTAATTTGCGGCGACTCGTTGAGCTTGCCTAAAACGCTTTGCCCGCTTTGAATGCCCAAATACATGAAAAGCGGCAGGGTCATGGCGACGGCGAGCATCAGGAGGGTGAGCAGCGTGCCGACGGGCTGGCGCAGGAGCTGTTTGAGCGCAGTACGCGCAGATTCGACGTGCAGCGAGACGTAGTGAATGATGCTCATGCGAGTCGTCCTTTCGAGAGGCGCAGGATGCGGTGGCCGTAGTCTGCCATGAGGGTTTCGTCATGGGCAGCGACGATGACGGTGGTTCCTGCTTCATGGAAGGTTTTGAACAATTCCATGATGTCGAGCGCGTAGGCGCGGTCGAGGTTGGCGGAGGGTTCGTCGGCAATCAGGAGGCTGGGTTGGTGGACGACGGCGCGGGCGATACACAAGCGTTGCTGTTCGCCGCCTGAGAGGGTTACGGGATCGTCCAATTCGCGGCCTTTCAAGCCGACTTTTTCAATGGCGATGCGGGCGCGTTCTTCGGCTTTACGCGGCTGATAACCGATAATCCGCAGCGGCAGGATGACGTTTTGCAGGACGTTGCGGTCATAGAGGATTTTGTGATCTTGGAACACGATGCCGATATGTTGGCGCATGAAGCCGATTTGGTTGTCGCTCAATTCGCCCAAGTCTTGGTTGTTGAACCACACTTTGCCTTTGCTGGGTTTGGTAATACCGGAAATCAGCTTGAGGATGGTGGACTTGCCGGAGCCGGAATGGCCGGCGATAAATATCATTTCGCCTTTTTTGATTTGGAAGCTGACGTTTTTCAGGGCTTCAAAACCGCCGGGATAGGTTTTGGAAACTTGTTCGAAACGGATCATAAGGTATTCCTGGAAAGGGGTCAGGACAAACTTATCCACAGTTAATCCACAAAAGGATGCGCTATCGGAGATAGGTCGTCTGAAAAATAGGATATGTGCCGAATTATAAAGATTTCGGCGTTTTTTTGATAGTTTGCCCGGATATGGACGGCGGTAGGCAAAGCGTCGGACTGACGGCTTTACAACACAATATTACAGGCGTGATTGTCGCGTTTGCAAAATGCCTAAATACTTATCCACATGTCAAAAAGTCGTCTGAAAAGGATTTCGGCGTTTCAATCAAACCCGCCGTATCCTTTTTCAGACGACCTTCCACATCGGTTTCAGCCCGACTTATTTACATTTCTCTTTAGCCGCATTGACGGCGGCGGTCAGGCTTTTTTCGTTGACTTCGCCGGTGATGGTTTGTTTGTAGCCGCATTTCGGCGCTTCGACGACGGTGAACGGCAATACGCCGACGTTGTTGCCGTAAGACTTCATGAAATTGCGGCTGTCCGCGCCGGTATAACGCCAAACATGATAGCTGACGGGGGTTTGTTTCAGGAATTTGCCGATGTTGTCGGAAGTATCCAACGCGATGCCGACCATATCGACGCTGCCTTTTTTCTGCGCTTTGTACCAAGCGGACATGGCGGGCATTTCCTTACGGCACGGACCGCACCAAGTCGCCCACAGGTTCACCACGCGCACGGGGGCTTTGAGCGATTGCAGGCTTTGCGGCTTGTTGTCGTTCCAGCCCGCCAGCGGGTCGGCGGCAAACGCAGGGGCAGACAGGGCTGCAGTCATCAAAACAGAGGCAAGCAATAATTTTTTCATAAGTTCCATCCTTTGCATCAATCAGATGAACGCATTGTAACCCCTTTCAGCGTGCTGTCTATGGAGAAAATGAAGATGTTGGATTTTAGCGGTAAAAAATGACGATTATTGGGTGATAAGTTGAGGAAATTGCCAAGGCAGCCGATAATAAAGCCCATCAACAAAATCTAAAAACATTGGAGAACCCTATGTCGTCTGAATTCACGCTCTACCACAATCCGCGTTGCAGCAAATCGCGCGCCGCTTTCGACCTGCTCGAAGCGCGCGGCATCAAAGCCGAAGTCGTCAAATACCTCGACACTCCGCCCGACTTGGCGATACTGAAAGACATTTTCGCCAAGCTGGGCTTAGAGTCCGTACGCGGCATGATGCGCGTCAAAGACGACTTGTACAAAGAACTCGGTTTGGACAAGCCCGACCTCGACAACCAAGCCCTGCTCGAAGCCATCTCCGCCCACCCTGCCCTACTCGAACGCCCTATCCTGACCACACAGGACAAAGCCGCCATCGGCAGACCGCTCGAAAACATCGAAGCCCTGCTGGATTAAAGCGCGGGAAGGCCGTCCCTACATGATTTCCCTGTTCCGCAGCCGCAACGGCTTGCGCTACTACCTCTTTCGCGGCATAGGCCTGAGTATCCTGTTGGTACTCGGCATATTCGGCGAGGGCGCATGGCAGGTGTACCACACCGGCTCGCAGCCTCTGCCGCGTCATGTCCGCGCCGATGCCGCCCTCGTGCTCGGCGCCGCCGCGTGGGACAAACGGCCCTCGCCTATCTTCCGCGAACGCATCAACCACGCCATCACCCTCTACCAAAGCCACCGTGTTGAAAAAATCGTTTTTACCGGCGGAACACCCAAAAAAGGCTACATGACCGAAGCCGAAGTCGGTCGGCGCTACGCCCTCAAACAAGGCATACCCGCGCACAACATCCTCTTTGAAAACACCTCGCGCAACACCTACGAAAACATCCGTAACATCCGCCCGATACTGCGCGCCGAAGGCATCGGAAGCATCATCATCGTCAGCGACCCCTACCACCTCGCCCGCGCCCTCGAAATCGCCTCCGACCTCGACATCGAAGCCTACATCTCCGCCACGCCGACCACGCGGTTCGACCAAAGCAAGGAAAAAAACAAATTCCTGCTTCAAGAAAGCTACGCCCTCTTCCTCTACCGCATCGGCAAATGGAGCGAAAACTTTTGGGACTGGCTGACCGTTCGGCAAAGGAAAGAAGAGACATAGTTCGGAAGAAATTAAAAAAGGCCGTCTGAAACGGAATCGGGTTTCAGACGGCCTTTTTAACGGCATTCCGTCTTGTTTAACGCTGTTTTTTGCGGATTTCTGCCGCCATTTCCAAAGCGGTGCGGACAGCTTCAATCAGGCTGCCGGAGGCGGCTTTGCCTGTTCCCGCCAGATCCAGCGCGGTACCGTGGTCAACGGAAGTACGGATAAACGGCAGTCCGAGCGTGATGTTGACGCCTTGTCCGAAACCGGCATATTTCAGCGTCGGCAGCCCTTGATCGTGATACATCGCCAAAACGGCATCGGCATCTTTCAGCAAAAACGGCTGAAACACCGTGTCTGCCGGATATGGGCCGCTGACGTATATGCCTTCGCTTTTGAGGCGGGTCAGCGCAGGGGTGATGATTTCGGCTTCTTCGTGTCCCAAATGTCCGCCCTCGCCTGCGTGCGGATTCAATCCGGTAACCAGGATATGCGGTTGGGCAATGCCGAATTTGTCGCGCAAATCGGCGTTCAAAATACGGACGACGGACTCGACGAGCGGCTGTGTTACGGCATCGGCGACCGCGCGCAGCGGTAAATGGGTCGTAACCAAAGCGACGCGCAGCCCGCCGCCTGCCAACATCATGACGACTTGTTCCGTCTGACTTTTTTCGGCGAGGTATTCGGTATGTCCGCTGAAGAATCCGCCAGCCGCACCTGCATCATTAATGATGCCTTTGTGCAGCGGCGCGGTTACCATGCCGTCGAATATGCCTTCGGTAATGCCTTGATATGCCGTGTCCAGCAGTTGCAAGACATAACGCGCATTGGCGGGATTGAGCCTGCCTGCTTCGCAAGGCGCGGCAAGCGGAATATGCAAAACTTCCAATTCCCCATGGCACAACGGGACTTTATCGGCATTACCTGATACAAAATCCCGCAAGACAACGTTTTTACCCAACATCTCCGCCCGCTGCGCCAATAGGCCTTTGTCGCCCAAAACGACGGGGCGGCACGGCAACTCGGCAAACGCCAAATCCAAACAAATATCGGGGCCGATACCGGCAGGCTCGCCGGAGGTAACTGCCAATACGGGAAGGGACATGATGCGATTCCTTAATCTGGATAAAGGTTGTCTGAAAGTGGTTGATGGGAATTTCAGACGACCTTTGTTTTCATCTTTGCAATATAGGGCGGATTCCAATAAGACTCCGCCATCCCGTCATATCTGCGCGCGGGAATGAATGACGGCAGAGTCCGTATTATGGTGGATTAAATTTAAATCAGGACAAGGCGACGAAGCCGCAGACAGTACAGATAGTACGGCAAGGCGAGGCAACGCCGTACTGGTTTAAAGTTAATCCACTATAAAAAACAAATGAATCAACCATATTGTAATCCGCTACAAAAAGGCCGGATTCAAAAATCCGACCCATCAGTTCCAGCAGAGTTGAAGGTTGTCTGAAACGGCAACCCTGCCACATTTTTCAGACGACCTTCAGGCAGGCAGATTTTGTTTTCAGCGGATAATCCCGCGCGTGGATTGGGCGAAGAAGTCTTTAAACACCGCCAACTCGGCTTGCGTTTCGGCTCGGCGGAGGATATCGGCTTTGGCTTCTTCAAACGGGATGCCGCGGTGGTAGATGGTTTTATACACATCTTTGACGGCGGCGATCTGCTCGGCGGTGAAGCCGTTGCGGCGCATGCCTTCGCTGTTGATGCCTGCGGGTTCGGCGCGGTAGCCTGCCGCCATGAAGTATGGCGGTACGTCTTTGTGTACGCCTGCGGCGAAGGCGGTCATGGCGTAGTCGCCGATTTGGCAGAACTGGAACACCAGCGTGTAGCCGCCCAAGACGACGTAGTCGCCGATGGTAACGTGTCCGGCGAGGGAGGCGTTGTTGGCGAAGATGGTGTGGTTGCCGATGACGCAGTCGTGCGCGAGGTGGCAATACGCCATAATCCAGTTGTCGTCGCCGACGCGGGTTTCGCCGATGCCGGTTACCGTACCGAGGTTGAAGGTGGTGAATTCGCGGATGGTGTTGCCGTTGCCGATAATCAGCTTGGTCGGCTCGTCGCGGTATTTTTTGTCCTGCGGGATTTCGCCGAGGCTGGCAAATTGGAAAATGCGGTTGTTTTCGCCGATGGTGGTGTGCCCGTTGATGACGGTATGCGGGCCAATTTCGGTGTTCGCGCCGATTTGGACGTTGGGGCCGATGACGGTGTACGCGCCGACTTTGACGCTGGAGTCGAGTTCGGCTTTGGGGTCAATGACGGCGGTCGGGTGGATGAGGGTCATGTTTTTCCTTTCCTGTAGTGTTGCCGCGAAGATGCGCGACGGCAACAGGTCGTCTGAAAACTTTCAGACGACCTTTTTCTGAACACTCAAACCACGCGTTTGGCACACATGATGATGGCTTCGACGGCGACTTGTCCGTCCACTTTGGCGACGGCGCTGAATTTGCCGATGCCGCGTTTGTTGGTCAGCAGCTCGACTTCGAAAACAAGCTGGTCGCCGGGGATGACTTGGCGTTTGAAACGGGCTTCGTCTATGCCGGCGAAGAAGAAGAATTCGTTTTCTTTGCGGCCGCCTTCGCTGAGGATGGCGAGTGTGCCGCAGGCTTGCGCCATGGCTTCGATGATGAGTACGCCGGGCATGACGGGCAGGTCGGGGAAATGGCCTTGGAACTGCGGCTCGTTCATGGTGACGTTTTTAATCGCGGTCAGGGTTTTCATGGACTCGAAGGCGGTGATGCGGTCGAGTTGCAAAAACGGGTAGCGGTGGGGAATGAGTTTTTGGATGTCTTTGGCTTCAATAGGGAGTTGTACGTCCATGTTCGTCGTATTCCTTGGTATTTCGGGGTTGGCTGGGCGGTTTCATCGCGGGCAGGCTTTAAAACGGCAGGCTTTGCCGCTTTGTCGGGATTTAAAGCGCATCCGCCATGTAAACCGATTGTGGGATTATTCGTCTTTTTCGCTGTCGCTCAGACGGTTTTCCAATGTTTTGAGGCGTTTGTTCATTTCGCTCAGGCGGTGGATGTAAACGGCGTTGCGCGCCCATTCTTTATGGGTGGACATCGGGAAGATGCCGGCGAGGTGTTTGCCGCTTTCGGTAATGCTGTGGGTCACGGACGTGCCGCCGCCGATGGTGGTTTTGTCGGCGATTTCGATGTGTCCGACCGTACCGACGCCGCCGCCGATGATGCAGTAGCTGCCGATGGTAACGCTGCCTGAGATGCCGGTTTTGGCGGCGATGACGGTGTGCGAACCGATTTTGCAGTTGTGTCCGATTTGGACTTGGTTGTCGATTTTGGTGCCGTTGCCGACGGTGGTGTCGCTCATTGCGCCGCGGTCGATGTTGGTGTTCGAGCCGATTTCTACGTCGTCGCCCAGCGTTACCGCGCCGGTTTGCGGGATTTTAAACCATGAATCGCCGGCGAAGGCGAGTCCGAATCCGTCCGCGCCGATGACTGCGCCGCTGTGGATTTCGACGCGGTTGCCCAGTGTGCAGCCGTAATAAACGACGGCGTTGGGATGCAGGACGACTTCGTCGCCCAGTTTGCAATCGTGTTGGACAACGGCGTTTGCCAAGATGCGGCAGCCTTCGCCGAGTACGGTATTCGCACCGATGTAGGCGTTCGCGCCGATTTCGCAGCTTGCGGGAACGGTCGCGCTCTCTTCGACGACGGCGGTCGGATGGATGCCGCCGCACGCTTTGACGACGGGTGAAAACAGGCGGGCGACTTTGGCGAAATAGAGATAGGGATCGTCGGCGACAATCAGGTTGCGCCCTTCAAATTCGCCCACTGCTTTGGCGGAAACGATGACCGCACCCGCGCTGCTGTCGTGGACTTCGGCTTTGTATTTCGGATTGGCGAGGAAGCTGATGTGTTCCGCCTGCGCGTCTGCGAGCGGGCGCACGGCGGCAACGGAAATGTCCTTGCCGCGCCATTCGCCGCCAAGCTGCGCTGTGATTTGGGACAGGGTGTAGGTTTTTGAAGTCATGATGTTTCGTAAACTTTGAGATGAGGTCGTCTGAAAAAGGACGGGCGGGAGCAGTCGGACAGAACGGTTTGCCTAAAACGTATGCCGGCAGGAGTGATAAGACAGGTAATTATATCGTTTATTGGATTTTCAGACGACCCTTCGAGTGAAAGAGGTCGTCTGAAAACAGGTTTGCTGTATCTCGTTCAGCCTTCCGATTAACGCGTATTCAGGGCTTTAATCACGCTGTCGGTAATGTCGTAACGCGCGTTGACGTAAATCACGTCCTGCAAAATGACATCGTAGCCTTCGCGTTTGGCAAGATCGACGATGATGCGGTTGGCGTTTTGCTGGAGGGCGGCAAATTCTTCGTTGCGGCGCAGGTTGTAGTCTTCTGCCAGCTCCGCCTGTTTTTTGCGGAACTGCTGAACCAGCTCGCCCCAGCGTTTTGCCGCAGCTTCACGCTCTTTGCCCTGCAATTTGCCTTCGGTCAGGGATTTTTCGAGCTTTTCACCTTCTTGCTGCAATTTCTGCAAAGCGTCCTGACGGCTGCGGAATTCTTTTTCCAAGGTCGTCTGAATGCGTTGCGCCTGCTTGGACTCAAGATAAACGCGCTCGGTATTGATAAAGCCGATTTTCTGCACGGCTTCCGCCGCCACAGCTTGGTTCATCAACCCGAAGCCCAATAAAGCCGCGCCGCCGAGGCGGAAGGCATTGGCAATGATGTTCATCTGGATTTCCTTGATTTTGTATCCCGCCCATCAGCGGGATGACGGTTTGTTTTTTAAAAAGAGGCAGAACGCCCTGCCCCTTTTCCTTCAGGTCGTCTGAAAACGTTTTACCCATCGGTATTTCAGTTTTCAGACGACCTTTTTCTGTCTACGTCAGAATGTTGTACCCAATTGGAACTGGAAGCGTTGGATTTCGTCGCTGTCTTTTTTCTTCAGCGGGTAGGCGTAGCTGAACTTCATCGGACCCAGCGGCGAGAGCCAGGTTACTGCCGCACCGGCGGAGTAGCGCAACTCTTCCTTGAAGGTCGATTTGTGGGTCTTGCCTAAGCCGTATGGGTTTTGAGCGGCATTGTTGGTGTAGTAGGTATTGCTGCTGCTGTCGTTATACGTTTTACCGTCCCATACGCTGCCCGCGTCTGCGAACAGGCTCAGACGAACGGAGCGGGAATCTTTGATGCCCGGCATCGGGAACAGCAACTCGGCGGAAACGTTGGCTTTTTTGTTGCCGCCGTAGCTGATTTTCTCGCCGTATTCGTCATAAACTTTCGGACCCAGCGTACCGCTCTCGTAACCGCGTACAGAGCCTAAGCCGCCGCCGTAGAAGTTTTCAAAGAACGGCATGGTTTTGGTTTTGCCGTAGCCGTTGCCGACGCCGACTTCGCCACCGAGCATCAGGGTGAAGTCTTTGGTCAGCGGGAAGAACCAGGTTTGGTTGTGGGTCAGCGTGTAGTATTGCAGGTCGCTGCCCGGCAGGGCGATTTCGCCGTTGATGCCGGTCATGTAGCCGCGGGTCGGCCACAATGCGCTGTCGGTTTTATTGCGTCCCCAACCGATCGTACCTTTGTACAGCCAGCCTTTGAAGCTGCCCACGCCGTCCGTGCCTTTATCATATTGGTTGATAAAGTCGGCATAACGTTTAGGCGCGCCTTTGTAGGTATTCACGGTCAGGTGTTCCGCCGCCAGACCCAAATTGACGCGGTCGTATTCGGTAACGGGGATGCCCATGCGCACACCGCCGCCTGCGGTGGTGGTTTTATATTGTTTCGCGCTGGAAGAGGCTTTACGCGGGTCGTAAGACTTGCCGTAAATATCGTAACCGAGGCTCACGCCGTCGGGTGTGAAATACGGATCGGTAAACGACAGCGAGCCGTTGAGCGTGGTTTTGCTTCGTGAAGCGCGCAGGGAAACGGATTTACCCGTACCGAACAGGTTGTCTTGGGAAACGCCCACAGACATGACCAAGCCGGTATCCTGAACCCAGCCCGCGCTCATATCCAGCGAACCGGTAGAACGCTCGTTCACGCTCATGTTCAAATCGACTTGGTCGGGCGTATTGGCAACCGGCACGGCATCGAATTGTACATTGTCGAAGTAGCCCAACAACTCGACGCGCTCTTTGGAACGTTGCAGCTTGGACGTGTCGTAAGGCGCAGATTCCATCTGACGCAATTCGCGGCGCACAACTTCGTCACGAGTTTTATTGTTGCCGGTGATGTTGATTTCGTTCACATAGATTTTGCGGCCGGGTTCGACATTTAGGACGAAATCGACAGTTTGGGTCTCGGCATTGGGAACAGGCTGAACATTGACTTCGCTGAACGCGTAGCCTGCCGTACCCATGCGGTTTTGGATGGATTCGAGCGATTTGACCATTTGGGCACGTTCGTACCATTTGCCCTTTTTCATGGTCAGCAGTTTTTGCAGCTCTTCTTTCGGCACTTCGCGGGTGTCGCCTTCTATGCGCACGTCGCCCCAACGGAAGCGTTCGCCCTCGTCAACCGTGATTTTGATGGTTTGCTTGGTTTTGTCTTCGTTGGTCTGGATGTCGGTATCCAGAATGCGGAAATTGAAGTAGCCGTTGTTTTGGTAGAACTCGCTGACGCGCTCCATGTCTTGCGAGAATTTCTGCTCGTTAAACTGGTTGCTCTTAGTCAGCCAAGTCCACATACCGCCTTCGCTCAAAGACATTTGTTTCATGAGCTTGCGGTCGGAATAGACTTTGTTGCCTTCAAATTCGATGTCGGTAATCTTGGTGGTTTTACCCTCATCGATGGCAATGTCGATGGAAACGCGGTTACGCGCGAGTTTGGTGACGGTCGGCGTGATTTGGACCGACTGCTTGCCGCGGCTTTTGTATTCTTCCTTCAGGCTGGCTACAGACTGGCTCAGCGTGGCAGGATTGAAGTATTGGGATTGCGCCAAACCGAAGGATTCAAGGTTTTTCTTGATTACATCGTTTTGCAGCATTTTCGCGCCGGTGATGTTCAGCGTGCTGATGGTCGGGCGTTCGATAACGGTCAGCAAGACCTGATTGCCCATAGTCTCTACGCGGACATCGTCAAAAAAACCGGTCGCATACAGACTTTTGATGATTTCTTCGCTGCGTGCGTCGCTGAATTGGTCGCCGACTTTGACGGGCAGGTAGTTGAAGACCGTACTCGGTTCGGTGCGCTGCAAACCTTCGACGCGGATGTCTTGAATGGTGAAGTCGGCAAATGCCAAAGGCGACATGCCCAATACCATCAAAGCAGAAGCAATCTGTTTCAATTTCATAAAATTATCCAAACAAACGGTTGATGTCATTAAAGAAAGCCAGTGCCATCATTAACAGCATGGCAGCCAGTCCGAGGCGTAGGCCGATTGCCTGTATGCGCTCGCTCAAGGGCTTTCCGCGTATCCATTCGGCAGTGTAGAACACCAAATGCCCGCCGTCCAACACGGGGATGGGCAACAAGTTCAACACGCCTAAACTAATGCTGACCAATGCGAGAAATTCCAAATAGCTTTGAAACCCCAGCTGTGCCGTTTTTCCGGCGACGTCGGCAATGGTCAGCGGACCTGAAATATGGTTCAGGGAGGCATTGCCTGTAATCAGTTTTCCGAAGAATTTTACCGTCATCCAAGCGTTGTTGACGGTTTTGTCCCAGCCCATCGCAAATGCTTCTACGACAGACGGCTTATATTCGCGCTTGATTTCTTTTGTCCACTCTTCGTCGCCCTGAGAACCGAAGCCTACCCTGCCGACCAGCGTTCTGTCGGGTTGTTGGATGCTGTCGGGACGGATGGTCGTCTGAAAAGTTTTACCGTCGCGCTCGTAGCTCAATGCGATTTTCTTACCCGGGCTTTGGCGTACAATTTCTACCCATTGCTGCCAAGACTCAATGTCTTGTCCGTCGGCGCTGATCAGCTTGTCGCCTTTTTTCAAACCGGCTTTTTCGGCAGGGCTGTTTTCTTTCATTTCGCCGACACGGGTGGTGATTTTAAAAGGCGACAACCCGATATAGCCTTGGTTTTTCGCAATTTTACCTGCTTCGGGCGTACCTGCGGCATCGATAATCCGCATGGTTTCTTGTCCCGAGGTCGTCTGAACGGCAACATTTACCTTGCCTGACTCGATGTTCAACACGATTTCTTGCTGGGCTTTTTCCCACTCGCCGACGTTAACGCCATTAACCGAAATAATTTTGTCTCCGGGCTGAAAACCTGCTTTTGAGGCAATGGTATTTTGCTCGACCATGCCGACATAAGGGCGGATTTCGGTAACGCCGAAGGAAAAACTCAAGCCGTAAAGCAGAACCGCCAGCGCGAGATTGGTCAGCGGACCTGCGGCGACGATGGCGATGCGTTTGGCGGGATGCTGTTTGTCGAAGGCGTAAGGCAGGTCTGCCTGCGCCACTTCGCCCTCGCGCGTATCGACCATTTTGACATAGCCGCCCAAGGGGATGGGCGCCAAACACCATTCGGTATCGCCGCGTTTTCTGCTGAAAAACGGTTTGCCGAAGCCGACGGAAAAGCGTACGACTTTGACGCCGCACAATCTGGCAACGATGTAATGTCCGAACTCGTGCAGGCTGACCAAAATCAGGATGGCGAAAATAAAAGCTAGAAGGGTTTGCAAAAGAATCTCTCTGGTTGGGTATGGGTTGACGTTGTCGATGTTTCAGACGACGTATCAAGGCAGGGGTCATCTGAAAAGCATTCGCAATGTGTAGAAAATATTATTGGCGTTATTTTGCCGATTATAAAGTCAGTCTGCCGTTTTGTCCGCCACACATGACGGATGGGCGGGTTTTCAGACGACCTGTCATTTTTTATCGTTACGGCACGGTTTATCCCAATGCGGCGATAAATTCCTGCGCCTGTCTGCGGGTAACAGCGTCTTGCGCCAGCAGGTTTTCGATGTTGCCGAGGTCGTCTGAAAAGTCTTGTGCGAGACAATGGGCAACGGTTTTGGCAATGTCGGTAAACTTAATCTGTCCGTCTAAGAAGGCGGCGACAGCGGCTTCGTTGGCGGCGTTCAATACGCAGGGCGCTGCTCCGCCCGCGTTCATGGCTTCATAGGCGAGCTTCAGGCAGGGGAAGCGGTCAAAGTCGGGCTTTTGGAAGGTCAACGCAGACAATGCGTCGAAATCCAGGTCGCCGACACCCGAATCGATGCGTTCCGGCAAACCCAAACAATAAGCGATGGGCGTACGCATATCGGGATTACCCAGTTGCGCCAACACGGAGCCGTCGCGGTAGCGCACCATGCTGTGTATCACGGACTGCGGATGAATGACGACTTCGAGTTTATCAGGCGGACAGTTGAACAGCCAATGCGCTTCAATCAGCTCCAAACCTTTGTTCATCATGGTGGCGGAATCGACGGAGATTTTGCGCCCCATGCTCCAATTCGGATGTTTGACCGCTTGGGCGGGCGTAATGCTGTCGAACGTGCCTAAATCGGTCGTCAGAAACGGACCGCCGGAAGCGGTCAGGATAATCGAACGGATGCCGTGTTCGTTCAGACGACCTGTGTAATCGCGCGGCAAAACTTGGAAAATAGCGTTGTGTTCGCTGTCGATGGGTAACACTGCCGCGCCGTTTGCGCGGGCGGTTTCCATAAACAACGCGCCGGAAACTACCAGCGTCTCTTTGTTCGCCAGATAAATGGTTTTTCCTTTTTGCGCCGCCGCCAGCGCGGAAGGCAGCCCCGCTGCACCGACGATGGCGCACATGACACCGCTGACTTCGTCTGCAGACGCAACGTCAACCAATGCCTGCGCGCCGTGTAAAACCTGCGTCGCCATGCCGTCGCCTTTCAACAGGGCTTCAAGTCGGGCGGCGTGCTCCGCATCGGCAACGACGGCATATTCGGGGCGGAACGTCCGGCATTGCGCCGCCAGTTTCTCAACCTGCTTATGCCCCGCCAACGCGAATACGCGGAATTTTTCGGGGTGGCGGGAGACAACGTCCAGCGTGCTTTCGCCTATGCTGCCGGTACTGCCTAATATGGTCAGGACTTGTTGTGTCATGGTGTGTTCTTTATGTACTGCATTTGTATTTCAGACGACCTTTGGGCTTGAGGTCAAAAAGGTCGTCTGAAAACGCTTATTCGATATTGTGTTTGATGTGTTCCAACGATTTTTATAGTGGATTAACTTTAAACCAGTACGGCGTTGCCTCGCCTTGCCGTACTATCTGTACTGTCTGCGGCTTCGTCGCCTTGTCCTGATTTAGTTAATCCACTATAACCGCTTCAGAACAAACTCGCAAAGGCGGCATAAACGCTGATGACGGCAATCAGGCTGTCCACGCGGTCAAACACACCGCCGTGTCCGGGCAGCAGATTGCTGCTGTCTTTGATGCCCGCCGCGCGTTTGAGCCAGCTTTCCAACAGGTCGCCGCATACGCTGACAACGGTCAACACCAAACCGATTAACACGGTATTGAACCAGCCTACGTCAAACGTGAGCCAACCGGCCCACCACACCACAGTCATGTACACTGCCACGCAAATCGCGCCGCCGATTGCGCCTTCCCAGCTTTTACCGGGGCTGACGGTCGGTGCGATTTTGTGTTTGCCGAACGCTTTGCCGCTGAAATACGCGCAAACATCGGCAACCCACACCAAACCCATCACAGCGAGCAGCGACAAGGCGTAATCGGGATGCGGACGCAGGGACATGAGTGCGAACCAAAACGGCATGACCAAAAGCCAGCCGACGGTATAAGCCTGCCAGCCGCCGTTCAATTTCCATTTGAATTTCAGCCACAAAGGCATAACGACCAGCCAAAACGCCAAAACGGCGTACCAGACGATATCCGGCAGCGTCCAACCGCCTGCGTAGGCGATGACGCCGAACACCAGTGTCGCGGCAAGATAATGATTGGTTTTCAGTTTTTCCAATCCGCTCATGCGGGCGTATTCCCACAGCGTAACCAGAGAAATCAACCCGCAAAATGCCGCCCACAGCCATTGCGGCGCGTAAAACAGCATACCGAGCATCAACGGCAGCATCCACAGCGCCGTGATAATCCGTTGTTTCAACATTTTTAACCCCTTTGCTGCTCTACCGGCAGCTGTTCCGAAGTGCGCCCGAAGCGCCGTTCGCGTTTTTGGAACGAGGCGACAGCATCGTCCAAGGCTTTGCTGTCAAAATCGGGCCACAGGGTATCGGTAAAATAAAGTTCGGCATACGCCATCTGCCAAAGCAGGAAATTGCTGATGCGCGTTTCGCCGCCGGTGCGGATGAACAAATCCGGTTCCGGCGCATCGCCCAGCATCAAGTGTTTCGCCAGCGCGTCTTCCGTAATCTCAGATACGCCTTCGGCAATCAGTTTGTTTGCCGCCTGCAAAATATCCCAGCGGCCGCCGTAATCCGCGGCGATGCTCAGGGTCAGGCCGGTATTGTTCGCCGTCAAGGCTTCCGCCTCTTCGATACCTTGCAGAATCTGCCGGTTGAAGCGTTCGCGGCTGCCCAACACCTTCAGGCGCATATTGTTTTCGTGCAGACGGCGCACCTGTTTTTGCAAAGCCTGCAAAAACAGCCCCATCAGGAACGACACTTCGTCTTCGGGACGGCGCCAGTTTTCAGTCGAAAAGGCAAACACGGTCAGATATTGCACACCCAGTTTGGCGCAATGCTTCACCATATTTTCCAACGCGTCCAAGCCGCGTTTGTGCCCCATCACGCGGGGAAGGAAACGCTTTTTCGCCCAACGGCCGTTGCCGTCCATAATCACGGCGATATGCTTCGGAACCGAAGTATGTTCCAAAATGGTCTGCGTGCTGCTCTTCATCTCTGCCTTTCGCAGCGCGGCGGTTCAAAGGTCGTCTGAAACGCCGCGGACAAGGGTTTAAATCGCCATCAAATCTTCTTCTTTGGCAGCCAGCGTTTTGTCGGCTTCGGCGATGTATTTGTCGGTCAGTTTTTGAACCGCTTCTTCGCCGCGACGTGCTTCGTCTTCGGAAATTTCTTTGTCTTTCAAGAGTTTTTTGATGTGATCGTTCGCATCGCGGCGCACGTTGCGGATGGACACGCGTCCTTCTTCCGCTTCGCTGCGTACGACTTTAATCAAATCTTTACGGCGCTCTTCGGTCAGCATGGGCATAGGTACGCGGATCAAATCGCCGACGGCTGCCGGGTTCAGACCCAAGTTTGAATCGCGGATGGCTTTCTCGACTTTGGCCGCCATATTGCTTTCAAAAGGTTTCACACCGATGGTGCGCGCGTCCAGAAGAGTAACGTTGGCAACTTGGCTGACCGGAACCATGCTGCCCCAGTATTCGACTTCCACTTGGTCCAACAGACCGGTATGCGCACGGCCGGTACGCACTTTCGCCAAATTCTCTTTCAGCACTTCTACCGAGCGCTGCATTTTGCTTTCCGCTGTTTTTTGAATATCGTTAATCATTTTCTGCTTTCAAATAAGATACTGAATTTAAAACCTCGCCCGGACGCATGACCATCCGAACGGCAAATCAAGCTGTTAACTGCGCATAGTACCGTCATTCGGCGATTCCGACAAGGCAGGGGCGGTTTTGGGCATTGTTTCTTAACTGATATTTAAATGCCGTTACAAATAGGATGTATAGAGGGCTGCATCAGCAAAAAAGGTCGTCTGAAAACGGTTTTTCCGCTTTCAGACGACCTTCCTTTATCCGCCAAACTTATTTCTGCTGCTGACGCGTGTACACCAGCGATGTAAGGATGGATGCGCCCAGTGCGCCGAAGACGACGGAGAGGGAAATGGAGATGGGGATGTGCACCCAGTGCATAATCAGCATTTTGATGCCGATGAAGCTCAAGACGAAGGCGAGGCCGTATTTGAGGAAGATGAAACGGTCGGCGACATCGGCAAGCAGGAAATACATGGCACGCAGCCCGAGTATGGCGAAGATGTTGGAGGTGAGGACGATGAAGGGGTCGGTGGTTACGGCGAAGACGGCGGGAATGCTGTCCACGGCGAAGATGACGTCGCTCAACTCTACCATGATGAGGACGAGCAAAAGCGGGGTGGCGATGCGCTTGCCGTTTTCGACGGTAAAGAATTTTTCGCCTTCAAACTGATGGCTGACGGGGATGACTTTTTTAAGCCAGCCCAAAATCTTGTTTTGCGAGAAGTCCTCTTCTTCGGATTCCGGTTTCATCATATGGATGCCGGTATAGACGAGGAATGCGCCGAAAATGTAGAGAATCCATTCGAACCGCTGCACCAGTGCCGCGCCGATAAAAATCATGAGGGCGCGCAGGACGATGGCGCCGAACACGCCGTAAAGGAGGACGCGGTGCTGGTATTTCGGGGAAACTTTGAAGTAACCGAAAATCATCAGGAAAACAAAGATGTTGTCAACGGCAAGGGATTTTTCGAGGATGTAGCCGGTGAAAAATTCGAGGGTCTTTTCTTTGGCAACGACGGCGCCGTAAAGGGGGTTGCCTGCCAGCTCGAAATAGAGCCAGCCTGCGAAAGCGCAGGATACGGCGACCCAGACGCAGCTCCAGGCGACGGCTTCTTTGACACTGACTTTATGCGCGCCGCTTTTTTTAAGCGAGAGCATGTCGATGATGATCATGATGAAAACGGCGGCGAAGAACACGCCGTAGAAAAGGGGGGAGCCGACGGAAGGGTGTTCGGTCATGTATTCGGATTCCTTGTGATGAGGTGGTTGGATGGCGGCTTTTCAGACGACCCGTCGGGGAAAGGTCGTCTGAAAACAGCTTACCAAGACAAGTAAAACATGGCTTTAGCGAAAAATACGATAAACAGCATATGGGAAAATACGACGGCGTGGATGTATTTGGACCAGCCGACGGTCAGGGTGTGCCGTGCCATTTTGACGACGGCGATAGCGAAATGGACGAGGACGCTGACTGCCAACAGGATTTTGAGGGTAAGGAGCGTACCGAATGAGGTGGCGAAGGGTTGGCTCAAAAAGGGCAGGTATCGGTTGAATACCATGACGATGCCGCTGATGAAAAGCGTAATGACGACGGGCGGCATAACGCGGACGGCGCGGTAGGACATGGCGCGTTCGACTTCTCGGCGCGATTCGCGTGAGACGCGGCCGGTGTGCATGACGGACAAAACCAGCATTTCGAAAAATACGCCGCCGACAAAGGCGATGGCGCAATAGAGGTGGATGATGTGGGCGATGGCGTAGAGACTCATGACCGTGTTCCAAGTGGGATATTCGGGTGAAATTGTATCATCAGTCGGACGTTTTCAGACGACCTCTTCTTCCAAATCGCCTTCGCGGGTTTCGCGCAGGTGTTCGCGCAGGCGTTGGAGTTCGTGTTTGTCCAGCCACTTGCGGCGGCTGCGTTGCAGGAGGATGACGAGTGCGGAGATTTCGTTGCGCATATTGGTGCTGAGCCAGAGGAAGCCTTGCCATTCGTAATGGAGGCGGGCGGCGAGTTTGCCCAGCTCGGGATTGATGGAGGTGTCGATGCGGATGCGGCGGGCGTAGTGGCCTTTGATGAGGCGGACGGTCAGGCGCAGGTCGCGTTGGAGGCGGTTGAAATGGCGGTCGAGCAGGCGGATTTCGTGTTCGTTGAGGGTAGGGGCTTGCAGCTTGGCGGCGGTGGTGAGGAGCAGCTCGGTGGTGTTGACGATTTTGCGGTGGGCGTGCTGCATGGCTTCCATCATGGCGGGGCTGATGTGGCTTTCGCCTGATGTAGCAGCGAGGTGGCTGCGGCTTTTGACCATGCGGGCGTTGATTTGGCGCATTTTGACCATGTTTTGCTCCAGCCGCTCACGGGTCATGCGTTTGCCGTTGCTGATTTCGGCAATCATTTTGCCGCATTCGGTCAGGTTGTCGGCAAGCATGAACCGCCACATCAGCGTGGAACGAAGGGGCAGGAGTTTGGCGGAGACAATGGCGATGGCGGCGCCGATGAGGACGTTCATGGCGCGCATGAGTCCGCTGTCGAGCCAGTTGTTGCTGTTGTCGCCGATGAGCATGCACATGGTCAGTCCGGCAAGCATGGGGACGTAGCCGTTTTTGCCGACCGCCGCCCAACCTGCGGCTGCGCTGGCGGTGCCGACGGTCAGGTAAAAGAGAATGCCGCCGTGGAAGTAGTGTTGGTTGAGCCACAACAGGGTCAAACCCGCGCCCAAGCCGATGACGGTACCGAGCATGCGTTCGACGGCTTTGGAGTAAATCGCGCCTTGAAATTGGAGCATGCCGAGGACGACGAATACGGTCATGCCTATCCATTCGCCGTGTTGGAGGTGGAGGAGTTTGGCGAGCAGGGTAGAGAATAGTACGGCCAGTCCGAGCCGGACGGCGTGTATGAGGCGGCGGTAGCGGTAGCGTTCGTAGGAGTTGAGCCAGCGTTTGACGAAGCGTTCGCGTTGTGAGGCGTTCATGATTGGGGCTATCTTGTTGAGATTTTTGGGTTTATCGGGCGGTATTGTAACGGGAATCAGGCAATACTGACAGGATTGAAGGCAAGGTCGTCTGAAACCTCCAATCCTGCTTTCAGATAACCTTTAAGGCGCGACGACGGGCGTCGGATAACCGTGTGCGTCAATTTCAGACGAGGCGAGCCACGGGGTATGGACGAGATTGACGGGTAAGTGCGCCAATTCGGGGATGTGGCGGCGGACGAATGTGCCGTCCGGATCAAGCCGGCGGGCGGTTTGGATAATATCGATGGAACGTCGGCGGGCATTTCGGGCGGCGGTTTGCCAGTTGCCTTCGTTCAACGCGGGGTCGAAATCGGTTTGCTGCGCGGCGAACCAAACGATGCCGTGTTCGGACGGCTGATGCAGGACGCCGCACAAAAATTCTGCCGTCAGGGAGCGCAGGGCGGGATGCAGCCAGCCGCTCGATTTCAGGCTGCGCATGGCGGCGTCGATGAGCGGGAAACCTGTTTTCCCTTGCCGCCAGCATTCCGTCAGGTCGTCTGAAAACGGCGCAGATTCGGCAGCAGATTCAGGCTCGATGCGGGCGCGGTGGTAAGCAAGCTGCTGATAGAAATCGCGCCGTATCAAATTGTCCAACCAAGCATCTGCGCCCTGCCCTGCGGCTTCAGTCGCCAACACGCGCGGCGAAATGCAACCTGCGCTCAAATACGCGCTCAAGCGGCTGGTGCCTTTTCTGGCAGGGAAATCCTTCATAATCGGATAAAACCCGATATTTTCTTCAAACTGCCGCCATTGTTTGTCCGCTTCATCTTCGCCGCCGCGCTGTGCGGAAACCATATCCTGTTGCCCGTTCCACGCTGGAAACGGCGGCATTTCGGCTGAGGTCGTCTGAAAAATTTCGGTTTGACGGCAAACTGCATCCTGCCCGCCGAACCGCTGCCGAAACAAAGCCAGCCACGCTTCTTTATAATGCGGGAAGTCGGTGTAAGGCGCGCCGTGACTGCCCATGATTTCTGCCTTGGCGAATATGGCACGGTCGTTAACACGCTCGAACGCAACGCCTTGTTCATCCAAAATCCGCCAAATGCGGTTATCTTGCCCGATTTCAGACGACGTATAGGCTTCGTCTGCAATTACAGTCTGAACATTCAACCGCGTCGCCAAAGCAGGCAATTCTTCCACACGGTTCACCGCATACAAAGCCACGCCGCTTGCCGCCAACGAGCCATGCAAAGCCGCCGCCGCCTGACAATGAAACCAATCCTGACGCGGATTGGAGATTTCAGACGACCCCTGCGCCACCCACACGCCTGCCACAGGCAATCCCCGCTTCACGGCAGCGGACAACGCGGCGTTGTCGCGTATGCGCAGGTTGCGGCGGAACCAGACCAATGTATGTGCTTGCATGGCGATGTCGTCTGAAAGGGATAAGGCGTTTGATTTTAGCAGAAATTTTGCGAGGACAAGGCGGACGGTTTTCAGACGGCCTTTAGGCAGATAACAGATAAAGTGGATTCGGAATAACGCAGCTATAGCAAACATACTTAACTTTAAATCCGGCATATCATCAAATTCTGTCATTCCCGTGCAGGCGGGAATCCATCGTGAAACTTGAGAAACCTTGATTTGAAAAACAGTTTCTGGGTTTCAAAAATGGATTCCCGCCTGCGCGGGAATGACGAAAACCGATAATTTGCGTATCGAAAATAAAGTCATTTAGCTAAATGTTCATCCACTATCGTTTTAACCGGGTTCGAAGCGGCAAATCGAATTTCCAAAGCCGACATTTCATCGTCGTGAAGAAGCAGGGAAAACCTCAACCTCTCCACCGAATACGGATATCCGGCCTGCAATCTGAATTTGTCTGCCCAAATAAACCAAAGGTCGTCTGAAACCGCATTTTTGAGTTTCAGACGACCTTATATATTTACTTTTCCCCTTCCCTACCAATGCGACGCCATATTGTCGCGGTGGATGAGTTCGTCTTCGTGGGTATAGCCTAATTTTTCGGCGATGCGTTCGGACGGGGTTTGCAGGATTTTGGCGGTTTCGCCGCTGCTGTAATTGGTCAGGCCGCGGGCGATTTCTTTGCCGTCGGTATCGAGGATGGCGACGAGTTCGCCGCGGTGGAAATGTCCGTCCGCGCGGATGCAGCCGACGGGCAGCAGGCTGGCGTGTTGTTCGGTCAGGGCTTTTGCCGCGCCGCTGTCGACGGTCAGGCTGCCGGCGGTTTGGACGTGTCCGAGCAGCCATTGCTTGCGGGCGGCGACGCGGTTGTGCGCGCTGGTGAAGAGCGTGCCTATGCTTTCGCCTTGTTTGAGGCGGACGAGGACGTCGGGTTCGCCGCCCCATGCGACGACGGTGGCGGCTCCGCTGAGTGCGGCGCGTTTGGCGGCTCTCACTTTGGTGTACATGCCGCCGGTGCCGACGCTACTGCCTGCGCCGCCCGCCATGCTTTCGAGGTCGGGATGGTCGGCTGCTATGGTCGGAATCAGTTTGGCTTGCGGATTTTTACGCGGGTCGCTGTCGTACAGGCCTTTTTGGTCGGTTAAAAGAACGAGGGCGTCGGCTTCGATGAGGTTGGTCACGAGTGCGCCGAGGGTGTCGTTGTCGCCGAGTTTGATTTCGTCGGTGGTAACGGTGTCGTTTTCGTTGATGACGGGGACGATGCCTTTGGACAGCAGGGTTTGCAGGGTGCTGCGGGCGTTGAGGTAGCGGGTGCGGTTGCTCAGGTCGTCGTGGGTGAGCAGGATTTGGGCGGTGCGGATGCCGTGCGGTGCGAACGCGGTTTCGTAGGCTTGGGCAATGCCGGTTTGTCCGACGGCGGCGGCGGCTTGCAGTTCGTTGATGGCGGTGGGGCGTTTGCTCCAGCCCAGCCGCTTGATGCCTTCGGCGATGGCGCCGCTGGAAACGAGGACGGTTTGTACGCCTTGTTTGCCCAGTTCGGCGATTTGCGCCGCCCAGCGGTCGAGTGCGGCTTGGTCTATGCCTTTGCCGCCTGCGGTAACGAGGCTGGAGCCGACTTTGACGACGAGGGTGCGGATGTTGGAGAGGTTTTGTTGGGTCATGGTTGTCCTCGAAAGGGGGCGTTCAGTGGATAAAAAGGCCGTCTGAAAACGGGTTTCAGACGACCTTTATTATACGGCTGTCAATACGCGATATACACTGCCCATGTGAGCATGGCGAGAATCAGCCCTGTAAACACGGCAATCAGCGGCCAGACGAATCTGACCCACTGCGTCCACGTTACTTCGGCGGCGGAGAGGAAAATCAGCAGCGCGGCGGAAGTCGGGACGAACATATTGCTCAGGCCGTTGCCCATCAGGAAGGCGAAAATCGTCGTCTGCGGCTGCAAGCCCGACAGTTCGCCCAAGGGGCCGAGTATCGGCATACTGACGGCGACTTTGCCGACCGCCGAGGGGATGACGATGTCCAGCAGGACTTCCGAACCGAAGATGCCGTAGGCGGAAACGTAGGGGCCGTGGGTGCCGAGTGCTTCGACCAGATAATAGATGACGGTATCCAGTATTTTGCCTTTTGCCAGTATCAGCTCGACGGCGGTCGCCAGCCCGATAAGCAACGCGGCGATGACCATTTTGCGCACGCCGGAGACGAAAGCGTCGGCGGCGGTGTTGGCACCCAGCCCGCTGATTGCGCCGATAACCAAGGCAAGGAAGAGGTAATAGCCGGAAAGCTGCACCGCTTTCCAGTGCAGGCTGTGCGAGGCGTAAATCAGGAAACCGACACCGACCGCCAGCGTCAGCAGCATCAGCACTTGGCGCGTACTCAGGCGGCCTGCCGCGTCAACGCTTTGCGCCGCGCAAACCATGCCGTTGCGGCGGATGCGCCAAAAAACAAACAGCGTCGCCACCGACAGCATGACGACGTAGGTAACGACGCGCAGCCACATACCGCTAAACAGCGGCACGCCCAGCATGGGTTGGGCGATGGTGAGGATATAGGGGTTGGTAATCGAAGCCATATGCCCGACCATGTTCCCCAGCGCGACCACCGACAGGCCGATGATGTTGGGCAGCCCCATGCGGTTGGCCAGCGCGACCATAATCGGAATCATCAGCAGATACTCTTTGGAGAAACCGAGAAACGTGGTTCCCACCGAAAAAATCAGCATCAGCACGGGCACCAGGATATAGATATTGTTGCGCGTCAGTGCCAGCACCCGCTCCAAACCCGCCTGCACCGCGCCGCTTTTGTTCAAAATGCCGAACATGCCGCCGACAAACAACACCATAATCACCAACGCCGCCTGCTTGGCGATGCCCTCGGGGACGGCGGTGAAAAAATCGAACAGGCCGACCGGCGCGGCTTTGTCCGCCGCTTCCAACGCCGCCTGCGCCTTCTCACCGCCCGAGGTCAGGATGCCGTGGGCGGAAACCTCTTTTTCCAACACGCGGTACGTGCCGGGAACGACCATTTTGCCGTTGCGCTGATACTCGCCCGAAGGCAGGATATAGGTCAGCACGGCGGCAATCAGGGCGATGGCCAGCATCATCAGCGCGGGATTGAAGGTGGCTTTGGAAATCGGGGCTTCGGCGTTGTATTGTCCGGGACGGTCCATAAAGGTTCCTTTCATTCGGGGAAGCGGATAGGTTCGGCCGGCAATGGTTTGTGCGTGTTCGGATTTAGCAAATACCGTGTATTTTGTTTTTCAGACGACCTTGGCCGGAATCGCCAGCCAACCGCCGCAAGGTATGGATGTATGGATTGCAAAAAGGGTAAAAAGTTCATGGGGGTCGTCTGAAAGCGCAGCTTCAACGAAGTTAAAACCATAAGCCGTCATTCCCGCGCAGGCTGGAATCCAGGAAATCTGCGGGCTACAGCAATATTTGAAAGGATACTGAAACTTCAAAGGCCTGGATTCCCGTTTTCACGGGAATGACGGAATATGAAGTTGCCGCAATTCCCGACAGGCCGTCTGAAAGCGCAGTTTCAACGGAGTTAAAACGACAAACCGTCATTCGCGGTTGCGTGCGTGCCAGAAATAACGCCATACGAAACAGGGGAAGGCGAATATCAGGTAGAGGCAGATTACAGTAGCGTAAAACTCCCAGTCTTGTTGGTGTACCGCGCCGGCGCGGGATTCGAGGATATAGGCGAGGACGGCGGTCAGGATGAAGCCTGCCGCCAATTCGATGAGGTGATGCCCGATATGTTTGCGCTTGAGCGGAAACACGCCGAAAAATTTGGTGGTAACGAAGGGGGCGTTGGCGAAGATGAGCGCCAATACCAAAAGGATGTACATGGATGCGGTCATGATGTATGTGTCTTCCTGTTTTCAGACGACCTTTTTAAGGTAAATTCTGATAAAGCTGTTTATTAAACCCCGTCATTCCCGTCCCCACCTGTGCGGGGGCAGGCTACAGCAGGAATCTAGAACGTAGAATTTAGGAAACTTTCTACCCTATAGGTTTTCGGATGGACAGGTCTGGATTCCCGCCTGCGCGGGAATGAAGGCGCTCGGTTACCTTATTGAAAACCCAAGTATTGAACAAGCAAAAGGTCGTCTGAAAAAACAATCTTGGGCTGCGTATCTTAACAAAAACGGCAGCCTCTGACACGGCTGCCGTTTCGGTTCATCGCTTTACAAGGTGTTTTCCAAAGCCCTGGCGCACCAGTCAATCACCGTTTGCGGCATGATGCCCCACAAAATCAGCAAGAACGCGTTGACGCTTAGGAAGAATTTGGCGGCGTAATTGCTGCCGACGGGTTGGTCATGGGTGGCTTCGTCAAAATACATGACTTTGACTACGCGCAGGTAGTAGAACGCGCCGATTAACGACATCATCACGGCGAACACGGCAAGTACGATGTATGTGCTGCCCGCCATGGCGGCGTTTTGGGCGGTCGATGCGCTCAACAAAGCCTTAATCACGCCGAATTTGGCGTAAAAGCCCATCAGCGGCGGAATACCCGCCATCGAGAACATCGCCAACAGCATCAGGAAGGCAAACCAAGCATGACGTTGGTTCAGACCTGCCAAATCTTTGATTTCTTCACACTCGATATTGTCGGTGGACAATACCATCAATATGCCGAAACCGACCGCCGCCATCAGCGCGTAAGTAATGGCGTAATACAAACCCGCCGCGAAACCGACCGCCCCCGCCATAAACGCCAGCAGGATGAAGCCCATATGCGATATGGTGGAATAGGCGAGCATACGTTTGATGTTTGCCTGCATGATGGCGGCAAGGTTACCGATCAAAAGCGATGCCACCGCCAACACGGCGAACATCTGCGACCAGTCGTGATGCACCGTTCCCAAACCGGTAACCAAAATGCGGAAGGCAAAGACGACGGCGGCGATTTTCGGCGCCGTACCGACAAACGCGGCAACGGATGTCGGCGCGCCGTGGTACACGTCGGGCACCCACATATGAAACGGCACCGCGCCCAGTTTGAACGCCACCGCCACGACGATAAACACCAACCCCAGTTTCAACAGCCACTCGTTGGCAATTTCGCTGTAAGACGATGCCAAAACAGTAGCGAAGTCGAGCGAATGCGTCGCGCCGTACACCATCGAAATGCCGTAGAGCAGCAGGCCGGAAGCCAGCGCACCTAAGACGAAATATTTAAGAGCGGCTTCGGCGGAGCGGCCGGAATCGCGACGCAGCGCAATCATGGCGTAAAGCGACAACGACAAAAGTTCCAAACCGATGTAGGCGGTCAGGAAATGCGCCGCGCTCACCATCACGCTCATGCCTAACAGGGCGAACAGCGACAAAGTATAAAACTCGCCTTTAAAAATACCGCGTGCCTGATTGTAGGGCTTGCTGTAAATAAACAGCCCGAAGGTCAATCCGTACAGCACCAGCTTGGACAGGCGCGACATACCGTCGGCAATATACATTCCGTGAAACGCCAACACACTGCCCTGCTCCCACACTGCCAGCTGCGTAACCGCCACAACAAGGACAGCACCCAAGCTCATCAGATGGGTCAGATAGCGGTTTTTATCGCTAATCCACAAGTCCGCCAGCAACACCACCAACAGCAGCGCAAACAGCACGATTTCGGGCATGGCAGGCATTAAGTTCAAATCAATCAAGTTCATTCGCACACCTCAAATCTTGCTTTGCGCCACATGGGCAATCAAATCGTTTGCCGCCTGATGCACCACTTCGATAAACGCCTGCGGATACAGGCCCATACCCAATACCGCAACCGCCAAAATCGCCAGAATCGCAAATTCGCGGCAGTTGATGTCTTTCATATCGGCAACGTGCGGATTGCCGACCGCGCCGAAAATCACGCGTTTATACATCCACAGCGTGTAAGACGCGCCGTAAATCAGCGTCAGCGCCGCCAGCGCGCCTACCCAGAAATTCACTTTGACCGCGCCCATAATCACCATAAACTCGCCCACGAAGCCCGAAGTCGCCGGCAGACCCGCGTTTGCCATCGCAAACAGCATCATAAACGCCGCAAACTTGGGCATCACGTTCACCACGCCGCCGTAATCGGCAATATTGCGCGTGTGCAGGCGGTCGTACATCACGCCGATGCACATAAACATCGCCGCCGACACGAAACCGTGCGAAATCATCTGGATAACCGCGCCTTTCAACGCCCAGTCGTTCAACTGGCCGTTAATGAACAAGAACATTCCCAAGGTAACGAAACCCATATGGCTGATGGACGAATACGCCACCAGTTTTTTCATATCGGTCTGCACCAGCGCAACCATACCGATATACACCACCGCAATCAGGCTCAAAACGATGATGACCGGCGCGAAATAGCGCGACGCATCGGGCAGAATCGGCAGGATGAAGCGCAAAAAGCCGTATGCGCCCAATTTCAGCGTAATCGCCGCCAACACCATCGAACCGCCCGTCGGCGCCTCAACGTGGGCATCCGGCAGCCAAGTGTGCACGGGGAACATCGGCACTTTCACCGCAAACGACAGGAAGAACGCCACAAACAAAAGCTGTTGCACGCCCAGCGGAATCTGTTTGATGTTTTGGAAATCCTCAATCGCAAAGCCGCCCACTTGGTAAGACAGATACACAATCGCCACCAGCATCAGCAACGAACCCATCAGCGTATAGAGAAACAGCTTCACCGACGCATACACGCGGCGCGGACCGCCCCATACACCGATAATCAGGTACAGCGGAATCAGCATACCCTCGAAGAACACATAAAACAGCAGGGCATCCCGCGCTGAAAACGCGCCGTTAATCAGACCCGACATGATTAAAAACGCCGCCATATACTGCGCCGGACGTTTCTGAATCACTTCCCAACCCGCCAGCACCACCATCAGCGTGATAAACGCGTTCAGAATGACAAACAGCACCGAAATACCGTCCACCCCCAGCGAGTAGTTGATTCGCAAAAGCGGAATCCACTCGTGGAACTCGGTAAACTGATAGCCGCCGCTCAAACGGTCGAAACCCGTAAACAAGGGCAGCGTTACCAAGAAACCGGCAAGCGCACCGATTAAAGCGAGCACGCGGGCAAGTGGCGCACGGCTGTCCGGCCCCGTCGCCAAAACCAGCACGCCCGCAGCGATGGGTATCCATATTGCCAAGCTGAGTAGGTAGTTGGAAAACATAGTGGTTAACCTGTGGTTAAAATAAAAATATAGTTGTGTGGTTTGGTTTTTCAGACGACGTTTCAGGAGGTCGTCTGAAAAAGGTTTGTTCAGGCTTCTGCTATTTGTCTCAAGCTAATTCTGCCGAATCTTCCAGCCGTAGGTCGGACTCTCGAATCCGACACGCTGTACTATTTTCTTTTTCATATCGGATACAAGTATCCGACCTACAACTTGAATGGTTTTCTTTTTCAGACGACCTCAAACACTGCCTTCTTTCTCAATCACCAAAATCCGCGCTTCGCCGCACGGATGGGCGACGTGTTCCGTGCCGATTCCTGCGTAGAAGATGTCGCCGCTTTTCAACCGAACGATGTGTTCTTCACCGTTTTCCCGGTAGTGCATATCGACTTCGCCGTCCATCACGGCAAACACTTCCTCTCCGTCGTTGACGTGCCATTTGTAGGGCTGGTCCGTCCAGTGCAGGCGCACGGTGGTGCCGTTCATATTGGCGATGTCGAGTGCGTCCCATGCGCGGGAAGCGGTAAATTCGGCGGAGCGGATGGTTTGTGTGTCGGGCATTTTCGCGCCTCTTTGATTCTGTATCTAGATAAACCTGTCGATACAACTGTTTATTAAATCCCGTCATTCCCGCGCAGGCGGGAATCCAGAACGTAGATTTTAGGAAACCTTTTTCCTTGACAGGTTTATGCGCCGATAGGTCTGGATTCCCGCCTGCGCGGGAATGACGGCGGTCGGCAAATTCCATATCTATCCAAGTAAATCAATTATGACCGAAATGTTGACTACGCCCCGTCGGCACGGTTGGTTTCCATCTCCAGTTTAATGAACGCATCAATCATGCTGCGCCAAACTGTTTCGGCTACTTCGGGCGACAAACCGGCCTTTTCGGCATAGGCACGGCGCGAGGCAATCACTTGCACCACCCGTTCGGGCGCGGAAACCGCCTGCACATCGTTTTTAGGTTTCAGACGGCCTGCCTGCCGTACCAGCTTCTGCCGGCGGGCGAGTAATTCTATTAATTCCTTGTCCAAACCGTCGATGGCTTCACGGACTTCGTTTAGGGTTTGCGGTAATTTGTCTTCAACCATTGTTTCTCATGTTTCCTTTTTCAGACGACCTAAACGTCGTCTGAAAATCTCATCTTTACCTGAGCAATCCCGATATGCCGTACTATTTTTCTTTTTCATGTCGGATACAAGTATCCGACCTACAACTCGAATGGTTTTCTTTTTCAGACGACCTCTACACCAATTATGAACAGGTCGTCTGAAAATCCGCCTTTATCTGAACAAGCCCCAGAAGGTCATGCCGAGCAAGACCAATACGCCGAACACCATAGCGGCGGCGTAGGTGTAGATAAAGCCGGTTTGGGCTTTGCGTACCTGAGCGGCAATCGCGCCGACCAGTTTAGCGGAGCCGTTGACGATGCCGTTGTCGATAATGGCGGTATCGCCGACTTTCCAAAAGAAGTTGCCCAATGCGCGCGTGCCTTTGGCGAAGACGTTGAAATACAGGGCGTCGAGGTAGTATTTGTTTTCAAACAAAACGTAAACCGGACGGAACGTCTGCGCGATTTTGGCGGGCAGGTGCGGCAGTTTGACGTACAAAAGCCATGCGCTCAATACGCCTGCGATTGCGAGGTAGAAGACGGGCGAATGCAAGCTGTGCGACACCATCGCCAATGCGCCGTGGAACTCTTCTTTCATGATGTGCATGGTCGGATGCGCGTCGGCGTTGACGAAAATCACGTCTTTGAAGAAATCGCCATAGAGCATGGGTTCGATGGCGATGTAGCCGATGATGACGGACGGAATGGCAAGCAGAATCAGCGGCAGGGTAACGACCAGCGGGCTTTCGTGCGGATTGTCGTTTTTACCCAAGCCGTGATGTTCTTCGCCATGGCCGTCTGAATGGTGTTCGGGCAGGCTGCGCCATTTTTCTTCGCCGTGGAACACCATAAAGTATTGGCGGAACGCGTAAAACGCGGTAACGAACACGCTGGCGAGGACGGCGAAATAGGCAAAGCCGCTGCCCGGCAGGGTGCTGTATTTCGCCGCTTCGATAATCGAATCTTTGGAGTAGAAGCCGGAGAAGAACGGCGTACCGATCAGCGACAAGTTACCGATCAGCATGGTCAGCCAAGTAATCGGCATGTATTTTTTCAGATTGCCCATGTGGCGCATGTCTTGGTCGTGGTGCATACCGATAATGGCGCTACCCGCCGCCAAGAACAGCAAGGCTTTAAAGAAGGCGTGGGTCATGACGTGGAACATCGCCACGGAATAGGCGGACGCGCCCAGAGCCACGGTCATATAGCCCAGTTGCGACAGGGTGGAATACGCAACCACGCGCTTGATGTCGTTTTGAATCACGCCCAAGAAGCCCATAAACAGGGCGGTAATCGCGCCGATAACCATAATGACCGACAGCGCGGTGCTGCTCATTTCGTAAATCGGCGACATGCGCGATACCATGAACAGCCCCGCCGTAACCATCGTTGCGGCGTGAATCAATGCGGAAATCGGCGTCGGGCCTTCCATCGAATCGGGCAGCCAGACATGCAGCGGGAACTGAGCCGATTTACCCATCGCACCCACAAACAGGAGCAGGCAGGTTACGGTAATCAACGACCATTCCACACCGGGGAAAAGCTGGATGGTGGCATTTTGTACGTTGGGCAGATAGGCGAATACATCCTGGTAGCGCAGGCTGCCGCCGAAATAGGCAAGTACCAAACCGATACCGAGCAAAAAGCCGAAGTCGCCGACGCGGTTGATCAAAAAGGCTTTCAGATTGGCGAAAATCGCGCTCGGACGTTTGAAATAGAAACCGATCAAGAGATACGACACCAAGCCCACCGCTTCCCAACCGAAGAAGAGCTGGACGAAGTTGTTGCTCATAATCAGCATCAACATGCTGAATGTAAACAAAGAAATATAGCTGAAGAAGCGTTGGTAGCCGACTTTTTCATCGTGCATATAGCCGATGGTGTAGATATGCACCATCAACGACACACCCGTTACCACGACCATCATCATCGCCGTCATCGTATCGATCAAGAAGCCGACGGAAAAATCCAAACCGCCCATCGTAAGCCAGGTATAGACATTCTCGTCAAACTTGGCGCGGCTGCCGTCGATAAAGCCCCACAGCACATAAGCCGACAGCACGGCAGACACAGCCACGCCGAGTATCGTAACCGTATGCGCGCCGGCACGTCCGATTTTATTGCCGAACAAACCCGCAATCAGCGAGCCTGCCAAAGGCACGAGGGCAATGATGAGATATAAAGTCATGTCGTTCATGATTACCCTTTCAACTCGTCCAAATCGGCAACATTAATCGTTTTTCTGTTGCGGTACACCAGCACCATAATCGCCAAACCTATGGCGGATTCGGCAGCGGCGACGGTCAATACGAAGAATACGAAAATCTGTCCGGCGGTATCGCCCAAGTGCTGTGAGAAGGCGATAAAGTTGAAGTTTACCGCCAAGAGCATCAGCTCGATGGACATCAGCAATACCAGCACGTTTTTGCGGTTCATAAAGATGCCCATGGCGCTGATACCGAACAGGAGCGCGCCCAATACCAGATAATGCGTCAAGGTAATCATGCTTTGCCCTCCCCTTCAGGCTTGAGGTCGTCTGAAACTTCGCTCTCTTCAACAAATTCGGTTTGCGGTTTCACAGCTTCCATTTTTACCAAGCGCATACGGCCTTGGTCGGCGCGCACTTTAACTTGGTCGGCAGGATCCATGCGTTTCGGATTGATGGTTTTGCGGTGAACCAGCGCAATCGCGGCTACCATACCCAACAGCAGCAATACCGCCGCCAACTCAAACGGCAACAGGTATTCGGTATAAATACGGCTGCCCAAATCGCGGATATTGTTGTAATCGGCAGGAATGTCTTTCATCAAGCCAAATGCAGCAAGGTCGGTTTTCGGGTTAACCAGAATCAGAATCAGGGCAACCGCCAACAGCGTACCGACTACACCGGCAACAGGCGCATGACGCCAGAAACCGGCGCGCATGGCTTCGATGTCGATATTCAGCATCATCACAACGAACAGGAACAGCACCATCACGGCGCCGACATACACGACCACCAACGTAATCCCCAAAAACTCCGCCTGCATCAGCATCCAAATCATCGCGCTCACGCAGAAGGTCAGCACCAGATGCAAAGCGGCGTGGACAGGGTTTTTCGCGGTAACGGTGCGCAACGCGCCATATAAGACGATAGCGGCAAGGATATAGAATAGAATCGCAGAAAAAGTCATTCGTCTGCTCCTTAACGGTACGGTGCGTCAGCGGCTTTGCGTTTGGCGATTTCGGCTTCGTATTTGTCGCCGATTGCCAAGAGGATGGGCTTGGTCATGTACAAGTCGCCTTTTTTCTCGCCGTGGTATTCAAAAATATGGGTTTCCACAATCGCATCGGTCGGGCAGGCCTCTTCGCAGAAGCCGCAGAAGATACATTTGGTCAGGTCGATGTCGTAACGTTTGGTGCGGCGCGTACCGTCTTCGCGTTCTTCCGATTCGATGTTGATCGCCATTGCCGGACACACCGCCTCGCACAATTTACATGCAATACAGCGTTCCTCGCCGTTCGGATACCGCCGCTGCGCGTGCAGACCGCGGAAACGCACGGATTGCGGCGTTTTCTCTTCGGGGAAATAAATCGTGTCTTTGCGGGCGAAAAAGTTTTTGAGCGTTACGCCCATGCCTTTGACCAACTCACCGAGCAAGAAAGTTTTTACTAAATTAGCCATATTCTGTTCCCTCAAAACAGGGATTCCGTTAAATATTCAAAACTGCGTTTTCAGACGACCTTGATACGTCGTCTGAAACTTATTTCCACAAATTCAGCGGCGAAATCATCCACACACCCAAAATCACGATATAGGCGAAGCCGATGGGAATCAGCACTTTCCAGCCCAAGCGCATGATTTGGTCGTAGCGGTAGCGCGGGAAGGTGGCTCGTATCCACAGATACCAGTACAGCACAGCCGCCATTTTCACAAACATCCAGAATGCGGAAGGTGTGCCGACAATGCCCCAGCTTTGCGGGAACGGGGACAGCCAGCCGCCGAGGAACATCAGCGATGTCAGCGCGGCAATCAGGATCATGAAAATGTATTCGGCGAGGAAGAACAGCGCGAACGCGAAGCCGGAATATTCGACGTGGTGTCCGGCAACGATTTCGGATTCGCCCTCTGCTACGTCAAACGGCGCGCGGTTGGTTTCGGCAACGGCGGAAATCAGATAGACGATGAAGATTGGGAAGAGCGGCAGCCAGTTCCACGAGAACACGGAACCGCCCGCGATGCCTTTTGCCTGCGCGGCAACGATGTCGGAGAAGTTCATGCTGCCCGACACCATCACGACGCACACCAGCGCGGCGCTCATGGCAATCTCGTAAGAAATACTTTGCGCGGAGGCACGCATTGCGCCCAAGAACGAATATTTGGAGTTGGAAGCCCAGCCCGCGATAATCACGCCGTAAACCGACAGCGAGGTAATCATCAGGATGTACAAAAGGCCGATATTGATATTGGTCAGCACCCATTCTTCGTTGAACGGAATCACCGCCCACGCCGCGAAAGACGGGGCGAGCGACATAATCGGACCAATATAAAACAGGGCTTTGTTTGACAGCTTCGGACGGGTAACTTCTTTAAACAAGAGTTTGAACACGTCGGCAAACGGCTGAATCAGACCCCACGGACCGGTTACGTTCGGACCGACGCGAAGCTGCATGAAGCCGATAACTTTACGTTCGAAATAAGTCAGGTAGGCGACGGTCAGAATCAGCGGAATCAGGATAATCACGATTTTGACGATGACGGACACCACCAAGCCCACGGTGATGCCCAAATCGCCCAGACCGAGCGTTGCGGCAAAGAGGTTTTGGAACCATTCCTGCATAATCAAGCTCCCGCCAGTTCAATAGTGTCCATCAACGCACCCAACGCGGCATTTTCGGTATGCAGCGGCAGATGCACCACGTTTTCAGGCAGTCCGGCATCGGCTTTGACCATCACGGACACGCCTGCGCCGTTTTGCTTGGCGATGGCGGTTTGTCCGTCTTGCAGGCCTAAGCGCGCCAATGTGTTCGGATTCACACGCGCGGCGGGCACGGCGGCATGGCTGGTTGCCTGCAACGGCGCAGAACGGCGCACGATGGCATCGGTGTGATAAATACCGACTCCGCCCACGCGCACGAGGCGGCTTGAGGTCGTCTGAAAATCTTTTTGAGTCGAAGCGGCGCGGTTGTTCAGTTTGGACGGCAGGCTTTCCACGTCCAACGCGTCTTTCAGAATCGCGGCGGTATCGTGGTATTCAAAGCCTTGCAGGTCAAACAGATTGCCCAATACGCGCAACACTTTCCACAGCGGGCGCGAGTCGCCGAAGCCCTGAACGACACCGTGGAAGGATTGCAGACGGCCTTCCATATTGATGAAGCTGCCCGAGGTTTCGGTAAACGGCGCAATCGGCAGCAATACGTCGCACACGTCCAGCAGCGTTTCGCTGACAAACGGCGTAAACGCCATCACGCTTTTTGCCTGTTTCAACGCGGCTACGGCTTTTGCACCGTCCGCCGTATCGATTTCCGGCTCGACGTTGAGCAGCAAGACTGCCTGTTTCGGCGCGTTTGCCATTTCGGCAACGCTCTCGCCCGAGTTCACGCCCAATACGTCCGCACCGACGCTGTTGGCAGCTTGCGGCAAAATACCCAGCACCGCGCCGGTTGCGTCCGCCAGCTCTTGTGCGGCGGCGTAAATCGCAGCGTAATCGGGATGGTTTTGCACTTCCGCGCCCAAAATCACCGCTGCTTTTTCAGCGTTTTTCAGGCTCGCGGTAATCGCGTTTTCCGCATCGGCAGACAGGTTTTTCAGACGACCTGCCCACTCGTCGGGATGCACCGCTTCCTGAGCCAGAAGCGGCATAAACAACTCTTCCTTGCTGCTTGCCAACACGCTCAAGGCCATGCGCTCTTTAGCAGCGCGACGCAGGCGGGCGGTCAGAAGCGGCTGTTCTTTGCGCAGGTTCGCACCGACCACCAGTACGGCTTCGTTGTCCGCCAGCGATTCGATACTTTGTCCCAGCCATTGCGCACCATTGAGGTCGTCTGAAAGACGTTTGTCCTGTTGGCGCAGGCGGGTGGCGAAATTTTTAACGCCCAAACCGTCGGCAAGTTTCTTCGCCAGATACAGTTCTTCAACCGTATTCATCGGGTTCGCCCAAATACCGACTTGGTTTTGGTTGCCGTCTTTGGCGATACATTCAATCGCGCTGCGGACATATTCCAGCGCGGTTTTCCAATCCACGTCCATCCACTCGCCGCCCTGTTTGATTTTTGGGTTTTTCAGACGACTTTCGTGATACAGGCCTTCGTAGGCGAAACGGTCGCGGTCGGACAGCCAGCATTCGTTAATGGCTTCGTTTTCCAGCGGCAGCACGCGGCGGACGGTATGGTCTTTGGTTTGCACAATCAGGTTGCTGCCCAAAGCGTCATGGGCGGAAACGGATTTGCGGCGGTTCAGCTCCCAAGTACGCGCGTTGAAACGGAACGGTTTGCTGGTCAGCGCGCCGACGGGGCACAAATCGATGACGTTGCCCGACAGCTCGGTTTCCACCGCTTTGCCGATAAAGGGCATGATTTCGGAGTGTTCGCCGCGATTCGCCATCGCAATTTCTTGCAAGCCGGCGATTTCTTCGGTGAAACGCACGCAGCGGGTGCAGTGGATGCAGCGGCTCATTTCCTCGGCGGAAACCAAAGGTCCCATGTCTTTGCCGACGACGGAACGTTTTTCTTCGGTGTAGCGGCTGGTGGTTTTGCCGTAGCCCACCGCCAAATCCTGCAACTGGCATTCGCCGCCTTGGTCGCAGGTCGGACAGTCGAGCGGATGGTTGATGAGCAGGAACTCCATCACGCCTTCCTGCGCCTCTCGGGCTTTTGCCGAATGCGTACGCACAATCATGCCGTCTGTAACCGGCGTGGCACAGGCGGGCAGAGGTTTGGGGGCTTTTTCCACATCCACCAAACACATACGGCAGTTGGCGGCGATGGAAAGTTTTTTGTGGTAACAGAAATGCGGGATATAAGTACCGAGCTTGTGCGCGGCTTCAATCACCGTCGCACCCTGCTCCACAGATACCTGTTTGCCGTCGATTTCGATTTGTAACATGGTTCGTTCCTAGTTACGGGTATTTGATAAATAATCTTTTATGGAGGTCGTCTGAAAAATGGGCTTCAGACGGCCTTTAAAGTATTAAGTTTATTGCTTGTTTATTTTTAGGATGGGCGTTTCTTAATTTTAAAAAATCCAAATTCTAGTACAACCTATCCCCCACCCTCTCCCGCCTGACGGGAGAGGAAACAGGTTTCTGTCAGAACATATAGTGGCAGATTCCGCCGCAATGTCTTTCAATATCATGTTTTATATTTGCTTTATTTCAGGAATCAACCCGAAACATTCAAATCTGCTACCGTCTGTCCCTTCCCCCGTCCGGCGGGGGAAGGCTAGGATGGGGGTGGCTTTACAACATTGCGGCTGTCCTATTTTCCGCCGCACATTTCGATAATCTTTTCCAGTACTGCTTCGGTTTGCTGCAAAACTTCATTATTCCAAAACCGCAACACCCGATAACCTTGAGCATTCAAAAACGCCGTCCGCTGCTCGTCATACTCAATCTGTTCCGAATGTTGTCCACCGTCCAATTCAATAATCAAACGATGCTCCATACTGACAAAATCGACGATATATCCGCCTATTGTCTGTTGGCGTCGGAATTTTATTCCGTTCACCCGTTTGCCGCGCAAGTGACCCCACAATTTCTGCTCGGCCAAAGTCATATTCTGCTTCAGATTACGGACATTCTGTTTTAATGCCGTATTTCTTGTGCTGTACCGCATAGCCGGGTTGGCCTCAACCTTTTTCAGACGACCTATACGGAGGCCGTCTGAATCTTGCCCGTATAAAAATCTGTTTCAAAATATTCCAAGCACCACCCCCACCCTAACCCTCCCCCGCGAGCGGGAGAGGGAATTAATTTGCTGGTGAGAATCCCAAACACCACCGATACGCAGGTCGCAGGTCGTCTGAAACCTCAACACCACTTATTCGGCTTCATCGGTCCGCCGTGTTCAATGTAATGCACAAATTCATCACGGAAATGCTTGGTAAAGCTGCGGACGGGGAAGACGGCGGCATCGGCGAGGGCGCAGATGGTGCGGCCTGCCATTTGGTTGCCGACGGAATCGAGCAAATCCAAGTCTTCCATGCGGCCTTTGCCTTCTACGATGCGGTGGACGATGCGGTAGAGCCAGCCGGTGCCTTCGCGGCAGGGGGTGCATTGGCCGCAGGATTCGTCGTAGTAGAAATAGCTTAAGCGTTCGAGGGCTTTGACCATGCACACGTCTTCGTCCATCACAATAATCGCGCCGGAACCGAGCATCGAGCCGGCTTTGGAAATCGAGTCGTAGTCCATATTGGTCTGCATCATAATGTCGGCAGGCAATACGGGCGCGGACGAACCGCCGGGGATAACGGCTTTAAGTTTTTTGCCGCCGCGCATACCGCCCGCCATTTTCAGGATTTCGGCAAACGGCGTGCCTAACGGCACTTCATAATTACCCGGACGTTCGACGTGGCCGGAGATGCAGAACAGTTTGGTTCCGCCGGCATTCGGAATGCCTTTGTCGGCAAACGCCTGACCGCCGTCGCGGACGATAAACGGTACGGAGGCGAAGGTTTCGGTATTGTTGATGGTGGTCGGCTTGCCGTACAGGCCGAACGAGGCGGGGAACGGCGGTTTGAAGCGCGGCTGGCCTTTTTTGCCTTCCAGCGATTCGAGCAATGCGGTCTCTTCGCCGCAGATATATGCGCCGTAGCCGTGGTGGGCGAAGAGTTCGAATTCGAAGTCCGAACCTAAAATATTCTTACCCAAAAAACCTGCGGCGCGCGCTTGGTCGAGTGCAGCTTCAAAACGTTGATAACCTTCGAAAATTTCGCCGTGAATGTAGTTATAGCCCGCTTTCGCGCCCATCGCGTAACCGGCGATAATCATGCCTTCAATCAGGGCATGGGGGTTAAACATGATGATGTCGCGGTCTTTGAACGTACCCGGTTCGCCTTCGTCGGTGTTGCAGACGACGTATTTTTCGCCGGGGAAGGAACGGGGCATAAAGCTCCATTTCAAGCCGGTCGGAAAGCCCGCACCGCCGCGCCCGCGCAAGCCGGAGGTTTTGACTTCGTCAATCACGTCGGTTTGCGAGATGTTTTCGGACAGGATTCTACGCAGGGCGCTGTAACCGCCGCGTTTGACGTATTCGTCCAATGTCCAGCAATCGGGATTGGCGGTATCCACTTGGTCAAAAATCACGCCTGATTGGTAAATAGCCATTTTGGTGTGCCTGTTCGTTTTCGTATCGGTTGCGGCCGCTGTTTCAGACGACCTTTAAGATGTCTTTGTGTATCGGCTTGTAACGTCGTCTGAAATGAAATCTATTGGTTTATCAAATCGATATTTTCAGACGACCTTTAATCGTTTTTGTTGGATCTCGATCACTTTGCTTGTCTGCCGTCATTCCCGCCTGCGCGGGAATGACGGCATTTCGGTATTTCCGTAGGTCGGATTCTTGAATCCGACATTTTGCCTTTTTACCCACTCTGTCGGATACAAGTATCCGACCTACGTTTAAATCGTCGTTTCAGACGACCTACTCCAACTCCGCCAGTTTCTTCTCAATCGCCTCTTCAGTCATAAAGCTGCACATGCTGTGGTTGTTTACCAGCATAACGGGGGCATCGCCGCATGCGCCCATGCATTCGCCTTCGACAAGGGTAAATTTGCCGTCAGGCGTGGTTTCGCCGTAGCCGATACCGAGTTTTTTCTTCAGGTATTCGCCGGTATCCATGCCGCCGCGCAGGGCGCAGGGAAGGTTGGTGCAGACGGTCAGTTTGTATTTGCCGACAGGCTCGAGGTCATACATATTGTAGAAAGTGGCGACTTCATATGCCTGCGCCGGCGTGATGCCGATGTAGTCGGCAACAAAGGCGATGGTTTCGGGGGCGAGCCAGCCTTTTTCGGTTTGGGCGATACGCAACGCGCCCATGATGGCGGAACGGCGTTGGTCGGCGGGATATTTCGCCAACTCGATGTCGATTTGTTTTAAGGATTCTGCGGATAACATTATCGGTCAACCTCCCCGAATACGATGTCCTGCGTACCGATGATGGCAACAACGTCGGCGAGCATGTGGCCTTTTGCCATTTCGTCCATGCCTTGCAGGTGAGCGAAGCCGGGTGCGCGGATTTTCAGGCGGTAGGGTTTGTTCGCGCCGTCTGAAATGATGTAAACGCCGAACTCGCCTTTCGGGTGTTCGACAGCGGTGTAGGTCTCGCCCTCGGGAACGTGCATACCCTCGGTAAAGAGTTTGAAATGGTGAATCAGGTCTTCCATGCCTGTTTTCATTTCGGTTCGTTTGGGCGGGGCGAATTTGTGGTTTGTGGTGATGACCGGGCCGGGATTGACGCGCAGCCAGTTGGCGCATTGTTTGATGATGCGTACGGATTGGCGCATTTCTTCCATGCGGCAGAGGTAGCGGTCGTAGCAGTCGCCGTTGACGCCGACGGGGATGTCGAAATCCATTTGGTCGTACACTTCATACGGCTGTTTCTTACGCACGTCCCACTCCACGCCCGAACCGCGCAACATCACGCCGGTAAAGCCTTTTTGCATGGCGCGCTCGGGGGAGACGACGCCGATGCCGACGGTACGTTGTTTCCAGATGCGGTTGTCGGTCAGGAGGGTTTCGAGTGTGTCGATGTTTTTCGGGAAGCGTTCGCAGAAGGCATCGATGAAGTCGAGCATGGTGCCTTCGCGGGATTCGTTGAGTTGCTTCAATACCTTGGCGTTGCGAAATTTGCTGCTCTCGTATTTGGGCATGAAGTCGGGCAGGTCGCGGTAAACGCCGCCGGGACGGAAGTAGGCGGCGTGCATACGCGCGCCGGACACGGCTTCGTACAAGTCCATCAGCTCTTCGCGGTCGCGGAAGGCGTAGAGGATGGCGGTCATCGCGCCGATGTCGAAGGCATGCGAACCGATGCCCATCAGGTGATTGAGGATGCGCGTTACTTCGGCAAACATGACGCGGATGTATTGGGCGCGGATAGGCACATCAATTCCGGCAAGTTTTTCTACTGCCAAGCAATATGCCTGTTCGTTGACCATCATGGAAACGTAGTCCAAGCGGTCCATATAGGGCAGGGCTTGCAGATAGGTTTTGGTTTCCGCCAGTTTTTCGGTACCTCGGTGCAAGAGGCCGATATGCGGGTCGGCACGGACGATTTGTTCGCCGTCCAGCTCCAAGATCATGCGCAATACGCCGTGCGCCGCAGGGTGTTGCGGGCCGAAGTTGATGGTGTAGTTTCTTAATTTATTGGCCACCGTAGTTCTCCTCACGGACGATACGCGGCGTGATTTCGCGCGGCTCGATGGTAACAGGTTGGTAAATCACGCGTTTTTGTTCTTCGTCATAACGCATTTCCACATAGCCGGAAATCGGGAAGTCTTTGCGGAAAGGATGTCCGACGAAGCCGTAATCGGTCAGGATGCGGCGCAGATCGGGATGGTTGTTGAACATGATGCCGTACAAATCGAAGGCTTCACGCTCATACCAATCTGCGCTGTTATAAACGGGAACCACGGATTCGACCACGGGGAAATCGTCGTCTGAAACCCAGACGCGCACGCGGATGCGCTGATTGTTTTTAACGGAAAGAAGCTGGCTGACAACAGCGAAGCGTTTGCCCTGCCATGCTTCATTTTTGTAAGTGCTGTAATCGACGCCGCACAAATCGACCAAAAGCTCGAAATGCAGTTCTTCATGGTCGCGCAACGTAGTCATCACTGAAATATAGTGTTCGGGCAGACACTCGACGGTAACCTCGCCCAAAGCGGAAATAACTTTGCTTGCCTGATTGCCCAAAACGCGGCTGACGGTTTCGTATAATTTGTGGATGCTTGCCATATCGTTCCCTCCCCTACTCGTCCCGCGCGATGGTGGAAGTGCGCTTGATTTTTTGTTGGAGCTGCATCAGGCCGTAAATCAGGGCTTCCGCAGTCGGCGGGCAACCCGGCACATAAACGTCTACCGGCACAACACGGTCGGCACCGCGCACGACGGAATAAGAATAATGATAGTAGCCGCCGCCGTTGGCACACGACCCCATAGACAATACCCAACGCGGCTCGGCGAGCTGGTCGTACACGCGGCGCAGGGCGGGCGCCATTTTATTGGTCAGCGTACCCGCCACAATCATCAGGTCGGCCTGACGGGGTGACGGACGGAAAATAATGCCGAAACGGTCAAGGTCGTAACGCGCCATACCCGCGTGCATCATTTCCACGGCGCAGCAGGCCAAACCGAAAGTAACCGGCCACAGCGAACCGGTACGCATATAGTTCAGCACCGTATCCGCGCTGGTGGTGATGAAACCTTTTTTCAAAACGCCTTCTATTCCCATTCCAGCGCACCTTTTTTCCATTCGTAAACAAAGCCTACCGTCAGAACGACGATAAACACCAGCATAGACCAGAAGCCGTATGCGCCCAAATCTTTGAACACCACCGCCCACGGCAGCATAAACGCAACCTCCAAATCGAAGAGGATGAACAGGATGGCGACGAGATAATAACGCACGTCAAACTTCATCCTGGCGTTTTCAAAGGCTTCGAAACCGCATTCGTAAGCCGCGTCTTTTTCGGCGTAGTGGTGTTTCGGACCTAAAATCGTGCCGAGCAGGATAAACAGCACGCCGGCCGCAAGGCCGACGAGGATGAATACGAGGACGGGAAAGTAACTGGCCAACATGGGTTTATGCCTAACTGGTTGACAGACAAATCTTAATATCCTGCTATTTTATCGAATTTCAAAATCCATTAAAAGGTAAATGTCGGCCAACCTGCAAAAAAATCTTAATAAATTCAATAAGTTTATGATAACGATTCTTATTTATATTTATTACACCTTGTATATCGGAACTCCCGTATCATAGCAACAAACCGCCCGGCCGCCATCCGTACACACCCAAGGCAAACAACCGTTGAGTAGCTTAGGGAGCGGTCGGGCAACCCATCGACACAACCGGACAGTTGCCAGACAACACAACCGAATGCAAGGCAGGTTTATGATGAGTACCCAACACAATTACGCAGGCATCGACATCGCCAAACGAAACTTCGTCATCGCCGTTTCGTCTTTGTCTAAAACCAAAACCGAAACCAACAACCCGAAAGGTATCGCCCATACTATCGAATACCTTAAAAAGCACAACGTCGCCCTCGTTGTGATGGAAAGCACCGGCGGTCTCGAAATCCCCGCCGCCAAAGCCATCCACCGCGCAGGTATGGCCGTGATCATCGCCAACCCGCGTCAGACGCATCAGTTTGCCCAATCGCAGTCGCTGACCAAAACCGATGCCAAAGATGCCCAAATGCTCGCCTTCTTCGCACAGATGATGACGCAGAAAGAAGGTTGGCAAACCATGCTCTACCACCCGCCCACCGAAGCGGAAGAAGTGTTGGAAGCATTGGTTAACCGCCGCAACCAACTGGTGGATATGCGGACTGCCGAGAAAAACCGTCTGCATCAGGTTCATGAAACGCAAGTCGAAAGCGTCAAACAACTGATTGCCCATTTTGACCGGCTGATTGACGAATTGGACAAACAAATCGACGACCACACCCACACGCATTTTGACGGCAAAGCCCAAGTGGCAGAGCAAATCAAAGGTATCGGTTCGATAACGACGGCTACGCTGATGGCGATGCTGCCCGAATTGGGGCGGTTGAGCCACAAACGGATAGCGAGTTTGGTCGGCATTGCCCCGCACCCGAGGGAGAGTGGTGAAACCAAATTCAAAAGCCGCTGCTTCGGCGGAAGGTCTGCGGTGCGTAAGGCGCTGTATATGGCTACCGTGGTAGCGACACGTTTTGAACCGCTTATTCGGGATTTCTATCAGCGCCTGCTGTCCAAGGGTAAGCCGTATAAGGTTGCCGTTACGGCATGTATGCGCAAACTGTTGACGATATTGAATGCCCGGATGCGTGATTATTTTGCCGAAAACGGTACCACCGAAAACGGTATCCGAACGGCTTGATTTGAGTTTTTGTATTTTTGCCCGACGGGGTGAAAAATACAGTTGCTACTTATTTTGTTCCTAGAAATTTCTTGCGCCATCCCTTCATCAAACCTTTTTTACAGTTTCCCAGGCAAATCTGTCCGATATGATTTTCAGACGACTTTTTTAGGAAATCCGGTCCTGTACAAACCATTTGCATGCTTTAACATCACCACATCTTGTTTTTACTGTAAATGGCCATATTATTCATAAACTTACGACAAAAGGATTACTATGATGAATTTCAATAACCTACTCAATCAAATTTTAGGGACGATGCAGAAAAACAACCGCTCCGCATCCCATGACACCCCATTTAAATTTAATTCTTTCGGCAGCGGCGCTTTGATAGCAGGGCTTGCTTCTATGCTGATGAAAAGAAAAAATACCCAAAAACTGGCTAAAGCAGGCTCGGCTGCCGCATTGGGTTATATTGCCTACAAAGGCTATCAAAACTGGCAGCAAAACCGCAACCAACCGCCATTGCCGAAACAGGCATTTGAACCTGTCGGACAAACTGCCGAAAACCACAGCCGCACCATCCTGCGCACCATGATTGCAGCGGCTGCATCAGACGGCTTGATTGATGAAGCAGAAAAACAGTCTATAGCGCGTGAAAGCGGCTCGGATCCTGAAACAGCAGCCTGGCTTGCCGCCGAATATGAAAGGCCGGCAACAGTCGAGGAAATCGCCGCAGCCGTCGGTAATGATGAAGCTTTGGCCGCGGAAACCTATCTGGCGGCAAGATTGGTGTGTGCCGATTTATCCCGTAAAGAAATCGTATTTTTAAGCCGGCTGTCGCAAGCCTTGAACTTAGACGACCATCTGGTGGAAAATTTGGAAAAACAGCTTGACTTGGCTCAATAATAAAATAAGTAGGCAGAACCAAATACAAAAAAGGTCGTCTGAAAACCACAATTTAGGGTTTTCAGACGACCTTTTCATTTCTATAAGCATTATTGCATTTGCGCGGCTTTTTGCTTTTCCGCTTCTTCGATTTTGCGGTCGTCTTCATAATCCGAACGGAAGAGCCTGTCGAAACGGATAGTATATTTCAACTCGCCGCCGGAAGAACGGCTGCCGATGCGGGCAACGGCTTGGATCGCCCTTGTGAGCTGGTAGACCAGTTTGACAGACTGTTCGGCACTCGAAATCCCATATTCGTAACCTGCGTAGAGATTGCCGGTGATTTGTTTGCCGACAGTAAGCATCTGTTCGGCGGGATTGAGCTCGCCGGTTTGGGCATTGCGGCTGCGTTGGCTGGTGATGCCCAAATCGTCCACCAGTCCGAGCCTGTCGTTGACTTGTCCGGCAAGGAGCGCGCCTGCTGCTGCGGAAAGTGCGGCATTGTCGCCGTCGCTGCCGCTGCTGGCGCGGTTGAGAATGAGCCAGGAGAGCTTGTCTTTCTCACTCATCGCCTCTTTGGCAACAAGGGTTACGCGCGGATTGGAGAGGCTGCCGAGGACTTCTACGCCCGCACCGACGGGGGAAAGGCGGCGTTCGGCGCGGATGTTCAAGTTGGGGTTGTTGAGCGGGCCGACGAAAGAAACCGTACCTTTGGTGATGTCGAGGTCTTGTCCGTAGGCTTTGTAACGGCCTTTAACAACACGGACAGTACCGACGCCTTGGACGGTTTCACCCGGTCGGGAAGTGATGTTCAGCCTGCCGCCTATGGTTACGTCCGCTCCGTAGCCGACGAAACGGATGTTGTCGTTGAGATTGAGCATGAGGTTTAGGCTGATGGGCGTTACGGCGGAGGTTTGTTTTTTCTCTTCGCCCAACACTACGACATCGTCATCCAATGTGGGCATAGAGGATTTTTGCGAACCGAACATACCGTAATCGCTGTCTAAGGTTCCGTTGAGAATAAGGCCTCTGGCCCGGTTGTATAGCACTTTCGCGCTGCCGGAAAGGCGTAAACGGCGGTTTGGGCGGGACAAGGTGTCGTATTTGTTGAAAACCACGTCAACATCAACATCGGGGTCGGAATTCGCAATATTGACTGCCCCTTTGAGTTCGAGCGTGCCGCCTTTATGGAACTTCAGGCTGTCGATTATCCAGCGTTGTCCCTGCAAATGGGAACGTAAAACGCCGTTGTCGAGGATAAGGCCTTGGGTCTGGTTGCGGTAGTAGAGGTTTTCGCCGTTGAGCGTACCGGAAAACTGAGGATCGCCGACGCGTCCGCCAAGGCTGACAGCGGCGTTCAGACGACCTTTGACGGTTTGTCCGACGGGTAGGAAATTGCGGAAGACTTCTAGTTCTGCAACGTTGAGATTGAGTTTGCCGCTCAAAGGCGAGGCGTCTAGGCCGGCACCCTGTCCGATGTTTACCGTACCATCGGCGGAGCCGTAGTTGCTGTTGCCTTTCAGGATAGCGGCAACGGTAGGTGCGCCGATACGCCCCCCTATGGTGGCGGCGGCGTTCAGACGACCCGTAATGTTTTGTGCGGTGGCGGGCAGGAAGGGTTTGATTGCGCCCAAGTCGGGGATGTTGAGATTGATTTTACCGCTTACCGGCGCGTTGGCGATTTTGCTCCCAAACTGCTGGCTGATGCCCAAATCGGCGTTGACGCTTCCGAAACGGGTATTGCCTTCAAGCGTGCTGTCGATGCGGCCGTTTTGGAAACGGGTGCGCAGGGCGAGCGCGCTCAAACCCAAGGGCATTTGTTTTTTCAAGTCTTTGTTCGGCAGAATGATGTCGCCGCTTTGGCGGTTGATGTTGAGGAAGCCGCGGGCGTTTTGACTGTACGCCAAATCCCAATCGCCGCCGAGTACCAAGTTGTGTTCGACGGGGATTTTGACGAAATTTTGCAGCTCGGTGATGTGCAGGTTTTGCGCACTGCCCTTGCTGGCAATGCCGGTCTTTTTGTCCCAAACGAAGTTTTGCAGGTTGAGGCTGCCGCCCATCGCGCTCCAGCGCGCCGCGCTCATGGAAACGCGCTCCGCGCCTGCTTCGAGGTTCATGCGGTTTTGCAGTTTTAGGTTGAACGCGCCGCCGATGTCGAGCGTGTCCACGCTGCCTTTCCACTGATTGAAGTCTTTGTTCAGACCGCCCGCCGCGTTGACTTCGAGTTTGTAAGGTTTGCCGTCCAACGCCATGCTGCTGCTGCCGTGTATGCGGTGTTGCGCACCCGTGCCGCTGAGGGACAGGTTGACCGCATCGATGACGGTCGCGCCGCCGGAAAGGGCGATGTGGCTGCCTTTGATGTCGGCGGCAAGCGGACGGTTGATGTCGGGCGTGCCTTTGAGTTTGAAGTCAAGCATGCGGATGTTGACGGCTTCGCCGACACGCAGCGCGCGCGCTTCGCCGGAGAGGTCGGCTTCGTAGGTTTTCAGCCCGCCTTTGAGGTCGCCTGAAATGTAGCCGCGCGTATTGAGCAGCCCGCCCAGTCCGAAACCGAAACGGGAAAGGTCGGGAGCGGTGATGTCGATATTGAGGCGGTCGCCTTTTTTGCCGAAGCTGCCGTTGGTTTTAACGATATTGTTGCCCAAACGCAGGTCGGTCAGCGCGCGCGGGAGGTGTCCGGATTCGTAAACGACGTCGGCTTTGCCGTTGAGGGGGACGTTGTTTAACGTACTCGGCGCAAACTGCATTTTGCCGGCGAATTTTTCTTTCGCCAGTTCGCCTGAAAGATTGATGGTACCGTTGACGCTGCCGGCGGGCAGTTTTGAGTCTAGGCGGGAAGGATTGAACGCCTTGCTGGAAACATCGAGCTTGAGCAGGCGGTCTTTGAAGAGTTCGAGCGAACCTTGCGCCGTCAGTTCGCCGCCGTTTTGCGGCGCGACGCGGACGCGGTCGAGTTTGAGGGTGCGTTGACCGTGTTGTCTGTCGGTAACGAAGGACAGCAGGCCGGAAAGTTGCGCGTTGCCGCTTTCGAGATTCCAGTCGACAGCGGGCGAGGCGGTTTCGCCGTTGACGCCGATAAATCCGTTCCACTGACCGGCAACATTGGTGCGGACGAGGTCGTCTGAAACGAGGTTGTTCACATTAATCTTGAGCGCCAGCGCGTTTTTCACCGTATCGACCGTACCGGCGACATTGAACGAACCTTCCTCCAACAGCCCGATTTCAGACTCTTGGACAGTTACTACGCCGTTGTCGTTAATCGTGAAGTCCGCCAGAATATTGCGCACCGGAATGGCTTTGTCATCGGCGAAACCCGCCGCCTTGTTTTCCAAGTCGAGCGAACCGTCCAGCGCGATACCGTGCGTAAACGAAGGCACGACGGTCGCGTCAAACGTCAGGTTTGCCTTGGGCAACGACGGCAGGAAAGCGGTCGGATTGATGTTGAAACCCTTGACCAGCACCTCGCCGATCATCTTGTCCAACGAAGCGGCAAACGGATGCACCGTAGATTTCGCCGACAAATGCACATCGTCGCCGTCCAGCAGAATTTCGGTCTGCACGTCCTGCAAGCTTCCCCGCAGCTGCGCCGCACTGTCTATTGTCCTACCTTCCAGCTCGCCCTTCGTCCGAACCGTCGTATCGAGCGCAAACGGCTTCTCCAGCCCAACCACCGCCGAACCCGTCGAATTGCTCCACGGCGTCTCGAGGGTTTTCAAATCCAAGCGGTGTTCTTTCTGATCGTAATGGTATGCCACATTCAGATGGTTGAGATAGACAGTCTGATTGTCAAAATTTTGGCCTACGCTGAGCCTACCCGTCGCAAAACGGTCGATAAACACCAACACGGGCAAATCAATGCTCTCAGGCAGCCCTTTGGACGGCTTTTCCTCTTTCGGCGGCGTCGGCTTCGGCACGACCGCAATATCGGCCGCTACAATTTCAGTAATGTGCAGGCTGCGCTGAAACAGCTCGGACGGCTTCCAATCAAAACGGAACGCGCTGATTTTCACATCCGCCCCATCCGTTTCAATCATCCACTTATCGCCGTGGAAACCCTTAACCAGCGTACCTTCCAGCGTTTCCGACGCAATCTTCACGCCAAACCACGACGGAATCTTGTACAAACCGAAACGCAAACCCGATTCCGTCCCCACCAGCCAGCCGATAAAGCCCGCCAGCGCGCACACCAGCACCACCAATGTCAGCAGCAGACCCCGCAACCAGCGTCTCTTGCGCTTGGGCGGGGTGGGTTGTGTTTCAGACGACGTAGGCACACTGTTTGGCGTTTCTTGGGTTTCTTGGACTGCTGTTTCGGACATCTTGACTTTCTTGTATGACTTAACGGCTTCTCAGGACTCCGCCGCACCCGACGGAATCAACTTTTCAGACGACCTATATTAAGGACAGGCCGTCTGAAAAAGGATAATCATATCCCATTGCGGCGAATTGTGCTTGGGAAAGACAGCATTTCAGGTTTCAGACGACCCCATATGCCCGAATGTCATGCTCAAAGCGGTAAAATGCCAACAAATGTATAGTGGATTAACTTTAAACCAGTACGGCGTTGCCTCGCCTTGCCGTACTATCTGTACTGTCTGCGGCTTCGTCGCCTTGTCCTGATTTAAATTTAATCCACTATAAAAAGGTCGTCTGAAAAGACTGTGGGAGTTTAGACCCGCATTTTCAGACGACCTCTGCGTATTTCAGCAACCCAACGCAAATCAATGAAAAGAAATACGTCGGGTTGCCTTAAGCTGCGGCTTTACCTGCCCGACAATACCGCCGCACCTGCTTTCGCGACGCTTTCGTCTTCATCGACCGTTCCGCCGCTCACGCCGACGCTGCCGACGATAACGCCGTTTTTATCCACCAGCAGCACACCGCCGGGAAAAATCACCAAACCGTCGTTGGTCACCTCAATGCCGTAAAGCTCACCGCCCGGCTGCGAAGCCTTGCCCAAATCGCGGGTGGACATATTGAAATAACGCGCCGTTTTCGCCTTTTTCTGCGCAATATCAATGCTGCCGATAAACGCATCGTCCATACGCGCAAACGCCTTCAAATTACCGCCCGCGTCCATAACCGCGATATTCATCGGCACCTTGATTTCACGCGCCTTTTTCATCGAAGCCTGTACCACCGCCTGCGCCTGAGCCGTCGTCAAATCGCCCGGTAGTGTTTTGGTCAAACCCGCCGAAAACGCCGGCGCACCCAATGCCAAAGTACACAACAATGCAACTGATTTTATGCCGCGCATAACTGTCTCCTTGTATTGAATCAATGAAAGGTACTGCACTTTTGATTGTATGCCTGTCGGCGGGAACAATAAAGGTCGTCTGAAAACCATAATACAGGTTTTCAGACGACCTCGGATGGGCTTTTGGGTTTCAAACACCGTATGCCTACGGTTTCAGCAGGTCGGATTCGCCAATCCGAAACTTACCCTTACCCCTGCTGCTGGATGATATGCACATCGCGCTGCGGGAAAGGAATATTGATATTGGCGGCACGCAGGTTTTCCACTACCTGCTCGTTCAGCCCGAAGCGGAACGCGCCCAAATCGGCTTCGTTCGTCCACGCCCAAAGCGTGATTTCGATGGCACTGTCGGCCAAGTTGGTAATATATGTTACTGCCTCTTTGCCTTGGGTCTGTACGCACAAAGGATGCTCGGTGGCGGCTTTCAAAACGGCGGCTTTGGCGGCCTTCAAATCGCAGGCGTAATCGACGCCGACCACCACCTGCACGCGGCACAGCGGCATGGAAGAACGGTTCACGATACTGTTGCTCATGACGACGCTGTTGGGCAGGATGATTTCTTCGTTGTCCGGCGTACTCAGCGCAGTCTGCACCATTTTAATTTCGCTCACCGTGCCTTCGAAGCCGTTGACCTTGATGTAGTCGCCGACTTTAAACGGACGGAACAGGATAATCAGCGCGCCGGCGGCAAAGTTCGACAGTTGGTCTTTCAGCGACAAAGCCACCGCCAAACCCGCACCGCCGATTAAGGCGGTAACCGACGTGGTCGGGATGCCCAGTTTGCCCAGCGCGGCAATGATGATCAGGATTAACAGACCGATATTGGCTACATTGCCCAGAAAGCTTACCAGCGTCCTGTCCACTTTGGCGCGGGTCAGCGCGGCTTTCATCAAAATAACGAGGCGGGAGGCTATCCATCTGCCGACAAAGAAAATCGCCAGAGCAGCAACGAGGTTGGTACCGAATGCCATGCCGGTTTCAACGAGACGTTCCCAGCCTGAGAATGAAGAGAGGTTTTCAAAATCGAAATTCATGATTTTTATTTATGGTTAAAGAATGGTTGGAAATTTGGATATTGATTGGTTTTGCAGCAAGCCTGCCCACATTTTCAGACGACCTTAAAACCTTGTGCCCAAGCTGATGTGCCAGCGTATTTTCTTGTCTTGGTGTCCGTAGGCGACGTCGAAGGAGAACGGGGCGACGGGGCTGAACCAGCGCACGCCGACGCCGGTACCGTGTTGCATACTCATGTTTTTGAAGTTGCTGGTAACGTCGCCGATATCATGGAAGACGGCGCCGGATACGCTTTTGGTAATCGGGAACTGGTATTCGAGGCTGCCGACCAGTAATGCCCTATCGGGGAGGACGGAATTTTTCGGGCCTTCCAAACCGATGCTGTCGAGTTCGTAACCGCGTACGGAAGAGGCGCCACCGGTGCGGAACATTAAGCTGGAAGGCACGTTTTCACCTTCGCGGGCGTAAACGTAGCCTGCTTGTCCGCGGACGATGAAGGTGCCGAGTTTTTTGTTTTCAGGTGTGTAGAAATAGCCTGCGCGGGCGGTGGCGCGCGCCATGGCGGTGGAAGAAAGGAGCTTGCCCAGTGTTACGCCGATTTTGCCGTCGAGGTAGTAGCCGTTTTCGGGACGCAGCTCGGTTTCGATGTTTTGGCGTTTCCACGAGGCGGTCAGCATGGTGGCGTGGCTGCGGCCGAGGTCGTAATTGGTATCGGGTACTTTGCGGTCTTCGGTGATGAATTCGATACCGAGGCGCGATTCGATGCCGTTGCGGTCACGCACGCGCCAAATGCCGCTGGTCAGGGCGCGTTTTTCAAGGTTTTGGGTGGTCGAGCGGTTGTAGGACGTGTTGGTCGTCCAATATTTGCCTTCGCTGTTGCGCGGCTGGCTGATACCGGCGGCGAGGGTGGTTTCGTATTTGTCCATGTCCCAAACGACGGAGCCGATGTAGCCTTTGTTGAAGAGGTTGTAGTAGTCGTAACCGATGCGTCCGCCGAGGCCGTATTCGGAATCGTAGCGGATACCGGTTTCGAGTTTGTGGCGTTTGACTTCGGTAACGTTGACTTTGACGGGCACACGATCGCCTTGGAGGCGGTCGAAGTCGGCTTGAACGGATGCGCCGGAGTAATGTCCGTTTTGTTCGAGCGCTTGTTGGAAGTCGAGCAAGAGGTCGAGGTCGTAGGGCGCGCCGGGTTTGAAGCGTGCCAGGCCGGCAACGACGTTTTCGGGATAACGGCGGGTACCGGTGATTTCAAAGTCGCCGAAATAAATGGGGCGGTTGCTTTCGACGGTAACGTTCAGATCGGCGGTGTTGTTGTTGGGATTGACGGTGGCTTGGGTGTTGCTGAGTTTGGCAAGCGGGTATTTTTTGCGGGTTACTGCGCTGAGGACGGAGGTTTTGCTGCCGCTCCAGCCGTCTTGGTCAAAGTATTCGCCAACGGGCTGCTGCCAGTTGAGCATGGCTTTTTGGTAATACTCGGCAAGGTTGTCGTCTGAAAGGATGTCGCCGAGGATGGCGACGCTGACGTTGTCGATTTTGGTGCGCGGGCCGGGATTGACGGCGACGGTGTAGCTCGAACCGTTGTCTTGGACATTGACGCTGCCGTTGAAATAGCCTTTGGTTTTGAGCATGGTTTTGACGTTGTCGGGCGCTTCTTCGGCGAGGAAGCCGACCTGCTCTTTGTCCAACTCTTCGTCCTGCTGCTGGGTAATCAGCGGCAGGTATTCTTCGAGCATGGATTTGACTTCGCTGTTTTTGGTTTCGATTTTGACGGGAAACTTGGGCGTCAGTTTGCCTACTTTGTCAGCCTGCTCGGATTGCCCGCCCTGCTTGAAACCGGGAATCGGTTCGTAGTCTTCGGCACGCGGCAGATCGGCTGCGGCTGCGTGTCCGTAGGCAAGGGCGAGTGAAACAATCAAAATGGGCGAAGTCAGTCTGGTCATGGCAAAAAAATGTTTCAACGGCAGAAGGGTTCTAAATTCTACCATTATTTTCAATCGGGTTTAAAACCTGCCCGAGACGGAGGGGTCGTCTGAAAAGGCGGATGCGCCTGCCTCTGTGCGACAGAAGCAAAACACATTAACTCCCTCCAATCCGAAAAATACAGCACAAACTGCCCAATTCTCTAAAAAATCAAGCATTTTCCGCCACAACAATCGATTTGATATGTAAACCTGCGCAATAATTGATATTTTCTTTTAAAATGCAACGTTTCTTAACACATAAAGTAAGAGGACGTATCATGGCAAGTGGTAATCCACTGCTAAACGCAGTCAATCGTATCGGACTCGTACCGCAAATCATCATCGGTTTGATGTTGGGCGTATTGGTCGGTACCATCTCCCCGAAAGCAGGTTTAGGCGCAGGGCTGCTCGGCGAATTGTTCGTCGGCGCATTGAAAGCCGTTGCCCCCGTATTGGTGTTTGTCTTAGTAACCGCCGCGCTGGTGCAATACCGCAAAGGCGGCGAAGCCAAAATCAAACCCATCATTATTCTGTATCTCGTCGGCACATTTGCCGCAGCCGCCGTCGCCGTTGCCGCCAGTATGGCATTCCCAACCGCGCTGGTGTTTAAAGACGTCGCCGCCTCCACCCTCGCACCGCCCTCCGGCATCGTCCAAGTCCTCAAAGAGCTTTTGATGAAGCTCGTGTCCAACCCGATTAACGCCATTGCACAAGCCAACTATATCGGCATTCTCGCATGGGCGTTGGTTTTAGGTTCCGCATTGCGCCACCACGGCTCCGACACCACCCGCCAAGTCGTCTCCGACCTCTCCGACGCCGTGACCACCGTCGTGCAATGGGTTATCCGTTTCGCCCCCTTGGGCATTTTCGGACTGGTCTCCCAAACCGTTGCCGAAACCGGCTTTTCAGCCTTCCTCAGCTACGGACGCCTGCTGGCCGTCCTGCTCGGCAGCATGGCATTTATCGCCCTCGTTGTGAACCCGCTCATCGTCTGGTCGCAAACCCGCAAAAACCCCTACGAACTGGTCTTCACCTGCCTGCGCGAAAGCGGACTCTACGCCTTCTTCACCCGCTCCTCCGCCGCCAACATCCCCGTCAACATGGCATTGGCGAAAAAACTCGGCTTGCATGAAGACACCTACTCCGTCTCCATCCCGCTGGGCGCAACCATCAACATGGCAGGTGCAGCGATTACCATCACCGTCTTAGCCATGGCGGCTGCCCACACCAAAGGCATCGTCGTCGATTACCCCACCGCCCTGCTCCTGAGCCTCGTCGCCACCGTCGGCGCATGCGGCGCATCCGGCGTTGCCGGCGGCTCGCTGCTGCTGATCCCCGTCGCCTGCAGCCTCTTGGGCATCGACAACGACTTCGCCATGCGCGTCGTCGGCGTCGGCATGATTATCGGCGTTATCCAAGACTCCGCCGAAACCGCCCTCAACTCCTCCACCGACGTACTCTTTACCGCCGCCGCCGACTTAGGCAGCCGCCGCAAAGACTAAAGATTCGGTTGTTTCGCAAAAAGTCAAAAAGGTCGTCTGAAATTTCAGACGACCTTTTTTCTATACTATTAAATCGAATTCATATACCCATACCGTCATTCCCGCGCAGGCGGGAATCCAGACATTCAGTTTTCAGAAATGTTTGGAGGTTGCCGTAATGCCAAACTTTTGGATTCCCGCCTGCGCGGGAATGACGGCATGAGCGGTTTCTATTTTAAACCGATATACTGTGCAGTTTAGGCAGGTCGGATTTTTGAATCAGATATAGGTCCCTGACATGCACTCCCACCCTCTTACGCCACACAAGCTTTCCGCTACGACAGAAAGATAACCTAAACCTAAATAAAAGGTCGTCTGAAAATCCTGTTTTCAGACGACCTTTTGCTGTATGAATTTCGTAAAATTAAGGAATAATCGGAACCTGCCCGTACAGCCGCGTTCCAACTACTTTCATCATTTTAGGATTCGGATGTTCAAAAAAGTCCTCGTTTTTATATTGGTTTTGTTCCTTACCGCCGCGCTTTTGCCGCTGTGGATCATGTGGCGCGATTTTCAGGTGTCGCGGTTGGATGCGGATACGGTGCGTCCGGCGGATGCTGCGGTTGTGCTTTCGACCCGTGCTTATGAAAAAGGTCGTCTGAATCCTTGTTTGGTGGCGCGCGTTGAAGCGGCTGTCGAGCTGTATCGTGCCCGCAAGGTGAAAAAGCTGGTGATGACGGGCGGAGTCAGCCGTGATTTGCAGTCCTCTGCGGGCAATATGCAGATGATTGCGGAGAAAATGGGTGTATCGAAAGCAGACATTATTCAGGAACGGGAAGCGGGCAATACGTTTGAAAACATCGTGTTCAGCCGAAAGTTTATCGAAAACAGCCCGCGCGTCGTCATTGTCAGCGCCGGTTTTCATTTGGCGCGGGCGCGGATGATGGCGGACAAGCAGTGGCAGGGACACGATATTCAGGTGTATGCCGCGCCGTTTTGTTCCGAGCCTTACGGCGGCTATGGTTTCACGGTATTGCGCGAGTCGGCGGCGTTTGTCAAAAACGCTTTGAAGGGAAGGTTGTAGTTTCAGACGACCCGAAGTTGCCGGGTCAAATCATGTATAATTGCAAACAATTTGACTGTTTGATTTAACCGTTTGACCGACCTACCGACAGGACTCCGACATGATCAACCCTATCGCTGCACTTTCCCCCCTAGACGGCCGCTACGCCCAATCCGTTGAAGCATTGCGTCCGATTTTCTCCGAATACGGCCTGATGAGGGCGCGCGTCAAAGTCGAATTGAGCTGGCTCAAAGCCCTCGCCGCCGAACCGAAAATCACCGAAATTCCCGCCTTCAGCGATTTCACGCTTGCCGAAATCGACAAAGTCATCGAAAACTTTTCACTGGAAGACGCAGCCGCCGTCAAAGCCATCGAAGCGACCACCAATCATGATGTCAAAGCCATCGAATACTGGCTCAAAGAGCGCTTCGCCGGCGTACCCGAAGTCGCCGCCGCCAGCGAGTTCATCCACTTCGCCTGCACCAGCGAAGACATCAACAACCTGTCCCACGCCCTGATGCTGCAAGAAGCGCGCGAAACCGTCATCCTGCCCAAACTTGCCGAAATCATCGAAAAACTCACCGGCATGGCGCACGACCTTGCCGCCGTCCCCATGATGAGCCGCACCCACGGCCAGCCCGCCACGCCGACCACCTTGGGCAAAGAAACCGCCAACATCGTGTACCGCCTGCAACGCCAGTTCAAAAACCTTCAGGCGCAAGAATTCCTCGGCAAAATCAACGGCGCGGTCGGCAACTACAACGCCCACATGGTCGCCTATCCCGACGTCGATTGGGAAACCCACTGTCGCAACTTTGTCGAAATCAGCCTCGGCCTGACCTTCAACCCCTACACCATCCAAATCGAACCGCACGACTACATGGCTGAATTCTTCCAAACCCTCAGCCGCATCAACACCATCCTGATCGACTTCAACCGCGACGTTTGGGGTTATATTTCATTGGGTTACTTCAAACAAAAAGTCAAAGCGGGCGAAGTCGGCTCTTCCACCATGCCGCATAAAGTCAACCCCATCGACTTTGAAAACTCCGAAGGCAACCTCGGCATGGCCAACGCCGTATTGGGCTTCTTATCCGAAAAACTGCCCGTCTCCCGCTGGCAGCGCGACCTGACCGACAGCACCGTCCTGCGCAACATGGGCGTAGGCGTAGGCTATGCCGTATTAGGTTTTGCCGCCCACCTGCGCGGCCTGAACAAGCTCGAACCCAACCCCGCCGCGCTGGCTGCCGATTTGGATGCCACTTGGGAGCTGCTCGCCGAACCGATTCAAACCGTAATGCGCCGCCACGGCGTCGCCAATCCTTACGAAAAACTGAAAGACCTGACGCGCGGCAAAGGCGGCATCACGCCCGAAGTGCTGAAAGTCTTCATCGAATCGCTGGAAATCCCCGCCGAAGCCAAATCCCAACTACTCGCCCTGACCCCCGCGCTCTACATCGGCAAAGCGGAAGAGTTGGCGAAACGGATTTGATGCAGCCTTGATGATTTGAGATTGAGTTGAAACAAAAGGTCGTCTGAAAACCAAGATTCAGGGTTTTCAGACGACCTTTCGTCAAATTAAGAGTATCGTGGGCTTTGTCCACGACTTTCAGCCTTGATATCTGAGTCCAATCATTTCTATTCATTCGTGGGTAAAACCCACGCTACGGGCTTAGTTTTTGATACGGAACCCGCCACCAGCCGTCATTCCCGCCCCCGCCTACGCGAGGACATTGCTGATTTGAATTGACTATATTCAGCGGGCAAAGCCCATGCTACGGGGTTCGGCTTATCCACAGCGTGTTTTGATTCATCGAGGTCGTCTGAAAACTGGGAAACCAAAGTTTTCAGACGACTTTTTTCAATCTTAAATCCCACTTCTTAATCAGAGCAGTAAATAGATAAGACACCCTCAAAACAAACGTAGCGCGGGTTATATAGCAAGCATAATTAACTTTAAATACAGCATATCATCAAATCCCGTCATTCCCGCACAGGCGGGAATCCATCGTAAAATCTGAGAAGCCTTGATTTGAAAAACAGTTTCTGAATTTCAAAAATGGATTCCCACCTGCGCGGGAATGACGACGACCGGTAAGTTGCATACCGAAAATAAAGTAATTCAGCTATACCCACAAAATAAATACAAGTACACACACCCGATTCAAACTGACGGACGGCAAATCCCGCGGGCAAAGCCCACGCTACGGGGTTCGGTTATCTCAAAGCGTGTTTTGATGAATAAAGGTCGTCTGAAAACCGTGTCCGGCTTTGTAGAATCACCAGCCCGCCTGTTGACGCGACTTTTCGCTTACGCCTCAAACGTATTCAGCCAAATCCGCCAGCTCTCGTCGGTATCGGCGCAGACGGTCAGGGTTTCGCCGTTTTCGATGCTTTGGAACGACAGGCTTCGGGCGTGGAGCATGAGGCGGGTGGGACCGAGGTGGACGGCGGTGGCGTGGTTTTGGCGCAGGTCGCCGTAGTTGGTGTCGCCGACGATGGGGTGGAAGATGTGTTTCATGTGGCGGCGGAGTTGGTGTTTGCGGCCTGTGTTCGGGATGAATTCTGCCCACGAGTAGCGTGAGGTCGGGTAGCGGGCGGCGGATTGGAAGGGCAATTCGGTGCGCGCAAGGCAGCGGTATTGGGTTTGGGCTTCTTGGAGGGTGGCTTCGGTTTGGGATTCGGCGATTTTGTCGGGCTGATATTTGAGGGGGTAGTCGATGAGTCCGTCGTCGGGCAAATATCCGCGCACGATTGCCCAGTAGGTTTTGCGTGTGTTTTTTTGTTCGAACTGCTGCGTCAGCAGGCGGGCGGCTTCGGGGTCGAGGGCAAACAGGAGGACGCCGGATGTAGGGCGGTCGAGGCGGTGGGCGGGATAGACGTGTTGTCCGATTTGGTCGCGCAGGGTCTGCATGACGAATTGTGTTTCGTGGCGGTCGAGCCAGCTTCGGTGTACGAGCATTCCGGCGGGTTTATTGACGGCGATGGTGCGGCTGTCGCGGTAGAGGATGTCGAGCATGGCAGGATATGGGTGGAAATGGGGAATTGTAACGCAAGCGGCGCGGCTGCAACGGCAATCTTGTCTCTTTCGTGCGGGTTGACGGGCTGAAACGCACGATTCGGTTCAAATAAGGAACATTTGCCGTCATTCCTGCTTGCGTTTTCAGACGACCCCGGGTTCTGTCGGTTACAATGTGGAGATTCAACAAGATGAAGGAAAAACCGTGAGCCTGCTCAAAAAACTGCCCAAGCCTATGTTGCCCGATGAGGCGCGCCGCGAGATTCAGGCGCGGGAGTCGTATCATGTTTTGAAGATTATTTCGGAATTTGTCGAAGCGGGCGAGGAGCTGCGGGCGATTCAGCCTGCGGTCAGCATTTACGGCAGCGCGCGCACGCCGGAAAACCATCCCGACTACGAATTTACGCTGCGGCTGGCGCGCAAGCTCTCGGATGCCGGTTTTTCCGTCATTTCGGGCGGTGGGCCGGGGATTATGGAAGCGGCGAACAAGGGTGCGTTTGCGGGCGCAAGCCCGGCGGTCGGGCTGAATATCGTGTTGCCGCACGAACAAAAAGCCAATCCGTATCAGGATTTGTCCATCAAGTTCCAACATTTCTTCCCGCGTAAAGTGATGTTTGTGAAACACGCGGTCGCGTATGTTGTCATGCCCGGCGGCTTCGGCACGCTGGACGAACTGTTTGAAAGCCTGACGCTGGTGCAGACGGGCAAAACACCCGACCGCCCGATTATCTTGGTGGGTAAGGATTTCTGGTCGGGCTTGTTGGACTGGATACGCAAAGAGCTGCTCGGGCGCGGGCTGATTTCGGAAGCTGATATGGATTTAATCCGACTGATTGACGGCGAAGACGAAATCATCGAAGAAATCTTCGCGCACTACGAAAACCGTTTGGAAGATTTTTCCGAAGGCGTCAACGCGTGGTCGCTCGGATTGTGATGGGCTGAGAGGTCGTCTGAAAACCTTCCGAATCTCGCGGGTTGCGTTGAAATCAAGACAAGCGGCAACGCCGTATCGGTTTAAAGTTAATCCACTATAGAATCGTTTCAGACGACCCCTGCCTATTTCGGTACAATACCTTTTCTCTTCGCCGCAAGGCAGCTACGCCGCTGCGAATATTCCCTTTATCCACTCCACCCGACCCAACCGTTCATGACCGATACCGCTCAAATCATCACCAGCTACGGCCGCCGCTACATCGTGCGCACGCCCGACGGCAAAACCTACGAAGCCAGCACGCGCAAAAAGCGGGTGGACTTCGCCTGCGGCGACCGCGTGCATATCCAAACCGTCAACGCTGAACAAGCCGTCATCGAAGACTACCTGCCGCGCGAAAGCCTGCTCTACCGCCAAGACGCTTGGAAAACCAAGCTCATCGCCGCCAACGTCAGCCAGCTCCTTATCGTTACCGCCGCCGTTCCCTCGCCCAGCGAAGCCCTGCTGCAACGCGCCCTCCTAGCCGCCGAAGCCGCGGGCATCCAAGCCGTCATCGTCCTGAACAAAGCCGATCTGCCCGAAACCGCCCTCTGGCGCGAAAAACTCAAATTCTACGAAACGCTCGGTTATCCCGTCATCGAAACCCGCGCGCTGGAAAACGCCGACATCCTGCGCCCCGTCCTGCAAGGGCATACCAACATCCTGCTCGGACAAAGCGGCATGGGCAAATCCACCCTGACCAACGCCCTCTTGGGCAACCAAACCGCCCGCACCGGCGACATCTCCACCGCGCTCGACTCCGGCAAACACACCACCACCCACGCCCAGCTTTACGATTTAAACGAAGCAACCCAATTAATCGACTCCCCCGGTTTGCAAGAATTCGGCCTGCACCACCTCCAAGCCGCCGACCTGCTGCAATACTTCCCCGACCTGCGCCACCTCGTCGGGCAATGCCGCTTCCACAACTGCACCCACCGCGCCGAACCCGGCTGCGCCGTCAAAGCCGCCGCAGAAGCAGGCGAAGCCAAACCCGAACGCATCGAATTTTTGCAACGGATAACGGATGAGTTGTTGAGATAGGGAGAAGCGGTTGGTCTTGGTAAACTAAAAAAGGTCGTCTGAAAACTTGAAAAACTGTTTTCAGACGACCTTCTGAACATTAATATCTATATAAAACAATAACAAACAAAATTTTTTCAATTCGCTTGTAAGCATTTTCAGACTGCCGCGTCTAATCGGGCATGAAATGATTTTATGAAACGGTTATCATGAAAACGAATATCACAGCCCCGTGGCAATCGGCTTTAGGTTTATTGGCTTTGCGCCTTTTTGCCGCTTACGAATTTTGGGAATCGGGTATGCAGAAATGGAGCGGCGAAAACTGGTTTGCCGAAATCAATGACCAATTCCCCTTTCCGTTCAATTTGCTGCCCGACAGCGTGAATTGGAACTTGGCGATGTGGGCGGAGCTGGTTTTTCCGGTTTTGCTGCTTTTAGGATTGGCAACCCGCCTGTCTGCCTTGGGATTGATCATTGTAACGGGGGTAGCATGGGCGGCAGTCCATGCTGGTGCGGGTTATAATGTTTGCGACAACGGCTATAAAATGGCTTTGATTTATATCGTGGTTTTAATCCCGATTCTGCTTCAAGGCGCGGGCTGTTTATCGATGGATGCGCTGTTGAAAAAACGGTTTTGCCCGAAATGCCGCGTCGGAAATCAATAAAAAAGGTCGTGGAGCGGACTTTAAACGCGCCAACTCAAATTCTTAATCTGTTTAACTTGATACTTTGAAAAGGAAATCAATATGAAAAAAAATGTAGCCGCTGCCCTTGCAGGTGCTTTGTCTTTGTCTTTGGCTGCCGGCGTTGTTGCCGCTGACAAACCGGTAAGCAGCAAAGCAGGCGTTCAAAAATCTGCCCAAGGCTCTTGCGGTGCGGTTAAAGCTGCTGAAGGTTCATGCGGTGCCGCTGCTCCTAAAGCAGGCGAAGGCAAATGTGGCGAGGGTAAATGCGGTTCAACCGTGAAAAAAACCCCCGCTAAAAACGCCAAAGCAGCAAAAGCCAAAGCTAAAGCAGTTGAAGGCAAATGCGGCGAAGGCAAATGCGGTTCTAAATAATTTAGAACAAAAAGCCGCATTTTATTGACAAATGCGGCTTTTTATATGATTTTGACAGCAATTTCCTACCAAAACCGTCGGAATACCATCCAAAACGGAGCAACATCATGATTCAACACGCAGGCTTAGGCTACCGCCGCGACTTGGCGGAAGACTTCCTCTCGCTTTCAGACGACAGCCCGATACGCTTTATCGAAGCCGCACCCGAAAACTGGCTGAAAATGGGCGGTAGGGCGCGCAAACAGTTTGACCGCGTGGCGGAACGGCTGCCATTGGCGTTGCACGGATTATCCATGTCGCTGGGCGGACAAGCCCCGCTGGATACCGCCTTGATAGACGGAATCAAAGAAATGATGCGCCGTTACGATTGCACGTTTTTCTCCGACCATTTGAGCTACTGCCACGACGGCGGTCATCTCTACGACCTGTTGCCGCTGCCCTTCACTGAAGAAATGGTGCGGCATACCGCGCGGCGTATCCGCGAAGTGCAAGACCGATTGGGCTGCCGCATCGCCGTAGAAAACACTTCCTACTACCTGCATTCCCCGCTTGCCGAGATGAACGAAGTCGAGTTCCTCAATGCCGTTGCACGCGAAGCCGACTGCGGCATTCATCTCGATGTGAACAATATCTACGTCAACGCCGTCAATCACGGACTGTTGTCGCCAGAGGCTTTTTTAGAAAACGTTGACGCAGGGCGCGTGTGTTACATCCACATCGCCGGACACGATGTTGAAACGCCCGAATTATTGATTGATACCCACGGGGCGGCGGTTTTACCGACCGTTTGGGACTTACTTGAACTCACCTACACCAAGCTGCCGACCATCCCGCCCACTCTGTTGGAACGCGATTTCAATTTCCCGCCTTTTGCCGAACTCGAAGCCGAAGTCGCCAAAATCGCCGACTATCAAACGCGTGCCGGAAAGGAATATCGCCGTGCAGCCTGAAACCTCCGCCCAATACCAACACTGTTTCGCCCAAGCCATACGCGAGGGCGAAGCCGCCGACGGCTTGCCGCAAGAGCGCCTGAACGTTTATATCCGCCTGATACGCAACAATATCCACAGCTTCATTGACCGCTGTTACACCGAAACGCCGCAATATCTCGACAACGGAGAATGGAGTCGTCTGAAAGAAGGCTTCATCCGAGACGCGCGCGCCCAAACCCCTTATTTTCAAGAAATTGCCGGAGAGTTCCTCCAATACTGCCAAAGCCTGCCGCTTTCAGACGACCTCTTGGCACTGATGGACTTCGAACACACCCAACTGCTCGCCGAAGTCGCCCAAACCGACAGCCAAGCCTCGCCCGCCGATTCAGACGATTTGGCGTACACCCTTTCTCCCACCGCCTTTGTGCGCCGTTATCAGTATGACGTTACCGATGAATTGCAGGCGGCGGAAACCGCCGTTTTGGTGTGGCGAGACAGTGAAGACGATGTGATGTACCAAACCCTTGACGATTTCGACGCATTATTGCTGGAAACGCTGGCAGACACGCCCGCTTCCCTGAACGGCCTGCAAACCATGCTGGCAGAGTTCATGTCGTCTGAAAACGGCTGGCAGGATGCCTTAACGCAAAAATGGTCGGACTGGCTGGAACAAGGCATTTTGGTTGCCGCATAAGCCGATGGATTCCCGCCGTAGCCTGTCCTCGCGTAGGCGGGGGCGGGAATGACGGCGGATGATGTTGTATCAAAAATTCAGCTGCTCGTAGCGTAGTTTCTACCCATGGAATGAACAGGGAGGATTGGATTCGGATATTCGGACGGTAGATCGTGGGCGAAGCCCACGCTACGATTTGCTGCAACGGCAATTTGTTCCTTCCCCCGTCTGGCGGGGGAAGGTTAGGATGGGGGTGGTTTTGTGTGTTTAGGTAAAATCAAATTCGTGCAAGCCGTAGAACCTACCTTCTCCCGCCAGACGGGAGAGCCAGCCGCCCGTAGCGTGGGTTCTACCCACGGAATAAACGGATATGATTGGATTCGGATGTTTGGGGAAAAGGTCGTGGGCGAAGCCTACGCTACGGGTTCGGTTTGTCCCAAGTCTGTGCCTATTTGACGGAAAGGTCGTCTGAAAACCGGAATACTTAGTTTTCAGACGACCTTTTTGCAGAGAGAGCTTTACGGATAAGACCTCTGCGCCGTCAGAATGAACAGGGATAATTGGATTCGGATGTTTGGTGAAAGGTCGTGGGCAAAGCCCATGCTACGGGTTGGTTTATCCTAAATCTGTGTTCACGCGCTGAGCAGGCTTTGGGCGAGGAAGCCGCCTTTTTCTACACCGGGGAGGATGAAGAAATAGCCGCCGCCGAAGGGGCTGATGTATTCTTCCAGCGGTTCGCCGTTGAGCAGGTTTTGGACGAAGATGAAGCCGTCGGCGAGGTTGGCTTGGTAGCAGATGAACACTAAGCCGACGTCGAGCTGGCCGTTGGCGGCGAGGCCGCGGGAGTAGTTGAAGGCGCGGCGGTAGAGCAGGTGTTTTTTCATGAACTCGGGATCGCGCGGGTTGGCGAGCCTCATGTGGCTGTCTTTGGGGGTGGTTTTGCCGTCGGGGTCTTTGGCGAAGTCGGCGGTATCGCTCTCTTTTTTGCCGTCCATGGGGGCGCCGCTGTATTTGCGTCTGCCGAAGATTTCGGTTTGTTCCTGCAAGGGGGTTCTGTCCCAGAATTCGACGAAGTGGCGGATGAGGCGGACGGCTTGGTAGCTGCCGTTTTTCGCCCAGGCGGGTTCGTCTTGGCTGTTGGCGGCGATGCCTGTCCAGAGGACTTGGTCGGCAATTTTGGGATCGGACACGTCGGGGTTGCCGGAGCCGTCGCGGAAGCCTAAGAGGTTGCGGGCGGCGATGGCGCCGGGTTCGGCTTTGGGCAGCCAGCCGTCTATGCTCCAGCGGATGACGGCGGTTTGGGCGGTGTTTTTGATGATGTCGCGCAGGGCGGCTTGGCAGGTTTCGGGGGTGAAGGCGCAGATTTGGAGGCTGAGGTCGCCGTCGCACCATGATTTTTGGAGGCGGTCGTTGGGAAAGTCACGCATTTCTTGGAGGTGGCGGGGTTTTTTGTCTTTGAGTCCGAAGCGGTCGTCAAAGAGACTGCTGCCGACGCCGACGGTGATGGTGAGGCCGTCGGGGCGGAAGGTTTTGCCGAGCAGGCCGCTGCCTGCGGGGGGGAGTTTTTCGTCGCCGTCTTGGTATTCGCCGCCTTGGGTGAGGAATTCGATGCGGGTGGTGAGGGTGCGGAAGAGGTTTTCGAGTTGTTTGGGGTCTTTGGCGGTGACGTCGAAGGCGCACATGATGCCGAAGAGTTGGTGCGGGGTGGTGATGCCGGCTTGGTGTGTGCCGTAGCAGGGGTAGGCTTGCGGGGAGTGTTCGTTGTGGCGGGTCTCGGCGGCGGTTTCGCCTTGTTGTTTGCCGGCGAACCAGCCTGCCGCACCGGCTGCGCCTGCGGCGAGGACGGTTTTGAACAGGGTGCGTTTGGTTGGTTGGGCGGGTTGTGGGTTGTTGTCTTGGCTCATGGTTTGTCCTGAATGTAGGTCGGGTTCTTGAATCCGACGTTTGGCATGACGGCAAGGTGTGTCGCGGTTTGTGCTTTGTCGGATAGAAGTGTCCGACCTATACGGCTTTGGGTTTTTTCGCGAGCAAAGCCCATGCTACGACTGCGATTACTGCTGTCAGCGATAAGTTTTCAGACGACCTCTTGAGTGGCAAGGGGTCGTCTGAAACGGGCGGGTCAGGTTTATTTGAGACCCAGTGTGCCGCGCAGTTGGCTCAGGTCTTCGGCAAGGGCGTTAATCGGTGCCTGAAGGGTTTTGCGGTCTGCTTCGCTGAGTTTGTCGTAGGTTTCAAAGCCGTCTTTGGTTTTGTATTTGGCGAGGATGTCGGTTACTTGTTTGAAGTTGGCATCGACTTTCTCGAGCAGGGCTTTGTTTTTCTCGGCAATCATCGGACGGAAGAGTTCGACGATTTTTTGCGCGCCTTCGATGTTGGCTTGGAAGTCGCTCAAGTCGGTGTGGCTGTAACGGTCTTCTTCGCCGCTGATTTTGCTGCCGGCAACTTCTTCAATCAACACTGCCGCGCCGCCGACGACTTTGTTCGGCGGGAAGGAGAGGGCGTCGATTTCTTTTTGCAGGGCTTCAACGTCTTTCATGAGTTTGTCGGCAATGTCTTTCACGCCGGATACGTCTTTTTTGACCCACAGGGCGTGTTCGATGCGGTGGAAGCCGGTGAAGGCCGCGTCTTCGGTTTTGTCTTTGAAGTCGTCTTCACGCGCGTCGATGGCGGGGTCGAGTTCGTTGAAGAGTTCGGCAATCGGCTCGATGCGTTCGTAGTGGGTGCGGGTGGCGGCAAACAGGGATTTGGCTTTTTCGATGTCGCCCGCTTTGACGGCGTCAGTGAAGGCTTTGGTTTTGGCAACCAGCTCTTTGGCTTCGCCTTGGACGTAAACTTTATAGTCGGCAAGCGGTTTGGCAAGTTTTTCCAAATCGGCTTCGTTGCCGGTGTCTTTAAAGCCGCTGTCGGTTACCACCAACTTGCCGCGCGGGTTGGTCAAGAGGCCGCAGGTCATTTCGTATTCGCCCGGCAGCAGGGTAACGGTCATTTTGTCGGAAAGTCCGGGGGCGATGTTTTCGCGCTCGTCGACCACCATCACGCCTTTGAGGATTTCCCATTCGAGCTTGCGGCCGCTGTTGTTTTTGATGTTGAACACGACTTGTCCGCTCGGTACGGTCAGTTCCATCGGTTCGCAGGCGGTATCGTTCACGCCGATATTGACGGAGCCGCCAGCATTCGCGCTTGATGCACCTGACGCGGCAGGCGCGGATTTTTCCGCTTCGGGCGGCTGACACGCGGTCAGACCCAAAGCCAGCATCACGGATAAAGCAGTTATATTGAGTTTTTTCATTTCAAACCTCTTTGGCATGTTGATAAGAATGAGATACGGAATTTTTAAGCGCCACTAATGGCTTTCAGACGACCTCTGCACCGCGGCGGGCCTGCTGCCGTGCAGAAACCAAATCATGACCGGAACCAAATACAGCAGCCACGCCAGCACCTCGCCCTGCGTCGGGTGGTCGGTATAGCCGAAGAAGCCGCCGAGCAGCACGCCCAGCGGGCTGTCTTCATGCAGGTATTTGGAAGAATCAAACACCACCTCTTGCAGGTGGTTCCACACGCCCGCCTCATGCAGCGCGCGCAGCGAGCCGGCCACCAAACCGGCGGCCACCACAATCAAAAACGCGCCCGTCCAGCGGAAAAACTTCGCCAGATTCAGACGCATACCGCCCTGATAAATCAGCGCGCCGATGACCACTGCGGCCAGCAGCCCCAATACCGCGCCGACGGGCATAGACCAAGTCGGACTCTGCTGAAACACCGCCAAGAGGAAAAACACACTCTCCAGCCCCTCGCGCGCCACAGCCAGAAAAGCCATGCCGACCAAAGCCCAACCTTGGCCGTTGCCGCGGTTTAAGGCCGTCTGAACCGAATCCTGAAGCTGCTGCTTCATCGAACGGGCGGCTTTTTTCATCCATAAAATCATATAAGTCAGCATCGCCACCGCCACCAAACCGATAACGCCGACCACAAATTCCTGCTCCTTCTGAGGAATCTCGCCCGTTGCCGAATGGATGCCGTATCCGATGCCCAAACACATCAGCGCAGCCAAAGCCACACCCAGCCACACCTTAGGCATCAGCCGCGAATGTCCCGACTGTTTCAAAAAACCGGCGACGATGCCCACAATCAGGGCGGCCTCGATGCCCTCGCGCAGCATAATCAAAAAAGCAATCAACATATATAAAACAAACCTTAAAACTAAATATCCAAAACTAAACCATTTATTCTTTTACCCAATCCGTTTCACCCGCCGCCTTATCTATCCTATTCAGCTGCAATAAACCTTCTCCAAGAAAATTCAGACGACCTTATGCCTAAATATTTATAAACCGATAATTAAACAAATGCAAATAATTTTTATTTTTAAGTAATAAACACAGTTACGAATGTTAACAAGGAAATGACGAAAGTATCGGATAAACATACCGGTTTTCCGCAAACAGCCCATCTCCCAACTGCCGATACGGCAGCCAAAATATATCCCGTCCATCAACAATAGCCGCCACAACACACAAGGTCGTCTGAACACCCACCCCATCCGCTTTCAGACGACCTCACGCCTTGAGCCAAAGCAGGCGGAAAAACTGTGTTAGAATCCCAAGCTCTTGAATAAACGAACCAATATCCCGTCTGCAAACCACGTTCCCATCCACCCGATTTCAGACGACCTTTAAGACAGCATTATGAAAAAACACCTATACCGCATCACACTCCTCACCATCGCCGCAGCCGTCCTCTCCGCCTGCCCGAGCAAACGCATCAAAAAACTCCCCGAAGTCGACACCACCACCATCAAAGGCCCCGACCGCCCAACCGGCACGCCCGACCCCGCAGGCACTACTGTCAGCGGCGGCGGCGCGACCTACACCGTCGTGTCCCACCAAGAACTGCCGCACTGGAACACCCAACACTTCGCCCAAAGCCTCCAATCCTTCCGCTTAGGCTGCGAGAAACTCAAAAACCGCGCAGGCTGGCAAGATGTCTGCGCCCAAGCCATGCAGACGCCCCTCCACCATTTCCAAGCCAAACATTTCTTCGAACGCTATTTCACCCCTTGGCAGGTCAGCAACAACGGCAACCCCGCAGGTACCATTACCGGCTACTACGAACCCGTCCTGCTCGGCGATGACAAAGCCACAAGCAAAGCCCGCTTCCCCATCTACGGCATCCCCAACGACTTCGTCTCCGTCCCCCTGTCCGCCAATTTGAGAGGCAGCAAAGCCACCGTCCGCATCCGCCAAACCGGTGCCAACAGCGGCGTCATCGACAACAGCGGCACACACACCGCCGACCTGTCCCAATTCCCCATTACCGCCCGCAGCACCGCCCTCAAAGGCAGATTTGAAGGCAGCCGCTTCGTTCCTTATTACACCCGCAACCAAATCAACGGCGGCGCGCTCAACGGCAAAGCCCCCATCCTCGGTTACGCAGAAGACCCCGTCGAACTCTTCTTCATGCACATCCAAGGTTCGGGTCGTCTGAAAACCCCGTCCGGCAAATACATCCGCGTCGGATTCGCCGACAAAAACGAACACCCCTACGTCTCCATCGGACGCTACATGGCGGACAAAGGCTACCTCCCCCTCGCACAAACCAGCATGCAGGGCATCAAAGCCTACATGAAGCAAAACCCCGGCCGCCTCGCCGAAGTCTTGGGACAAAACCCCAGCTACGTCTTCTTCCGCGAACTGACCGGCAGCAGCGAAGCCGGCCCGGTCGGCGCATTGGGCACACCGCTCTTGGGTGAATACGCAGGCGCCATCGACCGCCACTACATCACCTTAGGCGCGCCGCTGTTTGTCGCCACCGCCCATCCGACCACCAAAAAAGCCCTCAACCGCCTCATCATGGCGCAAGACACAGGCAGCGCCATCAAAGGCGCCGTCCGCGTGGACTACTTCTGGGGCTACGGCGACGAAGCAGGCGAAGTTGCCGGCAAAATGAAAACCACAGGCTACGTCTGGCAACTCCTGCCCAACGGCATGAAACCCGGCTATCAGCCTTAACATCGGCTAAAAAGTCAAAAGGTCGTCTGAAAACCGGTTTTCAGACGACCTTTTGATCACCAAACAAGCCGATATAGCGCATTAAATTAAGCCGGCCGTAGCGCGGGTTTTGCCCGCGAATCCGCCAATCTAATCCCGAACCGGACACTCTTCCAAACCGTTTTCCGTGAGCAAAGCCCACGCTACAATCTGCTACCTGTATCGGCGGCGTACCGTTATTCCCCAACCCGCCTACCAAGTCGAATAAGGATGCTTGCTCAAATACGCATTGGTAAATTTTCCTTCCGACGTAATCTCCGCGCCCAGCCAGTCCGGTTTTTCAAACGGCGCATCTTCCGCAGGCAGCTCGACCTCCGCCACCACCAAAGGCGCGTTGTCGCCGAAATACTCGTCGATTTCAAACACAAAGCCCTTAAATTCCACCCGATAACGGTGTTTTTCCATCTTAAACGGACACATCGTCTCCATCATCTGCCGCGCGTGCGCCAAAGGAATTTCGTATTCAAACTCGCTGCGGCTGACATCCGAAATATAGCCTTTCAAAGTCAGCCAAGCCTTGTCGTCAATAATGCGCACGCGGATGGTGCGCTCTTTTTCCACGCTCAAATAGCCCTGCCGCAACACCTGCGGCGCGGAGGCTTCGCGCTTCCAGTCATCGTTTTTCAACAGGAAGCGGCGTTCGATTTCAATAGTCATCTGTTTGATTCCAATATAAAAGAAGGTCGTCTGAAAACAGGTTTTGCACACACCTTAAAACGGCTTGAACACCACCATATACAAAGCCACGACCATCATCAATACAGGCACTTCGTTAAACACCCTGTACCACTTGTGCGAATGCGTATTGCGTTTTTCCTCAAAGCCGCGAAGCAGCGCGCCGCAATAAAATTGATAAGCCAAAAGCAGCAGGCCCATCAACAGCTTCACGTGCAGCCAGCCCTGCCCCCACCAGCCCGTCACAAACGGAATCAAAATGCCGAACACCAGCGTCCCGAACCCCAACGGCGACATAAACTTATACAGCCGCCGCGACATCGCCGAGAGCCGCTCATATTCCACCGGCTGCTCCGCCGCTTCGACCTGCGCCAGATTCACAAAAATCCGCGGCAGGTAAAACAGCCCGGCAAACCACGAAATCACAAAAAACACATGCAAGAGCTTAAACCACAAATACATTTTCAGACGACCTCACGCTCGAAAACGCATATTTTACCCGCCAAACCGCAGCGGCTGTTTTCTTTATGTCAACGACTGTCTGTTTTACGCCCGAAAAATGGTAAATCACATCATAATTCCAGACTGTTTATATGCAATAAGATTAAATTTTGTTAAAATGCGCATGTAATTAAAACTAATAGCCGCCATTCCCTGCGGGACAAACACAAAACGGAAAGAAAACATGATTAAGCAATTTGAAATCAGCACCAGCGTTCAAAAACAACTCGGCGACTACCTCGCCACCAACCAGACCGACCTCAAAACCGCCATGGCGGACGAAACCCGCAACGGCGAAGTCGCCGCCATCATCCATGCCGGCCTGCCCATGATGGTACGCAAAATCTATTCTCTGGAAAAAATGAAAAACTTCTTCTGGACGAAAAAAGAACTGATGGTCGAATTCGTCGCCATGCGCCTTGCCGCCGCCGAAAAGAAAAACGCCAAGAAAAAACGTTAAGCCGTTGCGGCATATTGAGAAAAAAGATTGAAGGTCGTCTGAAAGTTTTCAGACGACCTTTTACAATACGGCATAGCCGGCCCGTTTACATCGATACCGCTTATTTGTCGGCGCGCCATTTCCGCCCCACCTGCGCGAGGACAGAGAATGTATCAAAAATAAACGAACCGGTCATAACGCCTTCCCGCAGCAACCAACCTGTTTGCCGTTTTACCGAAATGGCGGGCAACAAAAAACCCTCGGAAAACTGAGGGTTTTTAAAATTGGTTGCGGGAGCAGGATTCGAACCTACGACCTTCGGGTTATGAGCCCGACGAGCTACCATGCTGCTCCATCCCGCGTCAGAAGCTAAAACTATACTTTCATTCCGGGAAGGTGTCAAGGATTTTCTTGATTAAATTGTTTGTAACAAAAAATCCTATAACTTCAAGTAATTACTTTTAAGCCGAAAAGCCTGCCTATGGGTACGGCTTTTGTCATTCGCGGTGGTAGGGATGGTTGTGGAGGATGGAAACGGCGCGGTAGAGCTGTTCGGTCAGCAGAACACGCACCATGCCGTGCGGGAGAGTGAGGCTGGAGAGGCGCATCATCATGCGGGCTTGTTGTTTGAGGCGGTCGGTCATGCCGTCGGCGCCGCCGATGACGAAGCAGACGTGTTCGCCGTTTTGCTGCCAGCTTTTGAGGTGTTCCGCCAGCTCGACGGAGGTTGAGGCTTTGCCGCGTTCGTCGAGGACGATGAGGAATGCGCCTTGGGGGATGGCTTCGAGGATGCGTTTTTCTTCCGCCGCCATGCCTTGTGCGGCGTTGACGCCTGCGCCGCGTTTTTCGGGTTTGATTTCTTTGAGGGTGTAGGCGACGTCGCGTCCGAAGCGTTTGGCGTATTCGCCGACGGCTTCGTCCACCCAGCGGGGCATTTTGGTGCCGACGGCGAGGACGGTGATGTTCATGGTTTTCCTTGGTCGGATGGGGTCGTCTGAAAGTTTTCAGACGACCTTTTGGTTTGAATGATGGTGAAACGGGATTTTTGAATCCGATATTTTGGTTGTTCGGTCAAGGGGTCGTCTGAAAACTTCGGTTTGGGCAAAGGGGGTTCAGGTGTGCGCAATAAAGCCGTCTGTATGCACAGACGGCTTGGGATGGCTGCTTAGTCGGCGGCGTGCCAGGGTTTTTGCGCGCCGGCGTGGAAGCTGGGTTTTTCGCCGCCCCAGAGGGTGTCGATGTCGTAGAAGTCGCGGACGGCGGGCAGCATGACATGGACGACGAGGTCGCCTGCGTCAACGAGCGTCCATTCGCCGCTGTCGCCTTCGGTGCTGAGGATTTCGAAGCCGGCTTCTTTGAGGCTGACGGCGACGTTGTTGGCGAGGGCTTTGACTTGGCGGGTGCTGTCGCCGCTGGCGATGATCATGCGGGCGAACAGTGAGGTTTTTTCTTGGGTTTCGAGGACGGAGATGTCTTTGGCTTTGATGTCTTCGAGGGCTTCGACGGCGGTTTCGACCATTTTTTGCAGGTCCTGCAGTTCTTGTTCGTTCATTGTTTTCCTAATGGTGGGAATGAAATGGGGTTTGGACGGTATTATAACTTATCTGTATGAATTTACGCTATTTTCCGCTTTGGTACAGTTTGTGTTCGCGGATGTGGCGGGCGACTTGGGGCGGGAGGTCGTCTGAAAGTCTGCCGCTTTGGAGGGTTTGGCGGATTTGGGTGGAGGAGGTGTTGTGCAGGGGGGCGTTGAGGATACGGACGCTGCCGTTTTGGAGGGCTTCGCCCAGCCAGGCGTGGAGTTCGCGCGGGGTTTGGTTGAGGTTGTCGCCTTGGCGCATGGCGACGGCGATGTGGGTTTGGCGCACGAGGGTCTGCCATTTTTTCCAAGTGTGCAGTTTCATGAGGCTGTCGCTGCCCATGAGCCACCAAAGTTGGGCGGCGGGGAATTGCTGGCGGAAGATTTGGACGGTGTCGAAGGTGTACGTTGCGCCGTCGCGGACGATGTCGCAGTCGCTGGCGGCGAAGCGGGGGTCGTCGGCGATAGCCAGTTCGGTCATGATGAGGCGGTCTTGGGCACAGGCGCGGGACGGGTCTTTGTGGTAGGGGTCGCCTGCGGGCAGGAAGACGACGGTGTCGAGTCCGATTTCGTCGGCGAAGGCGCGGGCGATGTGGAGGTGGCCGTTGTGGATGGGGTCGAAGGTGCCGCCGAAAAGTCCGATGTTTTTCATGGGTGTCCTTGGGTGTGGGGTGTGCGCTTTGTTTGGGTTTCAGACGACCTTTCGGGTTTATGGGTTGGCGGGGTCGTCTGAAAGGCTTTTTGCCTCGGGGCTGCCGTCGACAACCAGGGTGAGTTTGCCGGTGGTCGGGTGGATGACGAGTCCGTGGACGGCGATGTCGGCGGGCATGAGCGGGTGGTTGCGGATGACTTTGACGGTGTGGCGGACGCTGTCTTCTACGTTGTCGAAACCGGTCAGCCAGTCGTCGAGGTCGATGCCGGCGTTGCGCAGGGTTTCGATGCGGTCGTCGGGAATGTCGCTTTCGTGTACTTTTTCAAGGAAACCGGCGGCGTTCAGCCCCTTCATGCCGCAGTCGTGGTGGGCGATGACCATGATTTCTTTGACTTTAAGTTCGAACACGGCGACCAAAAGGCTGCGCATGACGGATCCCCAGGGATGGGTAACGACTGCGCCGGCGTTTTTGATGACTTTGGCGTCGCCGTTTTTCAGTCCGAGCGCGTTGGGCAGCAGCTCGATGATGCGCGCGTCCATGCAGGACAGGATGGCCAGTTCGCGGCCGGGATATTTGTCGGTTAAATATTTTTCGTATTCGCCCGATTCGACAAAATTTTGGTTATAGGCGAGAATTTCGCTCAATTCGCTCATGGTGTTGGATCTCCGAAAGAATGGGACGATTATAGTATAGCGGTTTTCGGGCGGTTTGGCTTTGCATCGTGTACCGTCCGGCTATGGATAGAGTTGATTGCAAATTGAAACAAAGCAGATACAATCCGCTTTATGTTTATGATTGGACTGAGGAACGGCCATGTCTTCGCACCCTTGTTTTTCCGAAACGATCGACCGCCGCACCCACGACGCGCTCTACGATTGGGCGCGGGCAAGTTACGGCGCGGCAGACGACTGGAACACGCTCTATCTGAACGGGCTGGCTTTGGGTCGTCTGAATCCGTTTTGGCGCGAACGGATCAAACAAGACTGGCAGGAAGGGCTTTCTGAAATTTCAGACGACCTCTGCCTGCAAACGGACAACTGGCTGGCGATGGGCGACAGTTTGCAGCACTTGGCGCACGAATGGAAAAGCCTCGGACTGCTGTACGGCTGGCGCGACGAAAAGTTTGACGTGTGCGGCGACGCAGGCAAGGTGCTTTTTGCGTTGGAACGCGCCGCCTTCCGCCCGTTCGGACTCATGAGCCAAGCCGTCCACCTCAACGGACTGGTGCAAACCGACGGCGGCTGGCATTTTTGGATAGGCCGCCGCAGCCCGCACAAAGCCGTCGATCCCGACAAACTCGACAACCTCGTCGGCGGCGGCATTGCCAGCGGCGAAACCCCGTTTGAAGCCGTCTGCCGCGAAAGCGAAGAAGAAGCCGGACTGATGCCGCCCGCCCTCGACACCCTCCGACCCGCCGCCCGAATCCACAGCCTGCGCCCCGTATCGCGCGGTATCCACAACGAAATCCTGCACATCTTCGACATCGTCCTGCCCGAATCCGTCCGCCCCGAAAACCAAGACGGCGAAGTCGCAGGGTTTGAATTGATGAACGTTTCGCAACTCATCGAAACCATGTTGTCCCAAACCATGATGCACGATGCCCAGCTCGTTACCCTCGAAGCCCTCAAACGCTACGGCGCGCTCGACAGGCAGCATCCGTTAAGCCTATGGCTGGACAGCCTTTGCCGCTGAATGCAAAAAATAAAACAGTACAAAACCATTAACGCCCCGCCGTTTTCCTTTCCCGATTCCCCAAAAGGTCGTCTGAAACCCATGCTCCGACTTACCGACATCTGCAAACGCTTCGACAGCAAAACCGTCGCCGACCGCATCAGCCTGACCGTGTCCGCAGGTGAAACCCTCGCCGTCCTCGGACGCTCCGGCTGCGGCAAATCCACCCTGCTCAAAATCATCGCAGGCATCGTCAAACCCGACAGCGGCGAAGTCTGGCTGGACGGGCAGGACATCACCGCCGTCCCGCCCGAAAAACGCAACGTCTCGCTGATGTTTCAAGACTACGCCCTGTTCCCGCACCTGACCGCCCAAGAAAACGTCGGCTTCGGACTCAAAATGCGCCTCCTGCCCAAAGCCGAAATCGAAGCGCAAACCATGCAGGCGCTGCGCGACATCGGTTTGGAAAACGAAGCCCGCCGCAAACCCGGCAGCCTCTCCGGCGGCGAACAGCAACGCCTCGCCCTCGCCCGCGCCCTGATTATCAAACCGTCCCTGCTCCTCTTGGACGAAGCCTTCTCCAGCCTCGACACCCACCTGCGCCACACCCTCTACCGCCTGACCGACGAGAGCATCCGCCGTCAAAACATCCCCGCCGTCCTCGTAACCCATTCCCCCGAAGAAGCCGCCGCGCTGGCAGACCATATCGCCCTCATGCACGAAGGGCGCATCCTCCAATACGGCACGCCCGCCGAACTCTTCCGCCGCCCGGCCGACGCCCAGGCCGCCCGCCTGCTCGGGCTGCCCAACACCGACGATACGCGCCACATCCCTACGCACGCCATCCGCCCCGACCCGCAAAGCACACCCTGCCGCATCCTGTCCCTCACCCCCCTACCCGACAGCCTGCGCCTGACCTTCGCCCACCCCGAATACGGCGAACTGACCACCCTCCTACCCGCCGGACAGCTACCCGACGGCGATACCGTGCCGATACATATCGATAAAGAACAAATCGTCTGGTTTGAATCATCGCGCTGATGTTTTGTGTCCCGCCTGTCTGTTGACACATTGTGCAAATTAAAAAAGGTCGTCTGAAACTTTTCAGACGACCTTTGCTTTTACTTCCAAGAGCTTGGGGTTTTAAAACAGCCCGAGCTTATTTTTTAATCGCGGTACGCATATTGTCGGCGATGTGGGTTGCGCCGGCGGCCAGACCGGACATACCGATCAGCGATGCGGCGGCGAGTTTGATCAATTCTTTCATTTTGAGTCTCTTTCTTATGTTTGTGTTGCGGATATTATCGTAGGGTCGGCTTATTATTTGCCGGCTTCGGCGATGTTTTTGGCGGCGGTCGTCGCGCCGGCGGTCAGACCGGACATGCCAATCAGGGAGGCGGCTGCCAATTTAATTAAGTTTTTCATGGTCATCTCTCTTTCTTTTGTTCCCGCCGCCGAACTGGGCGGTCTGCGGTTCGCGCTTGTGTCGGCATCTGATGCCAGAATCAGTTGAAAGCCGAAAGCCGCTCCGCCGCGGGCGGGAAGGTTGTTTGTGAGGGTTTGGGAAGCGTTTAAAATATTTCGTTTGTTTTCAAATTATTTTTTTGCAACGGTTTCGATATTGCGGGCAACCATAGAGGCTGAAGCGGTAACACCGGCCATACCGATTAAAGAGGCTGCGGCTAAGGTCAATAAATTTTTCATTTCGGATAATCCTTTCTCATACTTACCAAATGTTATTTAACAACATCTGCATTTGTCGGCAGCGTGTCTGCCGTATCGACAGGAGCCATGATACCGCCTTAATTGATAAATTATACAGTTTTTTTGTAAAGAAAATAGCGGTATTAATGCTTTAATGTAATTATTTTGATAAATTATTTTTATTTTTGAAAATGACACCGATGTCTTGAAGAATGACACCGATGTCTTAGTTACAAGCCGATTACAAATTATTTATTTTAGAATAGATACTCTCGGATTTTTTGTTGCCAAATTACATCATTTTAGAAAATTTTTAAATTTTCCTTTTATTTTTCAATCAGATAAAAAACAACACTTTTCCGCTTGGATTTTGGATTTTTAGTCTAAGACTATAATTGCCATTGCCATTTTTTAAATAACCCATCTATTTTTGGCAAAAACAGGTCGTCTGAAACCAAAATCCCTGCCCGACAAACCGGAATCCGCTGTTTTCTTCTGAAATTGCTCAGCAAATCTCTCATCCGGCGCTGCGGCTTATTTCGCTTTGCCCAAAGAGGGCGGTTTTCCAAGCTGTCGGCAGTCAAAGCCCTATTTGGGCGCAGCGAAGCGTGTAAAGCTTGTTTTTAGGTTTTCAGACGACCTACCTATCTTTATAGGTTGGCGGGGTCGTCTGAAAAAGCTTTCTGTTTCGTCGATGCCGTTTACGCCCCCATCAAATTGATTCGGTACGACTGCTTCGCCCTGCATTCTGAAATCCGCTGCCCGGCATCGGTTTATCAGCCATTCCGCCCTATCCTACTCAAGTGCACAGCGAGCTTGCCCTGCAAACATGCTATATTGCCGTTTTTGCTTTTTCCGTTTTCAGACGACCTATGAATGTCCCGCTCCTCCTAACCGCCGCGCTCGCCTTTTTGTCCGGCGCGCTCATCACTTGGCTGCTCGCCCGCAACAAGGCGCAGACGCAGCAGTTTGCCCTGATGCAATCGCTTACCGAGTGCCGCCAGCATCTTGAATTTGCCGAACAAAATCAGGCGCAAACCGCATCCGAGCTTGCCGACGCGCGCTATCATGTCCAAGATTTGCAGGGCGAGTTGCAGGAATTGGGCAACCGCTTCGCCGCCGCCGAACGCCAAATCGGCTATCTTCAAGAGCGCGAACAGGAAGCAGGTCGTCTGAAACAAGATTACGCCGAGCTTCAGGAAAACGCGCACAACCTGCATGTCCGCAACGAACGCCTCCACATCCAGCTCGAACAGGAACGCCTCGCCGCCGACGAAAAGCTCAAGCTCCTTGCCGAAGCCCGCCAAAGCCTGGGCGACCAGTTCCAAAACCTTGCCAACACCATTTTGGAAGAGAAAAGCCGCCGTTTCACCGAGCAAAACCGCGACCACCTCAGCCAACTGCTGACCCCGCTCAACGAACGCATCCACGGCTTCAGCGAGCTGGTTCAGCAAACCTACGAAAAAGAAGCGCGCGAACGGCTGACCCTCGAAAACGAACTCAAACGCCTGCAAACCCTCAACACCCAACTGCACAGCGACGCCAAAGCCCTCACCGACGCGCTCACCGGCACGCAAAACAAAACCCAAGGCAACTGGGGCGAGATGATTTTGGAAAGCGTTTTGGAACATTCCGGCCTGCAAAAAGGACGCGAATACACCGTCCAAGCCGCCGCCGTCCGCCAAGAAGAAGACGGCGCGCGCCGCCTCCAGCCCGACGTCCTCGTCAACCTGCCCGAAGGCAAGCAAATCGTCATCGATTCCAAAGTCTCGCTGACCGCCTACGTCCGCTATACCCAAGCCGCCGACGCCGAAACCGTCGAGCGCGAACTCGCCGCCCACGTCGCCAGTATCCGCGCCCACATCCGCAGCCTGTCGCAAAAAGACTATACCGACCTCGAAGGCGTGCGCACGCTGGACTTCGTGTTTATGTTCATCCCCGTCGAACCCGCCTACCTGCTCGCCCTGCAACACGATGCCGCCCTGTTCCAAGAATGTTTCGACAAGCGCATCATGCCGGTCGGCCCGAGTACGCTGCTCGCCACCCTGCGCACCGTCGCCCACATCTGGCGCAACGAACAGCAAAACCAAAACGCCCTCGCCATCGCGGCAGAAGGCGGCAGGCTTTACGACAAATTCACCGGCTTCGTCCAAACGCTCGAGGCCGTCGGCAAGAACATCGACCAAGCGCAAAGCCAGTTCCAACAAGCCTACAAACAGCTCTCGCAAGGACGCGGCAACCTCGTCAGCCGCGCCGAAAAACTGCGCGCGCTGGGCGTCAAAACCACCAAACGCCTGCAACGCGATTTGGCGGAAACCGCCCAAGAATCCGCCTTGCAGGATAAAGGTTTGCCGGAAGGGGAAGAAGATTGACGGTTTCTTCGTCGTCGGGTTTCAGACGATGTACCAAAGACAAAAAGGGCGCATCATGCGCCTTTTTTATTTTTAACTGATTCGCTTTGCTTTTGAACGACACCGGCCCTCAACCGCCCCTCCCGCCTCCGCCTGAGCGGGGCAGGAATGAGAGCCGATAATTAAGTAATTAAGCAGTATCAATGCAAGCAGGTTGGCAGGACGGAAAAAACAATGCTGCGGCAAACAGGTCGTCTGAAAAAGGTTCGGACAAGCTCTGCTTTATTTATTTCAGCGAAACCGGCTTCTTTCAGTTTCAGACGACCTCAAAAGCGGCTTACATCCGCCCGACTGCCACGAAGCCCAGACTGTGCGGTATAATCATGAACATTCTTATAGTGAAATCAATCAAAAACGGACACAAAGCATTTATCCCGCCCACTATCTGACCGTACATTCAAACAGGAATGACCCGCGCCGTCCTTTCCGCAAAAGGAACAGCGGCAATTTGAATATCCTGTTTTCATGTGTCCGCCCTAATTTCAAACTCTACACAGGAAACCGCCATGTTAGTCTGCAACCCTTACGAAGTCGTGATTCACGGCACAACCAACAAAGGCAAGATTTTCCGTCCCAGCGACTGGGCAGAACGCCTGTGCGGCATATTGTCCTCATTCACCAAAGACAACCGGCTGTCCTACTCCAACTGGGTGCGCCCCATTCTGGTGGACAACGTCCGCTGCGTCGCCATCGATAAGAAACTCGAAGAAGACAATCCGCAGATGTTCCGTTTCCTGATGGACTTTGCCGCCGACAACGACTTGCGCATCATCGACTGCAAAGAGCTTTTGAAAGAACAGGAAGCCAAAGCGCAAGGAGAACCTGCCGAACGCGTCCCGCTGGCGCAAGCCATCGAAGAAAAACACGCCGCCGAAAAAGCGCCGGTCCAAGCCGCCGCTGCCGACTACGTTTTGCGCGAAATCCCGCCCGAAGACACATCCACCGCCTTCGCCGCCCTCAGCGTCCTGCGTTCTTCATTGACCGACATCAGCAAATTCACCGAACAAATCAACACCGTCCAACGCCCCGCCGGCTATCGCCTCTTGGGTATTTTCGAAGAAGGCAAACACAACGCCGTCGCTGTCTGCGGCTTCCGCGAATCCTGCAACCTCGCCAGCGGCCGCCATATCCACATCGACGACATCGTTACCCTGCCGCAAAGCCGCCGCAAAGGCTACGCCTCCCGCCTGTTGGCAGAAGTCCGCAAAATCGGCGCGGAAACAGGCGTGACTAAAATCCACCTCAACGTCCACGTCAATCACGACCGCGTCGATGCGCACCGTCTGTATTTCAAAAACGGCTTCGAAATCTGCGCATACCATTTCCGCTGCGATCCTAAATAACCCAAAAGGTCGTCTGAAAACCAAATACGGTTTCAGACGACCTCTTTCCCTTCCGAGAAAGGAACCCCATGAAAACCGTCCTCAGCCTCACCGCCCTCTTCTTCCTTGCCGCCTGTACTTCTGCAACGGGAACAGGCGGCAGCTCGCAAGTCTATGGCGAAATCAAAACCGGCATCGAAAGCAGCCATACCCGATAACAGCCATAATAGTGAACCCGCGATAACTCAAAGGTCGTCTGAAAACATCATTCGGATTTTCAGACGACCTTTGTTTCGGCAAAACCTAAATCAGATTGGCAAACCCGCTCTCGGCAAAACATCTGCCGAATTATCGTCCTCACTTCTCCTTTACGGTGTCTTCCCGCCGTTTTTTCCCGTAAAATAATGCCTTTAACTCCCGATACTTGTTTTCAGACGACCTGTCCCCACCGTAGAGGTCGTCTGAAATCCATTCTCTCTCAATTAAACCCAATACAATGATTCAAAAAATATTCTCATGGTTCGAATCCCGAATCGACCCTTACCCCGAAGCCGCCCCGAAAACGCCTGAAAAAGGGCTGTGGCGTTTTATCTGGAGCAACATCGAAGGCTTGCGCAAATGGATTGCCGTTTTGGCGGTGTTTACCGCCGGCATCGGCATCATGGAAGCGCTGCTGTTTCAATTTATGGGCAAAGTCGTGGACTGGCTCAGCAAATACACGCCCGCCACCCTGTTTGCCGAAAAAGGCTGGGCATTGACGGCGATGGCGGCGATGATGGTGTTTTTCGCCCTCTGGACCTTCCTCGCGTCCAACGTGCGCCTGCAAACCCTGCAAGGCGTGTTCCCCATGCGCCTGCGCTGGAATTTCCACCGTCTGATGCTGGGGCAGAGCCTCGGTTTCTATCAGGACGAATTTGCCGGCCGCGTGTCCGCCAAAGTCATGCAGACCGCGCTGGCGTTGCGCGACGTGGTGATGACGGTTGCCGACATGGTCGTTTATGTGCTGGTGTATTTCATCACCTCCGGCGTGATTCTGGTCGCGCTCGACGGCTGGCTGCTGCTGCCCTTTATCGGCTGGATGATTGGCTTCGCCTTAGTGATGCGCTTCCTGATTCCCAAGCTCGGCAAAACCGCTTCGCGTCAGGCGGATGCGCGCTCGCTGATGACCGGCCGCATTACCGACGCCTATTCCAACATCACCACCGTCAAACTCTTCTCCCACGGGGCGCGCGAAGCGGCCTACGCCAAGCAGTCGATGGAAGAATTTATGGTTACGGTACACGCCCAAATGCGTTTGGCGACGCTCCAGCACACATGCAGCTTCATCGTCAACAGCTCGCTGACCGCCGGCACGACCGCGCTGGGCATCTGGCTTTGGTATCACGGACAAGTCGGCGTCGGCGCGGTTGCCACTGCCACCGCTATGGCGTTGCGTGTCAACGGCCTGTCGCAATACATCATGTGGGAATCCGCCCGATTGTTTGAAAACATCGGCACCGTCAACGACGGCATGGCGACCCTGTCCAAACCGCAAACCATCCTCGACAAGCCGAACGCCCTGCCGCTGAAAGTGTCGCAAGGCGAAATCAAGTTCGAACACGTCGATTTCTCCTACGAAGCCGGCAAACCGCTGCTCAACGGCTTCAACCTCACCATCCGCCCGGGTGAAAAAGTCGGGCTTATCGGACGCAGCGGCGCGGGCAAATCCACCATCGTCAACCTGCTTTTGCGCTTCTACGAACCGCAAAGCGGCACGATTTCGATTGACGGGCAAAACGTGGACAGCGTGACCCAAGAAAGCCTGCGCGCCCAAATCGGTTTGGTCACGCAAGACACCTCGCTGCTGCACCGCTCCGTGCGCGACAACATCGTTTACGGCCGCCCCGACGCCACCGACGCCGAAATGATTTCCGCCGCCGAACGCGCCGAAGCCGCCGACTTCATCCCCAACCTTTCCGACGCCAAAGGGCGGCGCGGCTATGACGCGCACGTCGGCGAACGCGGCGTGAAACTCTCCGGCGGCCAACGTCAGCGCATCGCCATAGCCCGCGTCATGCTCAAAGACGCACCGATCCTGCTGCTCGACGAAGCCACCAGCGCGCTTGACTCCGAAGTCGAAGCCGCCATCCAAGAAAGTCTCGACAAAATGATGGACGGCAAAACCGTCATCGCCATCGCCCACCGCCTCTCCACCATCGCCGCGATGGACAGGCTCATCGTCTTGGACAAAGGCCGCATCATCGAAGAAGGCAGCCACGCCGAACTCCTCGAAAAACAAGGCCTCTACGCCAAACTCTGGGCGCACCAGAGCGGCGGTTTCTTGAGCGAACATGTCGAGTGGGAGCATAACTGAGGGTATTAAGGTAAAGACAAAAGGTCGTCTGAAAATCCGGTTTTGAATTTCAGACGACCCCAGTTCAAAATCATCTCGTCAGGGCGCAAGATTGCGCCCTTCTTTTTTGGTTATAAATTACGAATCTGACCGAAGGATGAAAGGGTCGTCTGAAACCGAAAATCAGGTTTCAGACGACCCTTAATTTTCGGCGGCCAGACAATTAAACCGCCGCAACCTTCCCGTCAAAGGGTGTTTCATTCCGCGTACTTGCACTATACTGCCCCTGAAGAATACCGTCCGAAAGGAAAAACAATGAAATACGCTCCTGCCTTCCTCGCCCTTATCCTGCCCCTGTCCGTACAGGCAGCGGTCAACATCCAACGCTGGACCACCCCGCAAGGCGTGCAGGTCCTCTTGGCCGAGCGGCATGAAAATCCGATTATCGACATGGCAGTCAGCTTCCGAGGCGCAGGCAACGCGTCCGATCCCGACGGCAAAAGCGAAACCGCCGCCTTCACCGCCGCCCTGTTGACCAGCGGCACAAAAGAAATGGACGAAGAAACCTTCAACGCCCAAACCAACGGATTGGCAGTTGAAATCGGCAGCGGTACGGACAACGAAACCGCCACCGCCACCCTGCGCAGCCTGAGCCGTCCGGACATACTCAAAAAAGCCGTTTCCCTGTTCAACGGCGCACTGACCCGCCCGCGTTTCGACGAAGCTGTGTTCCGCCGCAACCAAACGCAAGCCGCCACCTTCCTGCAACAACAGGAAACCAAACCCGACTTCACCGCCGCCCGAACATTGGCGCGCCTCTCCTATCCCGACCACCCTTACGGCAAAGACGCATACACCACCGTACAAAGCATAAACGGCATCACGCTTAACGACATCCGCGCGTTTTACCGCACCCACTACGGCAAAAACAATGCCGTCGTCGCCATCGTCGGCGATATAGACCGCAAAGGCGCCGACCGCCTCGTGCAAGACGCATTGTCCGGACTGCCTGACCGTGCTGCCGCATCGGCCGACGTTCCACCCGTCAAAAAACATCCTGCACAACGCCGCGACATCCCCTTCGCCGGCGAACAGGCACAAATCATGCTTGGAATGCCGCTGATTACCCGCAACGACCCCGATTACTACGCGCTTGTTGCCGGCAACTACGTCCTCGGCGGCGGCGGATTCGACAGCCGCCTGATGGAAGTCCTGCGCAATCAGAGGGGCGACACCTACGGCGTGTACAGCAACCTTACTCCGGAACGTCAGGCAGGCATGTTCACCATCGCTTATTCTTCGCGCAAACCCGCCGCCCGCGCCTCGCTTGCCGCCGCACAGGAAGTCATCAGGCAGTTCATCGCCGAAGGTCCGACCGAAGAAGAAATGGCTCAGGCAAAAGCCAACATCACAGGCAGCTTCCCCCTGCGTTTCGATTCCAACGCCAAACTGCTCGGTTACCTGAACCTCATCGGCGTCTATAACCTGCCCGACGACTACCTTGAAGCCTACCCCAAAGCCGTCGCCAAACTGACCGCCGCCGACGTCAAAGCCGCCTGGCAAAAACGCGTCCGCCCCGAAGACCTGAATATCGTCGTGGTCGGTGCGCAGTAAAGTTCAGGCTGAATAAACGCAAACGTCGTCTGAAAACCGGTTTTAGGTTTCAGACGACGTTTTTTATGCTCGAAACGGCTTTCTTCTTCCAAACGCTTGTTATAGCGGATTCAAACGACAAGTCCCCATGCCGGCATTTACTCGCGCAGTCGGGAGTCTGGAAGGTTGAAATAATAGTGATTTCTAAACATTCCCTCAAACGAAGGAGCAGGATTCCCGCCTGCACGGGAATGACGGAGCAGGTGTTTTCTGTTCCAACCTGCCGTCCATTTCACAAGAAATTAATGGGTATCGGAAAAATCAAAAAGGTCGTCTGAACATTTTCAGACGACCTTTTCAACGCTTTAAGAACGTATCCGTTTCAACACTTCTTCCTTGCCGATTAATGCCAACACGGCATCGACGCTGGGCGTTTTCGCCGTGCCGCAGACGGCGAGGCGCAGGGGCATGCCGAGTTTGCCCATTTTGATGCCTTCTTCGTCGCAGAAGGGTTTGAACAGGTCGTGGATGGCTTCGGCGTTCCAGTCTTCCAGCCCTTCGAGGCGTTCGGCGAAGCGCAGCATACGGGTGGCGGCTTCGTCGTCCCAATGTTTCTGCACGTCCGCTTCGGCGGGCGTTTGTTTGACGTAGAAGTAGAGGCACTCGTCGGCGAGCGTGTTCAGGTCTTGGGCGCGGTCTTTGACCAGTGCCAACACGTCTTCCAACGCGGGTTTTGCCGTGTCGTAAATGTCGCGCAGGGCGAGGCGGGGTTTGACGAGTTCGGCGAGTTTTTCGTTGGGCGTGATTTTGATGTGTTCGCCGTTTATCCAGTAGAGCTTTTTCAAGTCCATGCGGCTTGGAGACGGGGAAACGTCTTTCAAATCAAACCATTCGATGAATTGTTCCATCGTGAAAAATTCGTCGTCGCCGTGCGCCCAGCCCAAACGCGCCAGATAGTTGAGCATGGCTTCGGGCAGGATGCCCATCGCGCCGAAATCGGTAATGGCGACGGTATCGCCGCTGCGTTTGGAGATTTTTTTGCCTTGTTCGTTGAGAATCATGGGCAGGTGGCCGTATTCGGGCAGGTTCGCGCCGATGGCTTTTAAGATGTTGATTTGTTTCGGGGTGTTGTTCACATGGTCGTCGCCGCGGATAACGTGGGTAACGCCCATGTCGTAGTCGTCCACGACGACGCAGAAGTTGTAGGTCGGCGTGCCGTCGGCGCGGGCGATAATCAGGTCGTCGAGCGCTTCATTGGGGATGGAGATTTCACCTTTGACCAAGTCTGTCCATTTGGTGACGCCGTCCAAAGGCGTTTTGAAGCGGACGACGGGTTGCACGTCGGCAGGGATTTCGGGCAGGGTTTTGCCTGCTTCGGGACGCCAGCGGCGGTCGTAAGTCGCCGTGCCTTCTTTTTCGGCTTTCTCGCGCATGGCTTCCAGCTCTTCTTTGCTGCAATAGCAGTAGTAGGCAGCGCCTTTTTCCAAGAGTTCGGCGATGACTTCTTTATAGCGGTCGAAACGGCGGGTTTGGTACACGACGTTGTCGGCGTTGTCGTAATCGAGACCGACCCATTTCATGCCGTCGAGGATGATGTTGACGGATTCGGCGGTGGAACGCGCCAAGTCGGTGTCTTCGATACGCAATAGGAACTCGCCTTTATGATGGCGGGCAAACGCCCATGAAAACAAGGCGGTGCGTACGCCGCCGATGTGCAGGTAGCCGGTGGGGCTGGGGGCGAAACGGGTTTTGACGGTCATGATGGCTCCAAAGTCTTTGAAAACAGGTATTTTACTTTTTCGGCAAGGTTTAAACAATGTAAGGCCGTCTGAAAATAATGTCGGCGCAGAAGGACCGTCTGGGAACTTTTCTCCTGAAAACAAGACAAATGATAATCATTTCTTTGAAAGTATCCGCTCATGAACAAACGCGCTTTATTTGCCGCCCTCGCCCTCCTGCCCCTTTTTGCCCAAGCCGAAATCAAAACTATCAAAGACGTATTGGGACGCGAAGTCAAAGTCGATGTCCCTGTCAAACGCGCGGTTTTGGCGTTTTACTATCCCGACTATATCGCGGTAACGGGCGCGGACAAATTTAAAAACGTCATCGGCATTTCGCGTGAGTTTTGGGAGAAATTCAATCCCGGCAGCTGGGCGATGTTCAAACAGAAGCTGCCTACGCTGCAAAACATTGCGGACATCGGCAACATCAACACCGGCACGTTTTCACTGGAGAAAACGCTCGCGCTCAAGCCGGACGTATTGATTCTGGCCGACTGGCAGTATAAGGCCGTCGCCACCCACCTGCCGCGCATTAAAGCGGCAGGCATACCCGTCGTCGTGGTCGATTTCAACGCCGAAACCGTCGCGCGGCACACGCGCAGTGCGGAAATTTTCGGCGAACTCAACGGTACGCAGGCGCGCGCCCAAAAAATTGCCGCCGAATACGCCCGAGGCATTGCCGATATCCAAAAACGCGTCGCGCGCGCCAAGCAGTCCAAACCGAAAATCTATATCGAGTTCGGCGACAAAGGCCCGTCCGAATACAGCTACACCTTCGGCAAAGATATGTGGGGCGCGATTGCCGACACAGCAGGCGGCAACAATATCGCCGCGCCTTACGTTAAAAACTGGGGACCGATAAACCCTGAAAAATTCCTGACGGCCAAACCCGACGTCATCGTCATTTCGGGGACGGAAAACGGCCATAAAGACAAGCCTGGCATTATGGCGATGGGCATAGGCATCAGCCAGGCCGATGCGCAACGCCGCCTGGCCGGATTTGTCAAACGCAAAGGTTGGGCAGACATTCCTGCCGTCAAAAACAAACGCGTTTACGGCATCTACCACACCGCCTCCCGCTCGCTCTCCGATTTGGCCAGCGCGCAATTTATCGCCAAAACCCTGTATCCGCAGCAGTTTGCCGACATAGACCCAAACAAGACCTATCTGGACTTCTACCGCAAATACCTGCCCGTCGTGCCGGACGGTACGTTTTACATCCGATTGAAATAGCGGCTGCAAAAATCATAGGCTCAGGCCGTATAGCAGTCGAAACGGCGGGTTTGATACACGACGTTGTCGGCGTTGTCGTAATCGAGACCGACCCATTTCATGCCGTCGAGGATGATGTTGACGGATTCGGCGGTGGAACGCGCCAAGTCGGTGTCTTCGATACGCAATAGGAACTCGCCTTTATGATGGCGGGCAAACGCCCATGAAAACAAGGCGGTGCGCACGCCGCCGATGTGCAGGTAGCCGGTGGGGCTGGGGGCGAAACGGGTTTTGACGGTCATGATGGCTCCAGAATATTTTAAAACGGGTATTTTACTGTTTTTAGACGGAATCGGACAATGAAAGGTCGTCTGAAAACCTGAAAACCTGAAAATTCGGTTTTCAGACGACCTTTTTTGAAGCTTACCTACGCATGGACGTTTTGTTGGGTTCCTGCTTTCTGCATCCGCACCACCCTGCCGGCGGATTCGATGGTTTCCTTGCGGTGTGCCACCATGATTTTGGTAATGTTGAGCAATTTCAGGTTTTCATTGATTGCCAGTTCGTTCTTCATGTCCAGATTGCTGGTGGCCTCGTCCAAAAACAGGATGCGCGGTCTTTTGTACAGCGCACGTGCCAAGATGACGCGCTGTTTCTGTCCGCCGGACAAGGCATTACCCATATCGCCAATCAGGGTTTCGTAGCCCATAGGCATTCTGATAATGTCTTCATGTATCATCGCCATCGCCGCACATTGCACTATTAATTCCATATTTGGCGTTTCATCAAAAAAGCAGATGTTTTCGGCAATCGAGCCTGCGAACAATACGTCGTCCTGTGTTACCGTGCCGCTCAAGCCGCGGATGAACTTGGGCGAAAGTTTGTGGATGTCGTGCCCGTTCACCAATACTTTTCCCGATTCGGGCTTGAGGTTGCCGATTAGAATATTCATCAGCGTCGATTTGCCGCAGCCGGAACTGCCCGTAAAAGCGATGGATTCTCCCTGTTTGATGTTCAAGCTGAAGTTTTGCAGGACATAGGGTTCGCTGTCGGAGTAGCGGAACGACACGTTTTCTACGGCAATATCAATATCGCCCGAAATCTCGGGAACATAGGGATCTGCAACTTCTTCCGCTTCCGTTTCGGTCAATACAATGTCCGCAAGGCGCTCGGCATACAGCCCCAACATTTTGATTTTGATGTATTGGTTGACCAAATCTCCCACCCGGTTTTCAAACTGGTCTTTGTAGGCAAGGAAAGCCATCAGCGCGCCAACGGAAAACACGCCGTCCAATACGCGGGTTGCGCCCAGATAGATGATGACGATGCCTTCGATGCCGAACAAAAGTTTGTTGGCGAAATCGAAAACGTTGGTCAGCTTCAGGGTGGTCAGATGGGCATTGACGGTATCGACAAACAACGTCATCCATGAGCTGTGGCGCTGTTCGTCTTTCTCAAACAGTTTGACGGTATGAATGCCGCGCACGGTTTCCATGAAATAAGTGTTTTGCTTGGCTTCATGAACAATGTTTTCTTCGGTCGCATTACGCAGCGGATAATAGGCCGCGATACGGATGATGATGTACAACACCAGCGCAATCAATACGACGACGGTCAGCATAGGGCTGTAAAAAAACATCAATCCCAAAGTAAAGACCGCCATAATGCCGCTCAAAACGGTTTTGAACGCAGTCGAAGTTAGCGTGTCCTGAATGTCGTCGATGGCGTGAAAGCGCGATATTACGTCGCCCAAATGCCGTTTGCTGAAATAATCGCTGGGCAGCTCGAGCAGGCGTTTGAACATATTCGCCTTCCATTGTACGTTCAGCGTGGTCGTCAGGTGCATATTGACCCATGCCTGAAGCAGGGAAGTCAGTTGTTCGATGATTTTCATCAGACCGAATCCGAGTGCCAGCGTCAGCAAAAGGTTTCGGTCGGCGGAAACAATCACATGGTCGATAACCCATTGAGTGAAAAACGGGCTGACCAAACCGAAAATTTCTAAAGCAAACGCCAAAATCAATACTTGGATAAGCGATTTGCCGATGCCGGTAATGCCTTTGACCAAAGCGGAAATTTTAACTTTCTGCTTGTCGTTTTTCGCTTCGAAATGCGTGTTCGGCCACATTTCCAGCGCAATGCCGGTAAATTTTTGCGACACTTCCTCCATCGGGATTTTCCGCATTCCGACAGCGGGATCCATGATGGTAATGCCGTTTTTGCCGACTTCTTTCAAGACTACAAAATGGTTCAAATCCCAATGCAGGATACAGGGGGTTTTCAAATTGGGCAGGTCGTTCAAATCCAAACGTAGCGGACGCGAAGTCAGGTTCAAATCGTTGGCGTAATGCACGATGTTCGCCATGGTCGTACCCGTCTGCGAAATCGAATATTTCTGCCGCAACGTGCGCAAATCCGTGTGATAGCCGAAATAGCCCGCAATCGCAGTCAGACATGCCAAGCCACACTCGGCAATTTCCGTCTGCAAAACCACCGGCAGTTTTTTGCTGAATCCGAAAGACAACCGTTCCAAATAACTCATCGGCCTAATTTCCCTGCAATGCTGTAAAGCGGGTCGAGTACCCATTCATAAAGTTTCTTACGCTCGTTCAGGATGTCGGCCTCCAAAGCCATCCCCACCTGCAACGGCTTTTCTTCACCGTAAACCTTGACCGTCTGCTTTTCAGGTTTGACCTTTACCAGATAAACCGACTCGTTCGGACGTGACGGATTTTCTTCCGCATCGGCCGGGTAAACACCGCCCAAATTGGCAAGCTCCTGTTTGCCCATAGCCGTTTTCGCAATGGAAATGATTTTGCCCTCGGCATGGCCGAATTTTTGATAAGGATAAGCCTGATAACGCAGAATCACTTTATCGTCAGGCTTGATAAAGCCGATGGCATTGCTCGGTACATAAAGGTTTGCCACCAAATCCGTCTTGCCCGGCACAATGCTCAGCAACAGGGTTGAAGCCGTTACCTGCTGACCGACCTCCACATTGGACGTACTGACATAACCCGACTTGCTCGCGCGGATGACCTGTTCCTGCTGGGAATCCAGATTCAGCGTTTCCTGCGTGATTTCCGCCACGCTGCGGTTCAACTGGCTCAACTCCGTCTGCTGTTTTTCGGGCAGGGTTTCCAAGGTCTGCCGCTGCGCGTTCAACTCGCGGACAATGCCGGACTCTTCCCGCCGCAGCGCATTCAGTTGGGACAGTTGGTCGAGGCGGCCGTTTTCATAATCCATCATCTGCTGTTCGGAAATAAAACCTTTTTTCAAAAGGGGGCGGTATTTCGCAATCAGCTCTTCGGCAAGCGCCACACGCTTTTTCTGTCCCGAAATCTGGCCGCGCACATCGGCAAGCTGGTTTTCCAGATGGCTGACGCTGTCGGAAGCCGTCCGCGCCTCCCCTTCCTGCAACTTCTTCTGCCGCTCTATTTCATGAAGCAGCATTTCCTTTTTCGCTTCCGCCTCCTTGACCAGACGGTCGCGGATATTGCCCTCGCCGTTGTAACGCGGCATCGAAAGCTTCAGCAGAACATCGCCTTCTTGCACAAAATCGCCTTCTTTCACCATTTTCTCGGTAACGATGCCGGTATCCGCAGGATAAACCCGCACTAGACCCGATACAGGCATCAACTGCCCCTCGACATTGGTCTTGCGCGTATAGCTGCCGAAAAAGGCAAACAATAAAATCGCCGCTGCCGCCGAAGCCGCGCAGCCCGTCAGAAACACAAAAGAAAACGGGCGGGTCATGACGACATGCCCCGTCCACTTGTTCTTCTTCGCCTCGAAAATTTCTGGGCGGAAAAAACTGTTGTTATCAGCCATTCATTACACTCGATTTCTCAATACGTCGTCTGAAAAACATCCTAAAGCATATCTCAATCACTATTTAAAACTGTTCAAGCCGACGGCAATCCCGCACAAAAAGCCGACAATCGCGACAATGCTGAAAATAATGATATAAAGGGTTTTAGTTTTCTTGTCTTGAATCATGGTATTTTTTATTAAAAAATTTGTTCAGAAGCAGGATAAGCGGTACGAATATCAACGTGGAAACCGCAGCATGGCGCAGCGACTTGGCAAAATTCGGATAAATGAAAAAATACGATGTTACCAAGATTACCGAAAAGTAAACCACGCCCGAAACCGCCGCATTTTTCAATAATTTTTTGGTGTTTTTTTCAATCTTCTTCATAGTCCTACTTCCTTTTCGACAAATGGCAATAAATAACAGTCATGGCAAGGATGACGATTGTCCAGAATATATTGGTTTTTGTAGGCTTCAGGCAGCATGGGGTAAACAAACCAATGCAGAACAGAAAATAACGCTGTATATAAGAAAACCTTGAAGGAAAGATAAATTTTTCACATTTTCCAATAATTTAAAATTGTAATGACCATTCCGACCAACATGATTGCCATACCGATATAGAATACTTTTTTATTTTTAACAATCACAGTTTCGACCAATCCTAACTTCACAAGAATTATAGAGAGCAAAGCAAGGAATATTCCTATTGATAAAATAATATATTCTTCCACAAATATCCTTACATCAGACAGAATACGGCAAAGACATATTTGCACACAGTCAAAACAGCCCGAAACCGCTTGCCTTTACCAAAAATCCGATCGCCGTCCATACGATAAACCGTTCCTACCTACTCTTCCGTTCGGTTTTTCAAAAGTTTTTCGCCCGCCAAGGTCATGAGAAATATAAACATTGCCGATAAAAAACCAAGCAATAGCGAACGGGATAAAGCGTATTTGGAAAAAAAATAATACACCGCAGACAAGACGGCGAATACGGCAAAATCCAAAAACAATATCGATTTCAAGCTGCGCTTTTTATTCATCTCAATTTCCCAAAGCCATTCCAAACAACATGTCGTCTGAAAAGATCCTGTCCGTCAAAGCAACCGCATGGGCATCCTTACCTAAACGGTTGCACCTTCGGGGCAGAACCTTATCCGATCAAAACCATCTCATCCACGGAAAATTGATGACAGGAAGGACGCAGCCTCCTTCGGTAATACCGCCGGAAATTTTTTCCAAATCTTTGATGTCCAATTGTTTCATAACGAACTCCTTAAACCGATAAACTAAAATATTGTTCACATCATTGATGCAGCATATAAAATTCAAATCAATTCAAACTGTGCAAGCCTATTGCGACACCGGATATAAACCCTACAATTCCCAAGAATATGGAATATATCTGCAACTATCATTTGTTTTTTATTCATAAACTATAATAATTTAAATTTTAAAATTATGTATTATTGTTTTTTATGTATTTTTTCCAAAGTTCAGTAAGTATAATGTATACAATGGTTGCAATGGCAGAAGTCAGAAATATCCTTGGTAATTGCCAATTATTAGCTAAATACATCGCTAATGAAAAAATAAGAAAGAAAATTATATATGTCAATGTCTTCATAATATTACCCTAACTATCTGATTATTATAAAATTCTAGAAAGTTTCCGGATGTGGTAATTTCTACCGCATCCGGAAATACTATAAGGCTTTAGTTATTTGCCTTAAGTTGTTTACCACCAACCGGTTGCCAAATAAGTTCCAGCCCCTACAACAGCTCCAATACCTGCACCAGGAATAGCTCCTACACCACCTTCAAATGAGCCCGCAATAGCACCACCTACAGCACCACTTGCTGTACTTCTACCAAACTCTTTCCAGCTCCAAGCACCGCCTGCAATCAGGTTCAATTCATCCATAGTCAATTCACGGACAAAAGATTCGTTCATAGCTAAAGTTTGCATAATAATCTCCTAAAGATTAAGTTTTACAAAAGGCATAAAGCCCGGTTAAAACCGGAAGGCGGCTCTCCGCCTCCCGTCTTACGGAGAAAGAAAATATTTCTGCGAAAAATGTTTTCTTTCTCTGTATCCTTATACCGAATCTATGATTCAGTTGTTGCGCACGGCTTCGCGGGCTTCTTTCCATGCGTCGTTCAAAGCGTCGCCGGCTTTGGAGAAGCCGTTGCCCATTTCTTTCCAAAAATCTTTCCAGTCTTTTCGGAAATCTTTGAAATTGTAACCGCCGGCTACTTGTTCCAATTCGTGCTGTTTCAGATCTTTCATGATTATTACCTCATATCACGTTGATTAATAAGGATGTAACGGCTTTTATGTTTTCCCGTTTCATCGGTTGCGTGTTAGTGGGACAGAGACAAATGGGAATTAGTTCTGTTTAATTTTGCACGAATACGCAAAGATAATTTAAGTTATCATTACCATATTTGAATCAAAATCTTTTTACCTTACCCTTTAAAGGCAATATCTTAAATAACGCAGTTTCGGTTATTTGCCTTTTTAAGATAAACACATAATTAAATCTTATATCTTTACAAACATTAATTATTAGAAAATCAGAATTATAGTTTTTCAATGCCGTATGATAATTTTCATCTTTTTTTTATAGCGTTGTAATATTTTTTATCCGAGAAAACTATTTTAGAAAATATATCCACTAATTATTTTATTTTTAGGAAATAATACTAGTCATGTCTGATATTAAATTGACGTTTTGGTGCGTTTTACCTGTTTGCCTGATTTCCCCTGCCGCTCATTCTTTCACGCTGTTTGATGCTTGGCAGGCTGCATTGGAATATTCCGCCGATTATTCTGCGGCAAAATACGAACGCGATGCTGAAGCGGCGAAAAAGGTACAGGCCCGGGCAGAGCTTCTGCCTCAGACAAGCGCCAATTACCAATATCAGAAACAGCCTTATTCGCTATCTTTCAATACCCAAAGCAACGGTTGGAATGTCCAAATCAGCCAAGTATTGTTCGACCGCAGCAAATTTGCTCAATACAAACAGGGGAAATTGGCTGAAGAGATGGCGGATATCCGGTTGGACAACAGCGGTAACGAACTGCGGATAGAAGTGGCAAATGCCTATTTTGATGTATTGATGTATAGGGACAAGCTGCGGGCGGTCCGCGCGGAAAAAGAAGCTTATGAAAAACAGGTCAAGCGCGCACAGGAAATGTTCCGTCAAGGAGCGGCTACGGTGTTGGATACCCATGAGGCCATGTCGGGCTACGACAATGCGCTGGCTAAAGAAGTAGATACGCTGACCAGGCTGAAAACGTCGGAAAGCACGCTTGCCAATCTGACAGGGCTGAATCCTGACGAAATTACCGTTTTGAATATGAAGGGCGGGAACGAACCTGTCGATTTATTGGACAATTCCCAAGAACAGGAATGGCAGGCCTTGGCGCAGGCGCATAATCCGGAATGGCAGTTGCAGCGTAAGAATCTGGAAAACGCGCAGCAGGAAGTAAAGGCCGCAAAAGGAACAAGGATGCCGACGGTAACTGTCAACGGTGGTTATACGGACAGCAGGGGCACTTACCACTACGATTACAGTGCATACGGTGCGGGCAGTTTCGACCAAGATTACCGAAGCAAAGGGGCAACATTCAATATACAGGTCAGCATGCCGCTTTTTACGGGCGGCAAAATATCGGGCCGAATCAAGGAAGCCGCATCGCGCGAGATGCAGCAACGCGAGCTGCTGACGGCAGCCGAACGTAAAACCCGCCTTGCCGTCAAACAGGCGTATGACACGATCCGCAGCAATAAAATTCAGATTACGGCTCAACAGCGCCTTTTAGAAAGCAACCGTGCCAAGCTGGAAGCAACCCGTTTGGGACGGCAGGTCGGTATCCGTAACAATCTGGAGGAAATACAGGCGCAACAGGCGGCATCGGATGCAGAACAAAAACTCGCCGAAGCCAAATACGGCTATATCAAGGCTTATTTGCAACTGTTGCAAAGCGCAGGCGTATTGGGAGACGAAAACCGCATCCGCAGGCTGAGTGCGGCTTTGTTTTAATTTCGAAAATTTGTAGAACCATTAAAACAGGATTTCACTAAAGCAATATGAGATACAAAAAAGTCGTCTGAAAACCTCAACATTCGGTTTTCAGACGACCTTTCGCCCAGTTCAAAGCAGAAAATTCATCCTGACGCCGTCAGGCATTATTCATAAACTTTCAACAGCTCTACTTCAAACACCAACGTTGCGTTAGGCGGAATCACGCCGCCCGCGCCGCGTGCGCCGTAGCCCATTTCGGCGGGAATGGTCAGCTTGCGTTTGCCGCCTTCCTTCATGCCGCCGAAACCTTCGTCCCAGCCTTGAATGACCTGACCCACGCCCAGCGTAATTGTCAGCGGCTGACGGCGGTCGAGGCTGGAGTCGAATTTGGTGCCGTCTTCCAGCCAACCGGTGTAATGCACGGTAATTTCCTTGCCTTTCACGGCCTCTTTGCCGTGGCCTTCCTGCAAATCTTCAATAATCAAACCGCTCATGTTTTATCCTTTCATAGCGTTTTCAATCAGTTAACAATATCGACTCTTCGATATTCCGCGCTGAAGGGTATCATAGCTGCCGTTTCCGATAAAGCAAAAGGTCGTCTGAAAACGGATGGGTACGTTTTCAGACGACCTTTCAACTTCAACTGATGGGCAATCAATTTGAGCCGTTTTGCAACGAGCGGGCATAGGTGTCGTTGTAGCCGATGCCGGTGATTTCGCGCACGCCTGTGGCAGGTGCGGTGAATTTCACGCGGTCATCATCTTTACGCATATCGTGCGCGTCGTGATATTCGACTTGGGTTAAGCCCGGAATGGGGCCGGAGTCGTTGGCATGGTTCCATTCAGGAATGCGGCTGTCAGCGAAAGATGCTGCGGCGGCAACGGCGATGAGGGAGGCGAAGAGTGCTTTTTTCATGATTACTTTCCTTATGATGTTGAGTATTAAGATGAACTGTATAGGCGTTCAAGCGATGGAAAGCATTTTATTGGTTTCGTTTTGATTGATAAATATCGATTTTGTTGAAAGAATATTTACTAATAAGAAACAATATACCCTATCCCGTTTTCAGACGACCTTCGGACAAGACTTGTCCACAATGGTGCAGCGGCGTAGCCCATTCTTGTTTTACGGTTTTATTTTTTTCGTAGCGTCGCCATGCTTTTTCGTGGAAATAGAAAACGACGGTGTTGGCAAGCGGCTCGACCAGCGCGACTGCGCTTGAGATGCCGATGCTGCCGGTCAAAATATAGGCAACGCCAAACGCGGTGGCGAAATGTAAAATGGCAAAGGTCATGGTTTTAATCATGATGGTTTCCTGATATGGTGATGTCTGTATGATTCGGATAATAACCATTCTCAACTACGCCGTATCTTTTGAATATTTCATTCAAAATTAGTTTATTTAAATCATTATTTTATTTTTGATAGGTGAAATATGAATCCACTGTGCATTGCCGTTCTCGACCGCGACACGCTTGCCGACCGTCCGTTTGACTTTGATTTTCCGCATACTTTAAGCAGCTATGGTTCGACTGAGGCGCATCAGACCGCCGAGCGCATACAGGGCGCGGACATCATCATTACCAACAAAGTCGTGATTTCCGCCGAACACATCGCCGCCAACCCGCAGCTCAAACTGATTGCGCTAGCCGCGACGGGCGTCAACAATGTTGACCTTGCTGCCGCCAAGCAAGCGGGCGTGAGCGTGTGCAACATCCGCGCTTACGGCAATGAATCCGTGGCGGAACACGCGTTTATGATGATGATTACCCTGATGCGCAACCTGCCTGCCTATCAGCGAGACGTTGCAGCAGGCTTGTGGGAAAACTCGCCGTTTTTCTGCCACCTCGGCGCACCGATGCGCGATTTGAACGGCAAAACACTGGCGATTTTCGGTCGCGGCAACATCGGACAGACGCTGGCAACTTATGCACAGGCGTTCAAAATGAAGGTCGTGTTTGTCGAACACAAACACGCCGAAACCGTCCGCGACGGCTACGTTTCCTTTGACGAAGCCGTCCGCACTGCCGACGCGCTGTCGCTGCATTGCCCGCTCACGCCGCAAACGGAAAATATGATAGGCGAAGCCGAGTTGCAACAGATGAAGCCCGGCGCCATCCTCATCAACTGCGGGCGCGGCGGCTTGGTTGATGAAGCCGCTTTGGTTGCGGCGTTGAAATACGGCCAAATCGGCGGGGCAGGTTTTGACGTGTTAACACAAGAGCCGCCGCGCGACGGCAACCCTCTGCTGAAAGCTCGACTGCCCAACCTCATTGTCACGCCACACATTGCATGGGCAAGCCAAGAGGCCGCCAACCGTCTGTTTGACATCCTTGTGGACAACATCAACCGCTTCGTCGCAGGCAATCCGCAGAATCTGGTTTGATGCCGATAACCCTAGTCCTGTTGATAATTTTGTGAACAATTTAAAAGGTCGTCTGAAAATTTTCAGATGACCTTTTTGTATGTTGATAGTTTTCAATGAATTAGATTTGGTTTGATTGAATTGGGATGAAGTTCAGATTGTGGATAAGTTGTGAGCAATCCGTGGATTTTATCAAAAACCGATGCTTTCAAACGGCAAAGGTCGTCTGAAACCAAAATTTTGGTTTTCAGACGACCTTTTCGCTGATTCAGACAAATCAAATATCGTAAGTGGTCGATGCCGTATCGCCGCCTTTGCCTGTCCAGTTGGTGTGGAAGAACTCGCCGCGCGGTTTGTCGGTGCGCTCGTAGGTGTGCGCGCCGAAGTAGTCGCGTTGGGCTTGCAGCAGGTTGGCGGGCAGGCGTTCGGTAGTGTAGCCGTCGAGGAAGGTAATCGCGGAAGCCATGCAGGGCATAGGGATACCGCATTCGATGGCTTTGGCGACAACTTTGCGCCATGCGGGCAGGCAGTTTTCCAATACGCCTTTGAAATAGGGATCGGAACCCAAGAACACTAAATCGGGATTGGCTTCGTATGCGTCGCGGATGTTGCCCAAGAACGCGCTGCGGATGATGCAGCCTTCGCGCCACAGAAGGGCGGTGTTGCCGTAGTTCAATGCCCAATCGTTGTTTTCGCTGGCTTCGCGGATGAGCATGAAGCCTTGTGCGTAGGAGATGATTTTGGATGCCAACAACGCTTGGCGCAGGGCTTCGACCCATGTGGCCTTGTCGCCGTCAACGGGGGTAACGGTTTTGCCGAACAAGCGGCCGGTTTGAACGCGTTGGTCTTTGAACGCGGACACACAGCGGGCGAATACGGCTTCGGAAATCAGCGTCAGCGGGATGCCCAAATCGAGGGCGTTGATGCCGGTCCATTTGCCTGTGCCTTTTTGTCCGGCGGTATCGAGGATTTTTTCGACCAAAGGTTCGCCGTTTTCGTCTTTATAGCCCAAAATCGCGGCTGTAATTTCAATCAGGTAGGAATCCAGCTCGGTTTGGTTCCATTCGCTGAAAATGCGGTGCATTTCGTCGTAGCTCAGACCCAAGCCGTCTTTCATGAATTGGTAGGCTTCACAAATCAACTGCATATCGCCGTATTCGATGCCGTTGTGCACCATTTTGACGAAATGGCCTGCGCCGTCGCGGCCGACCCAGTCACAGCAGGGTTCGCCTTGCGGGGTTTTGGCGGCAATGGCTTGGAAAATGGGTTTGACGGCAGGCCATGCGGCTTCGTCGCCGCCGGGCATAATGGACGGGCCGTGACGCGCGCCTTCTTCGCCGCCGGAAACGCCCGCGCCGATAAAGCGGATGCCTTTTGCCGCCAGCTCGTGGGTGCGGCGGGTGGAATCGGGATAGTTGGCGTTGCCGCCGTCAATAATAATGTCGCCTTGTTCCAAAAGCGGGACAAGTTGCTCGATAAAGTCGTCAACGACAGAACCTGCGCGTACCATCATCATGATTTTGCGCGGTTTTTCCAGTTTATCCACTAAATCTTGCAATGAATAGGCACCGATAATGTTGGTGCCTTTGGCTGCGCCGTTGAGAAAATCGTCTACTTTAGCAGTGGTCCGGTTGTACGCCACGACTTTGAAACCGTGATCATTCATATTCAAAATCAAATTTTGACCCATAACGGCCAAGCCGATGACGCCGATATCGCCTTTCATTGATGGAAGCTCCATTATTAATTTAATTTATCAGCCGTAACTCTATCTGATTTACAGAGGTTTAACAATCCTTAACTATCTAATTTTTTGAAAAGATGCCTTTACGTTGCGGGCTTTGGCTGCGCGTTGGGAAACAAACTATAAATAAGATTTTAAATAATAAATAGATGATTATATTGAGTCGCGCATTTGCTTGTGCATAACTTTAATTCCTAATTTAGTTCAATAAGTTGAATGCAGACTTTGGATGCGGATAAACTGACGTTTGCCTTGTTTGCAGATGTGGATAATTTTGAAATTTAGTTTTTATTTGTGTATAACTTTCTGGCTATACACACAGCCTGCCGGTTTTATACCGGGCTTGAATGGAACTGTATGACGAGATAAAGAGTCCAATCAGTTTTCATGTTTCAGGCGACCTTTTGTGTTTTTCAACCGCAGGTCGTCTGAAAAATATCTCAACTAAAAGGGAGCAGATATGAAATTTTCCTTTAGCTTAAACCTGTTGGCTGTTTTGGTTTTGGCAGCGTGCGCGCACCAGCCGATGCAGAAACCTGATGCCGCGCCTGTGCCGACGGCTGTGGATAACCATGCGCCGGAACAAGGGACGGGGCTGACCGAGCAGAAATTGATCCGCGCCAAACATTATATGGCGGCGTCTGCCAATCCGTTGGCGACAGAGGCGGGATATGAGGTTTTGAAACGCGGCGGCAGCGCGATAGATGCGATGATCGCCATGCAGACAACCTTGGGTCTGACCGAACCGCAGTCTTCCGGTTTGGGCGGCGGCGCGTTTTTGGTGTATTGGGACAATAAGGCGAAAAAACTGACGACGTTTGATGCCCGAGAAACGGCGCCGAAAGCGGCAACGCCGGCGCTTTTCTTGGATGAAAACGGCAAGCCGATGGGCTTTATGAACGCAGTGGTCGGCGGCCGTTCGGTCGGTGTGCCGGGGATTCCGAAGCTGCTGGAAGATGTCCACAAGCGTTACGGCAAATTGCCTTGGGCAAGTCTGTTTGACAAACCGATTGCTTTGGCGGAACAAGGCTTTACCGTTTCACCGCGCATGGCGAAATCCATCGAGCAAAATTTGGAGCCTTTGAAACGTTATCCGAAAACCGCCGCGTATTTCCTGCCCGACGGCAAGCCTTTGGCAGCGGGAACGGTGTTGAAAAACCCTGAATTTGCCCGCTCCGTACGCCTTTTGGCGGAAAAAGGCAGTGCGCCGTTTTATCAAGGGGCGCAGGCGCAGAATATTGTCCGTGCCGTTACCGGCGCTGTGGATAACCCCGGCAAAATCAGCATGACGGATTTGAAAAACTACCGCGTTATCGAGCGCGAACCGGTTTGCGCGCCGTATCGTGAATACGAAGTCTGCGGCATGGGCGCGCCAAGTTCGGGTGCGATTGCTTTGGGTGAGATTTTGGGCGTCCTGCAAAATCAGGATATGAAGGCATTAGGCGCGGAAAATATCCACAGTTGGCGCTGGATAGGCGATGCGTCGCGGATTGCGTTTGCCGACCGCGATTATTACGTCGGCGATCCCGCGTTTGTCAACGTCCCGACCCGCGCCCTGATTTCTCAGGCATACCTGAAACCGCGTGCCGAAGAAATCCGCCGATCCGACAAAGCGTTGGAAAACATTCAGGCGGGTCGGGTCGGTAAGGCATACGCGCAGGGCATGGCGGTAGAGCTGCCGTCCACCAGCCATTTGGTGGTTGTGGATAAAGACGGCAACGTCGTGTCGATGACGACTTCGATTGAAAACGCGTTCGGCTCGGGGCTGATGGCAAACGGCTATCTGCTCAACAATGAATTGACCGATTTTGCCTTCAACCCTGTCGGCGCGAACGGTAAAACCGTTGCCAACAGCGTGGCGGGTGGCAAACGGCCGCGTTCTTCAATGGCGCCGACCATTGTGATGAAAGACGGCAAGCCTTATCTGGCGGTCGGTTCGCCGGGCGGCAGCCGTATTATCGGTTTCGTCGCCAAAACGCTGGTGGCACATATCGATTGGGGCATGGACATTCAGGCGGCAATCTCCCTGCCGAATATGCTCAATCGCGGCAGCCAGTATGAAATCGAGGAAAAAACCGCTGCGGCGGACAAAGCGCCAGCATTGGAAAAACTGGGCTACAAAGTCCAAATTCGCGATTTGAATTCCGGCGTACAAGGCATTGTAATCGGCAAAGACGGTTTGCTCGGCGGTGCCGACCCGCGCCGAGAAGGCAAAGTCATGGGCGATTAATCACCGATCGGCTTGTGGATAAAAGGTCGTCTGAAATCCGAATTTGGGTTTTCAGACGACCTTTTTATCGCTGGAGAAAAGCTATGGATAAAATGTGTATAAAATTTGAGAAAAAATATAATCTTTCTATTTTTCAGAAGGATAGATTAGATAGTCATGTGGATAATCATGTCTGAAATATTGGCGGGAGATGGTTTTTTTGTTTCGTTTTATAGAAAAAAGCTCGTCTGAAACCTTGGTTTTAAGATTTCAGACGACCTTCTAAGTTATTCAATAAAAAGGCTGTGGACGAACAATCATCCACAGCCTTTTTGTACGCCGTCTTATCTCAAGCCGCGGGCAGCTCGTGGAAGGCGGACGGCAAATCTTCGTCGTCGGCGAATTCCACCCATTCGTAAGCGGTTTCGTCTGCCAAAACCGCGCGCAATAAAGCGTTGTTGATGGCATGGCCGGATTTGTAGCCCTCAAATGCGCCGATAATCGGGTGTCCGACGATATACAAATCTCCGATGGCATCGAGGATTTTGTGGCGGACGAACTCGTCGGGATAACGCAAACCTTCCGGATTCAAAACGTCCATGTCGTCAATCACAATGGCGTTGTTCAAATTGCCGCCCAGCCCGAGATTGTGGGCGCGCATCATTTCCACTTCGTGCATAAAGCCGAAGGTACGCGCGCGCGCGATTTCGTCGATGTAGGACTTGCCCGCGAAATCGATTTCAAAAGTGGGCGAGCTGCGGTTGAAAACCGGATGGTCGAATTCGATGGTCAGCGTCACTTTAAAGCCTTCATACGGCGTAAAACGCACCCATTTGCCCGCTTCCTTGACTTCGACAGGTTTGAGGATTTTCAAAAACCGTTTTTGCGCCTTTTGATCAACAACGCCCGCATCTTGCAAAAGATAAATAAACGGCAGGCTGGAGCCGTCCATAATCGGGATTTCGGGCGCGTTCAATTCAATCAGTGCATTGTCGATGCCGTAGGCAGATAGCGCGGACATGATGTGTTCGATGGTACCGACGCGCACGCCTTTATCGGTTACGATGGTGGACGACAGGCGCGTATCGTTGATGAGGTAGGGCGTAAGTTTGATGGTTTCGCCCATTTCGCCGTCCAAATCGGTACGGCGGAAGGAAATCCCGCTGTTTTCAGGCGCAGGGTGTAAGGTCAACGCAACCCGTTCGCCCGAATGCAATCCGACGCCGGTTACGCTGATGGATTTTGCCAAAGTTCGTTGCAGCATAAACCGCCTCCTTAGTAATCATTGGTTTGATGTTTGGATAATACGATAAAAAGGAAAAAATAATCCATTATTTTTAATAGTATTTGCTAATGTAGGCGTTTCAGAACAATAGATTTTTCAGACGACCTTTTGTACCGATAAGATTATCCACAATATACCGTGTAATCGAAGTGGACAAATCTGATTTTATCCACAGAAAATTCAAACAATTACAGATTATCCGACTTTGTTCTCACACAAAACAGAACTTGAACGCAGCCTTTAAATGAATACAACAATCTGATTATACAATCAGTAATCAGGTTATCCACAAAATAGGAACGTACTCATCATAATCACCATTTTTTTAAATAATTACATATTAATTTAAAAACCGACCGGAATTTATCCCCAAATATGGATGCAAATCTTGCCAATGTACGTTTTCAGACGACCTATTTCATGGTTTTTTTATTTAAATCAAACATTTTTAAAGTAGCTTCGTGTAATTCTAGGTAGTAGTTTTATTTCAGGATACAATACCCTTACTGAAATTTTTCCCCTTTCCCTACTACAAGGAGTATGAAAATGAGCATCAAAGTAGCGATTAACGGTTTCGGCCGCATCGGCCGTCTGGCATTGCGTCAAATTGAAAAAGCCGAAGGTATCGAAGTCGTCGCCGTCAACGACCTGACCCCTGCCGAAATGCTGCTGCACCTTTTCAAATACGACAGCACCCAAGGCCGATTCCAAGGTACTGCCGAATTGAAAGACGATGCCATCGTGGTGAACGGCAAAGAAATCAAAGTCTTCTCCAATCCGAATCCTGAAGAATTGCCTTGGGGCGATTTGGGCGTGGACGTCGTCCTCGAATGTACCGGCTTCTTTACCAGCAAAACCAAAGCCGAAGCCCACATCCGCGCCGGTGCGCGCAAAGTCGTTATTTCCGCGCCCGGCGGCAATGACGTAAAAACCGTCGTATATGGCGTGAACCAAGACATTTTGGACGGCAGCGAAACCGTTATTTCCGCCGCTTCCTGCACCACCAACTGCCTTGCCCCGATGGCGGCAGTCCTGCAAAAAGAGTTCGGCGTAGTCGAAGGCCTGATGACCACCATCCACGCCTATACCGGCGACCAAAACACCCTTGACGCGCCGCACCGCAAAGGCGATTTGCGCCGCGCCCGCGCCGCCGCGCTCAACATCGTGCCCAACAGCACCGGCGCCGCCAAAGCCATCGGTCTGGTTATCCCCGAATTGAACGGCAAACTCGACGGCTCCGCCCAACGCGTCCCCGTTGCCACCGGCTCGCTGACCGAATTGGTTTCTGTCCTCGAACGCCCCGTAACCAAAGAAGAAATCAACGCTGCGATGAAAGCCGCCGCCAACGAATCTTACGGCTACACCGAAGATCAAATCGTTTCTTCCGACGTCGTCGGCATCGAATACGGCTCGCTCTTCGACGCGACCCAAACCCGCGTGATGACCGTAGGCGACAAACAACTGGTGAAAACCGTCGCTTGGTACGACAACGAAATGTCCTACACCTGCCAACTCGTCCGCACTTTGGAATACTTCGCAGGTAAAATCTAAAAGATTTCGGATTGGGTAAGCCAGTCTGTGGATAAGTAAGAGAAAAGGTCGTCTGAAAACGAGAGTGAACGAGTTTTATTAAACTTGGTATCACATTTTCAGACGACCTTATTTTTTATTTGTAACCTGCACCCTCTCTCGTCTGGCAGGAGAGGATTAGAAAGAGGGTGACTCTACGGGCTGTACGAATTTGCTTTTACCTAAACCCACAAAGCCACCCCCATCCTAACCTTCCCCCGCCAGACGCGGGAAGGGAGACAATTTGTCGTTGCAGCAACGTGTAGCGTGGGCTTTGCCCACGAGATGAATGACACAATGAATGCCCATTCGACTGTTGTCTGATTGGGTTGTCAGGTGGTAGGTTCTACGGGTTCGGTTTATCCAAAGTGTTCATTGAATAAGACCCGTATCGATTGAATAAAAAGGTCGTCTGAAAACCGAAATCTTAGGATTTTCAAACGACCTTTTTCAATGAAATCAATCACTAAATTTTAAATGACACTTATCCCGATAACCGTCGCACGGTTTCCTTCAATTTGAAACCTGACCTCATAATCCTCAATATTCATGACGTAAATCCGTTCGGGAATATTCTGATAGGCGGGGCGCGGGTCTTGGGCTATGCTTTGGCTGATCAGGTTTTGGGTGCTGGCAGATAAATTTTCTGCGCCGATGTTTTCAAGCCATACGACTTCAAGCTCTTCGGGTTTGCCGCTGACGAAGCCGGATGATGCGTCGGGTTTGGATTCGACAAAGGGGATGTAGGGTTTGATGTCGACAATTGGTGTGCCGTCCAGCAGGTCTGCGCCGCTACAATAGAGGCGGACGGGTTTGCCGGTTTCGATGCGTTCGAGTTTTAAGAGCGACAGTCCGAGGTGATTGGGGCGGTGGGGGCTGCGCGTGGCGAATACTCCCATTTTTTGTTTGCCGCCGAGCCGTGGCGGGCGCACCATTTGTGCCCAGCCTTCATCCAGTACGCCGTGAAAGATAAAACTTATCCACACATAATCGAAGTGTTCCAATCCGCGTACGCTGTCTGCGGTAAATTCGGGATTCAGCTCGATACAGACTTCTGCGGCGGGAACCAAGCCGGGCTGACGGGCGACGCCGAATTTCTGTTTGTAGGGCGAGCGGGCGGTGGCGATGGGGACGATGGTGTAAGTCATGAGGATTGTGGACAAGTTTTTTGGGAAAACGTTATCTTATCACAGCCGGTTTTACCGCTTTTGGGCAGTAATTTGTTATAATACAGGGCATTTTAATCGCTTTGAAATGATGAGATGATTGTTTCCATTGATGTTGATGCACAAAAAACTTTTACGCCTTTGTGTCCTAAAGAGCTGCCTGTGAACGAGGGGCATTTGATTGTCGAAGAGTTGAATGCCCAAGCCGCTTTGGCGGATTTGCGCGTGATGACGAAAGATGCGCATCATGCGGCAGCGAAATGGCTTGTGGATAACCCTGTTGATATGTTAAAGCCGACAGGTTTGCCTGATGCGGATTTGACTTGGGTGGCTCATGCGATGGTCGGTACGCGCGGCTATGAATTGTTGGACGGACTGCCTTCTGCCAAAGAATACGATTATTGCGTTTGGAAAGGTGTTGATCCTGAATTGCATCCTTACGGAGCGTGTTTTCACGATATCGAAGAAAAACTGAGCACAGGGCTGATTGAATGGCTGCGTTGTCAAAATACGGATACGGTCATTGTCGGCGGGTTGGCTACGGATTATTGTGTTAAAACAACGGTTTTGCAGTTGCTCAAAGGTAGCAATTGGCAGGTTATCGTTAATGAAGCGGCTTGTCGGGGCATTGCGCCGGATACCATCGAAACGGCATGGCAGGAAATGTGTTCTGCCGGTGCAATTATCTTAAAAAACGCTGAAGAAATTAAAAAATATATTAATAATCAATAAGTTAAAATTGTTTCACGTGAAACACCCTTCCTAAATATGAAAATTTTGCTTGTCCGCTTGTCCAGTATGGGCGATTTAATTCACACTTTGCCCGCAATCGAAGATTTGGCGCGACAATGCCCTGATGTAGAACTGCATTGGCTGTGTGAAGCCGGATTTGCGGATATTGCGCGCCTGCATCCGTTTGTGAAAAAAATCCATGTGATGAAATGGCGGCAATGGCGCAAACATCTTTTTCAAGCAGAAACTTGGCAGGAAATAGGTCGTCTGAAACAGGCTTTGCGGCAGGAAGCATTTGATTTTGTATTGGACAGTCAAGGTCTGATTAAAAGCGCGTGTTTCGCCAAAATGGCAAAATCCTCTATTTATGGTTTGGATAAAAACAGCGCGCGCGAGGGATTGGCTGCGGTTGCGTATGCGAAAACATACGCTGTACCCAAAGGTAAAAATGCCGTTTGGCGCAACCGTGAGCTGTTCGCCCAAGTATTTGGGTATGCTGTGCCTGAAACGCAGGTATTCGGTTTGACTGTTCCCGAAGCAGGTCGTCTGAAAAATTTAGAGCAGCCGTATTATGCGGCTTTGCACGCGACTAGTCGAGACAGTAAGTTATGGTCTATGGAAAACTGGCGGACATTGCTGCAAAAGTTGAATGAAGAACAGCAATGCAATATTTACCTGCCTTGGGGAAATGAAGCTGAAAAAACGCGTGCCGAAAAAATTGCAGATGGGCTGCCGTTTGCTATTGTGTGCGACAAAATGAATTTATTGCAGGCGGCGTATCTGCTGAAACACGCGGTCGGAATTGTTGGTGTGGATACCGGTTTGTTGCATTTGGCAAATGCTTTGGAAAAACCTGTGGTCGGCATTTATACCAATACTGATCCGATTAAAACAGGCGTTCAGGTTTCGCCTATTGCAAAAAATTTGGGCAATATCGGGCAGATTCCGACTGCGGATTTGGTTTATCAAACGTTGATGGATTGTGTGGCTGCTGATGAAGGCTCAAAGGTCGTCTTAAACTGATATAGCGACATGACATTTTCCAGTTTGTTGAGTGTAGGAATGTATATCCTTCAGCCTGAGTAAATGCTTTAAAAATGGTATAATCGGCAATCATTATCTGAAAGATTTCTGAATGAATTCGTTTTTAAGAAAAAACGGATTTGATTTTATAGAGAAGAAGGTTTGGTTTCGCTGGATGGTGAAAGCGACGTTCTTTTTAGGAGAATTCAATGAAAGCACTGGTCGCAGTAAAGCGCGTAGTGGACTACAACGTCAAAGTTCGTGTAAAAGCCGATGGTTCGGATGTGGATATCGGCAATGTCAAAATGTCGATGAATCCGTTTGACGAAATCGCTGTGGAAGAAGCCGTCCGTTTGAAAGAAGCCGGAAAAGTAAGCGAAATCGTAGCGGTTTCTTTGGGCGAGAAAAAATGCGAAGAAACGTTGCGTACAGCTTTGGCGATGGGTGCCGACCGTGCAATTCATGTTGAAACCGATACTAAATTGGAGCCGCTGGCAGTTGCCAAGCTGCTGAAAGCCGTTGCGGACAAAGAAAATCCACAAATTTTCTTTTTGGGCAAACAAGCGATTGATGACGATGCTAACCAAGTGGCGCAAATGCTGGCTGCTTTGCTGAATGCGGCGCAAGGTACGTTCGCGTCCAAAGTACAAATTGAAGGCGACGAAGTGCAGATTGTGCGCGAAATTGATGGCGGCGAAGAAACCCTAGCATTGAAACTGCCTGCTGTTATCAGCGCGGATTTGCGTTTGAACGAGCCGCGCTTTGTCAAACTCCCCAATATTATGGCGGCAAAGAAAAAACCTTTGGAAAAACTGGCTCCTGCTGATTTGGTTGCGGATATTTCACCTCGTCTGAAAACGGTGAAATTTGCCGAGCCTAAAGCGCGTCAGGCAGGCGTTAAAGTGGCAAATGTTGCCGAATTGGTTGAAAAATTGAAAAACGAAGCCAAAGTGATTTGAGGAGACTGAAATGAGCGTATTGATTATTGCTGAACACGACAACAAACAGTTGAATCCTGCCACTTTGCATGCCGTTACCGCTGCTGCCAAACTGGGTAAAGTCGATTTATTGGTTGCCGGAAACGGCGCATCGGCCGTAGTAGAATCCGCGAAACAAGTAGCGGGTGTGGAAAAAGTTTTGGTTGCGGATGCTGCTCATTATGCCGAAGGTTTGGCTGAAGAACTGGCTCCGCTGGTTGTCAAATTGGCGGCGGATTACCGCTATGTTGCAGCAACGGCAACCACATTCGGTAAAAACCTTCTGCCCCGCGTAGCCGCTTTATTAGATGTACCGCAAATTTCTGATTTGACTGCGATTGTGGATAACACGACTTTTGTGCGCCCGATTTATGCAGGGAATGCATTTGAAACCATGCAAGCCGATTCAGAGAAATTGGTGCTGACCTTCCGTGCAACGGCTTTTGACGCAGCTCCGACACAAGGTGGCCATGCTGAGGCGGTTAATGTTGAAGCTACTCCTGCCCAAAACCTGAGCCGTTTTGTGAACCGCCAGCTTTCCCATTCCGATCGTCCTGAATTGACTCAGGCAAAAGTCATTGTCTCCGGTGGCCGTGCGTTGGGTAGTGCGGAAAAATTCAATGAAGTGCTGACACCGTTGGCGGATGTTTTAGGTGCGGCAATCGGTGCATCCCGTGCGGCAGTTGATGCCGAATATGCGCCGAATGACGTACAAGTCGGACAAACCGGTAAAGTGGTTGCACCTCAGCTCTATTTTGCAATCGGTATTTCAGGTGCGATTCAACATGTTGCCGGTATGCAGGACAGTAAAGTGATTGTCGCAATCAACAAAGATGCTGATGCGCCGATTTTCAATGTGGCCGATTACGGATTGGTAGGCGATTTATTCGAAATCGTCCCGCAATTAACAGAAGCATTGAAAAATTGATGTTTCACGTGAAACGTTCAGACGACCTTGTTATTAATGAGGTCGTCTGAAAACATTTCAGCATGATTACGACTTATAAAACCATTACTTCTCCGACGCAGGCTGAGTTTAAAGATAAAGGCAGCCGTTTTATTGCATTTGCCTATCCGATTCGGACATTAGCTGATGTGAAAAAATATCTCGATCCGTTAAAGGAAGAACATCATAAAGCGCGGCATTGGTGCTATGCCTATCGTCTGGGTGTGGATGGTACGCAATTCCGTGCCAACGATGATGGAGAACCGTCAGGAAGCGCGGGTCGGCCGATTTTGGGGCAGATTGATTCGGTGGGCGTAACCGATGTTTTGGTCGTGGTCGTCCGCTATTTCGGCGGTACTTTATTGGGTGTTCCCGGTCTGATACATGCGTATAAAGAGGCAACGGCTCAGGCGTTGGCAGTTGCGGAAGTAGTTGAAAAGAATATTGAAAAAACCGTTTGGCTGAAATGTGAATATCCGTTTTTGAATGAAGCAATACGCATTGCCAAACAATATCAGGCGGATATATTGGAGCAGGATTTACAGTTGGATTGCCGATTGACGGTAAGTTTGTCGTTGGCAAATTATGAGGCCTGTGTTTCGGCTTGGAAGAATACTCGGCAAATTGAATTAAATACGGAAAAGCCTTTTGAATGAAAAGGTCGTCTGAAAATGCTTTGGATGGTATTTCAGACGACCTCTTCTCTCATAAATCTTCTTGCGTATATCTGTCTAAGGCATCGACGCTGGAGCGCAAATATAGCCAGGCTAATTGATGGAATTCTCCCAGCGCGTTCCATAACGCATCCTCACTCATAATGCTGTATTCGCCTTCCGTACTCAAATCCAGTTCTGCCCCGTCCTCAATGGCTTGATGGCACGCCTGATACTCGTGGGTATAAAAATTGTCCATATCGCGAATCAAAGCGACAGCATGTTTCCAACGCCGGATGTCTTCTTCCAATTGCGGTAGTAGATGACACCATTCGCGGTATTTGCTTTGGATTTCATCAATACGTTTTTGCATGGTTGCTTGTCCTTTTTTAATTTTGTGGATAAGTCAAATAGGTTGCAGAGTGGAATGAAGCTGTCTTTTGTTTGATTCCACTAAAATTTCTTCAAATGGGACAAAAGTCCCCTTGTATCGAGTTTTCGTTAAAAGTACATATTTGTCAAGGAGATGGCATGAAACTGCTGGTTATCGGTAATGGCGGTCGCGAACACGCGCTGGCTTGGAAATTGGCGCAGTCGCCCAAAGTGGAAACAGTATTTGTTGCGCCCGGTAATGCCGGTACGGCGATTGAACCCAAGTTGCAAAATATTGCCTTGACTGCGCATCAGGATTTGATTGAATTCTGCCGTAAAGAAAATATTGCTTTTACCGTAGTTGGTCCTGAAGCGCCTTTGGCAGCGGGTATTGTGGATGATTTCCGTACCGCAGGGCTGAAAATATTTGGTCCGACACAATATGCGGCGCAGTTGGAAAGTTCTAAAGATTTCGCCAAAGCATTTATGGCGAAATACAACATTCCAACCGCGCAATATCAAACCTTTGAAAACGCCGATGCTGCACATGATTACGTCAATCAGAAAGGTGCGCCCATCGTCATCAAAGCCGATGGTTTGGCGGCAGGTAAAGGCGTGATTGTGGCAATGACTTTGGATGAAGCGCATGCTGTGATTGACGATATGCTGCTGGCCAACAAAATGGGCAATGCCGGCGCGCGTGTTGTGATCGAAGATTTCCTGCAAGGCGAAGAAGCGAGCTTTATCGTCATGGTTGATGGCAATCATGTATTGCCTATGGCGACCAGCCAAGACCACAAGCGTCTTTTAGACGGCGATAAAGGCCCGAATACGGGCGGTATGGGCGCGTACAGTCCCGCACCTGTGGTAACGCCTGCCGTGTATGAGCGCGCGATGAACGAGATTATTTTGCCGACCGTAGCGGGTATGAAAGCGGAAGGGCATGAGTTTACCGGCTTCCTGTACGCAGGTTTGATGATTGATCAAAGCGGCGCACCTTATACGATTGAGTTTAACTGCCGTTTTGGCGATCCCGAAACCCAGCCGATTATGAGCCGTCTGAACAGCGACTTGTCGGATTTGGTCGAAGCCGCAATAGACGGCAAACTCGATAGCGTAACCGCGGAATGGAACCCGCAAACTGCCGTAGGCGTGGTGCTGGCGGCGCAAAATTACCCCGAAACGCCTAAAAAAGGTGATGTTATTTCCGGTCTGGATGCTGCCAATCAAATCGGCAAAGTTTTCCATGCAGGCACAACGGCAAACGAGAAAGGCGACATATTGACCAACGGAGGCCGTGTATTGTGTGTCGTAGGATTGGGCGACGATGTGGCGCAAGCCAAAGCCAAGGCGTATAGCGCATTGGAAAAAATCAGCTTCAACGGCATGCAATACCGTAAAGACATTGCCGACAAAGCAATCAACCGTTAATCAAAGAAACAGGTCGTCTGAAAATGTATAGTGGGTTAACTTTAAACCAGTACGGCGTTGCCTCGCCTTGCCGTACTATCTGTACTGTCTGTGGCTTCGTCGCCTTGTCCTGATTTAAAGTTAATCCACTATAATTGTGTTTCAGACGACCTTCCCTATCATGTTATTTCCCAGAATCCTTTCAGCTTCGACACGTTGCAAGCTGCAATCCCATCTTAAAAAAGGCGGCTTGGTCGCCTATCCTACCGAGTCCTGCTACGGCATAGGCTGTATCCCGACCTTGCCTAAAGCGCTCAACCGACTGATTCATCTGAAAAAAAGACCGCAACATAAAGGCATGATTGTCATTGGCAACCAATTGGAGCAATTACAGCCCCTGCTCCAGAGGTCGTCTGAAAACATTCAAACCATGCTCAGAAACGAATGGCCTGCGCCCAAAACCTTTCTGCTTCCTGCGGCTGCTGACGTTTTGCCCGCATTGCGCGGAAAAAGACGCAGCAAGTTGGCGGTCAGGGTTCCTGCCCATGCAGGTGCGCGCCGCTTGTGTCAGACTTTGAAAACGCCTTTGGTCTCGACTTCGTGCAACCGCGCAGGCAAACGCGCGTGTAAGACGGAGCGGGAAGTGAGAAGGCAGTTTGGAAGGAATGTATGGGTAGTTGGCGGTTTAATCGGCAAACAAAAGTCGCCGAGTCAGATTATTGATGGGGAAACGGGTGTTCGTTTGCGTTAGAAATCGGATGGATGGGATGATTAGGAATTGTGGTTTGAACCGATAAACCGTTCATTTGAGAAAATGTGGATAATCCTGAATATAACTTTCCCGAAAGAACCAAAAAGGTCGTCTGAATCCCCATATTCATGGTTTTCAGACGACCTTTTGATTTGATTATCTTGTGGATAAGTATGTAGATAAGTTGGGCATCAGAGCTTGCTGCCGCATACGGCTTCAAATTGTTTTTCGGTAATCGTACCGTTCATCACGCTCATTGGGCGGATATTTGTCGCGGTGTAGCTGTGTTTGGAGATTTCTTTGCCATGTTCGTCAAGAAGCTGCAAAGCAGTCAGGCGGTAGGTTTTGTTGGTGCAATGGATTTCCCAGTCGCCGATGGCGGTTTTGTAGGCAGGCGTGTTGACGAAACGTTCTTCTTTCATCTTCGATACGGTTTTTCTATCGCGGAAAGTGACCAAAGTACCGTTTTTCTTGATGCTGTTTTTATCAATCGCCACTTTGATATTGCCGTCGGAAATCGTGCCGATGTTGTCCCAGTTGCCGCTGACGCCGCCGCTTGTGGTCGTAGTCGTTTGACAGGCGCTCAGGAGCAGGGCCGCCGATAAAGTCGAAATAAGGGAAAAGTGTTTGATGTTCATAAGTTTTGGTTGCTTAGGATAAATTATTAGACTGCCGTATTATGCGCGAAGACGGCGGGGCAGTAAATCGGCTTTGCAAAGTCTTAAAACCGCCAAAAAATGAAAAGGTCGTCTGAAAACAGATTTTCTAGTCGATTGACTGGAAACCGGTATGCCGCCGCTTTGCCGGAGATTAAAGAGAACGGTAACGCATTGGATAAACCAGTTTCCCATATCCGTATTGTCGGCAGTTCCGCCATCTTGTCTCAATCAAAAATCAATCTGCGATACCCAACCAAGCATAATCCGTTTTCAGACGACCACATGTGGATAACTCAAATATCCCCCATGCAGGCAGTGTCTAAAACCGCTAAAATAACGTTTTTCCCTTCCTACGGAATCATCATGCCCCAGCCTTCCGCCCAACAGATTTTGCACGAAGTATTCGGCTATCCCGAATTTCGCGGCAAGCAGGAGGCTGTCGTCAATACATTGGCAGGCGGCGGAAGCCTGATGGTATTGATGCCGACGGGCGGGGGCAAGTCGTTGTGTTACCAAATTCCCGCGTTGATGCGCGAAGGCGTCGCCATCGTCGTTTCGCCGCTGATTGCCCTGATGAACGACCAAGTAGCGAGCCTGCACGCTGCAGGCATAGAAGCGGCAGCGGTCAACAGCAGCACAACAGTGGAAGAAGCCCGCGAAGTGGCGGACAAACTCGCCCAAGGTCGTCTGAAACTGCTCTACGTCGCACCGGAGCGGCTCGTTACCGACCGTTTCCTGCGTTTTCTTGATCAGCAAACCATCTGCCTTTTCGCCATAGACGAAGCGCATTGCGTCAGCCAATGGGGACACGATTTCCGCCCCGAATACCAGCAATTAGGGCTGCTTGCCGAACGCTATCCGCAAGTGCCGCGCATTGCCCTGACTGCGACCGCCGATGCGGCGACCCGCGCCGACATCAAACATTTCCTCCATCTTGAAGACGCGCCCGAATTCATCTCCAGCTTTGACCGCCCGAATATCTATTATCAGGTTATCGAAAAAAACAACGGCAAAAAGCAGCTTCTCGACTTCATCCGCAAAGAAATGGAAGGGCAAAGCGGCATCGTCTATTGCCTCAGCCGCAAAAAAGTCGAAGACATCGCCCAATTCCTCTGCGAAAACGGATTGGACGCGATTCCCTACCATGCCGGCTTGAGAATGGAAGTGCGCGAAGCAAACCAACGCCGTTTTACCCGAGAAGACAACATTATCGTCGTCGCCACCGTTGCCTTCGGTATGGGTATAGACAAACCGGACGTGCGCTTCGTCGCCCATCTCGATATGCCCCAAAGCGTCGAACATTTCTACCAAGAATCCGGCCGCGCCGGGCGGGACGGGCTGCCTGCCGTGAGTTGGCTGTGTTACGGTCTGAACGACTGGGTATTGCTGCGCGAGCGCATCGCCGAAGGCAACAGCGACGAAGTGCAGAAACAAATCGAAATGCAGAAGCTCGATGCCATGCTTTCCGTCTGCGAAACCGCCGCCTGCCGCCGCGTCCTCCTGCTCAAATATTTCGGCGAAGAATCCGCCCCTTGCGGCCATTGCGACAACTGCCTGCATCCGCCCGTACGCTTCGACGGTACTGTCCTCGTACAAAAGCTACTCAGTTGCGTGTATCGCGCCGGACAACGCTTTGCCGCCGGCTATATTACCAACCTGCTGCGCGGTAAAAGCGATGACTGGATACAGCGCAACGGCCACGACAGACTCTCCACCTTCGGCATCGGCAGCAGGCAAACCGACAAAGAATGGCGCAGCGTTATCCGCCAATGCATCAGCCTCGGCTACCTCACCGTCAACATCGCCCAATATCAGGCATTGCAACTGACCGAAGCCGCAAAAAAAGTCCTCAAAGGCGAAACCGAAGTCATGTTGCGCCCATTGCGCCGCGAAAAAGCCGCCACTCAAAAGCCAAAAGACAACTGGCTGCGTACCGAACGCGAAGAACGCCTATGGCAGGCATTGCGGCATTGGCGGCAGCAGCGCGCCCATGCCGAAGAAGTCCCTGCTTACGTCGTCTGCGGCGACAAAACCCTGCGCGACATCGTCGAAAAAATGCCGCAAACACTTGAAGATTTGCACCAAATCTACGGTTTGGGTGAGGCGAAAATCAACAAATTCGGCATCGACATCCTCAATGTCTGCGGGAACGCAGCCGAAAACCAAAGCGGACAAACGGGCAACGAAGAACCCCTATTCACCCCCCAAACCGAGCGCGAACAGCAATTACAGCAAAAGCTGGAAACCTGGCGTGCCGATCAGGCAGCCGCCAAACAATGCGCCTTGGGCAAAGTCCTTTCCAACATCAGCCTGACCGACCTCGTCGTCTTCACGCCCGCCGAAGAAGCCGACCTGCTCAGTATCTACGGCATAGGCAGCGAAAGAATTGCCCAATACGGGCAGGCAATACTCGATATTTGCCGCCCTTACGCAGACGGGCTTTCCGAGCCGAAACAGGCAGAACGCCAGCTCGCCCGCCGCCTGTTCCAATGGTGTCTCGACACCGCTCGATATGAAGGCGGAGAGATGCACGCCGTCGCCAGAAAACAGACTTTACGCGCCATCGCCAAAGCGCGGCCGCAAACCTTAATTGAGCTTTCCAAAATTGATGATGTGAGCGAAGAATGGTTGGACAAATACGGCGAAGAAATCGTAGAAATCTGCACGGCGGATTGACAATCAAAAAGGTCGTCTGAAAACCCCGTAAAAGGTTTTCAGACGACCTATTAATACCGCTTCAGTATCTTAGCCAATCCCAGTAAAATAACTTATCTTCCGACCCCTATTGCAAAGGCGAAAAAATGGCAACCGAACCGAACCGAACCGAACCGAACCGAACCGAACCGAACCGAACCGAACCGAACCGAACCGAACCGAACCGAAATTATACACGATCTAGAAAATAATTTCAGACAAAACAACATATTAAAACTCAAACAACTCTTTCCCGAAGTCTTTTGTGAAGACCAAATCGACTTTGAAAAGCTCAAACTCGTCCTCGGCGCAGAAAACCTTGCCGGCGCGGGCGAACGTTATCAACTGGATTGGGCGGGTAAAACCGCCGCCTATCTCAACCTGCAAAGCCCCACTTCCCGCACCCTCGTTCCCTGCAAAGAAGAATCCGCAGATTTCGACGGCACGCAAAACGTGTTTATCGAAGCCGAAAACCTCGAAGCACTGAAAATCCTGCAAAAATCCTACGCCGGCAGCGTGAAGATGATTTACATCGATCCGCCCTACAATACCGGCAGCGATTCCTTTATTTATCCCGACAAATTCTCCGAAAGCCGCGAAGAATACGCCCGACGCGTGGGCGATACCGACGACGCGGGCTACCTGAAGCGCGACGGCGTATTCCAAGGCGCGTGGCGCAAAAACGGCAAAGACAGCGGCCATTACCACAGCAACTGGCTCTCCATGATGCTGCCGCGCCTACATCTGGCGAAAACCCTGCTACGCGAAGACGGTGTGATTTTTATCAGCATTGACGACAACGAACAGGCGCAGTTGAAATTGTTGTGTGATGAAGTGTTTGGGGCGGAGAATTTTGTTGAATGTTTTTCATGGGTTAAAACATCAACACCACCAAGCTTATCTAATAAATCCCGGAAAACAAATGAATATATATTGTGCTATGAAAAGAATAGAGATAATGAAAAGTACAATGCCGAAATGCAGAGCGATGGCGATGAACCTCTTTTAAATTCAGGAAATTCTAAAAGAGAATTAATTTTTCCTGCTAGTTCTTTAAAATTAAAATTTATTGAAGAAGGGGTGTTATATTCTGGAGAATATGAAAAAGTTAATTTATTAAATAATATTATAGTTAAGAATGGGCAACCGTTAAATGATGTACGATTGAAAGGGGAATTTAAATGGACACAAAAAAAATTAGATGAGGAAATAAACAATGGAACAACTTTTATAGCAAAAACGGAAAAAATGTCTATTCGTTTCCAAAGAATAAACAAAGGAAATAAAAGACCAACAAACTTCATACGGGATCATATTACAACTCCCGTTATAAATAAAAAAGAACAAAATGTTGGCACTAATGAAGATGCTACTAAAGAATTGAAAGAAATATTTAATGTAGATTTATTTGATCACACTAAACCTGTCACTTTAATAAAATATTTAATTAATTTTAAAGTTTATGGTGGGGATTTGATTATGGACTTCTTCTCCGGCAGCGGCACCACCGCCCACGCCGTGATGCAGCTTAATGCCGAAGACGGCGGCAGCCGCCGTTTCATCTGTGTCCAACTCCCCGAAGAAACCGACGAAAAGTCCGAAGCGCGCAAGGCGGGTTTCGACACGATTGCCGAAATTGCCAAAGAACGCATCCGCCGCGCGGGCAGGCAGATTTCAGACGACCTTCAAGACGGATCGGAAATAGATACGGGTTTTAAAGTTTTCAAACTTGCCGAAAGCGGTTTCAAACAATGGCGGCAGCCCGAGCAGTCGGATACGGAAGCCCTGCAACGCGAATTGTCGTTGAATATCGATTCCGTGCTGTCTGAAACGTCGTCTGAAAATCTGCTCTACGAATTGATGCTGCGTATGGGTTTGAAGTTGACTTGCAAGGTTTCGTTTTCAGACGACGTGTATTTCGTGGAAGACGAGGATACGGGCGGGCTGTACGCTTTCCTGTTGGAACGTGTGGATCAAGGTTTGATTGATGCCGTGCTGGCGAAGCATTCCGTCAAGGTGGCGGCCTTGGACAGGCTGTTCGAGGGCGACGACGCGCTCAAAAGCAATACCGTATTACAGATGAAGGACGCGGGCGTGATGTTCGATTGCGTGTAGTCAGCCGAAAGCGGGAAACCGGAAGTGCCGTCTGCCGTCATTCCCGCGCAGGCGGGAATCCAGAAGTTTGAAATTACAGCATCTCTCAAACGCTCTTGAAATAAAAAAGTCTGGATTCCCGCCTGCGCGGGAATGACGGCAAAGAGGTAGATTTTCCGCGCGACAGCGGATAGAAGGAAATAAAAATGGAACTGAAATTTGAAGAACTGCCCTATCAGCTTGATGCGGTAAATGCCGTTGCGAATCTTTTTGCAGGGCAGCCGAACCATGCCCGGACATTTGATTTGACCAGTCAGGGGACAGGGCGGTTTGTCGGCAACGGCTTGGATTTAGATTGGGAAACGTTAGGCCGGAATCTGAATGCGGTGCAAAAGCAAAACGGACAGCCTGAAACGGAAATTGGAGCGCACGGGCTGAATTTTTCTTTGGAAATGGAAACGGGGACGGGCAAAACCTATGTCTATCTGCGTACGGTTTACGAATTAAACCGCCGCTACGGCTGGAAGAAGTTTGTGATTGTCGTGCCGAGCGTGCCGATACGCGAAGGCGTGTTGAAAAGCCTGGAAATTACGAAGGTGCATTTTGACGGGGTGTTTGGCAGGCCCGTGATGCGTTATGCGGAATATTCAAGCGGCCGGCTGTCGGACTTGCGCGCTTTTGCGGTAAACGACCATATCGAGATTTTGGTGATCAACATCCAGTCGTTTGAAAAAGATGGAAACGTTATCAACAAGGTAAATGAAAGCGGGGAAGCACCGATTAAGTTTATTCAGGAAACGTGTCCCATCGTCATCATCGACGAGCCGCAAAATATGGAAACGGAAGGTCGTCTGAATGCCTTGGAATCGCTCAATCCGCTCTTTACCCTGCGCTATTCGGCAACGCATAAAAACCCTTACCACAAGGTTTACAGTCTGAATCCCGTGCAGGCATACAATTTGAAGCTGGTAAAGCAAATCGAAGTCTTGCCGGTATTGGCGGAAAACGATGTGAACGGCGCATTTGCGGAGCTGCTGGAAGTAAAGCAGGCGGCCAAAGGCCGTCTGAAAGCCGATTTGAACATTCATTATCAGGATAAAAAGGAAACCAAGAAGAAAAAGGTGTCCGTCAAATCGGGAGACGATTTGTTTGAAAAATCGGGCGGCAACGAAGCCTACCGCCACGGTTTCATCATTGACGGCATGGATTTTGATAATCAGGAATTGGCGTTCTCAAGCGGTAAAATCATTACGCGCGGCGGAGATGGCGACGCGGTGCGCGATGAAATCATGAAAAACCAAATCCGCGAAACGGTAAGGGAGCATTTGGCGAAGGAGAAACGGCTGAATCCGCTGGGGATTAAGGTGTTGTCGCTATTCTTCATCGACCGCGTGGAGAACTACCGTGCGGCAGACGGAACAGCAGGCAAGTTTGCCCTTTGGTTTGAAGAAATCTATCGGGAGCTTGCAGGCAATACCGATACGACAGGCGTACACGGCGGCTATTTCTCGCAAGACAAGAAAGGTCGTCTGAAAAACACCGACGGCACAACGCAGGCGGACAACGATACCTACCGCCTCATTATGCGCGACAAGGAAACCCTGCTTTCCTTCGGCAGCCCGCTGCGCTTTATCTTTTCCCATTCCGCGCTGAAAGAAGGCTGGGACAACCCCAATGTATTCCAAATCTGCACGCTCAACGAAACCCGCTCGCCGCTGAAAAAACGCCAAGAAATCGGGCGCGGGCTGCGTATAGCCGTTAATCAGAAAGGTCGTCGCGTGCGCGATGAAGATGAAAATGAAAAGGTGAACATACTGACCGTGGTGCCGAACGAAAGCTACGAATCGTTTGCCGCCAACCTGCAAAAGGAATACGAAGACGAATGCGGTATTAAATTTGCCGCCGAAAACATCAAGGACGGCAATAAGAAGAAAAAACAGCTATTCCGCAAAGATTTTCCGCTCGACCCCGAATTTCAGGCAATTTGGGACAAGTTGAAATACAAAACGCGCTACCGCGTGCGCTTCGATACGGAAGAATTGATTAAACAGGCTTCGGCGGCAGTAGCAGGCCTGCCCAAAATCCAGAAGCCGAAAATCCGCATCCAAAAAGCACATTTGAAACAAATATCAACCAAGGGTATCGAAACGGTTGAAACTAAAAGCCACAGCCGCGACATGGACGTTCAATGGGAAATCCCGGATATACTCGGCGAAATCCAAAGAAAAACGGGGCTGACGCGGCGCACGGTGTATGAAATCATCACACAGTCGGGTCGTCTGAAAGATGTGGCAGGCAACCCGCAACGCTTCATCGACCTTGCCGCCGAAGCGGTAAACCGCAGCCTGTACGCACTGATGGCGGCAGGAATCGAGTATGAACAAACCGGCGAAGTGTACGACCAAAAGCTGTTGGAAGACATGGAGCGCGAAGGCATCGAGTTTTATGAAAACGACTTTACATTCGAAATCAGAAAACCGCAAAAAACCATTTGCGAAAACTACATCCCCTTGGATTCCGGCACGGAAAAAGCCTTTGCCCAAAATTGCGAGGATTATGATGCGAAAAATGAAGGCGGCGTGGCGTTTTACTTCAAACTGCCCGGCTGGTTCAAAATCCCGACCCCGCTGGGCAACTACAATCCCGATTGGGCGGTGGTAAAACAGGTTCAGGACAAAGTGTATTTCGTTGCGGAAACCAAAAATACCGGCAAAGGCATTCAGGCGGGGGTAGATGCGGGCAAGCTGCGCGAAAACGAACGGCTGAAAATCGAATGCGGCAAGCAGCATTTTGCGGCATTGGACGGATTGAAATATCGGGAGACGGATTCGATAAGCGGTTTGGAGGCAGGCCTTTCGCCGGATATTTAAACATAAAACAGCTTTATTCCGTCTTTACCCGCTTCGTTATTTCTGTCTTTACGGGAACGGCGAAGCGGGTATATTTTGAGTTGAATTTTTATGAATATGTTTACCGGCCTTCTTTCTTTTGCCGTATGATGAAGGAGCAATGCGCTAAAAGGAAAAGGTCGTCTGAAAACTGAACTGGCCCCCAAATCTTGGACACTCATAAAAGCCTATTCAGGCGCTCTGTGCAAGCCGGGTTCTGTATGCGACAGGACTCGGCTTTTTCAATTTCAAACTGCAACGCTCCCGGTTGTAGTAATCCATATAGTCATCTATCTGTTTCATCAATTCGTCCACCGTCAATTCCCCTGCGTTATAGAAACACTCCGTCTTCAACACCGCAAAGAAACTCTCCATCGGCGCATTGTCCCAACAGTTCGCCTTACGCGACATGCTTTGAACCATGGAATGCTCCGCAAGCAATTCCCTATACCCCGCCGTACGGTACAGCACACCTTGGTCCGAATGAAGCATCGTTCCTTTATCAGTCAGACGGGGGCGGACATTTCCTTCGCCAGCACCGATTTCGCAATGAAGCATCGTTCCTTTATCAGTCAGACGGGGGCGGCTTTTTCGAGCATTTCCTTCACCATTTCGCTGTCGGCTCTGCGGCTCATGGCGTAGGCGACGATCTCGCGGTTGAACAAGTCCAAGATTGGCGAGAGGTACAGTTTGCCGTCCTTCCCTTTGAGTTCGGTCACGTCGGTCAGCCATTTTTCGTTGGGCTTTCGGGCTTTGAACCGGCGTTTGAGGAGGTTTTCCGATATTTCGCCCATGGCGGGATGGCGGTAGGCTTTTTTCGCCCGTATGAGGGCTTTCAGTTCCAACTGCTTCATCAACCGCGCCGCTTTTTTGCGGTTCCAATCCAATGCTGCGGCAATGCGCCTTTGTCCGTAGCGTCCTTTATGCCGCCGGTAGGTTTCGACAAGGAGGGCTTTGTCGGCTGCGTCGGGGTCGGGTCGGTCTTGGTGGTGGTAGTAAAAGCTGCTTTTGGGCAGGTTTGCGATGTGCAGCAGGTATTTGAGCGGGTGTTGCGCCCTCAGTGTTTGGACGGTTTGGCTTTGTCCTTTGCGGTCCGCTTTTGGCTGAGGGCTTTTAACTCCTTTAGGTAGGCGACCTCTGCGCGCATATAGCACAACTCTTCGATAAGCTCTGCCTGTGTTTTTTCTTGGTCGAGTTTATCTGCGATGAAGGGGTTTTTGCGGTGTTGGTGCATGGTTTTGGATTGGGGATGTTCGAGTGCGCCGATACCGCCTTCTTGATAGGCGCGTATCCATCGTCTCAGGTGGGTTCGTGAGATGCCGTAGTGGTCTGCGGTACGCTGTCGGCTGCGTATATGCAGGTAGTGGAGTATGGCTTGGTATTTGAAGTGTAATGTATATTTGCCCATAAAAAACTGCACCTTGTGAGTTGGAGGGGATGTCCAACTTTTGGGGTGCAGTTCACATTTTTCAGACGACCTATTAATACTGCTTCAGTATCTTAGCCAATCCCAGTAAAATAACTTATCTTCCGACCCCTATTGCAAAGGCGAAAAAATGGCAACCGAACAAAATTTATAAATGATTTATAAAATAAAACAACATGTTAAAACTCAAACAACTCTTTTCCGAAGACCAAATCGACTTTGAAAAACTCAAACTCGTTCTCGGCGCAGAAAAACTTTGCTGACGCGGGCGAACGTTATCAAATCGATTGGGCGGGCAAAACCGCCGCCTATCTCAACCTGCAAAGCCCCACTTCCCGCACCCTCGTCCCCTGTCCCCTGCAAGGAAGAACCCGCAGATTTCGATAGCACGCAACACGTGTTTATCGAAGCCGAAAACCTCGAAGCCCTGAAAATCCTGCAAAAATCCTACGCCGGCAGCGTGAAGATGATTTTCATCGGCCCGCCTACAACACCGGCAACGGTTCCTTTATTTATCCCGACAAATTCTCCGAAAGCCGTAAAGAATACGTCTGCCGCGTGGGCGATACCGACGACGCGGGCTACCTGAAGCGCGACGGCGTGTTCCAAGGCGCGTGGCGCAAAAACGGCAAAGACAGCGGCCATTACCACAGCAACTGGCTCTCCATGATGCTGCCGCGCCTGCATCTGGCAAAAACCCTGCTGCGCGAAGACGGCGTGATTTTTATCAGCATTGACGACAACGAACAGGCGCAGTTGAAACTGTTGTGTGATGAAGTGTTTGCGGGCGGAGAACTTTGTAGAACAAATCATTTGGGAAAAGAAATTCAGCCCTAAAATGATGCAAATATTTTCCGGAAAATCATGACTACCTGATTTGTTATACAAAAAATATTACCGAACTATAAATCAAACTGTTACCGCGAACAGAAGAAACAAATGCTCGTTATAAAAATATTGATAATGGCTCACATGGTGCTTGGACTTCGTGAGATTTATTGCATAAAGATGTGCAACAAAGCGGAATTTATACAATGACAACGCTAAACGGTACACAACACAATCCACCTGGCGGTATATAGGAAATCGCCGCGTCGTTTACACCGTAGTTTGAACGGCGACACCGTTTGAGGTCTTGCAGGTTTATTTTTCTCAACCTGTGGTGTAAACAACGTAACGATTTCTTACGTCGGATTTCAGACGATGTTTTATATACCTCTCCTTACGCAACCGCAGGTGCGACGGCTTTCACATAATTCAACGCGATAAACTGCTTTTCGGGGTCAAGTTCGGTGATTTTGAGCAGGACTTGCGATTTGGGCAGCGCGTCGAACGGGATGCCGGTGGCGCGGGTTACCAGCAGCAGGCCTTCGATGCGGACGAGGTCTTCTTTGAGGATGGTTGCGGTCAGCTCGCTTGTGCCTTGCTGTTGCAGGTACACGAGGCTCCAGTAGGCTTCCATCTGCCGTTGGAAATCGGCGTAGGCGGCGTAGGCGGTGTCGAAATCGCGCAGTGCGGCGAAGAGTTCGGCATCGCTTTGCTGGAAGAGCGGTTCGGCGGTGTCGTCTATCAGGCTGAGGAGTTGTTTTTGATTGATGTAGTCGGCGGCGCGGCGCAGCGGCGAGGTGAACCAGCCGTAATGTTGCACGCCCATGCCGATGTGCGGCCCGGATTTGGTGCTCATGCGCACTTTTCCTGCGGGTTGCACGCGGAAGAGGCCGGGCAGGTCGTTGTCATGGAGCATCTGCGCCCAAGTGCTGTTGGCGAGTATCATCATTTCGCTGACCAGCATGTCGATGGGCGAACCGCGTTCGCGGCGGACGACGGAGACTTTGCCTTCTTCATCCAATTCAATGCTGTAATCGTATTGCGGCGCGCGGTCGGGCTCGTATTTGCCGCGTGCTTTTTGCAGGGCGACGGCAAATTGGTGGAACCAAATCAGGTCTTGATGATGGGCGAACATCATTTCGCCGGCTTCGTCCAAGCCGGTTTCGGCGTTGAAATGCGGCTCGATGGTTTGGATGCGCAGATTTTCGGCGATGTTGACGGCTTCGATTTTGCAGGTCGGCTCGCCGACGTTGAACTCGCTGTCCACATCAAAATAAATGCTGACGGCAGGGCGGTACGCGCCCGCATCGAGGCTGAACGCGGCAATCCAGTTTTCGGGCAGCATGGTGATTTTGCCGCCGGGGAAATAGACCGTGCTCAAGCGTTCCATGATGTTTTTTTCCATTTTGTCGCCTGGTTTAATGGCGAGCGACGGCGCGGCAATGTGGATGCCGACGCGCTTCGTGCCGTTGCCCAAATCGGTCAGGCTTAAAGCGTCATCGACTTCGGTGGTCGATTCGTCGTCAATGGAAAAGGCGGTAACGTCGGCTTTGGGCAGGTCGGGCATTTCGGGCAGGGGGAGGTCGGGGAAACCTGTTCCTTTGGGGAAGTATTTGATTTCAAAACCGTCTTGCAGATATTGGGGGATGGACGTAATGCCGCCCGTTTTTTTCGCCAATTCGTAGGCGGAGGTTTTCAGCGCGTCGGCGGCTTTGGTAAAGGCTTTGTAGGTCAGCGACTGCTTGTCGGGCGCGTGCAGGATGGTTTTCAAATCCGCTGCGATTTCAGACGGCATCTCGCCGCGTTTCAAGGCTTCCGCCCAAGCGTCGATTTGCGCGTTTTGTTGTTTTTTACGTTCGATGGCGGCAAGCGCTTGTTTCAAAGTTTCTTCAGGTGCGGCTTTGAACACGCCTTTGGCTTTTTTGTAGAAATACATCGGCGCGGCGTACAGCGCAATCAAGGTCGCCGCCAGCTCGGTTTTGGTCGGCGCATGACCGTAATATTCTTCGGCGATGGCTTCGGCGGAAAATTCTTCTTCGCCGCATACTTCCCACAATAAATCGGTGTCGATGTCCGCCGCCTGCGCCTGCGCGTTCTCCAAAAACGCCGCCATATCGCCGTCGAACTCGGCAAAGACATTATTCGCCTTCACTTTGGTGCGCTTGCCGTGTTGGGTATCGACTTGGTAGGTGGCGTCGTTTTTTTGGACGATGGCGGCGACTTTGAATTGGCCGGACTCTTCGTAAAAGATATTCATGTATTGCTGCTGTCAGGTTGAAGTGGGAAACGGACGATTTTAGCAGATTCTTGTTGATAAAGACGGACAAAAGGTCGTCTGAAAAACTTGCCCTCCCCTTCTCATTTCATAGAAACCGCCTTTTCAGACGACCTTTGACGACTTTGACCGCGCTCAAACCTGCTGCGCTCCGCTCATGCTGCCTGATTTGAAATAATTTTTTTAAAAATAAAAGGATAGCCTTGCATTTTGCCTGAGGTCGTCTGAAAACCTGCGCTTTGCAAACCTGTGGTTTAGGATTAGTATAACTATACCAATTTATCCCAAATCCATTTCAAATCATTCACTTCGGAGAGATTCCATGAGCTACACGGCCCCTGTAAACGAATTGCGTTTCGGCATCCGCGTGCACGGCAGGTTGGACGAAGTCCTGCAACTGCCCCATGCGGAAGGTTTGGATGCGGAAACGGTGGATGCGGTGCTGGACGAAGCGGCACGGTTTGCCTCGGAGCAATGGGCGAGCACCAACCGTACCGGCGACCTCTACGGCGCGGGTTTTTCAGACGACCTGATCACCACTCATCCCGATTTGGCGCGTGCCTACTATGATTTCTGCGAAGCGGGCTGGGCGGGTTTGCGCGCACCGGCGGAGTTTGGCGGGCAGGGGCTGCCGGCGGTCGTGTCGGCGGCGTGTGAAGAGATGTGGTGCGCCGCCAACCTCGCCCTGTCGCTCATGCCGATGCTGACGCTGGGGGCGGTGGACGCGCTGTTCAAACACGGCAGCGAGGAGCAGAAACAGACCTACCTGCCGAAAATGTGCAGCGGCGAATGGGCGGGAACGATGAATTTGAGCGAACCGCAGGCGGGTTCGGATTTGAACCATATCGCCACCCGCGCCGTACCGAAAGAAAACGGTGCGTATGCCCTCAGCGGCCAGAAAATCTTCATCACTTGGGGCGATCAGGAAATGACGGAAAACATCGTCCATCTGGTGCTTGCGCGCCTGCCCGATGCCGCGCCGGGCGTGCAGGGCGTGTCGATGTTTATCGTGCCGAAATATTTGGTGAACGCGGACGGCAGCTTGGGCGGACGCAACGGCGTGCGCGCCATCGGCATCGAACACAAGCTCGGCATACACGCCAGCCCGACCTGTACGATGGAGTTCGACAACGCCGAAGGCTATCTGGTCGGCAGGGCGGGCAAGGGTTTGGCGTATATGTTTACCATGATGAAAACCGCGCGGCTGAACGTCGGCATCGAAGGCCACGCCGTCGCCGAACGCGCCTACCAAAACGCGCTCGCCTATGCCAAAGAGCGCGTGCAAGGGCGCGACGAGACAGACGGTTCAGACGACGTGGCGATTATCCGCCATCCCGACGTGCGCCGTATGTTGTTGATACAAAAGGCAACGCTCGCCGCCCAACGCGCCCTGTATCTGCGTGCCGCCGCCCTGACCGATTTTGCCGCCGCCTGCCCCGACAACGTATTGCGCAAAGAAGCGGAGCGCGAACTGGATTTCCTGATTCCCATCGTCAAGGCTTGGCCGACCGACAACGGCGTCGTCCTGACCAACCTCGCCGTCCAGATTTACGGCGGCGCGGGTTACGTCGAAGAAAGCGGCGTGGCGCAATACCTGCGCGACGTGCGGATTACGCCGATTTACGAAGGCACCAACGGCATACAGGCCGCTGATTTGGCAGGGCGCAAAACCACCGGCAAAAACGGTGCGCTGCCTTTGAAGCTGCTCGCCGAAGGCAAAGAGCTGGCGGACAAACTCGCCGCCGCCGAACCCGCCGCTGCGCAGCAACTGGCGCAAGCCATTGAAACGGCGGAACAAAGCATCGCCCGCATGGTCGGATACGCCGACCGTCCCGCCCTCGCCGCCGCTGCGTCCAACGCCTACCTGCAACAAATGGGGCTGACGCTCGGCGCCATCGGACTCGCCCGCGCCTACCTTGCCGCCGAAGCCGCCCAAAAGGACGACGCCGACGACTTCGGCAGCAGTTTCTACGCCGCGCAGCAACACAACGCCCGCGTCTATTGCGCCCACGTCCTACCGCAGGTTTACACCTGTGCCGCGCAGATTGAAAACGCGCAGGCATTGCTGGATGTGCCGTTAGAACTTTATTGACGGATACGGGTTTGAAAAAAGGTCGTCTGAAACTGGAAATCAGGTTTCAGACGACCTTTTTATGGGTTTCAACCTATCCTTTTAAACGGTGGCAGGCTGGCTAATAATTGTTGGCCGTATCGCTGTGTTTTGACGCGGTTGTCGAGGATGGTCACGCGGCCGTAGTCTTGTTCGGTGCGGATGAGGCGGCCGACGGCTTGGATGAGTTTGATGCCGGCTTCGGGGACGGTGATTTCGATGAAGGGGTTGCCGCCGCGCTGTTCTATCCAGCGGTTTTGGGTTTTTTCGATGGGGTTGTCGGGCATGGCGAAGGGGAGCTTGGCGATGATGACTTGCACACAGGCGGTGCCGGGCAGGTCGAGTCCTTCGGCGAAGCTGTCGAGTCCGAAGATGATGCTGGCTTTGCCTTCTTCTATGGCTTGGTGGTGTTTTTGCAGGAGGACGGCTTTGGGCAATTCGCCTTGTACGAGCAAGAGCGGCAGGTAGTCGTCGGGCAGGCGCAGGGCGACATCCTGCATTTGTTTGCGCGAGGAAAACAGGACGAGCGTGCCGATGGCTTCGGTGGGCGAAATGAGCTTGGGCAGCCATTCGACGATGGCGGCGGTGTGCGCGGCGGGGTCTTTGGGACTGGCGTGTACGGGCGGAATGTAGAGTTCGCCTTGCGCGTCGAAATCAAACGGGCTTTCTAGGGCGAGGGTAGTGGTTTCGGGCAGCCATTGCAGTCCGGTTTGGCGCAGGATCAGGTTGAAGCTGCCCAAGGATTGCAGGGTGGCGGAGGTCAACACTGCGCCTGCCGCACGCCGCCACAGGCTGTTGGCAAGGTGGGACGCGCTGCTGATGGGGCTGGCGTTGAAAATGTAGTCGTTTTTGTCGTCGGCGCGGCGGGTAATCCATTTTGCCAACGGTTCTTCGCCCTCAAGGGGGACGGTGGAGAGCAAGTCCCATGTGGCGGTGATTTGTTCGATGCGGGCGCGGAATACGCCGAATTCGGTACTCAGGCGGTCGATTTGCGCACTGTTTTGGTCTTTGTCGCGGCGGGCGGCGGACAGGGCGTCGTTGAGGCTGTTGATGTGTTTGTAGAGGCTGCGGGCGGCGATGGCGGTGTTGGAAACGGTGGTTTCGAGGCCTTCGGGGATTTTGCCGTCTTCCCACAGCCAAGTCGGTTCGCTGTTTGTTCGTCTGTCGTTTTCAGACGACCCCAAGCTCAAAGAAGGCTCCTCGGCGAGGTGGAACTGCCATTCGTGCAGGCTTTCGAGCAGCGAGGCGGCGGCTTCGTCGGCAAGGTTCGCCAACTCACCTTTGTCGGTGAGCGTGGCGATTTTGCCGGTAACCTGCTGCAGTTTTTCCAACGCCCACACCGCTTGGTTCCACGAATGCTCGGCGGCAAACTGGCTGAGTGCTTTCTTGGGCAGGTGGTGCGCTTCGTCGATGCAGTAGAAGCTGTTTTCAGGGTCGGGCAAAATCACGCCGCCGCCCATGCTGATGTCGACCATCAGCAAATCGTGGTTGGTGACGACGACATCGACGGTTTCCAGCGTGTCGCGGGCAAGGTAAAACGGGCATTCCGGGCGGTTGGGGCAGGCGGCTTTGAGGCAGCCGTAGTTGTCGTTGTTCACCTTCATCCAGATGGTGTCGTCGATTTTTTCCGGCCAAGTGTCGCGGTCGCCGTTGAACCGTCGGGCGGAAAATTCGTCGGCGATGTCGCGCAGCAGCTTCAATTCTTCGGGCTTGGGTTTGCTGTCCCACAAGACGGCGGGGGCTTCAAAGCCGAGCAGGTTTTGCTGGGCGTTGCTTTGCGTGAGTTGGTAGAGTTTGTAGGGGCAGAGATAGCGACCGCGCCCTTTGGCAAGCGCGAAGGTCAGTTCCAAACCGCTTTTTTCGACCAGAAACGGCAGATCGCGGTCCACCAGCTGCTCCTGCAAAGCAACCGTCGCGCTGCTCACAATCAGCCGCTTGCCGCGCGTCTGCGCCATAATGCCGCCCGCCAGCAGGTAGGCAAGCGATTTGCCCACGCCGGTCGGCCCTTCGATAACGGCAATGCTCTCGCCCTCGCGCTTGGGCGGCTCGCCGCCTTCTTCGCGCGTCAACGTCCGCGAAAAAGCGTTGGCAACCGCCGCAATCATTTCCCGCTGCGAAGCGCGCGGACGGAAACCGGGCAGGTTTTTGCCGATATTTTGGTAATGGTCGCGGATGGCGTTTTTTTCTAAATCGGTGAGCATCGAGGTCGTCTGAAAAGGTGGATTTGCTTATGAATTGGTTATTTTAACATTTTTCGCGGACGGGTTCGGGAGAGATGGGAAAGGTCGTCTGAAAAGCATATTTTGGCGTTTTCAGACGACCTTTGGTAAGGGAAGCCACATTGGGACAGGGGATTTGAACCGTTGCCGTTTCTGTTGCCGTCATTCCCGCACAGGCGGGAATCCATTTTTGAAATTCAAAAACTGTTTTTCAAATCAGGGTTTCTCAAGTTTTAAGATGGATTCCTGCCGTAGCCTGTCCACGCGTAGGCGGGGGCGGGAATGACGGAATTTGATGAGTTACCGCATTTAAAGTTAAGAATGTTTGCTATAGAGATAGGTAGCGGCGGTTTGGCGCGGGTGGGGTCAATTTCTTGGTGTATCGTTGAAATATAGTGGATTAACTTTAAACCACTATAAAAATAAGGTCGCATGATTGCACCCCTTCGGTTTTCAGACGACCCCTTAAAATTGGCGGGATTAAGCCGTCTTGTTCCGCAACGGCAGTTTGATATGCGGCTTGGCGGGTTTGGGCGCTTCTTTCAAGCCCAGTTCGATTTGCTGCTCTTCGCTCAACAAATTGCTCCAGTCGCCTTTTTTATACCACTCGCGCCCGTCCAATTCGATGGGGTGCTGGATGCGCTCGCAGCCGTTGCCGCATTGCAAATCGTCTTCTTTACAATATTTGTCGCAACCCCAGCAGATGCGCTCCGGCGCTTTGGGGAAGATGGGGAATTTTTTTGCCATGGTGTGAAATCCTTGTTTTTATTTTCATGAAATTATAAATGATTCGATTGCGGCAGCTTGGTTTTTGTACGTCTTTTTACGCTGGATGGTTAAGAAATGTATAAGGTCGTCTGAAAGGCAGAGTCTGTGCGTCCGTCTGTTTCATCACACGCCTTCCCTATATCGGCGTAAAATCCGTACCTATTCATTCGATAATAATACATTATGCCCTTCCCCGAATTGACTGACGCCGAGCTTGCCGAATCCCGCAAGCTGCTCCTGCGTTTTGCCCGCATCCAATTGCCCGACCGCCCCGATTTGGCGGAAGACCTTGTGCAGGAAACCATGCTTTCCGCCTACCGCGCTGCCGAAGGTTTTAAAGGAGAAGCACAAGTGGGCAGCTGGTTTTTTGCCATTTTGAAAAACAAAATTATCGACTGCCTGCGCCAAATCAGACGGCAGCGCGAAGTATTCGCCACGCCTGCGGAAGAAATGTTGGACGAAATCTTTGAAGAACGGTTTGCATCAGACGGACATTGGACGGCGGACGGCCATCCGCAAACTTGGGCCTCGCCCGAAAAAACGTTGGATAACAAAGAGTTTCGTGAAATCCTGCAAACCTGCCTCTACCAAATGCCCGAAAACACCGCCCGCGTGTTTACCATGAAGGAAATCCTCGGATTCTCGTCCGACGAAATCCGCGAGCAATGCGGCATCAGCACGTCCAACTACCACACCATCATGCACCGCGCCCGCGAAACCCTGCGCCAATGCCTGCAAATCAAATGGTTCGGCAATGCAGAACATGCCGGTTAAACCCGTTAGGAAACCACGATGAACAAATGCCGCAAAACCGCCTACCTGCTCTCCAAAAAACAGGACGAAACCCGCCTGACCGTTCCCGAACGCGTTTTTCTGGGCAGCCACCTGCTGATATGCCCCCATTGCCGCGAATATAAAAAACAACTCGACCTTATTCAGAAAGCCATGAAAAAGATGTTTTGAAGCTGGCGGATAAGGTATAGTGGATTAAATTTAAATCAGGACAAGGCGACGAAGCCGCAGACAGTACAGATAGTACGGCAAGGCGAGGTAACGCCGTACCGGTTTAAAGTTAATCCACTATAAAAAGGTCGTCTGAAACCTGATGTAGAGTTTCAGACGACCTTTTTGCATGAAAGAAAATAGGGATTGATTGGTTTGAGCATGAGTTGGGATGAAATGGCGCGCCCATAAAAAGCCGGCTTTTAAAGCCGGGATTTTGCAATTGGGCAGGATTTGGGCGGATTTAAAGGCATGGCAAACAAGATTCAAACCGCCCAATAAGCCGGAGGCTATATAGGAATGGTTGTATAGGTGTCAACATTTTCTGCCTTTTTTCAAAACAAAATATGACTTATGCCAATATTTTTACTACAAACCACTACATCAGTGGGAACATGAAAATGATGTGTGTTAGAATTTTTTCAGCTGTTTTATAAAACAGTATCTTAACTAAAAAATTTAAGAAAGATAGAACATGAACAAACTACTAATTGCTGCGATGATGATGGCCGCTTTGTCGGCTTGTTCCCAAGAAGCCAAACAGGAAACTAAGGAAGCGGCTACTGCTGTTGCTTCCGATGTTAAAGATGCTGCCGCTTCTGCCGTTGATACCGTTGCCCCTGCTGTTCAAGAAGCAGCAAGCAAAGTAGAAGATACTGCCGCCAAAGCTGCTTCGGAAGTAAAAGACGCTGCTCCTGCTGAAGCCAAACCGGAAGAAAAACCGGCAGATGCCTCTTCCGCCAAAGTGGACGGCAAGGCCGTTTTCGAAGCCAGCTGTAAAATGTGCCACGGCGGTACCATCCCGGGCGCTCCTGTTGTCGGTAAAAATGACGATTGGGCTCCGCGTATCAAACAAGGCAAAGAAACCTTGCACAAACATGCACTCGAAGGCTTCAACACCATGCCGGCAAAAGGCGGCAATACCAGCCTGAGCGACGACGAAGTCAAAGCGGCGGTCGATTATATGGCCAACCAATCCGGTGCCAAATTCTAAACCGTACAAATCAAAACGCACCTTGCAATAAGGTGCGTTTTTTTATGGGAAAACAGCTTTAAAAAAGGCGAAAACCGTTTGAAAGCAACCCTTACGGAGACAAGTAGCTTTACAAACGGTTTTCAGGTCGGCCTAGCGACCCACCAACAATTATTATACCAACATCATGCTTTTTTGACAAAATCTGATTTCAAATTCATCGCGCTGCCGTCGATTTTGCAACCGATATTGTGGTCGCCTTCTTGCAGGCGTATGCCTTTTACCTTGGTTCCTTGCTTGATGACCATGGAGCTGCCTTTGACTTTGAGGTCTTTAATCAGGACGACGTTGTCGCCGTCTTGCAACACGGCACCGTTGGCATCTTTGACGCTCAGGGTTTCTTCGGCGGCTTCGCCGTCGTTTTCCGTCCATTCAAACGCGCATTCGGGACAGATGTATTGGCTGCCGTCTTCGTAGGTGTATTCGGATTGGCATTGCGGGCAAGGTGGGAGGGACATGGTGGGGATTCCTTTGGTTGAGAAGCGGGGAATTATAGTGGATTAAAATAAAAATGAGACAAGGCGTCAACGCCCGCCGTGTACGGGTAGTACATAAGGGCGTTGGCAACGCCGTATCATTGCAATTTTAATCCACTATTTTAATCCACTATTTTAATCCACTATATAAGGAAAAGGATGCAAGGATACGACGGCTTTATACCCATGCTTCAATACAAAACGACCTGTCTTGCAACAGGTCGTCTGAAAACACGAATGCGGCTTAGAGGGACAGCGAAGCTGCCTGAATCAGACCGCGTGCTTTGGCTTCGGCTTCGGCGGCACGCTCTTGCGAGGTGAACGGGCCCATTTTGACGACGTATTCGTAGTCGCGTTTCTCCATGGAAACTTTCGGATTCATTTTGCCGTAAGAAAGGTTTGCCGCAGCCTGGTTCATATAGGCTTGCGCTTCGCGCTCGGTACCGAAGGATTTCAAATCGACGAAAATATCTTGACCGTTGTAGGCTTGGACGTTTTGACCCGGAACGATTTGTTCGACTTTGACGTGTCCCGTGCCTTGGTTGATGAAACCCAATTGCTGGGCAGCGGCTTTGGACACGTCGATCACGCGGTTGCCGTGGAAAGGACCGCGGTCGTTGACGCGGACGATGACGCTTTTACCGTTTTTGGTGTTGGTCACACGGGCGTAGCTGGGAATGGGGAGGGTTTTGTGGGCGGCGGTCAGGGCGTTCATATTGTAACGCTCGCCACTGGAGGTTTTACGGCCGTGGAACTGGCTGCCGTACCATGAGGCGTTGCCGGTTTGGACGAAGGAGGATACTTTGGTCATCGGCGTGTAGCGTTTGCCGGCGACTTTGTAGCTGCGGTTGGCGGAGGAATGCAGCTTCTCGGCACGAACGATGGAGTCGGCTGAGGCGGAATGAATGGAAAGGATGCTGATTGCGACGGCAGTCAGGGTGGAGAAAAGGGTAGTTTTAGATAAAGTCAAAACGTAGTCCGTTCTTGAGTTGATAACGCGGTGGGATGGCTCCCAGGCGGTTTCAGACGACGTATCGGCGGTTTGACAAAAACCAAGCTGTTGTCGGACAGTATCGTCTTGGTTTTTGTCAAACGGCTCAGGGAGACTCCCCAGCGGATGTTATACACCGCCTGCGTAACCGTTTTGCCGCCATGCTTCAAACAGAATCACGGCGACGGTGTTGGAAAGATTCATGCTCCGGCTGCCGGGCTTCATGGGCAGGCGCAGCTTTTGCCCTTGGGGCAGGGTGTCGAGGATTTCGGCGGGCAGGCCGCGTGTCTCGGGGCCGAATAAAAAGACATCGCCCTCAACAAAGGAAACTTCGTCGGGACGGGTTTTGCCTTTGGTGGTCAGCGCGAAAATGCGGCGGCCTTCCAAGGCTTTGAGACAATCTTCGAAATTCTCGTGTACCGTCAGTTTTGCAAACTCGTGATAATCCAAACCTGCGCGTTTCATTTTTGCCGAATCCAGCGGAAAACCGAGCGGCTTGACCAGATGCAAATCGGCTCCGGTGTTGGCGCACAATCGGATGATATTGCCCGTATTGGGCGGGATTTCGGGTTGGTACAAAACTATGGTAAACATATAAATCAATCACTTATAGAGGGGCATAATGCCGAAATGTTCCGCAGGTGTCAAAAACTTTAGCTATTTTTTCATTGGCGGACGCGCCAAACTCCAGCAAAAAATCTTGCCTGCACCTGATTTTTTCAGCGTCCGCGCCAATTCGTTCAGCGTCGAACCGGTGGTGAACACATCGTCGATTAACAAAATATTACAGTTTTTCGGGATATGACCATTGATTTCAAAAGCATTTTTTATATTGCGAACCCTGTCTGCGCTTTTCAGCGTACTTTGCGGCTCGCGATGTCGTCTGAAAACCGTCTGCCGCGGCAGCAGCGTCCAGCCGTAATGTTCGGACAGAATATCCGCCAATTCCTCGCTTTGGTTGAAGCCGCGGTGCAGCCGCCTTTCTTTGCTCAACGGCACGGGCAGCACAAAATCGAAATGCTTCGTTTCCAGCCAGTCGGGCGCATGGCGGCGCATCAGTTCCGCCAGCGGACGGCTCATGCCGAGGTCTGCCAAATGCTTCAACGCGCGTATCATACTGCTGACGGGCGGCTCATAATACAGCGAAGCCCACATCCGCTCAAATGCCGGCGGCTTCTTCTGACAGCCTCCGCACACCGCCCCGCCCTGTATAGTGCGGAAACACAAGGGGCAACTGTTTGCCGCGTCCGTAAAAAACTCTTCCAAGTCCGCCGCGCAACCGCCGCAAAAACCGCCATACGGCCGGGTTTCGCACGCTGAAACCAAGGCGTGGCATAATACGCAACGGCTTTTGTGCCACCATCCCGCATTGCGCCACCAAGAAAACACATCCATAGAGAAAACAGCCATGCCGCACTCCGCCAAAAAAGTTTATCTGATACACGGCTGGGCAGCGAACCGCCACGTCTTCGACGACCTCATTCCGCGCCTACCCGCCGATTGGGACATCCGCGCGCTCGACCTGCCCAGACACGGCGACGCGCCCTTTGCCGAAAACTTCAACATCGCCGCGATTGCCGAAGCCTTCGCCAAAGAAATCGACACGCCCGCCCACATCCTCGGCTGGTCGCTCGGCGGCTTGGTCGCGCTCCATCTTGCCGCACGCCGTCCCGACAAAGTCCGCTCGCTCTGCCTGACCGCAAGTTTCGCCCGCCTGACCGCCGCCGCGGACTACCCCGAAGGGCTGTCCAATCCCGCTTTGGGCAAGATGGTCGGCGCGTTCCGGCAGGATTATGCCAAACATATCAAACAGTTTCTACAATTACAGTTGCTGCACACACCAAACGCCGCCGAAATCATAGGCAACATCCTGCCCGACCTCTCCCGCCACGGCTCACCGCCCGCCCTGCAAGCCGCGCTGGACGCCGTCAACCAAGCCGATGCCCGCCCCCTGCTTTCAAGCATCCAAGCCCCCTCGCTTTTGGTGTTCGGACAAAAAGACGCCATCACCCCGCCGCGCATGGGCGAATACCTCAACCGCCATCTGGCGGACAGCGAATTGGTATTGATGGAAAAAGCGGCACACGCCCCGTTTTTAAGCCACGCCGACGAATTTGCCGAACGTTACCGCGGTTTTGTCGAAAAGGTCGTCTGAAAAGCTTTTCTGCTGTGATATCACTGCAGACGTGAATCCAATCCCCCGCCTTTTCTTGATTTAAACCTACGCTGCGATACTTACATTTATTGCCGGTCGGCGTTATAGTGGCAGTATTATTTTCTTTGTATATATAGTGGATTAACTTTAAATCGGTACGGCGTTGCCTCGCCTCAGCTCAAAGAGAACGATTCTCTAAGGTGCTGAAGCACCAAGTGGATCGGTTCCGTACTGTCTGTACTGTCTGCGGCTTCGCCGCCTTGTCCTGATTTTTGTTAATCCACTATATTGTCGATTCAAAAAGGAGTGTCGGTATGGAAAAAATCGGTTTCAAACCCATCCCTGCTGCGATTGCGGTGGGCTTGGCATTATTGATTTGGTTCGTCATCCCCGTCCCTGACGGCGTGACGCCGCAGGCTTGGCATTTGTTGGCGATGTTTGTCGGCGTGATTGCGGCGATTATCGGCAAGGCGATGCCGATCGGGGCATTGTCGATTATCGCCATGATGATGGTGGCTTTAACGCAGGTAACGGTACCCGAGCTGGGTGCGGACGGCAATCCGATTAAAAAGCCGGCGGATGTGGCAATTAAGGATGCCTTGAGTTCGTTTGCCGACCCGCTGATTTGGCTGATCGGTATTTCGATCATGATTTCGCGCGGGATTTTGAAAACGGGTTTGGGCGCACGTATCGGCTATTATTTTATTTCGGTGTTCGGCAAGAAAACGCTGGGTATCGGTTACAGCCTGGCCCTGTCGGAGCTGATTCTCGCGCCGGTCACGCCCAGCAACACCGCGCGCGGCGGCGGCATTATCCACCCCGTGATGAAAGCGATTTCGTCCAGCTATGATTCCGACCCTGAAAAAGGAACGCAGGGGCGCATCGGCCGCTATCTGGCTTTGGTGAATTACCACAGCAATCCGATTTCATCGGCAATGTTCATCACCGCCACCGCCCCCAATCCGCTGGTGGTCGATTTGATTGCCAAGGCAACAAACAGCGAGATTCATTTGAGCTGGGGCACTTGGGCTTTGGCGATGCTGCTGCCGGGTTTGGTGGCGATGTTTCTGATGCCGCTGGTGCTGTATTTCATTTATCCGCCCGAAATCAAGGAAACGCCCAACGCGGCGCAGTTTGCCAAAGACCACCTGAGAGAACAGGGGCCGATGAACCGCGGCGAGAAAACCATGTTGGCGATTTTTGCCGTATTGCTGATTTTGTGGGCAGGCGTTCCGGCGATGATTTTCGGCAAGGCTTTCGCCGTCAGCCCCACCACCACCGCCTTTATAGGCTTGTCGCTGCTGCTTTTGTCGGGCGTGCTGACTTGGGACGATGTCTTGAAGGAAAAAGGGGCGTGGGATACGGTAGTATGGTTCTCCGCGCTGGTGATGATGGCTTCTTTCCTGAACAAGCTCGGTCTGATCGGCTGGTTTTCGGATATGCTCGGCAGCAACATTAAAAATACCGGCATGGGCTGGGTCGGCGCGTCGGCTTTGCTGATGCTGATTTATATGTACGCGCATTATATGTTCGCCAGCACCACCGCCCACATTACGGCGATGTTCGGCGCGTTTTACGCGGCAGGACTGTTTTTGGGTGCGCCGCCGATGGGGTTCGGTCTGATGCTTGCCGCCGCGTCAAGCCTGATGATGACACTGACCCACTACGCCACCGGCACCGCGCCTGTTGTTTTCGGTTCGGGCTATACGACGCTGGGCGAATGGTGGAAGGCGGGCTTTATCATGAGCGTGGTAAACCTGCTGGTATTTATCGTTGTCGGCGGATTGTGGTGGAAGGCTTTGGGCTATTGGTAAGGTCGTCTGAAATCCGCTCAAACAAAGACCGGCAGGCGCATTTCTGCCGGTCTTTAACCTTGTATAATTTGGTTTGAAACCTGCGCCAACCTAAATCACACCGCAAAAAACCACCCCTTCAAAAAAGAAGAAAAAGGTCGTCTGAAACATGAACCTACAAGACAAACGCTGGCAAATCCACCGCCATCTGGCCCAAGACACCGACGAGCGGCTGCAAATCGTCCGCAACGCGCCCAAACGCATCCTGCTGGTCGGTGCGGACGCGGACATCAGCCGCAGCCTGCTTGCCGCGCGTTATCCGAACGCCGTATTCGAAGAATACGACCCGCGCGCCGATTTCCTCCAAACCGCCGCAGCCGCGCGCAAAAGCGGTTTTTGGCAAAAACTCACCGGCAAAACCGTCCCGCAACACTGCCAAGCCTTGACCGACCCGCTGCCCGAAGCCTGTGCCGATATGTTGTGGGCGAACCTCAGCCTGCCCCGCGCGGACGAAATCCTGCCCGTCCTGAAAAATTGGGCAAACGCTTTGAAAACAGACGGTTTATTATTCTTCACCCATTTTGGCCGCGACAGCCTGACCGAGCTGACAGGTCGTCTGAAAAGCGCAGGGATAGCCTGTGAAACGCCGACCTTAATCGATATGCACGACCTCGGCGACATGCTTGCCGACAACGGTTTCTACGACCCCGTGACCGATACCGCCAAGCTCGAATTGAGCTACCGCAAGGCGGCGACGTTCCGGCAGGACATGGAAACCCTGGGCTTGTGGCACGCTTTGAAATTCAGCGATGCCCAAGCGGCTGATGCGTTTGTGGATAAGATTTTTGAAACCGAAGGCGGTCTGACCGTCACGCTCGAAACCGTGTACGGCCATGCCGTGAAGAAACTGACGCTGCCCGAAGGAGAAAATGTGGTGCGGTTTTATCCGAAAGGCTGAACGGTTTGGCAGAATGAATGAAAGGTCGTCTGAAAACGTCTAACGAATGGCGTTAAAACGTTTTCAGACGACCTTTCGTGTTATCGCGCCTTTATTTCACTTTGCCTTTCAACGCGCCGTAGCCTGCCGCGTCCATTTGTTCCAGCGGGATGAATTTCAAACTTGCGCCGTTGATGCAGTAGCGCAGTCCGCCTTTATCTTGCGGGCCGTCGGGGAAGACGTGTCCCAAGTGCGAATCGGCGGCATGGCTGCGCACTTCGGTGCGGCGCATGTTGTAGCTGAAATCGTCGTGTTCGGTAACGGCGGCGGCGTTAATCGGGCGGGTGAAGCTCGGCCAGCCGCAGCCGGAATCGAATTTGTCGGCGGAGCTGAACAGGGGTTCGCCGCTGACGACGTCCACATAAATGCCGGGTTTGAACAGGTGGTCGTATTCGTGGCTGAAGGCGTATTCGGTCGCGCTTTTTTGGGTCACTTGGTATTGCTCTTCGGTCAGGATGCGTTTGAGTTCGGCATCGCTGGGTTTTTTATACGTTGCCGCGTCGAAGCCTTTGCCTTGCGGGGCGGCTTTGGTTTTGCCCGGCAGCGGTTCGTCGGCTTTGCGGATGTCGATGTGGCAGTAGCCGTTGGGGTTTTTAATCAGGTAGTCCTGATGGTATTCCTCGGCGTCGTAGAAGTTTTTCAGCGGCTCGTTTTCGACGACGAGGGGCTGTTTGTATTTTTGCTGCTCGCGTTTGAGGGCGGCGGCAATGACGGCTTTTTCGGCGGGATCGGTGTAGTACACGCCGCTGCGGTATTGCGTGCCGGTGTCGTTGCCTTGTTTGTTGAGGCTGGTCGGGTCAACGACGCGGAAATAGTATTGCAGGATGTCGTCGAGGCTGAGTTTGTCGGCATCGTAGGTGACTTTGACGGTCTCGGCATGGCCCGTGTCGCGGTAGGACACATCTTCGTAGCTCGGATTTTTTGTTTTGCCGTTGGCGTAGCCGGATACGGCGTCCACCACGCCGTCTATGCGTTGGAAATAGGCTTCCAAGCCCCAGAAGCAGCCGCCGGCGAGGTAGATGGTGCGCGTGTTCATGATTTTTGAATCCTTTTTCTGTGTGTCGGGTTTGTAGAACGCGTTTTTCAGACGACCTAAATCGGCATTCGGGTCACGGATTAACGCCAATGCCTGCGCTTCGTTGATGCTGCCTTTGACGATGCGCTGCACGTCGCCGTCTTTACCGATTAACGCCCACGAAGGGTAAACGCTGATATTCAGGCTTTGGGCGATGGTGCCGCCGTTGTCGGTCACGACGGGCAGCTTGGGATAGTTCAAACCGGCATACCATTTTTGAAAGTCGCCGTCTTTTTTCTCGTGCAAAAAGCCGGGGGACGCAACGGTAATCAGGTTGGCGGAGCTGAACCGCTTATCCTGCGCCCATTTTTCGGTCTGCCCCAATTCGGACAAACACAAAGGACACCAGCTCGCCCAGAATTTAATCAGGGTGGGTTTGTCTTTTTTCAAATAAACGCTGGCGGGGCGGTTGTCCGCGGTTTTCAAAGTGGACAAGGTGTGCGGCACGGTCGCGGCTTCGGCATCGGCGATTTTGGGAGAACAAGCGCCCAGCGCAAACAGACAGCCGAACTTGGCGCAAAGGGAAAAGAAGGTACGGGGTTTCATCTCTAATGTTTCCTGTGTGGATGGTTTGTATTATTAGACGTTGAAGATGCCAAAACCTTACAGCCTGGATTTTCAGACGACCTTGCCGCGTAAAATACGCTACAATACGCCCTATTTCAAGCTTCTAAAATTAAAAGGAAAATTCAATGTTCAGCTTCTTCCGCCGCAAGAAAAAACAGGAAACGCCCGCTCAAGAAGAAACCCGCATTCAGGAAACCGCCGCCGAAGCCGTAGAGCGCGCCGAAACCACCGTTTCGCAAACGCTTGAAACGGTTCAGGAAAACATCAGCGAAAAAGCGGAAGAGCTGACGGCGGCAGTCGAAACGGCGGTAGAAAACGCAAAAGAACGTGCCGAAGAAATCCGCGAGACTGTGGCTGAACATGTTTCCGAAACGGTCGAACACATCCGCGAGGCAGTCAGCGAAATGTCGTCTGAAACGGTCGAAAAAGTGGAAGAACGCGTGGAAGCGGTCAGCGAAACCGCTGCCGAAAATGTTTCCGCAGCAGTAGAACACGTCCATGACGCGGTCAGCGACGGGTCGTCTGAAACCGCAGAAGCTGTCGAAGCCTTAGAAACCCAAGCTGAAGCCGCGCCTGCCGCATCCGAAGAACATTCCGTAGCAGCCTTTGAAAATACAGCCGTCGCCACGTCGTCTGAAACCTCTGAGCCGTCCGAAACCGAACCCAAACTCGGCTGGGCGGCGCGTTTGAAACAGGGTTTGACCAAATCGCGCGACAAAATGGCGAAATCGCTGGCGGGCGTGTTCGGCGGCGGGCAAATCGACGAAGATTTGTACGAAGAGCTGGAAACCGTGCTGATTACCAGCGACATGGGCATGGAAGCGACGGAATACCTGATGAAAGACGTGCGCAACCGCGTCAGCCTCAAGGGGCTGAAAGACGGCAACGAGTTGCGCGGCGCATTAAAAGAAGCCTTGTACGACTTGATTAAGCCGTTGGAAAAACCGCTGGTCTTGCCCGACACGAAAGAGCCGTTCGTCATCATGTTGGCGGGCATCAACGGCGCGGGCAAAACCACTTCCATCGGCAAACTCGCCAAATATTTCCAAGCGCAGGGCAAATCCGTGCTGCTTGCCGCCGGCGACACCTTTCGCGCCGCCGCTCGCGAGCAGCTTCAAGCATGGGGCGAACGCAACAACGTTACCGTCATTTCGCAAACCACGGGCGATTCCGCCGCCGTCTGCTTCGATGCCGTCCAAGCCGCCAAAGCGCGCGGCATCGACATCGTGCTTGCCGACACCGCCGGCCGCCTGCCCACGCAGCTTCATTTGATGGAAGAAATCAAAAAAGTGAAGCGCGTGTTGCAAAAAGCGATGCCCGACGCGCCGCACGAAATCATCGTCGTCCTCGATGCCAACATCGGGCAAAACGCCGTCAACCAAGTCAAAGCCTTTGACGATGCGCTGGGGCTGACGGGACTGATTGTGACCAAACTCGACGGTACGGCAAAAGGCGGCATCCTCGCCGCGCTTGCCTCCGACCGCCCCGTCCCCGTCCGCTATATCGGCGTGGGCGAAGGCATAGACGATTTGCGCCCGTTTGACGCGCGCGCTTTTGTGGACGCGTTGCTCGATTGATACCGCCGCATGGTAAAACAGTAAACAAGAAGATACTACTTTACTTGACAATATCATCTTTACATTTAATTTACAAACCGTTGATTTGCATAATATTTAAATTGAGTGATATTTGCACACAACGATGTCACGGCGTTTCATTTGAAATGCCGTGATTTTTTTGGTTCAATCACGCCGCTTTATAGCGGTTCGGGTCGTAGTCTTCGCCTTTTTTGTGGACGTGATAGGCGATGACGGCAAGTTTACGCATGATGGCGGCAATAATTACCTTTTTGGGTTTGTTCTTGGCTTCAAGGCGTGAAATGAAGTCTGGGAATGCCTTTATCCGATAGGCGACCATGGCGGGCATGAAGAGCATGGCGCGTAGTCTTCGATTGCCGTACTTAGTCAGACTCGGTTTGCCTCTTACCGATGTGCCGGAATCTTTGATTTGAGGCGTTAATCCTGCGAACGCTGCAAACTTGTTTGATGTTTGGAAATCCGCGCCTGAAAGGTAGTTCAGCAGCATGACGGCGGTCAGCCTGCCGATGGCGGGTATGGTGGCCAGTCTGTCGGTCTGTTCTTTCAATGCGGGTTGCTTCGTGAGTTTCTCCAGTTCTTTTTTGACTGCCTTTATTTGCCGCTGCAAATGCTTGATGTTGCTTTCGCAGATTTTGACGACAAAGGTGTCTTTTGCGGCTTCGAGTCTGTTTTTTTGGCGGTGCTGTCTGCGGTCAGTTGGGCATAGAGAGCGGAGAGACGTTTGAGTTTGTAGCCGTCGTTTATGACTGGTTTTCGGATCACGAGGTCTTGGGCTTTGGCCGTCTGACAGTATTCGGCTATCAGTTTTGCGTCTTGTTTGTCTGTTTTGGTTCGGGTAAACCTGCTTTCGGCGTATTTGCTGATTTTCAGCGGGTTGACGACTGATACTTTGTACAGGCTGCCTATGTAGTCGGCGATGCCTTCGTAGTAGTTGCCCGTGGCTTCCATGCAGATATGCGCGTCAGTACAGCCTAATTCTGTCAACCAGTGTTTGAACTGCTCAAAGCCTTTGCTGTCGTTATCAAACTTGGCAGAATTTTCGATGCCGCCAATGATGGCGGTTGCGTCAAAAGTCGTCTTTGATATATCAAGTCCTACGGCGTTTCGCATAGATTACCCTTACTTATTCAGAATCTAGGTTCTTTGATACTACTCAATTTAACAAACAATAAAGCCGCCCGCCTAATCTTCTTGACAGCCTTTAGGCTTGGTCGTTGTCAGGCTGGACGGCTTCGGCATAGGGTAGCTAATCCTTTGCCGGGTTTAAGTATAGCATGATTCATTTTGGCATTTTATTGCAGCCGGTGGAGCTCAATTTTGCTTAAAAATGGGATTTTTAACGTCGCCGGAAGAAATAAAATTGCTTAAATCTTAATATTTGCCTTCGGCGACCCTTCGGGGACGTTCGCCACGTGGCAGGCGGGCAGGAAATAAAACCCTTCCTGCCCACCTACCACAAGCGTAATTTTGTGCTTTAAAGAGTAAAGGGGGTATTCATAAAGATTGGGCAAAAAACACTCCCAATCTTTACAAAACTTCCCCCTTGACTCTTTAAATCCCAATTCCTTAAAAATAAAGGTCACCTTTTAGATATATTAATGAAAATTTCGCCGGGCAAAAACCATATCATTGAAACCAAACAAAAAACATAATATTTATCTTTAAATAAAACATAATAAAAAAGGTTGTCTGAATTTCAGACGACCTTTATTTCATTGAGTACCTACAACCCCGCCGCGTTGTGCAAACTGTTGACCTGCTTCGACGTAGCCGTCATACATTAGGTTTTTTGGGCTTTGCCCGCCCATTGTGATGACTTGGCTGTTTTCAGGCTCATAGGCGGTCTGCGGGGCGGTTTGTGGCTGTTGGGCTGCCTGTTGTTGTTCGTCCTTATACGGATTAAACGGCAAGCCGTTTTTAGCGTAGTCTTTGCACATGGCTTTGGTTATCTCTTTTAAGGGTGTTCCTTGGGCGGAATAGCAGGTACAGCCACTTTTTCCGCCATCGACGCAGCCGACAGGGTACTCAAATGTTTTGACTTGGCGGACGCCGTTGTAGATGGGTTTGCTTTCGGGCTTTTCGGCGAGCGTTGGCACAAAGTCTTCAGGTTTGAGGTTTTGCCCCTGAATACCGCTTTGCGGCATCATTTCTTTTTGGCTTTCAGGGTCAAGCGGATTTTTGAAACCTGTATCTTCATTTGCTGCTTCGGCCTGTGCCGTTATTCCTGCTTTTTCCTTATAACCCTGATACATCTTATAGCCCATGAATCCGACCAAACCTAAGATACACGGCAGGATAAACAACATGGCAATTATTACGTAATACCACCTTGATTTGACATGCGAATGGGCGGTATGCACTTCGGCGGATTTGTAGTATTCAAAAACCTCCTGTCTGATTTTATGCGAACTGGACAAGGCGTTTCTTGCCTGTTGAGTTGGGTTTAAGGCTACTTCGTTCCATTCCAACCTTGTCAGGCCACCCATTTTGTTTGCAGCTATATGGATATGCTTATTCACGACTTCGCGCAAATTCACGTCAAGCAACTTGGGCGATTGTGTGATTAGTATCATGTCGATACCGTAATGGCCGTGAATGTTCAAAAAGGCGACGTTTTCAGGCATTTTTGAACCGCTGGAACGTGTCGGGAATAGATATTGCACTTCGTCATATATGACGACAGAGCCTATATTCTCTCTCCATTTCAGCCATTCATGCATGTCTTCCCAGCTATGCCCTTCCGGCGGTTTATGATGGTCTATCAAAAGGCCGTTGATGTTGGAGAAAATTTTTCGACCTTTATAGAAGTCATCAAACATAAGCAGTTCGACAGCAAAAGCGGTTTTGCCTATTCTTGGTTTACCTGTAATCAGGGTAATGGCTGCCATCTTTATCCTTTCTTGCCGAAGCTTAATTTAGACAGGGTTTTAAAAGTAACGACAAAGGCTAACATCCCAAACATGATGTTCAAAACCACGCCGCCACCTGCGATATAAAAAATTTGGATCGCGCCGGCGGGAACCGCCCCCATGCTGCTTATAAATTGATTTTTGAGATTACTCATAAGGGCGTCAAAACCAACATAGGTAATTATAGACACCCCTAAGGCAGTCAGAATGTATTTGACAACATGGTTTATCAAATATGGAGCAAGAGCAGCTAAAAATTTCATAAATCCCCCTATGCGTTATTTCTGACAACTCTGGCCACGAAGAACGAAGCCACCAGCCAAGCCATTGCGATAATAAAGGGGCGCATCATGGCAGCTAAATTACACGCCGGCTCAAGACTGATTTTGTATTCCGCGCCCAACGCCTGAAACGTTACGGGAGCAGGGCATTCGCCATACTCGCTAAAGGTATTGTCAGGTGTGAAGTTCAAATCGATAGTTTCTTGAGGAATCTCTAAATTGGGTTCTTCTTTTTCGGGCAATTCATCACAGGCCAAAATGTTCGGGAACACTTTACAGAGCAAACCTCCGTCCTCCTTTGGCTTATCGTCCTCTTTAGGTCTTTCGTCCTTTTTTGGATAGTCTTTGCCGTCAGGGTCGGGCTTATCGTCGGGTTTTGGTTTGTCTTTGCCGCTAGGGCTGTCGTCGGGGTCGGGTTTAGGGTTGTCCTTCGGATTGTCGTCAGGTGTTTTATTCGGCTGTCCATCGGGTTTGCCATTATCGCCCGGTGTTGTTGTAGGGGTTGTTGCAGGCGGAGGGACGGGAGCAGGCGTGTAATTCGGAGCGGCAGGACTGCCCGGTGTGAGGTCGGGTCGCGGGGTTACTTTTACGTCTGCCGATGTATTGCCGTCTGAACCTGTTCTAAAATTGATTGTTACCTGTACTGGCTTATTATCAGGTCCGGTTGCAGGGCCGAGGGTTACTACTGTGCCATTCGGTACGGTTGGATTTCCCTGTGATTCGCCCGGAACACTGCCATCTTGATTTGCGGTTGCGTTGACATATTTAGACGGGCTGGCGTCTGCCGACGGTTGGACGGCTTTATCAAATACGCTTTGCGGTATGGGCTCTTTGACTTTGGGTACTCGTTCCATTACACGTGTTTCCGATGTGGTCGTTTTGCCCGGACTCAAAAAACCGACTTCCTTCAAAACATTAAACTCAACCTCACAGGTATCTTTTCTTGCGTTGAATTTTGCGTCTTTTTTACTAAAACGGTCGGGATATTCAAAACCGAAATGCTGAACATCTAATTTAGAACACAGTTTTTTATTGATTTCGGCATCTGATGGATTGGGTCCCATATCCGCGTATACGGCTTTTGGATTCATGACTGTTTCTTGAACTCGCTGGTCGGTACATACGCCCGAACTTGCCACGCAATAGACATAGGTTACGGGCTTGACGAAGTCTTCGTATTTTTCGTCATAGTAATAGCCTTCGCTAGCTGCGTGCGGGGCGGCAAGGTCATATGCTGTCAGAGCCGCGGTTATTGCCCACCCGGCGGGACCGCCTAAAAGACCTGCACCGAGTTTGCCCGCGGCGCGTTGGACGGCGTATTTGCCGCCTAATCTTGCACGGGATAGGAGGTTTCGGAAGACTGTGGATTTGGAGACGCGGCTTTCGATGGTCGTAGAAATTTTAGATGATGAAGTTAATCCTGTTCTAGCATGGCGAACTCTTAAGTCTTGCCCATCAAAACTAGCATATTGTCCAGTATGACTATCAAATACCCCCTGCCAAACTCTACCATGTTTATAGGGGGTACTCTTATTAATTCCCCTAATGCCTTTATATCGACCATCATCATAGACTTCGACTCGTTCAAAATGTCCAACAGGTCCTTCAGCAAAGGCTTTAACTGATATAAATAGACTACAACATAGAATAATCTTTAAAAAACTTCGTTCTTGGATGTGATACATAACATTTAGCTTCATCTAATTTAATTAGCAGAGTCGAAGCATCGGGAAACTGAATTTCTATAAAATCACTATCATATCTATGAAAGAAATTTCTAAAAATATCAAAAGAAAAAGGAGCTTTAAAAACACCTTTTCTCATCAATTCCCTGTAATAAATCAACGCCTGCGGCAAGTCCCTGTAAACATGTGAACCAGTTTGAAACTGAATTAAATGGTATTCTGAAATAAACATAATCCTAACTTTCGTAACGGTTGCAGAAAGTCGGGATTATACCCTTTTTGAATATCAAAAAAATATCAGCGATGCCAAACAGACCGCGCCGAATCCGTATAAAAACCAAAAGTCAATCATCGCCACCACCTTGATGCTCCGTAACCGATTCAATCAGCCGTTTTATCATCCTGATACCGAATACGAGCACCAATAAGACGATGAACGGCGCGCCGACCAATACGCCGAATTGTATTTGTTCGGCTATGTCGCATTGCGGGAAGCTCAAATTGATTTTCTGCTCGTTCAAATACCAGTCTTTGCCGTTTTTGTAAGGGCGTACGACTTTGACATCCGCCGTTACGGTAGGTAGGACTTGAGACAATACATAGTCATGCGCTTCTTCCGTTGTAGAAAAGCATTGCAATCCGACGCGATACCCCATGTCCTACCCTTTCAGTTATTTGGCCGTTTTAACCATGCTGAAGGCCATGCGGAAGCCTTGCATCAACACGATAACCGACAGAACGGCAGCACCGATTGCGGATACCATTACGGCAAATTTTGCAATCTCGGTGGCAGCGGTCGTACCGATACCGGACAAATCGACGCCGTCGGCAGCAGCCAAAGCGGAAGCGGTTGTCAGGGCTGTTGCAGCAATAACTTTATTGCCATATTTTTTTGCTACGTTTAAGAGTTTCATAGCGTTTTCCTTTCAATAAGGGTTGATAAAAAAGTGATGCGGTTGTTTTGAGACTGACCGCAAGTCTTTTAACCGTACAGGTACCAAACTGATGCAATTAAAACCAGTAGGAAAAAAACCAACCCGCCCAAACTTAATTTGAATGAGAGGGGCACTTTCTGTTTCATTTTTCAATCTTTCAAAAATCCGAATACGACAAATTCGTATTGATTGCCGATTTCTTCTAAGCCGGCGTTCACGGCTTCTTCGAAGTCGTAGAAATAATCGGCGTTCGTGATTAATTTTGTATGTCCGATGTCGCCCGTTTCAGGGGAGAGATACAGAAAGTCCCCTGTTGATACGGACTGGACAACATAGACTTTCTGCATTCAATCAGCCTTTCTTAACGGCTTGAAAACCGATGACTTTCAGTTTTTGAGTCTTGCCCGTAGTGACGATTTCTACGTTTAGGTTTGCTTCGATCGGAAATTGGGCGTTTCGGAACTGCTCGAAATTTGCAGAGCCGCCAAAATCGTATTCAGTGGTAGAACTGCCCAATGCGTTACCTTGGGAGCTGTCTAAGGGCGTGGCGACAATCAGGCGGCAATAATCGAAGTTCTTGCCTTCGATTTGTCCGCTGAATTTTTTAACGCCGACGATGTGGCCTTGAAGTTGGATATTCATTTTTTGGTTTCCTTGTGTGATTAAACGTCTTTGCGGGCAGACGCTTTAAGCCCATGAAAACGGTAATCTTGCGAATTTGTCGTAGATAAAGTTGTTGTAGCTTTCTTCATTTGTGACGTCTTTTTGCTGCTCAAGCTGCTTTTCAAGATTCTCGTAATATGCGTACATATCGAAAGGGTCTTTATACGGTTTGAATGCAGGCTGCTCATGAATGGCTTGGGCTTTCAAAAAGGCGCAGTCATAGGCTTCGGGTGCCAAAGACTTTGGCAGCTTGTGATGATTCGGCTCAATCAGTTCAAACAGTTTGGCTTTGTCCAATTCGGGAAAAATGAATTTCAGACCATTCGCCGCACGTCCGAACTGCTTCTTCACCCATTCAAGGTAACGGTCGGCTGAAATGACCTTATCTTCCTTAACCGCGTGTATGCGCGTTGCCTTTTGTGCGAAGCGTTCGCAAATCGGATATGCACCGCCGAAATATTCACCCGGATTCTGCAAAACTTCGAAAGGGATAACGATGTCTTTTGCTTTGAATTCAATTTCAAAGCGCGTCCATTTGCTTGTTTTATCGCCCAACTGCTTGCCTTTTTCATAGACGCGAACGTATTTGGACGATTCACGGGAGCCGATACCGTAGGTCTTGCCTTTAGTCATTTTGGCTTCGTCGTCTTCTTCCCAGTCGGAACCCAAACATTCGCCTTTTGGTTTGACGTGATGGCAGGTAAACAGACCTTTATTACGGTCTTCACGGGCTTGGTTCGGGCTGTATTCGCCGTTAAAAAAGTCTTTGGCTACGTCAACGCGGGTTATTTTTGGGCGGATTGCATTGGTCAGGAATGCGAAAAGTCGGGATTCCCAGCCTTCTTTTGCGACGCCGCAACCTGTGCCGGTGAGTTCGAAAAGAATGGTATTTTGTTGGCCGCCAAAATGGACGCGACCGTACAGGGCGTCTTCCGAACCCATCAACCAGCAACGCTCATAGAAACGACCGCCCGAACCTTTGGACTCTTTGTAGATACCGAAACCGAAAACTTCTTCGGCGAGCATGGAGGCAGCGCGGATGAAATCTTCGTCTTCCAAAAGGCTTACACGGACACCGTATTTGTCGAAAAAGGTTTTTTCGTGAAATGAAAAACTGATTTGGTCGATAAAGGCTGAATCGGATACACCGCGACGGAGCGGAACGCCTAAGAGGTTGCCTTTACCGTCTAAGATATAGGTTTCGTAACATTCAAAGGCTTCTTGGAATGTGCCGACGTCTTCGGATTCTGTACCCCCCCTGTTAGATAAGGGGGGAAGATTTGAAGCGTCTGCCGCCGCCTTGCCGTCCGCTTGCGCGTCCGCCATGTCGGCGGCAAACGCTTTCTTGATATCTTCCATCTTGTCTTTCATAGCGGTACCCCTTAAACGACGGGCAACAAAAAAGCCCTGTTACTTTCAAAGTAAAAGGGCGTTAAATATTGTTAGCCGTCCCTTTGGGATGGCAATATATAAGGTCGTCTGAAACGTTTTCAGACGACCTTCTTCTTGCCTGCTGTACGGTTGGCTTATTGCTGCTTCGCCGCCCATTCCGCAGGGGTGGCGGCAACGGAAATCGACAGCGCGTGCAATTCGTTGCTGGCCAATTGCGCCTTCAGACCGTCTTTAATCAGGCGGTGGCGGGCGAGGCGGGCTTTGCCTTCAAACTCGGAAGAGACGATGACGGCGAAGAAGTGATGTCCGTCGCCTTCGACTTCGACGTGTTCGCAAGCGGCGACGCCTTCAATCAGCGATTTGACTTGTTCTGGGGTAAGCATTTGTATTCCTTGTTTCAAAAACATAGCGGCATTATACAGAATAATGCCGCTTAACATCGCCAACTTGCTGAAGATGGTATCCGAAACATCATTCATTAATATTTAATAAGCATAAGTTTTACAGAGGTCGTCTGAAACGTTTTCAGACGACCTCTTTTCTTATTTTGGATTCCGGATACTTAAAAATATCATTTTTTCAGTACGGATAAATTCAGGAAAAGGGTTTTGGCATATAAATTGCTTTCAAATAAAAGATAAAGTTTCACTTTAATTGCAAAATAAAGTTAAGAAAATAGAAGATATCAAAGATAAGCGGATATATAAATAGCCAAAAGGTCGATAAACGAGGCTTGGGAGATTGTTATCTTAGGTATAGATAAATTCTGAAATTTGTTCGAAAGTGACAATATCCGTCATATCCGTTGAATGATTTTTGCAATTGAAATATCGGTATCGAATACGGTGTTTTCATTTTCAGTGTTGGTCCGGAATTTTAAAAATCAGGTACTTCCGAAAACCAATAATATATTAAATTTATTTGTTTAACATTTTAAAACAGAGAGACAGCATGAATAAAATCTATCGTGTCGTATGGAACGAAACCACACAGACGTGGAACGCGGTGGCAGAATTCGCCAAAGCGCATGGGAAAACGGCTTCATCAGGTATAGGCGGCATCGTTGCCTCCGCAGGCGTGCGCTTCGCGTTTACCGCCATTATGTCCGGTCTGCTGCTTGCAAGCGGTCAAGTTATGGCGGCAGAAAATAACGGACAAACCCTTGCCAACGGCAAAACCGTCGCTGAAGCTGTCGAAGGTACCGACTACAACACCTGCTATTTCGATACCGTCAGCTACAACGTGGTTTGCGGCGACGAGACTACGAAAGCTTCAGATGTCATACCCGGAACCATACCCAAACAAGGCAAATCCGTCGTGATGGGACAAGGGGCATCTTCCAAAGGGGAAACCAATGTCGTTATCGGTGCCAATTCTTCCACTGCAGGTCCGAGTGATGAGCCGTCCCGTGCAACCGGTGCAATTGCCATTGGTGCGGCGGCAAGTGCCAACCACAATCAATCTATCGCCATGGGTCAGACGGCATCAGCAAAAGGTGAGGCTGATGTCAGTATCGGGAAATTGGCAGGCGATACCGTTTCTTCCGGCGGCCGCAATATTTCCATTGGCGAGAGCGCACTGAAAGGCGGTTCGGGAGTCAATAATGTCATCGCCATCGGTTCGTCGGCGGGCGTTGATTCCAACAGCAGCCATTCTGTTTACATCGGTACCGGTGCGACAGGTTCGGAGCCTAAAAACATTTCCATCGGATACCTGGCCAAAACCAAAAGCGGCAGTATCGCAGTCGGCGACAGCTCGAATGCGCAGGGCAGTTCCTCCGTTGCGATTGGTACCAGCTCCGTTGTAACCGATATCGCAGGCAACGGTGTTGCAATCGGTTTTAACTCCACTACTTCGGGATTGAGTGCCGTCGCTATCGGCGGTTCGAGTTCATCCGGCAGAGGTGCCAAAGCATCAGGTCCTGCCAGCTTGGCAATAATGGGTACTGCCGTGGCTTCAGCGCAACGGGCGATTGCTGTGGGTGAGTTGGCTGCAGGTTCGGGAGCTTACGGTGTTGCCATCGGCGGTAAAGCAAATGCACAGGGCACGTCCTCCATCGCGATTGGCGGCGGTCAGGCGGCGGATAAAGGGGCGACTGCGGTTGGTCATTACTCAACAGCCATCGGCTATGGAGCCAAAGCAGGCAATTCGGATGCCATCGCCATCGGTTCGGCCGCAAATGCTACCCCAAAAGATACTACTGCCGTCGGTAAAAACAGCACGGCAAACGGCCTGCGCGCCACAGCCTTAGGCGTGGACAGCAATGCAGGTGCTGAAAACGCCTTGGCTGCCGGTCCGCAAACCACTGCTTCTGCCAAAGGCGCGATTGCTGTCGGTTTTGCCACTCAGGCAACCGGTATGAGCAGCGTCGCAGTCGGTAAAGAAGCGACTGCTACTGCAGAAACTTCTACTTCGCTCGGACAAAACAGCCAAGCCACCGCCAACAACGCCGTTGCCATCGGTAACAAAGCCGTAGCGGCAGGTACGGGCAATATCGTAGTAGGTACGAACGCAGGTGTTTACGATGCTGCCGTTTCCGCAGGACGCACAGTCGGCGCGGACACCGTCTATATCGGCGCGGACAGCGGTCGCAATGCCTATACCAACGAACGCCAAATCTCCATCGGTAAAGGTACGGGCAACAACGCTACCGGCGTAGACAATATTGCCCTCGGCTTGCGTTCCGGCGCATTCGTGTCCGGTGCGAACAACGTCGCTATCGGTAGGGAAGCAGGCATGGGTACGGATGCCCAAAAACTGAACGTCACTTCCACTGTCGCCATCGGTGAAGCTGCAAAAGGCAGCTTCAGCAACACCGTCGCCATCGGTAAAACGGCCTTGGCAGAAAAAGAATCCGCAGTTGCCGTCGGTATGGTTTCCAAAGCCAGCGGCGACAATTCCGTCGCCATCGGTAAGACTGCCAATGCCAGCGCACACGAAACCGTAGCCATCGGTCACGAGACTGTTGCCGGAGCCGTTTCTTCCGTCGCGGTGGGTCAGCGTGCCAACGCATCGGGCAGTGAGGCGGTCGCATTGGGTATCGATTCTAATGCCTCCGGTCGTTTTGCCGTAGCCATCGGTAACATGGCAAAGGTAACCGACAGCAAGCTCAACGGCATTGCCATCGGCAGCAACGCTGTCGCTTCAGAAGACTATGCAATGGCGATGGGTCTTGACACCCAAGCAACGGGCAACAGCTCGATTGCCTTTGGTAATACGACTAAAGCACTCGCAGCAGAAGCTATTGCTATCGGTCATTCCGCCAATGCTGCGGAAGGCAATACTGTCGCCTTGGGTGTATCTGCGGCTTCGGCAAAAGCAGGTGCGGTTACTTTGGGTGCATACACCAAAGCTGATGCTGTCAAAGCACTTGCCTTGGGTTACGAATCCCATGCCGTCAATGAAAACGATGTTGCTTTGGGTGGCGGCAGTTTGACCGAAGCGCACCACAGTGGCGATTACACACTGAACGGTAACTACACAGCCGCCGGTACATGGTCTTACGGTACGGTTTCCGTCGGTAAAGTCGATGCAACCACCCCCGCCAACAACTTTACCCGTCAAATTCAAAACGTCTCTGCGGGTGTTATCAGCGCAACCAGCACCGACGCCATCAACGGCAGCCAGCTTTACGCGACCAATTCTTACCTGCTCAACTTGGGTAACAACGTCAAAAACGCCTTGGGTGGCAGTACCCAAATCGACGATGCAGGCAATCTGACCCTGAACAATTTGGGCGGTACAGGCAAAGCCAATGTTCACGACGCTTTGGAAGCGATGAACAACAAAATCGACCAATTAGGCGGCGGCAGCTCCAGCCATTTTTACAGCGTTAATACGGCCTCTGATACCCGAGGCAACTACAACAATAACGGCGCAACCGGATTGGATGCTCTGGCAGCAGGCGCAGATGCCCAAGCTGCGGGCGAATTTGCCGTAGCCGTCGGTACGGGCGCGCAGGCGGTAATTTCCAACTCTATCGCCATTGGTAAAAACGCTACTGTCAACGAAGACACGGCATCCGATGCGAGTGTCAACGGTTTGACTAAAGGTGAAGGCTCCGTCGCCATCGGTGCGAACACCAAAGCCAGCGGCACCAACGCTACCGCCGTCGGTCAAGCGTCCAACGCCTATGGTCAAAACTCCTTCGCAGGCGGTCAGTCTTCCAAAGCATTGGGCAAATCCAGCGTAGCGGTCGGTGACGGCGCAATCGCCAACCAAGATTCCGCCACCGCAATCGGCGCATACAGCCAGTCCACGGCGGCAGGTGCGACCGCGTTGGGGCACAATACCCGCGCAACTGCTTTCGGTACTGTCGCGGCAGGCCGCCAAAGCAAAGCTTCTGCCAGCAATGCCTTAGCATTGGGTAACGAAGCAGACGCACAAGGGGAAGATGCCATCGCCATCGGCTACAACGCCCAAGCCACGCAAAACCGTGCCGTAGCCTTCGGTAAAAACGCCAAAGCCACCGCAGGCGACACCTTTGCCTTCGGCGATGCGGCAAAAGCCTCTGCAAGCAACGCTATTGCGCTCGGTAAAAACGCCAATGCTGCTCATGCAGACTCCATCGCATTGGGTGCCAATTCCGCAACTGAAGCAGCCGTTCAGACGACCTCTGCTACCGTTGGCGGCCTGACCTTCGGCAACTTCGCAGGTAACGCACCTTCATCCACACTCAGCATCGGCACGGCAGGCAAAGAGCGTACGATTACCAACGTCGCCGCAGGCCGCATCAGCGACAGCAGCACCGATGCCATCAACGGCAGCCAGCTTTATGCGACTCAAAACGTCATGAACAACATCGGTAAGAGCGCAGTCGGCGTATTGGGTGGAAACGCAGCCATTACGAATGACGGCACTATTAAGATGACTAACATCGGCGGTACGGGTGAAAGCACTATTCATGATGCCATTGCTTCCATCAACAACGCCTCTTACAAGTCGTTCAAGCTGAATACGGCTAAAACCAACAATACCAATGGTGTTGCTGAAAACTATTCTTTGGAAGAAATTACCAATGGTGCGACCATTACGTTGGAAGCAGGTCAAAATATCCGTTTGAGCCAAAATAAAGGCGCAGTCAGCATCAATACCGTTGATAATCCGACTTTTGCCGGCAAGATTACGGCAAATGGCGGCTTGGATATGGCAAACAACAAAATTATCAATGTTGCCAAAGGTACAGAGGCGTCTGATGCAGTGAATTTTGAGCAGTTATCGGATGCAATTAAAAACGTCCATGTAACTACATTGACTACGGTTAGTAATTCAACACCGTTCTCCTATATTGGTTCCAACGGCAAAATGTTGAGACGCGAAGTAACCGTTGATCCGCTTACGCAAACACGCACCGTTAAGTTTGTCGATGTAGAGGATAACTCTGTCTATACAGGCAATGACGTAACCATTGCCGCATTGAATCCGACCGACCCTCAAACTTCGACTCCGACGACTATCGGTAACGTTAAAGATGGACAGAAGCAAAACGATGCGGTAAACGTATCCCAGCTTGACAAAGTTGCCAAAGCACTTGGCACGAAGGTTAATCCTGCCGACGGTACTATTACTGCACCGGATTACACAGTTATTTCAGGTAATCCGGATAATAGCAGCGTAGCGACTTACCATACTGTCGGAGAAGCATTAAGTGCGTTAAGCGATGCAGTACGCACTCCTCTGACGTTTGCCGCTGATGCCGGGACGCCCTCAACTCGACGTTTGGGCAGCACTGTGACTGTTAAAGGCGGTGAGGCAGATGAAGCTAAACTGTCCGACAGTAACAACATCGGCGTGGTTTCAGACGACACGACCGGCACGCTCAACGTCAAACTGGCGAAAGAGCTGAAAGGTCTGACCTCGTCTGAATTCGTCGACGCAGCAGGCGGCAAAACCACCGTTTCTGCAGACGGCGTGACCGTCGGCACGGCGGCAAATCCCGTCAAACTGACGACCGAAGGTCTGTCTAACGGCGGTAAGAAAGTAACCGACATCGCTGCCGGTGTGAACAATACCGACGCCGTCAACGTCAGCCAGCTCACTCCGTTGGCAACCGCATTGGGCGCAACCGTCAATCCGACTACCGGCGCGGTTGAAGTACCGAATCTGGTCGTAACCAAAACCGACGGTACGCAGGCCGCACCTGTCAACACCGTACAAGGCGCGTTGGACAACATCGGTACCGAGCTGCAAAAAGGCCTGACTTTCGGCGGTGACAACGCAGACAAGAATTTCGAGCGCAAACTCGGCAACCAAGTCTTGGTTAAAGGCGGTGCGGATGCGGCGAAACTGTCCGACAACAACATCGGCGTGGTTTCAGACGACCTTAACGGTACGCTCAACGTCAAACTTGCCAAAGATTTGCAAGGTTTGAACAGCGCGCGGTTCGATACCGACGGCAGCTCCACGACCATCAATGGCGGCAACGTTACCTTGGTTGGAAAAGACGGTGAAGTCAACGCTTCGACAGCCGAAGGCAATACTTTGACCGACAAGGCAGGCAATACCACCAAATCCGTCGCGGGCAATATCGAACTGACCGAAGCGAGCGGCAATACCAACTTGCTGAACGCAAAAGGCATCGAATTGAGCAATACCGACGGCGGCCACAGCGCGTTCAAAGCCGACGGCAGCAGCATTTCCGACAAAGACGGCAACAAAGTCGACACTACGGCAACCGGCATCATCCTGACGCCGGCACCAAACAGCGGCAAACAAGCTGTCAGCCTGACCAAAGACGGTTTGGACAACGGCGGCAATAAAATCTCCAACGTCGCCGCAGGCGAGGCAGATACTGATGCCGTCAACGTTGCCCAGTTAAAAGCCAATTCAGGTCGTGTGGAAAGCGGCGACGACAACATCGTCGTTGAAACCGACAAAACAGGCGGTTCTAACGTTTACAAAGTTTCTACCGCTAAAGACCTGAAGGCTGACAGCCTGACCGCAGGCGAGACCGTTGTGAACAACAACGGCGTCAAAGTCGGCGACAAAGTGGCGCTGGGCAAAGACGGTCTGAAAGCAGGCGATGTGAACATCACTGCCGACGGTATCAATGCAGGCAACAAAGCCATCAGCAACGTAGCCAAAGGTGTGAAAGCCACCGACGCCGTCAACGTCGCCCAGCTGAACGAACAACTCGCCGCCACCGAAAAAACCACCACCGTCGTTGCCGGTAAGAACGTGACCGTCAGCGAAAAAGTGGACGGCAACAACACCGAGTACACGGTTAACGCCGACAAGACCACCCTCAGCCAAGCGGCGGGCGGTGCGGTTAAAGTCAGCGAAGGTGCGAAAGACGCCGACGGTGTTACCGATTACACGCTGGATTTGACTGACGAAGCCAAAGCCGACATCGCCAAAGGCGTCGCGGCGAAAGACGCGGTGGACAACAAAGGCCTGACCTTTGCCGCCGACAACGGCACGACCGGTGCGAAGAAACTGGGTGACAGCCTGAGCGTCAAAGGCGACGGCAACATCCTGACCCGCGCCGACGAAAACGGCATCGGCTTCTCGCTGGCCGACAAGATTACCGTCGGCAAAGCCGGCAACGGCAACAAACCGCTCGTAATCGACGGTACCGCCGGTCTGATTTCCGGTCTGAGCAACACCACCCTGGGCGGTGCGGACTTTGCCACTAAAGGCCAAGCCGCAAGCGAAGAGCAGTTGAACGCAGCCCAAGCCAACCTGGAGAAAATCCTCGGCGGTAACGCGGCCAACAACAAAGGCAACGTGACCACTACCGACATCGGCGGTACCGGCAAAGACAACGTCCACGACGCCATTGCCGCAGTGAAAGAAACTGCCGACAAAGGCTGGAACCTGAACGCCAACGACGAAACCTCGTCTGAAAAAATCGGCGCAGGCGACACCGTAACCTTCAAAGAAGGCAAAAACGTCAAAGTCAGCCGCGACGGTAAGAACATCACCGTAGCGACTTCAGACGACGTCTCCTTCGACAAAGTGACCGTAGGCGGCAGCGTTCTGACCGACAACGGACTGACTGTGGGCAACGGCAAGGCAGGCAAACCTGTCAGCCTGACCAAAGACGGTCTGAACAACGGCGGCAACAAAGTCACCGACATCGCTGCAGGCGAAGCCGACACTGACGCAGTGAACGTTGCACAGCTCAAAGCAGCCGCGGCGAAAGCCACGTCCAAAGTGGACAGCGGCAATGACAACATCGTCGTCACACCAGAGCAAAATGCCGACGGCAGCACCACTTACAAAGTGGCGACCGCGCCCAACCTCAAAGCCGACAGCTTCACCGCAGGCGATACCGTTGTGAACAACGACGGCGTCAAAGTCGGCGATAAAGTGGCATTGGGCAAAGACGGTCTGAAAGCAGGCGATGTGAACATCACCGCCGACGGCATCAACGCAGGCAACAAAGCCATCAGCAACGTTGCCGCCGGTGTGAAAGACACCGATGCCGCCAACGTCGGACAGTTGAACCGTCTGACTGCCGCCGCCAAGACCGAAGTCGAAGCCGGTACCAACATTGCAAGCGTTACCGGCAAACAGGGTGCGAACGGTCAAACCGTTTACACCGTCAACGCAGACGGCGCGAGCGTCTCCGCAGGTTCCGACAACATCGTCGTGACCAAAGGCAACAAAGACGCCGACAACGTAACCGACTACGCCGTTGACCTGTCTAAAGCCGTCAAAGCCGACATCGCCAAAGGCGTCGCGGCGAAAGACGCGGTGGACAATAAAGGCATCAGCTTCGCAGGCGACAGCGGTACGACCGTTGCCAACAAACTGGGCGATACCGTCGCCGTTAAAGGCGATGCCAACATCACCACCACCGCAGGCGCGAACGGCATTCAGGTCGGCCTCAACAAAGACCTGAAAGTCGACAGCGTCAAAGCAGGCGATACGGTTGTGAACAACAACGGCGTCAACGTCGGCGACAAAGTGGCGCTGGGCAAAGACGGTCTGAAAGCAGGCGATGTCAACATCACTGCCGACGGTATCAACGCAGGCGGTAAGAAAGTAACCGGCGTCGCCGCAGGCACCGTCGCCGCAGGCAGCACCGATGCCGTCAACGGCGGACAACTGCACCGGGTTTACGAACTGATCGGCAGCAACGGCGGCAACGTCAACACCGCACCGCCGTCAGTCGAAGCAGACGGCAAAGCAGGCTTGGGTAATATCAAAAACATTACCCTGGTGGACAACAGCAACAATCCGAACGTGACCAACGTCACGAACGAGACCAAGATTGCCCAGTCCAACGGTTACAGCCTCGTGACCTACAACGTCGAAGACCAAGGCATGTACGTGACCAACAACGTCATCGAAGCCGTAGGCCGTATGAACGAACAAGGCATCAAGTTCTTCCATACCAACGACGGCGAAGTGAACCCCGACGTACAGGCACGCAACGGCGAAGACTCCAGCGCGAGCGGCGCATACGCCACGGCGGTCGGCTTCCAGGCCGCCTCCAAAGGCACCAACGCCATCGCCATCGGTAAAGGCGCCAAAGCCAACGCCGAGAACACCATCGCCATCGGTACCGGCAACATCGTCAGCGGCAAAAACTCCGGCGCCATCGGTGACCCGACCGTAGTAAGCGGCAACAGCTCTTACTCCATCGGTAACAACAACAACGTATCCGCCGACAACGCCTACGCATTGGGCAGCAACATCAAAGCCACAGTCAACGACTCCGTCTACCTCGGCGACCGCGCCCAAACCCAAGGCATCCGTACGGCTGATGCGGCCAAAGGCGAAGCCTATACCTACGGCGGCCTGAACGACAAAGCCGTGGCAGGCAAAGCAGGTTCGGCTGCCGCCGCGAACAAAGTCGCCGGCGTCGTTACCGTCGGCAACGGCACGGACGAGACCCGTCAGGTACAAGGTGTGGCGGCAGGTGTGGTATCGGCGGATTCGACCGATGCGATCAACGGCAGCCAGTTGTATTACACCAACCAGGCGATTAACCAAAGCGTGACCAACATCGGCAATTACGTGGTGAACATGGGCAACCAAATCAACCAACGTATTGACAATGTGGAAAGCGACTCCAAAGCCGGTACCGCAGCAGCCATGGCGGTCGCCGGTCTGCCGCAAGCCTACCTGCCGGGTAAGAGCATGATGGCGGTTGCAGGCGGCGTTTACCGCGGTGAAAGCGGCTACGCAGTCGGCTTCTCCAGCATCTCCGACGGCGGCAACTGGGTCATCAAAGGTACCGCTACCGGAAACTCGCGCGGCCACTACGGCGCGACCGCAGGTGTCGGCTACCAATGGTAATCCTGACCTAAAGCTGTTTGAAGGCAAAGCAAAGGTCGTCTGAAAACCCGAAACAGGGTTTTCAGACGACCTTTTTCTATTTTCTATATAGATTGAATGGGACGGGAATTGCTTTCCGAACATGTTCGGTTTCGCAAACACTTGATTAAAACAAAACGCTAAGGTTTTTTCAGACGACCCGTAGCGTGGTCTCTGCCACGAAATGAATATAAAGATAACGCCCAGTTCAGATTGTCGGACAGCGGGTTCGCGGGCAAAGCCCACGCTACGGATTGGGGTTATTCCTAGCCCGTTGGTTAAAAAGGTCGTCTGAAAACGGGGGAGCGAGTTTGTTTCTCCCAAACTCAAATCTCAAAGTTTTCAGACGACCTTGTTTTAACTTGCAACCTGCTCCCACTACCGTCCGGCGGGAGAGGGCTGGGGAGAGGGGGGGGTGCGGATTGCACGAATTTGATTTTATAGTGGATTAAATTTAAATCAGGACAAGGCGACGAAGCCGCAGACAGTACAAATAGTACGGCAAGGCGAGGCAACGCCGTACTGGTTTAAATTTAATCCACTATACCTAAACCTCAGAAACCACCCCCATCCTAACCTTCCCCCGCCAGACGGGGGAAGGGACAGGTTGCCGTTGCCGCAACGGGTAGCGTGGGCTTTGCCCACGAGATAAATGCCGAAATCGATATCCATTCGGCTGTTGTCTGATTTGGATTGTCAGGTGGTAGGTTTTGTGGGCAAAGCCCACGCTACTTGAGTTATCACAAGTCTGTTTTGATTGAGTAAAAGGTCGTCTGAAAAAATCGGGAACGAGTTTCTTTAAAACCCAAATCTCAAAGTTTTCAGACGACCTTGTTTTAACTTGCAACCCGCCTCCCTCTCCCGTCCGGCGGGAGAGGGCTGGGGAGAGGGTGGCTCTACGGTTCGCACGAATTTTATTACCTAAAGTCACAAAGCCACCCCCATCCTAACCTTCCCCCGCCGGACGGGGGAAGGGACAGGTTGCTGTTGCTGCAACGAGTAGCGTGGGCTTTGCCCGCGAGATAAATGACGAAATCGATGTCCATTCGGCTGTTGTCTGATTTGAATTGTCAGATGGTAGATTTCGTGGGCGCAGCCCACGCTACTTGGGTTATCTCAAGTCTGTATTGATTGAATAAACGAGGTCGTCTGAAAACGGGGATGAACGAGTTTCTCCAAAACTCAAATCCCAAAGTTTTCAGACGACCTCGTTTTTATCTGCAACCTGCCCCCTCTCCCGTCTGGCGGGAGAGGGTTGGGAAGAGGGTGGCTCTACGGGTTGTACGAATTTGATTTGACCTAAAGTCGCAAAGCCACCCCCATCCTAACCTTCCCCCGCCGGACGGGGGAAGGGACAGATTGCTGTTGCTGCAACGAGTTGCGCAGGGCGGTTTACTGCTTTATTTCTTATCGCCTTTTTCGGGGCGCACCCAGCCTTCGATGACGGTTTGGCGGGCGCGGGCGAGGGCGAGTTTGTTGTCTTCGACGTTTTTGGTAATCGTGCTGCCTGCTCCTGTCGTAACTTTGTTGCCGAGTTTGACGGGGGCGACTAAGACGCAGTTGGAGCCGATGCGGACTTCGTCGCCGATGACGGTTTTGTATTTGTTCACGCCGTCGTAGTTGGCGATGATTGTGCCTGCGCCGAAGTTGGTTTTGCTGCCGACTTCGGCGTCGCCGATGTAGGTGAGGTGGTTGGCTTTGGTGCCTTTGCGGATGACGGCGTTTTTGATTTCGACGAAGTTGCCGACGTGTACGTCGTCTGAAAGGCGGGCTTGCGGACGCAGGCGGGCGTAAGGGCCGATTTGGTTGTTTTGTCCGATTTCGCAGTCTTCGAAGTGGGAGAAGGGGGCGATTTTGCTGTTTGCGCCGATTTTGGCGTTTTTGATGACGCAGTTTGCGCCGATTTCGACGTTGTCGCCGATTTCGATGTCACCTTCGAGGACGACGTTGACGTCAATCACGACGTCTTGTCCGTGTTTCAGACGACCCCTTAAGTCGAAGCGGGCGGGGTCGCGCAGGGTAACGCCTGCTTTGAGCAGGGCTTGCGCCTGTTCGGTTTGGAAGATGCGTTCGAGTTCGGCGAGCTGGAGTTTGTTGTTCACGCCGGCGGCGAGGTGGGAGGCGCGCACTTGGACGGGATGGACTTTGATGCCGTCGGCAACGGCTTTGGCGATGAGGTCGGTCAGGTAGTATTCGCCTTGGGCGTTGTTGCTGGAGAGGCTGTTCAGCCAGTTTTCCAGTTTGGCGTTGGGCAGGACGAGGATGCCTGTGTTGATTTCGCGGACGGCTTTTTGGGTGGCGTCGGCGTCTTTTTCTTCAACGATGGCGGTTACGCTGCCTTGGCTGTCGCGGATGATGCGGCCCAAGCCGGTCGGGTCGGCGGGAACGTCGGTCAACAGGCCGACTTCGCTGCCGGCGGCTTCGAGCAGGGTTTCGAGGGTAGCGGTGTCAATCAGGGGGACGTCGCCGTACAACACCAGCGTGCGTCCTTCGGCGGAAAGGTGCGGCAGGGCGGTTTTGACGGCGTGGCCGGTGCCGAGCTGTTCGGTTTGTTCGACCCAGACGACGTCGCGTTTGACGGTGTCCAAAACTTGGTCTTTGCCGTGTCCGATGACGACGCAGATGTTTTGCGGATTCAGCGCGGCGGCAGTGTCGATAACGCGCTCGACCATGGGCTTGCCGCCGACGCGGTGCAGCACTTTGGGCATTTTGGAATACATGCGCGTGCCTTTGCCGGCGGCGAGGATGACGATGTTGAGGGGTGTGGCGGACATGATGGGCTTTCTCGAATGCAATGTTGATGAAAGGGGTATTTAGGGGTCGTCTGAACGGGATTTTGGGGTTTCAGACGACCTTTTTATTTGGGTTTGGTGTGCGGACGTGGGGATTATGGTTTATTGGGTTTGGGGTTCCAGCGGTACGAGTCGGCATGGCTGCCGTGTTCCAAGCGGTCGAGTGTGGTCGGCTTCAGGGGCGTGCGCGCAGATGTGTCGGCGGGACGGCTGTCGAAGTCGTAGCGGTCTGTGGTGCAGCCGCTCAGGATGGTGGCGGTAACGAAAATCAGGGCGAGGGGGCGCATGGTTTTCTCCTTTTTGAAAGACGGCAGATATGGGACGAACGGGATGGCGGTTATGTTTGAGGTCGTCTGAAACGGAAAAAACGGTTTCAGACGACCTCTGCGGGCGGATTATTCTTCAGTTTGCGTTTCGGGCGCGGCGTGTCCGGCGCCTTGGGGTTTGTTCCATGTCGTGCCGCGTACGTTTTCTTGGTCGCCGTGCAGCGGTTTGAGGGTGCGGCGTTCGGGGCGGTATTGGTTGTAACGCATATCGCGGGAGTAGGTGCCGTCTTCGTAATAGATGCGCGTGCCTTTTTCGTATTTGGGGCGCAGGGAGGTGTGGCCGGATTCGTTTTGGTAGGTTTCCCAAGTACAGCCGGTCAGGGCGGCTGCGGCGGCGAGGATGAGGGCGGTGTATCGCATGATGGTTGTCCTTGTGGTCGGGCGGATTTGTGCCGTTGTTCAAACCCGATATTGTAAAGGTTTCAGACGAGTACCGACAGTTTTTCGGCACATTCGGCGAGCGCCTGCATATCTTTTGCAACGGCGTCGGTAAAGGGCAGGGGATGGGCTTTGCTGCCGAACCATACGGTTTTCATGCCCAGCTCTTTGGCTTGGTGCAGGTTGTCCGCGCTGTCGTCGATCATGATGCACTGTTCGGGCGCAACGTCGAGCAGGCGGCAGACGGTCAGGTAGGCTTGCGGGTCGGGCTTGTAGCGCAGCCCGAAGTCGTCCGTGCCGAGAAGTGCGTCAAAACGGTTTTCCAAACCTAATGCCCCGATGATGGCGCGGACGTAAAACGAAGGGCCGTTGGAAAAAACGGCTTTGCGTCCTTTCAGACGACCTAAAACGCTTTCGGTTCCCTCCATGCCCTCCAATTTTGCCAAGATTTGCGCGATGGGATGGCTTTCGCGCAGAAACTCGCGGATGTCGATTTCGGGATGGTGGATTTGCAGGCCGGCAAGCGTCGCGCCGTATCGGTGCCAATAGTCCTGACGCAGGTCGGATGCCGCTTCTTCGGAGAGCTTGAGGCGTTGTGCCATGTAGTCGGTCATGGCGCGGTTGATGATGTAGAAAATGCCTGCATCGGCGTTGTGCAGCGTGTTGTCGAGGTCAAAGAGCCAAACGGGGGAAAGGTTCATGTCGTGTGTTGGTGCGGATTTTGTTATGATGTGTCGTATTTTACCCGTACAAAGGTTAGAGAATGAAACTGAAATTATCCGCCCTCGCCCTCTTGCTGGCTTCGGCAAACTTATCTGCCCAGACCGAAGTGCGCCTTGCCGTGCACAAATCCTTCAGCCTGCCCCAATCCGTCATCGCGCAGTTTGAAAAAGCCAACGACGCCAAAGTCTCCGTCATCAAGGCGGGCAGCGGCAACGAAATGCTCAACAAGCTGATTCTCAGCAAGGCCAACCCGATTGCCGACGCGGTTTACGGTTTGGACAACGCCAACATCGGCAAAGCGCGCGAAGCAGGCATACTGGCGGCGGCGCAGCCCAAATCCGCGCCCGTTTCAGCGGGGATGCCCGTCATCGCGGCAGTGAATTACGGCTACGTTACCCTCAACTACGACAAAAAATGGTTTGAACAGAAAAAACTGCCGCTGCCCAAAACCTTGCAGGACTTGACCCGCCCAGAATATAAAAACCTGCTGGTTACGCCCTCGCCCGCCACCTCCTCGCCCGGACTTGCCTTCCTGATGGCGAACATCGGCGGCATGGGCGAAGAGGGCGCGTTCAAATGGTGGGCGCAGATGCGTCAAAATGGCGTAAAAGTCGCCAAAGGCTGGAGTGAAGCCTATTACACCGACTTCACCCAAAACGGCGGCGCCTACCCGCTTGTCGTCAGCTATGCCGCCAGCCCCGCCGCCGAAGTCCACTACTCCAAAGGCAAATACAGCGTGCCGCCGACCGGTAACCTCTTCCTCAAAGGCGGCGTGTTCCGCCAAGTCGAAGGCGCGGCAGTCTTGAAGGGCGCGAAACAGCCCGAGCTGGCAGCGAAACTCGTACAGTGGCTGCAAAGCGGCGAAGTACAAAAAGCCCTGCCGACCGAAATGTGGGTCTATCCCGCCGTGAAAAACACGCCGCTGCCCAAAGTCTTCGAGTTCGCCCAAGCCCCGAAACACACCGACTCGCCCAGCCGCAACGACATCGACATCAAACAGAAACAATGGGTCAGCCGCTGGACGAAGACCGTGTTAAGGTAAGCGGGAAGGTCGTCTGAAAATCCGCCGCCCCATCCTGTCGGCCGGATATAGTCAAATGACTTTATTTTCGATACGCAACTTATCGGGTACCGTCCTTCCCGCCCCCGCCTACGCGAGGACAGGCTACGGCGGAAATCCATTTTTGAAATTTGGAAACTGTTTTTCAAATCAAGGTTTCTCAAGTTTTTCGATGGATTCCCGCCTTCGCGGGAATGACGGAATTTGACGATATGCCGTATTTAAAGTTAAGGATATTGGCGATAAAAAGGGTCGTCTGAAAACCCCAAAACGGTTTCAAACTGATCGAAACCACGTTTCAGACGACCCTTACCGTTTCGTTTTGAATGAAGGAAACCCATGAAGAAGCCCCTGCTCTACGCCTTCACGCTGACCGCACTTGGCGGCTGTTTCTACACCGAAACCCCATACGGGCGCACCGCCGTCCTCGACCTGCCCGTCCATTCCCAAACCACCATCAACAAAACCGTTACCGTCAACGCCCCGCCGGGGACGACCGTCATCTATCAGGACAGCGAGCCGGTACACCGCTACGGCTATCCCTACCCGCCTTACCCGCGCCCGTATCCCGCGCGTCGGGTTTATTAAGATCAAAAGGTCGTCTGAAAAATTAATTTCTGCTTTCAGACGACATTATCCTTTTGTCCTTCAAATATACCGTTTAAGTTGTTCTTTACATTTTTTGTTTAAAATTAAATTAAACTAAGGAAGGTTAACCGACCTCCGTTTTTTTAATACGCAAAATCTAAGGAACAACATGAAAATTCTTCTCTCTACACTTACCCTATCCGCCCTCCTGCTCACCGGCTGCGGTACACTGACCGGCATTCCTTCACACGGCGGCGGCAAACGCTTTGCCGTCGAACAAGAACTCGTCGCCGCTTCGTCCCGTGCCGCCGTCAAAGAAATGGATCTGTCTGCCCTGAAAGGCCGAAAAGTCGCCCTTTACGTTTCTACCATGGGCGATCAAGGATCGGGCAACATTACCGGCGGACGCTACTCCATCGACGCATTGATTCGCGGCGGCTACCAAAACAACCCCGACAGCGCCACCCAATACACCTATCCCACCTACGATACTACTGCCACTACCAAAGCCGATGCGCTCTCCAGCGTTACCACTTCCACATCGCTTTTGAACGCCCCCGCTGCCGCCCTGACCAGAAACAACGGACGCAAAGGCGAACGGTCTGCCGGACTGTCCGTCAACGGCATGGGCGACTACCGCAACGAAACCCTGATTACCAACCCCCGCGACGTTTCCTTCCTGACCAACCTCGTCCAAACCATCTTCTACCTGCGCGGCATAGAAGTCGTACCGCCCGAATACGCCGACACCGACGTATTCGTAACCGTCGACGTATTCGGCACCATCCGCAGCCGTACCGAACTGCACATCTACAACGCCGAAACCCTTAAAGCCCAAACCAAGCTCGAGTATTTCGCCGTTGACCGCAACAGCCGGAAACTGCTGATCAAACCTACCTCTGCCGCCTACGAATCCCAATACAAAGAAAAATACGCCCTTTGGACCGGTCCTTACAAAGTCAGCAAAACCGTCAAAGCTTCAGACGGCCTGATGGTCGATTTCTCCGACATCACCCCCTACGGCGACACAACCGCCCAAAACCGCCCCGACTTCAAACAAGGCAATGCCCAAAACCTTGATGTCAGCGACGAAGTCATCCGCCGCCGTGAAGGAGAATAAACCGTGAAACCGCTGCGCAGACTGACAAACCTCCTTGCCGCCTGCGCCGTAACGGCGGCTGCCTTCGGGCAGCCCGCCCTCGCGGCGGACTTAAGGAACGACCCTGTAGTGCAGGATTTGCTCCGACGGGAGAATTTCGACCCCGGCAAAAAATTCCACCTCTTCGGCAAAGCACGCGGAACCGTGGCCGAGCGTACCGGACTGATGACCATTTCGCCCACCATCACACAGCGGTTGGGCAATTTACAGATGGAAACCGCAACCATCTTCAGTAATCCCGGATATATCGTCCGCTTTTCCGGACACGGACATGAAGTCCATTCCCCGTTTGACAACAGTGCCAGCAAAAGCGACAGTTGGACAGGCGGCAAAGTAACCGACGGTACGGGCATGACCTTTGCCAGCATGTCATGGGACGGCTACGAACACCACCCTGCCGACGGTTACGACGGCCCGCAGGGAGGCGGCTACCCCGCACCTCACGGCGCCCGGGATATTTACTCCTACGTTGCCAAAGGCCAGGTAAGGAGGCAGACTGTTGTTCACGACGACAACCGTTCGACGCAGCAACGGTTTGCGGACAGATTCGGCAACATACCGAAAAATTTTTCCGACCGTGCCGGAGAAGCCAATAAAAAAATGTTCGAACACAACCCCGGGCTCAACCGCTGGGGTAACAGCATGGAATTTATCAATGGTGTCGCCGCAGGTGCCCTCAATCCCTTTCTCAGCGCCGGAGAAGCCATCGGCGTAGGCGATGCAGTTCAAGGGACGGGTTTTGCCATCGATATGGCGACTGCAGCGGCCATCAGCACCATGTCGCCGGACAACGCCATTGCCGCCATCGACCATTTGAGGAGTTTGGCAAAATCGGAAGAAAAAATCGGCAAAACTGTCCGCGATTGGACGGCGGAAAATCCCAATGCCGCCGAAACCGTCGAAGCCGCCTTCAACGTTGCCGCCCCCGCCAAAGCCGCAAAGTTGGCAAAGGCGGCAAAACCGGGGAAAGCCGCGGTTAGTGGAGATTTCTCTGCTGCCACACAAGCCAAATACAAGCAATATGGGGATGCGCATTCTGCCAATGCCCAATCGGCATTAGCTAAGAAATTGTCAGGTTTGGAAGGTGCTCAAAATAGTGCGTCTAGGACAAAAACTTTACCTGATGGGAGAATCAGGTATTATGAAGCTGAGCGATTTGCTAGAACCGAGGGAAGAACGAGGGGTAATAGCTTTGTTACAGAATATAATCCTAAAACAGGCAGTACCCGACAATGGATGGAAAGTTATGATCATAGCGGGAACGTAACTATGGTTCATCCTAAATCAATTAACGGACAAAGTGTAACCTCTCAGCATTATCCACCAACAAAGCAGGAATTAGATTCATGGAAAAAATAACTCAACAATACGCATATTCTGAACTACTCAGATTGTTCAATCAAAATGCTTCGGATGAAAAAATTGCGAATCTTGCTTTTGATTTTCTGTATGCTTGGTCAAAAGATAATTCTCCAGAATCGCGTAATATAATCTATGATTTAGCACTTATCGGTGAACCGGGTATGGAACTGACCCGTAATGACATAAAAGAATTGATTGACAGTTTAATTGAGTAAGCATAGGTTGGGCTGAAAATTCCACAATCGAAAGGTCGTCTGAAAATGTGTTTAATTTTCAGACGACCTTCCTTCAATTTAAATGAGATATCGGATTTCGATCCAACCTACGTTTTCTCAACATCCTACACCTGCTCCTTCCACGGCAGCACCTTGGTCAAAACGGCAGACGGCTACAAAGCCATTGCCCGTATCCGGGCCGGCGACCGCGTTTTTGCCAAGGACGAGGCAAGCGGAGAAACGGGATACAAACCCGTTACCGCCCAATACGGCAATCCGTATCAAGAAACCGTTTACGTTGAAGTTTCAGACGGCCTCGGTAAAATACAAACCCTCGTTTCCAACCGCATCCACCCGTTTTATTCGGACGGCAAATGGATTAAAGCGGAAGATTTGAAAGCGGGAAGCAGGCTGTTTGCCGAAAACGGTGCAGGGCAGACCGTTCAGAGCGTTACCGTCAAACAAGAACCGCTGCAAGCCTACAATCTGACCGTTGCCGACTGGCATACTTACTTCGTCAAGGGCGATAAGGCGGAAACGGAAGGGGTTTGGGTTCATAATGAGTGTCCGTATGGCGGTTCAAATAATTTAGAGAAAGCAAAACTTCGCGCGGAACGGCTCAGTAAAAACGATCGGGCAGGAAAAGACTTTACTAAAGCGGGAAAAGAAGCCGTTATTGATTTGAATAGGATTCAAAATAATGGTCAAGTTAAGTGCGCTAATTGCGGTATTGAAACAATTCCAGCCAAACAATCTATAAAAAATACCTCTCCTACTTCAAATGAAAGACAAGTGGATCATGTCATCCCTAAATCTAAGGGTGGTCAAGGTACACCTAAAAACGGGCAGGTATTATGCAGAGGCTGCAACATTAAGAAGAGTAACAAATGAAATCGAAACTTACTGTCGTCTATTACGATTTGGAAAGCAATATTGCAGAAGAAATACTGTTAGGAAACATAATGCCTGATGGAAATTTTCTTATTCAAGAGATTCCTCTTTTCGCACCGAATTTGGCTTTAAACGACATTGTTGCCATAGAACGTGAGGATAAAATGCTGTTTTTCGACCACTTGATAAAAGCTTCAGGAAATACCACGATAAACATCGTTGTTTTGGATCATTTCCCAAAGGACTTATTGGCAGCCATAGAAGAACACAGTGGTAAAATCAGAAAAAATGGAGAGAATTATTTATCGGTTAATTTTCCGCCCAAAAAATATGATTTTGATTTAAAAGAAATTTTAAATAGATATGAGGAAGCAAATATCCTCAGCTACAGGGAAGCTTGTTTGGGCTCCTCTTAATCGATCTATAAGTAAGAGTGGATTACGTTAGATTGTAAACCTAACGATTAAAAGGTCGTCTGAAACCGTGTTTAATTTTCAGACGACCTTTCCTTCATTTGAAACAGGATATTGAAAACTAAGTTCTTCAACATCCTACACCTGCTCCTTCCACGGCAGCACCTTGGTCAAAACGGCAGACGGCTACAAAGCCATTGCCCGTATCCGGGCCGGCGACCGCGTCTTTGCCAAGGACGAAGCAAGCGGAGAAACGGGATACAAACCCGTTACCGCCCAATACGGCAATCCGTATCAAGAAACCGTTTACATTGAAGTTTCAGACGGCCTCGGTAAAATACAGACCCTCGTTTCCAACCGTATCCACCCGTTTTATTCGGACGGCAAATGGATTAAAGCGGAAGATTTGAAAGCGGGAAGCAGGCTGTTTGCCGAAAACGGTGCAGGGCAGACCGTTCAGAGCGTTACCGTCAAACAAGAACCGCTGCAAGCCTACAATCTGACCGTTGCCGACTGGCATACTTACTTCGTTAAGGGCGATAAGGCGGAAACGGAAGGGGTTTGGGTTCATAATGAGTGTCCGCCAAGAAAAACACCATCTACCCCCGTATATCGGAATGATTCAGAAGCATATGCAGCAGCAAAGGAATTGGGATATAGAAAAATAAAAGAAAGAACGAGAAATGATGCTGCCATTTTTAAAAAAGGAAATAGTTATATCAGTCGCGATAAGGACGGACACAACGGAGGAGCTTGGAAAGAGGCATCTTCACCCGAAAAGCTGAACAAAAAAGAAACAAGAAATGGCACATTTGATAAAAATCTAAATCGTATTGGAGATTAATTATTATGTGTAAGTTAAACAACTTCAAAAGAAATATTCCTTGTTTTGAGGAATATGACGAAAATTCATTTATTGGCAAATGGTATGATGATGGGGTGTGGGATGATGAAGAATATTGGAAGTTGGAGAATGATTTAATTGAGGTTAGAAAAAAATATCCTTATCCAATGGATATACCAAGATATGTTGTAATTGGAATTTGTACCATTATTGATTTTTTAATGATTCCGAATTGGAAGGTTTTCGAAATTAAAGCTTCCCCTTGGCTATCTGATAGTGTAGAAATTAATGAACGTTATGAAAGATTCAGAACAATACTTCGTTATATTTTTACTGATATAGATATAGATAACATGAAATTTGATTATTTCAATAAAACATAGTACATAGTAAATGTAGATTGAGGTGAAAACCCAACAATCAAAAGGTCGTCTGAAACTGTGTTTAATTTTCAGACGACCTTTCCTTCATTTGAAACAGAATATTGAGAACTAAGTTCTTCAAAAATCCTACACCTGCTCCTTCCACGGCAGCACCTTGGTCAAAACGGCAGACGGCTACAAAGCCATTGCCCGCATCCGGGCCGGCGACCGCGTCTTCGCCAAGGACGAGGCAAGCGGAGAAACGGGATACAAACCCGTTACCGCCCAATACGGCAATCCGTATCAAGAAACCGTTTACATTGAAGTTTCAGACGGCCTCGGTAAAATACAAACCCTCGTTTCCAACCGTATCCACCCGTTTTATTCGGACGGCAAATGGATTAAAGCGGAAGATTTGAAAGCGGGAAGCAGGCTGTTTGCCGAAAACGGTGCGGAGCAGACCGTTCAAAGCGTTACCGTCAAACAAGAACCGCTGCAAGCCTACAATCTGACCGTTGCCGACTGGCATACTTACTTCGTCAAGGGTGATAAGGCGGAAACGGAAGGGGTTTGGGTTCATAATGCTTGTCCGTATGGAGAAAAATATAGGACAGAAGTTGGTTCTTATACTAATACTCATGAAAGTGGTCGAACTTATTCTGGAAAGGGCACAAGACAACGTTCCCAAATCTCTGGAGCAAGAGAAGCTAGGGTTAATAATGACCCTCATATAGCTACAGATTTTACTCCTGCCAAAAATAATCGAGAGGCATTCAAAGATGAATCTAGAAGAATTGATGCTCACGGTGGTTCTAAAAGTACCAATAATTACAATCGAATTGAAAGCCCGGGGAAAAAATATCGAAAACAAGATGGAGATTAAAAATGGTTGTTGACGAAAAATCTACTTCAGATGTACTGAAACAATATCAAGAACTAGGGTTTGATTTGACAAAATCGATGATAATAGAGTTTTTTATAGAGGGTTCTCAAAAGAATCTGCAATCAATAGAAAGTCAACTCATTTCTTATCGGCAAGATTTTCAAATCAGTATTGAGCAAAATGAATTCGGAGAAATGTGGACTTGCTATTGTTCCGTCAATATTATCCCTTCTCTTGAAAACATTTTAGCTATTGAAACTACGTTATTTGATATTGCACAAAAAAATGATTGTACTTATGAAGGTTTTGGTTCGTATGGGAACTAACAGAAAGTTGTAGGTTAGGTTGAAAAAACCAACAATCAAAAGGTCGTCTGAAACCGTGTTTAATTTTCAGACGACCTTTCCTTCATTTGAAACAGGATATTGAAAACTAAGTTCTTCAACATCCTACACCTGCTCCTTCCACGGCAGCACCTTGGTCAAAACGGCAGACGGCTACAAAGCCATTGCCCTCATCCGAGTCGGCGACCGCGTCTTTGCCAAGGACGAGGCAAGCGGGGAAACGGGATACAAACCCTTTACCGCCCAATACGGGAATCCGTATCAAGAAACCGTTTACATTGAAGTTTCAGACGGCCTCGGTAAAATACAGACCCTCGTTTCCAACCGTATCCACCCGTTTTATTCGGACGGCAAATGGATTAAAGCGGAAGATTTGAACGCGGGAAGCAGGCTGTTTGCCGAAAACGGTGCAGGGCAGACCGTTCAGAGCGTTCCCGTCAAACAAGAACCGCTGCAAGCCTACAATCTGACCGTTGCCGACTGGCATACTTACTTCGTCAAGGGCGATAAGGCGGAAACGGAAGGGGTTTGGGTTCATAATGATTGTCCGTATGGTAAAGGCAACCAACGATATAAAGACGCTTCTTATCATGGCAAAAATGATAATTCTGTGAAAAGTAGAGCACCAACAAACGGACAAGCAGCTCTTGATAATTCCGTTCAAGTTAAATCAACTTCTCCTCGAAGAGTTGGGGTTGATAAAGCCAATAATGAAATCGTTGTATTAGACAAAACTCAAACTTTTAATAACGGTTCTGCGGAATATCACGGGCATGTCAGAAGTTGGCAAGATTTGCATACCGATCAGAAAAATGCTTTAAAAAAAGCAGGATTAGTTAATTCAAAAGGAAAAATTAAAAAATGACTGATAAAAGTAAAACAGAAAAGTTGATTTCTTCTGATGATAAACAAAGTGTTATAGATGGCATTCTTGATATGGTATTTAATTCCAAAGCATATGAAGTACCGTGGATTTCTGAGAAATTGATGGAATTATCGAAAAATAAAGACTTGGATATTGCCGGATTATCGCTAACCTGTTTCGGACATCTCGCCAGGCTACATTCAAATATCGGTGATTACAATAAAGTTATTTCTTTACTACATTCAAAGCAAGATGATCCAGAGCTTCAAGGTAGGGCTGAAGATGCGTTAGAAGATATTTCTTTATTTTTATCTGAAAATCATTAGGAACCGTAGGTTGGGTTGAAAACCCAACAATCAAAAGGCCGTCTGAAACTGTGTTTGGCTTTTCAGACGACCTTTTCTTCATTTGAAACAGAATATTAGGAACTAGGTTCTTCAAGAATCCTATACCTGCTCCTTCCACGGCAGCACCTTGGTCAAAACGGCAGACGGCTACAAAGCCATTGCCCGTATCCGGGCCGGCGACCGCGTCTTCGCCAAGGACGAGGCAAGCGGGGAAACGGGATACAAACCCTTTACCGCCCAATACGGGAATCCGTATCAAGAAACCGTTTACATTGAAGTTTCAGACGGCCTCGGTAAAATACAGACCCTCGTTTCCAACCGTATCCACCCGTTTTATTCGGACGGCAAATGGATTAAAGCGGAAGATTTGAAAGCGGGAAGCAGGCTGTTTGCCGAAAACGGTGCAGGGCAGACCGTTCAGAGCGTTACCGTCAAACAAGAACCGCTGCAAGCCTACAATCTGACCGTTGCCGACTGGCATACTTACTTCGTCAAGGGCGATAAGGCGGAAACGGAAGGGGTTTGGGTTCATAATGAGTGTCCGACCAAACCAAAACCAACCAATCATGCCCAACAAAGAAAAGAAGAAGCTAAAAACGATTCTCATCGAAGTGTGGGAGTTTCCAATCGTGTCGTTCGCGAAGGAAAGCAATATTTAGATGCCGACACAGGAAACCATGTTTATGTAAAAGGAGATAAAGTGGTTATTCTAACTCCTGATGGAAGACAGGTAACTCAATTTAAGAACTCGAAAGCCAATACGTCAAAAAGGGTAAAAAATGGAAAATGGACACCAAAATAGTCGATCTCCCTTAGAAAAAAGAATTTTTTATCTGGAGCATTCGGGGCAGTATCTGATGATTTGCGCCCTATCAGATTACTCCCAAAATAAACATACTGTCGTTATGGCAAATTTTCTCTATCCAAATGAAAAAATGGATTGGAGAAATTTAGATAATTTATTCAATGAGTTGGTTTTAGAGGAATTACAGTCTTCATTTATGGATTGGTATCCGACTATTGAAGAGGCAATTAGCCATCATTTAGAAGACTTTTCGTAACAAGCATAAATCAAAGGTCGTCTGAAACTGCTTTTAATTTTCAGACGACCTTTCCTTCATTTGAAACAGGATATTGAGAACTGAGTTCTTCAAAAATCCTACACCTGCTCCTTCCACGGCAGCACCTTGGTTAAAACAGTAGAAGGCTACAATGAAAACATCAACAATTGTTTTTGGCGGATTTTTTATTACAGATAATGGGGAACGAATCCAAATCCCTATTTTAGAAAATCCTAACATTAAAGAAATAAATAACTTTTTTCTGTATCAAATTTTGAAAAAAAGCCGGAGTCCTTGTTTTCAGAATTATTCCTGAGCCTGAATTTGACAATACTGAATTAACTATCTATTTTGAAAAAGGATATTATTTACCAATAATTCAAACAATTTTAGAAGATGGAGATATTGAAGTAAAAAATCTTAAAACAGAAAATTGTAGTGGAAATACAATGGAAATTTTAGGAGACGTCTACCCTATTGAGCATATCTCTAAAAATATTTCTACAATTCAAGATGTAATTTCTGAATTTATTATGAAAAATAAAACCAATCACAATAATGATTTAATTGAAAAGTTCAACAATCAAAAGGTCGTCTGAAATTTTTTCAAATGCCCCTTCCTTCAATTGATATGGAATGTTTGGGTCTCAAACCAAGCTGCACACTTATCAATCCCAAATATAACCCTGTAAAATAATGAGTATTTGAAAGATGAAAACATTAGACGAACGAATAAAGAATTTAGGAAAATCTCTTGAAGATAGAATTGACGCTAATCTAATTGATGCCGCACTAGAGTACATTACTTTTTCAGAACGTTTGCTAGCTTTTGAAACGCTATGTGATTATATTGAAGATTTCAATATCCAGCTTACGGAAAAAGAATCCCAAGAAATCTCTTTTATTAATAAGGAATTTGGAATTGAAAGTACAACAGATTAATAAATATTAGGTCGGTTTAAAAACCCAACAATCAAAAGGTCGTCTGAAACCGTGTTTAATTTTCAGACGACTTTTCGTTTGCCTGCCGATTAATATCACGCGACCTGCGGGATGGCTTCGATGTCGTGCAGGCTGCGGTAGCAGGGGTCGAGCTGGTTGGCGATGAGGGTGAGCTGCCGGTGGAGGATGTGGCTTTGACGTTCGTCGCCTGCCTCTGTTTGTAAGGCTTCCAAGTCGGTTCGGATTTGGGAGAGGGTCGTCTGAAAATCTTGTTCGCCGGTTTGCGGGAGGCGTTCGAGCAGGTCGGCGATGCGGTAGCCGCTTTGGTAGAACTTGCGGACGAAGTCGGGACTGCACGCGCCGTCCATTTCGCTGCGGTATGCGCCGAGTGCGGAGATGTAGCCGGTCAGGGCGTAGCTGGTTTTGAGGAGGGTGAAGCCGCTTTGCAGGTTGTTGCCGTATTTTTTGGGTTCGCTGCTCATGTCGGATAGGGTGCTGCTGAGGGTGGCGGTGCGTTCGTGGGCTTGGCGGCGGACGATGCGGTATTCGACGTCGTCGGCGATGCCGTATTGGAGCTGGTCGAGGATTTTTCTGAGGTAGGCGCCGTTGCCGCCGACGGTTTGGGCGGCGGTTTTTTCGAGGGTGAGGTAACGCCAGTCCGGCCAGAGGTAGGTGACGGCTGCCCATGCGAGGACGGAGCCGACGATGGTGTCGATGATGCGGACGGGCATGGCGGCATAGACGTCCAGCCCGGCGAGGGAGAAGCTGGTGAGGGCTTGAATGGTGATGAAGAAGGTGGAGAAGCTGTATTTGTAGCTTCGGGTCATGAAAAACAGGGTGGTGCTGGCGATGACGATCCAGAGTTTGGTTTCGACGGACGGGGTGAAATAAGGCACGAGGGAGCCGACGATGACGCCGAGTATGGTGCCGGCGATGCGTTGGTACACGCGGCTTTTGGTGGCGGTGTAGTTGGGTTGGCAGACGAAAACGGCGGTCAGGAGTATCCAGTAGCCGAGGTTAAGATGGAGGATTTCGACGATGATGCAGGAGGCGGCAACGAGGATGGAGAGGCGCGTGGCGTGGCGGAAAACGCCGGACTCGAAGTTGAGCTGGCTGCGGACGGTCTGCCAAACGTTTTTCAGGCTGCTGTTTTCGAGGGCGGCGATGCGGGTGTCGCTGCTGTTGTCGTTTTCGGCGGGGGAATCGCTGTGTTGGAGCTGGCGCAGTTGGTGGTCGACGCTGCCGAGGTTGTCGAGCAGGCGGCGGATGTGGTGGATGTTGCGGCTTTCGGGGTGGTCGTCGGTGTAGTGCGAGAGGGATTGGCGGCAGCCTTCCATCGCGCGTCCGAGGCGTTTGCTGTATGTGTAGTCTTTGCCGTTCCTCAGGGCGGCGGCAACGTTGCGGCACGCCTGCCCCTGCATTTCGAGCAGGCGGCGGATGCGGAAGATGAGGTCGGTGTTTTTGAGGGTGTCGGTCAGCTCGGTGTAGTCGGCGTGGGCGGAGCTGACGCGTTCGTGTATGTCTTGGGCGGTGAAGTAGTAGCGCAGCATTTTGGCGGTGCGCGGGTGGCGGTGTTTGCCACGCAGGCGGTAAAACAGGGCGGCGCGGCATTGGTTGAAGGCGGTGATGACGCCGGTGTTGCTCATGGCGAGGTCGATTTGGCGGTTGCCGAGCCAGGCGGCTTCGTCGGGATCGAAAAAGTCGGCTTTGGCGTCAAAATACCCGCCGAGCGCTTCGTAGGCGTTGGCGACGCTTTCTTGGACGGGGCGGTGCGGGAGGATGATTTGGAAAACGAGTGTGCAGGTGCTGTATAACACGGTCCCGAGCAGAATCATGACGGGATTGGTCAGCCAGAAGGTTTCGGGGGTGTAGGTGAGCGTGGTGTAGGTGGCGACGGCAAGTGCGCCGAAGGCGAAGGTGCGGTATTTCAGCCCGACCGCGCCCAAAATGGTAAAGCCGAACGTCATCAGGGTCATGGCGAGGATGAAGGGCAGGCCGGTGCCGAGCGTGCTTTGGGCGACGAGCGACGAGAGGGTGAACAGGGCGACGGTGATGATGATGTTTTTCAGACGACCTGTCAGGCGGTTGTCCAAATCGACGAGGCCGCCCGCGATGATGCCGAGCACGAAAGGCATGGCGAGCTTGGGCGTGCCGAACCGCCAGACGAGGGTTGCGGCGATAAAGACGCTGGCGAAGACGGGCAGCGAGGTGATGATGAGGGGTTTGAGCGGCGGGAGTTTCATCGTATTGGGCGCGGCTTTAAATGGGAATGGTTTGATTATAGTGGCTTAACTTTAAACCAGTACGGCGTTGCCTCGCCTTGCCGTACTATCTGTACTGTCTGCGGCTTCGTCGCCTTGTCCTGATTTAAATTTAATCCACTATATCACTATATTATGAATGAAATGAAACGGTATTCTAACAGGATTTTGGAGCGGGACGGGGGCTATGGGGTCGTCTGAAAGCGCAAACTGTCGCCATTTTCAGACGACCCCTTTGCGCGAAAATCCGCAGCCTAGCCCCGTCAAATATGCGATAATACCGCCACCTCAAACCGATTTCAGACGACCCATGCGCCTCAACACCCGCCCCGCCCGTTTTGCCCGTACCGCATGCCGCGGCGCGTTCGTCGTTGTTTCGTAAAACCCCGCTTTTGCGGGGTTTTTGCCGAATTGAAGAAAGGAAGCCGAATGCCCAACCCGCTTTACCGACAACACGTCATTTCTATTTCCGACCTGACGACCGAACAGCTCGAGCTGCTCCTGCAAACCGCCCTCAAGCTCAAAGCCGACCCGCGCGACGACCTGCTCGAAGGCAAACTCATCGGCTCATGTTTTTTCGAACCTTCCACCCGCACGCGCCTGTCGTTTGAAACCGCCGTACAACGCTTGGGCGGCAAAGTCATCGGCTTTTCCGACGGCGCGAACACCAGCGCGAAAAAAGGCGAAACCCTCGCCGACACCGCCCGCATCATCTCCAGCTACACCGACGCCATCATCCAACGCCACCCCAAAGACGGCGCCGCGCGCGTGTCCACCGAGTTTTCCAAAGTCCCCGTCATCAACGCCGGCGACGGCACCAACCAACACCCCAGCCAAACCCTGCTCGACCTCGTGACCATCTACGAAACCCAAGGTCGTCTGAACAAGCTCAAAATCGCCATGGCGGGCGACCTCAAATACGGCCGCACCGTCCACTCCCTCTGCCAAGCCCTCAAACGCTGGGACTGCGAATTCGCTTTCGTCTCCCCGCCCAGCCTTGCCATGCCTGAATACATCACCGAAGAACTCGAAGCCGCAGGCTGCCGTTACCAAATCCTGCCCGACCTCGAAGCCGCCGTCGAATGGGCGGACATCCTATACATGACCCGCGTCCAGCGCGAACGCTTCGACGAACAAGAGTTCGCCAAAATCCAAGGTAAATTCAACCTCAACGCCGCCATGCTTGCCAACGCCCGCCCCAACCTGCGCGTGTTGCACCCCCTGCCGCGCGTTGACGAAATCCACCCCGACGTCGATGCCACGCCGCACGCCTACTATTTCGAGCAGGCGACCAACGGCGTTTACGCCCGCATGGCGATTTTATCGCTGGTGTTGAACGAAGAAGTATAAGGAGCAAATATGGAAACCCCCAAACTCAGCGTCGAAGCCATCGAAAAAGGCACCGTCATCGACCACATCCCCGCCGGCAAAGGCCTGATTATCCTGCGCCAATTCAAACTGCTGCACTACGGCAGCGCCGTCACCGTCGGCTTCAACCTGCCCAGCAAAACCCAAGGCAGCAAAGACATCATCAAAATCACCGGCGTCTGGCTGGACGACAACGCCGCCAACCGCCTCGCCCTCTTCGCCCCCGAAGCCGTCGTCAACACCATCGACCACTTCAAAGTCATCAACAAACGCCGGCTCACCCTGCCCGACGAAATCGCCGAAGTGTTCCGCTGCCCGAACACCAACTGTGCCAGCCACGGCGAGCCGGTGAAAAGCCGCTTCTACGTCCGCAAACAAAGCGGGCAGACCAAGCTCAAATGCCACTACTGCGAAAAAACCTTCAGCCGCGATTCCGTAGCGGAGGCTTAGTTTTAACTAAGGCCGGACCGGCATGAATGCAAAAGGTCGTCTGAAAACTTGAAAATCAGGTTTTCAGACGACCTTTTTACATTTGGGAAGTGTTGTCGGTTTCACAACAAACGATAATTCAAAGGCATGAAAGAGAAATGACTTCCCTGCAACAATCGAATAGGATTAAAACCGTGCAAAGAATCGAAAAGATTAGGCAAAAACGGTAAGGTGGTATAGAATCGAGCACCTATACTAATCGGATAGAGGCGTTTGTTTCAGACGACCTCTTTATTATTTGCACGCAGGTATAAGAAAATGACGAACTCACCTATTAAACAAACCGTAATCTTACTCAGCGCAGTCTTCTTTTCCGGCGCAGTCCACGCTTCGGGCTACCATTTCGGTACGCAGTCGGTCAACGCGCAAGGCACTGCCAACTCTTCCGGCGCGGAAGCCGCCGACGCATCGACCATCTTCTACAACCCCGCCGGTCTGTCCAAACTCGACAGCAGCCAAGTTTCCGTCAACGCCAACATCGTCCTCCCCAGCATCCACTACGAAGCCGATTCCGCACAATACTATCAAGGCGGCGATGTTTCCGGCTCGAAAAGCGGCAAAATCACCAAAACCACCGTCGTTCCGCACCTCTACGGCGCATACAAAGTCAATGACGACGTAACTTTGGGCTTGGGCGTTTACGTCCCTTTCGGCTCTGTCACCGAATACGAAAAAGATTCCGTGCTGCGCCACAACATCAACAAACTCGGCCTTACCAGCATCGACATCGAGCCGGTCGTCGCTTGGAAAGCCAATGAAAATCATGCTTTCGGTGCCGGCCTGATCGCCCAATATTCCAAAGCCGAATTGCGCAAATATTCCGACTGGGATGCCTCCGGCGCTATTAGCCAACTCGCCAGCGGCCTTGCTTCACGCGCCGCCGGCCGCCCTGTCTCCGTCAGTGCGCAAGGCAAATCTGACGGACACGCCGAAGTTAAAGGCCACGACTGGGGCTTCGGCTATCAACTTGCCTGGATGTGGGACATCAATGACCGCGCACGGGTCGGCGTGAACTACCGCTCCAAAGTATCACACACCCTCAAAGGCTCGGCAGAATGGGAAGCCGACGGCGCATACGCCCGTCGCGCTTGGGATTTGGGCGCGCTTGCCGCCCGCGGTTACGTTCCGCGTGAAAAAGCAAGCGTCAAAATCGTAACGCCCGAATCCTTGTCCGTTCACGGCATGTACAAAGCCACCGACAAATTCAACCTGTTCAGCGATGTAACTTGGACGCGCCACAGCCGCTTCAACAAAGCGGAACTGGTTTTTGAAAACACCAAAAACGTCGTCAACGGCAAATCCGACCGCACCGTCATCACCCCCAACTGGCGCAACACTTACAAAGTCGCGCTCGGCGGTTCTTACCAAGTGACCGACCCGCTGCAACTGCGCGCAGGCATCGCCTTTGACCGCTCGCCCGTCAAAAACGCCGGCTACCGCATGAACAGCCTGCCCGACGGCAACCGCATCTGGTTCTCGCTCGGCGCGAAATACCATATCGGCAAAAACCACGTCCTCGATGCCGCTTACAGCCACATCCACATCAACGACACCCGCTACCACACCGCCCGCGCCACCGGCAGCGATGTGGACAGCAAAGGCGCATCCAGCGCGCACTTCAAAAACCACGCCGACATCATCGGCCTGCAATACACTTACAAATTCAAGTAAGCCGTTTGGCGCCGACATCAAAAGGTCGTCTGAAAACCGATATCTAGGTTTTCAGACGACCTTTTTTAATATACGGATTCAAAGAAATGCTTGGTCAACGGCGGACATAGTGGACAAAGGCGTATCCGATACCTTTCGCGCTTATGTGTGTTTCACGCAACTGCTCTTTCCATTCATCCGATGAAAATTCAGGGAAAAAAGCGTCTCCGGATACATCGAGCGACACCTCGGTCAGGCGCAAATCGGTCGCATACGGCAGGGCTTGGGCGTAAATCTGTGCGCCGCCCATGATAATGATTTCTTCGGCATCCGCACACAATGCCAATGCTTCTTCCAGCTCGGAAACGGTTTCCGCCCCTTCGGCAAGATAATCCGACTGATGGGTAATAACGATATTGCGGCGGCCGGGTAAGGGTTTCTTAGGCAGGGATTCCCATGTTTTACGCCCCATGACGACCGGTTTGCCCGTGGTATAGGTTTTGAAGAAGGCAAAGTCTTCGGGCAGATGCCAAGGCATGGTATTGTTGATGCCGATACAACGGTGGGCGGCATAAGCGGCAATCAGAGTGATTTTTTGCATGAGCATCCTTGTTTGAGGCTGAAAGCCAGTATTGTAAACGATATGGCGTATGGAGCGGTTTTCTTCCTGGCATCCTAAAATATGACTTGAGGTAATAATCATATAGACAATAATAAACATACCGTTTATCATTTAAACATACCGTTTGTCTTAACGGTTAAATCATATTAAGGGATAGATTTTCATTGTCGGATATTCGAGGGAGAAAGTATGCCGGGTTCTTATGCATTGTACCGCTGTGCGGTTTTATCGACATCCAGCGGTTCAGTTGACAGTATGGCCGGACGCGACAGCACCATACATATTCTGCATTTAAACATTTCGTTTAATCATCAATGGCATGCAGACGGTTCAGATGTGAACAACAAAGAATATTGCGAATGGCGCACCAATCATCTGGATGACCCGATCAGCACGCTGCCGCCTTGCGAAGACGAATTGTTCAAAACATTCAATTATCTGGTGGAGCAGGGCTATCACGAAGTCATCGTTACGACGTTGAGTCACAAATTGAGCGACTCGGCGGATGTTATCCGCAAAATGGCGGCGCAGTTTCCACAATTGAAAATCCATGTTATCGACACAGGTACCTGCTGTATGCCGGAAGGCTTTTTCGCCATGGAGGCGGAACGGCTGCTTCGGGCAGGCCTGCCTCCCAAAACGGTCGTCTCACACTTGGAAAGCCTCAAGCCTTATTGCCACATCGTATTCGGACTTTCTTCGCTCAAGTCCCTTTCTTTGGGCGGCACGCTTTCCCGCGTCGGCGCGTCTTTCGGCGATTGGCTCGGATTGCGTAACGTCCTGCACTTTTCGCAAGACAATTTGGAACGCTTAGAAACCGTTACCGACGATGTCAAAATGTTTGATTCCATTATTGCCAATACCGTCAGCCTGATGAACGACAAGCCGAAAGACCAATTTATCCTCGGCGGCCTATACAGCGGCGACGAAGAACGCTACCGGCTTTTTGCCGAACGTTTTTTTGAAAAAACCGGAAGGCGGCTCGGGCAGGGCGTACCAGTATCACCCGTTGTCGCTGCGCACGTCGGCATCTGCGGGGTCGGCGTGGGTATGGTGGAACGCATTGCCGCCCCTGCCTGAAAATTTCAAAGCAAAGCCATACCATTAAAGGCTATGGGTATTGCTCATTTGAATTGACGGCAAAAGGTCGTCTGAAAACCAAAATCTCTGGTTTTCAGACGACCTGATGATTAAATTGATGTCGGTTGGAAATCATCTGAATATTCAGTGCGGGCTTTGCTAAAAGCCTGCCATGACTTTGTGTCAGGGATAATTTGACGGGTAGGAAACAAAAAGGTCGTCTGAAAACCATGAATCTTGGTTTTCAGACGACCTTTTCACATTTTGAGTTTTACACGCCTTGTTTCAGGCTGGCTTCGATGAAGCCGTCCAAATCGCCGTCCAATACGGCTTTGGTGTTGCCGACTTCGTAGCCTGTACGCAAGTCTTTGATGCGCGAGGAGTCCAAGACGTATGAGCGGATTTGGCTGCCCCAACCCACATCGGACTTGCCTTCTTCCAACGCCTGTTTCTCTTCGTTGCGCTTGCGCATTTCCAATTCATACAGTTTGGATTTCAACATTTCCATCGCGGCGGCTTTGTTGGCGTGTTGCGAACGGTCGTTTTGACACTGCACCACAATCCCTGTCGGCTCGTGTGTAATACGCACGGCGGAGTCGGTTTTGTTGATGTGCTGGCCGCCCGCGCCCGATGCGCGATAGGTGTCGATGCGCAAATCGGCGGGGTTGATTTCGATTTCGATAGAATCGTCGATTTCGGGGTACACGAACACGGATGAGAACGACGTATGGCGTTTGTTGTTCGAGTCAAACGGCGAGTAACGAACCAAGCGGTGAACGCCGGTTTCGGTGCGCAGCAAGCCGTAGGCGTATTCGCCTTCCACGCGGATGGTGGCGCGGTTGATGCCCGCGATTTCGCCGTCGTCTTCTTCGAGGATTTCGATTTTGAAGCCTTTGCGCTCGGCGTAGCGGCTGTACATGCGGAACAGCATACCGGCCCAGTCTTCCGCTTCCGTACCGCCCGCGCCTGCGGTGATGTCGATAAAGCAGTTGTTCGGGTCGGCGGGCTGGTTGAACATCCGTTTGAACTCCAAATCCGCCATCTGCTTTTCCAGTCCCGCCACGTCTTCCTGTACGGCGGCGAAACCTTCTTCGTCGTTTTCTTCGACGGCCATTTCAATCAGCATGCGGTTGTCTTCGATGCCCATCGCGATGTTGTCGAGCGTCAACACGATGCCTTCGAGGATTTTGCGCTCTTTGCCGATTTCTTGGGCGCGTTTCGGGTCGTTCCACAGCTCAGGGTCTTCGGAAAGGCCGATGACTTCTTCCAATCGGTCTTTCTTGCCCTGATAGTCCATATAGACGCGGATGTCTTCGCTGCGCTTTTCCAAATCGTTCAGGGTGTTGTTGATCTGGTTGATTACTTCGGCTTCCATGATTCTTGTGTGCTTTCAAAATTTTAGGGGCGTATTGTAAGGGATTTGCGGGCTTTTTTCTATGATAAAGGTCGTCTGAAAACCTGAATCTCAAGTTTTCAGACGACCTTTATGACAAAAGACTTAAATATAAAAACTAACCCATTTTTTTAAATAGAAGTGAAGTCTGCACATACCATCACATACTATTTATTTCAATGTGTTTCAGTCACAAAATGGACACACCCTAAAGAACGAAAATCCAAGCAATCTAACTTTCAGTTTGCTAGATTTTCGTTTTTTGTTTTCAAAATGGAAAAATTGTAGCTAATGAAAATATTCAAATTATTATTCCTATTGATAGTTTTTATAACTAACACAATTGTAATTGTCATACAGCATGAAATTATTTCCAAACAAGAAAATATGTTGTTACAGCAACGAATGGAAATTCATATGTTAAAGGCTCAGATTAACCTTATGGACCAAGCCATTGTAATGAATAATATGATCATTAACGACAAAGTCATTTCTTTAAAAACAAACAATTAATTATATTTGTCAATAACTTATGTAATGCTGCCTTAAAAGGCGGCATTTTTGTATAGTAGGAGTGCAAGATGTCCCTTAATCAGATATTCCGGATGAACAGAACAATCCACAATGAACAGCCCAAAGGTTGGAACGGTTCGCATCTTCTTAAATGTACGCATTCATTAAATAGCCGTTCTCGGATTGATTACTTGATGTACTGCAATCTGTTGAAAACTATGTCTGACGGTCGTTTGAAAGTGTATGTTTATGGAACACGGTATCACTTAATTGAGGGCGGCCGTATCCGTTATGTAAATGATTGGCAGGCGTCTCCTGCCGAGAAATGGGATGTGAAAAAAATATGAAAAAAATATGAAAAAAATGATGAGACTAACTGCCTCGCTCTTTGTTATCTGCCATTCATCGGCGTTTGCCGCTGCCGCATACCCGCAATATGAGGCTTTGGTTGAAAAACATTCCGCTGCACAAAGGCTAGACACGAATTTGGTTTGGGCGGTTATGGGACGTGAAAGTAGTGGCAACCGTTATGCACTGTCTAACAAAAATGCACGGGGTCTGTTACAGGTTATTCCACCAACGGCAGCACGGATGGGGGTCAATCCCAAGCATTCGTACGACCCCGAGCAGAACATCATCGCAGGTACACGTTACCTGCGTTTTTTATGTAACCACTTCCCTGACAAATCCAGTCACGGCTGTAATCTTGATTTGGTGCTTGCCGGATACAACGCGGGTGAAGGGGCGGTTAGGAAATATGGTGGTATTCCGCCTTATCGGGAAACTCAACATTATGTCCGTAACGTCAAAGCGCGTTACGCCCGCTTGAGCGGTAATCCTGAGATTTTGGCATCCGAGTCGCCCCGGTCTTTCAAAGCCAAGCCCATACCTGCCATTTCACATTCCGACAAGTCGTCTGAAAACGCTGTCAAGGTGGTGGCGCAAACCTCCGTCAAGCGTTATGCGGATTGGGATGTTTTCCAAGAATTTTGAATTTTCCCTTGGGGTAATGCTTCCGGCTCTATGCCGGTTTTTTTATATCTTTTTTATAAGGAAGTAGAAATGAATACTGTTCAATCAACTGCGTATTCTGATAAACGTTTGAATTGCTGGAAAAAGGTTTTTCTTGCATCCACTGTGTTATAGTCAATTAAAAATAAAATAGTAAATACTCAACTTTGAAGGTCTAACCATGGCATACTCTACGGACTTGAGAAACAAAGCTTTAAACTATTACGAACAATGCAAAAACATCAGCCAAACCGCAGCAGCGTTTAACTTGTCGAGAAACACGCTTTACCTGTGGATTCGCCTTAAAAAACAAACGGGCAGCCTAAAACATCAAGTTACCGGTCTAAATGCCGTTAAATTGGATAGGCAAAAACCGGCTCAATATGTTGGGCAACACCCGGATGCCTATCTGCATGAAATCGCCAAACATTTTGATTGTACGGCAGCCGCCGTTTGCTATGCACTCAAACAGATGGGGATGACGCGCAAAAAAAGACCACCACTTACAAAGAACAAGATCCGGCCAAAGTAACGCATTATTTGACACAGCCGGCCGAATTTTCCGACTACCAACGTGTTTATTTGGATGAAACAGGATTTGACCGCTACCTGTTCCGTCCCTATGCCCGCAGCCTGAAAGGGCAAATAGTGAAAGCGCAGATAAGTGGAAAAAGATACCGACGCTTATCTCCGGTGTCCGCACAAGTCGGCAACCGGCTGATTGCTCCGATGGTTTATCAAAATACGATGACCGGAGTCTTTTTTGAAGCGTGGTTTCGGCAATGCCTACTTCCCGCATTGACTCAAAAACCGGTGATTATTTTAGGTAATGCGCGATTTCACCGTATGGGTGTCTTACGGGAAATGGCGGAAAAATGGGGACATAAGGTATTGCCTCTTGCACCTTATTCGCCTGAGCTCAACCCGATTGGGAAGGTGTGGGAGAATATTAAGCGGTATCTGCGAACCGTATTGTCTGATTACGCCCGATTTGACGATGCGCTACTGTCCTATTTTGATTTTAATTGACTATAAAACGGAAGCGAAGCTTATGCAGGACATTGCCGTTGCGGCAGCCGGTCGATCCATTGTCGGAGAAACATCAGTGGAACGCAGCAATACCCAATCGGCAGAAAAACCTTCCCTGTATCAAGAACACGGGGATGACAGATTGACGCGGTAGTTTTGAATCCGTACATACGACAAACCATATTTGCAGAAGCCATACGACAACCCGGCCGCAACACTCGAAACGGTGCTGAGGCCGGGCTTTTTGGTTTGTAGGAAATATCCGCCTCGCTTGCTATCAATTTTTAAAAATGATAGCATTTAACAGTATTCAAACAACCTCGAAAGGAACGGATATGCCTTCCATTACAGTCAGAAACCTATCCGAAGAGACCCATCGAGCCCTTAAAGCACGCGCATTAGCCGCCGGTCGGAGTACGGAAGCCGAAATACGGCTGATACTGGATCAAGCTGCACGCCCCAAACAACGTGTCCGTCTTGGTTCACTGTTATCCGATATTGGTCGAGAAGCAGGAGGTGTGGATTTAGACATAGAACGGAAAGAGCAAACTGAGGTACGGTTCTAATGATTCTGCTGGACACCAATATCATTTCCGAACCGCTCCGCCCCAAGCCTGACTCTGCTGTCATCGCTTGGTTGGACAGACAACCGGTGGAAACACTATATCTTTCCAGCATTACCGTGGCGGAACTGCGTTTCGGCATCGCCATCCTTCCTGAAGGCGGAAAAAAACGGCTGTTGTTGGAAAAACTGGAAGAAACAGTATTACCTGTATTTTCAGACCGTATTTTGGATTTTGACATCGAAGCTGCCATTGCGTATGCCGAAGTCCGTGCAACAGCGCGAGAGGCAGGATTCTCCGTTGCGGCGGCAGACGGCTATATTGCGGCCATCGCCCGTTACCACCATATGACAGTTGCTACCCGAGATACGACTCCGTTTGCCGCAGCCGGATTAAAAGTCATCAACCCGTTTCTAGGTGATAAATAGGCCGAGACCTTTGCAAAATTCCTTTTTCCCCCGACAACCGAAACCCCAACACACAGGTTTTCGGCTGTTTCCGCCCCCAATCACTCCTGATTCTACCCAAACACCCCCTTAATCCTCCCCGGACGTCCCATAATCAGGCATCTGGGTTACCTTTTAGGCGGCAACAAGCACACTTAGCCTGAGACCTTTGCAAAAAAGCCCTTCCTTCGACAGCCGAAACCCAAACACAGGTTTTCGTCTATTTCCGCCCCTAATTGCTCCTGATTTTACCCAAATGCCCCCTTAATCCTCCCCGGATACCCGATAATCAGGCATCCGGGCCGCCTTTTAGGCGGCAACAGGCACACTTAGCCTGTTGGCCGCTTTCAACAGGTTCAAACACATCGCCTTCAGATGGCTTTGCGCACTCACTTTGAGCAGACCAAAATAGGCTGCCCGGGCGTAGCGGAATTTACGGTGCAGCGTACCGAAGCTTTGTTCGACCACATAACGGGTCTTCGACAAATATCGGTTGCGTTTGGTTTGCGCTTCCGTCAGCGGACGGTTGCGGTGGGCTTTGCGCATAATGCCGTCTAACAACTGATGCTCTTTCAGATGTTGCCGGTTTTCCTTGCTGTCGTAGCCTTTGTCGGCATAGACGGTCGTACCTTCGGCAATGCCTTCCAACAAAGGGGACAGATGGTTGCATTCATGGGTATTGGCGGGAGTGATGTGCAGTTTCTCGATATAGCCTTCCTCATCGGTACGGGTATGTTGTTTGTAACCGAGTTTGTAGAGGCCGTTTTTCTTTGTCCGGCGGGCATCGCTGTCTTTACTCGGTGTGGTTTGTCCGCTGACTTGTCCTTCTTCATCGACTTCTATGGCCTGACGCTGTTTGCTGCCGGCGGTCTGAATAATGGTGGCGTCAATGACGGCGGCGGATGCTTTCTCTACTTTTAGGTTTTTTGTGTCTAAATTATCAGAACTATAACATCAAATACTATTTGACTAAGTTTCTATCAAATTGAGCCATAAATTCAGGAATAAAAATTTAAAGTAGCTCCTTTTCCGTTCCCTTATCTAGGTTACAGTTAGTTATCTAAGTTTTGTGTGTTAGGCATAGTTACTATACTACGACAACCAAATTGTTATATAACTTGCTCAATATTGTGCCATTTAAGGCTAAGCCACTTTAGTCCAAAACTAATTTTGTTACCCATACAAAGTTAATTCAAGTTAGAATTAATATTTATTTATAAAAAATATTATCAAGAAAGCCTTTACTATGAACCGCACCCTGTACAAAGTCGTATTTAACAAACATCGAAACTGCATGATGGTTGTTGCCGAAAATGCCAAACGCGAAGGAAAAAACACGGCCGATACCCAAGCTACAGGTATTTCATCAAATGATATTGCCGGCTTTACAGGTTTTATTCATTCTATCTCTGTTATCTCATTCTCTCTTTCATTACTGCTCGGCTCTGCCCTTCTCCTGACTTCTCCCTATGCCGATGCCCAAAATATCGTTGCCGACAAATCGGCACCTGCACAGCAACAGCCTACTATTATACAAACCGGCAACGGCATCCCGCAGGCCAATATCCAAACCCCTACTGCCGCAGGGGTTTCAGTTAACCAATACTCCCATTTCAATGTTGACAACCATGGCGCCGTTTTGAACAACAGCCGTCGGAACATACAAACACAGTTGGGCGGCTGGATACAGGGCAACCCCTGGCTTGCAGGTGGTGAGGCCCGTGTCATTGTGAATCAAGTCAATTCGGCTAATCCCTCTTTGTTGGGCGGATATATTGAGGTGGGTGGTAGACGTGCCGAAGTGGTGATTGCAAACCCTTCGGGAATTCAAGTGAACGGAGGGGGATTTATCAATGCTTCCCGTGCCACTTTGACTACAGGCCAGCCGCAATATCAAGCAGGAGACCTTAGCGGCTTTAAGATAAGGCAAGGCAATGTTGTAATCGCCGGACACGGTTTGGATGCCCGCGATACCGATTACACGCAGATATTGAGCCGCGCGGTTAAGATTGATGGGCCTGTGTGGGGTAAAGATGTGCGTGTGTTGGCAGGGCAAAATGGTGTCTCAGCTGATGGCTCTGTCCGGTCTTCACACTCCCCTTCTGCGAATACAAATTCTGCCAACTCACTGTATGCCATCGATACAGGGGCATTGGGCGGCATGTATGCCGGTAAGATCACCTTGATCAGCACTGATCGTGATGCATCCGTGCACAATCAGGGGCAATTATTTGCCTCAGCCGGCAATGTAGCAGTGAATGCTGAAGGTAAACTGGTCAACACGGGTACGATTGCGGCGACGGGAGAAAATCATGCGGTTTCAATTCATGCTCGCAATGTCCATAATAGCGGTACGATTGCCTCACAGGATGATGCCAATATTCACAGCCAGACGCTGGACAATTCAGGTACGGTCTTATCCTCAGGTGAATTGACTATCCGTAATTTAGGCCGTCTGAAAAACCAAAACAACGGGACGATCCAGGCTGCCCGCTTAGATATGTCAACAGGTAGTTTGGACAACACAGGTAATATTACTCAAACAGGTTCACAAGCATTGGATTTGGTATCTGCTGGCAAATTTGATAACAGTGGCAAGATTGGTGTGAGTGACGTTCCACAGACCAGTTTGAATCCCAATCCATCAGTCATACCGCAGATTCCGAGTACCGCTACAGGTTCAGGCAGCAGCATTGTCTCGACATCTAAGCCTGGTTCAGACAATCCCGTTTCACCTACAGCACCTGCAAAAACCTACGCCAGAGGACGCATTCAAACAACGGGAGTACTTGATAATGCAGGATCAATCAATGCAAGTGGACAAATCGACATTGCCGCCAAAAAAAGTTTGGAAAATTCGGGCAGTCTGAATGCGGCTAAACTACAAGTATCAGGCGATTCATTTAACAATACGGCAAAAGGCAAACTCCAGGCACACGATCTGGCTGTTAGTGCTCAAACTGCTAAAAACAGCGGTCTCCTATCAACTCAAATCGGCAAGATTGACAACCGTGAACTGCATAATGCGGGAGAAATTGCTGCCAACAATCTGACACTCATACATTCGGGCCGCTTGAGCAATGATAAAAAAGGCAATATTCGAGCTGCACATTTACAGCTTGATACTGCCGGTTTACATAACGCAGGTAACATTCTTGCCGATAGTGGAACCGTCACCACCAATAACAATCTTCGCAATACAGGAAAAGTTTCTGTTGCACAACTGAATACCAAAGGTCAGACTCTAGATAATACGCACGGACGTATAGAGGCTGAAACGGTTAGCATCCAAAGTCAGCAACTGACTAACCAAAGCGGTCATATTACTGCTACCGAACAACTGACTATCAATAGTCGAAATGTAGACAACCAAAACGGCAAACTCCTATCTGCAAACCAAGCACAATTAGCTGTTTCAGACAGCCTATACAACCAGCATGGTGAAATCTCCACTAACCAGAAGTTGTCTATTCACGATAAAAATCAAAACACTTTGGTGCTAAACAATGAGGATGGCACGATTCAATCTACTGGCAATGTATCACTGCAAGCCAAATCACTGGCCAATAATGGCACATTAACGGCCGGTAACAAACTGGATATCGCCTTGACGGATGATTTCGTCGTAGAACACGACCTCACTGCAGGCAACCAATTAAATCTAAGCACAAAAGGCCGTCTGAAAAATACCCATACCCTACAAGCAGGCCATACACTCAAACTCAATGCCGGCAATATAGATAACCAAGTTACAGGCAGAATTATTGCCGGAGAGCAAACAAACATTACATCTGAACAGCATGTAGACAACAGGGGTTTGATCAACAGCAACGGTTTGACCCACATCGGTGCAGGTCAAACCCTGACCAACACCGGGACAGGCAAAATCTATGGCAACCATATTGCACTGAACGCGCAAAAACTGCTTAACCGAGAAGAAACGACAGAAGGCAGCACCAAAGCGGGTGCAATAGCCGCAAGGAAACGTTTGGATATCGGAGCAAAAGAGATTCATAACCAAGAAGGCGCCCTACTATCCAGCGAAGGTATTTTTGCCATCGGTAATCGACTGGATGAACAACATCATGCGGCAGGCATGGCCGATACCTTTGTTAATGGCAGTGCCAGTTTGGAAGTACAAGGTGATGCATTGATTTCCGTTAGGAATATGCAGAATATCAATAATCATTTTAAAACAGAGGCATACTTAGCCAAAGCGGAAAAGCAAGTCCGCGACTACACCGTATTGGGGCAAAATACCTATTATCAGGCAGTAAAAGACGGCCTATTCGACAACTCGCACGGAAAAAAAGACCAAACAACTGCTACCTTCCATTTAAACAATGGTTCTCGTATTGAGGCCAACCAATGGCATGTCCGAGACTATCACATCGAGACTTATAAAGAACGTATCATTGAAAATCGACCAGCACACATTACTGTGGGTGGTAATTTGACTGCTTCAGGCCAAGACTGGCTGAACAAAGACAGTCGAATTATAGTAGGCGGGCGTATTATCACTGATGATTTAAACCAGAAAGAAATCACCAATCAAGGTACAACAGGCAAGGGACGCACAGATGCTGTCGGCACACAGTGGGATTCAGTTACAGAAAAAGGATGGTACAGTGGAAGAAAAAGACAACGCCGTACTGAAAAAAACCACACTTCTTACCATGATACCCAACTATTTACCCACGACTTCGACACGCCTGTATCCGTCATCCAACAGAATGCCGCCTCCCCTTCCTTTCAACCCGCAGCATCTGCAGCCAAACTGATTGACAGAGCATCCACAGCAGCCGTCAATGGGCAGCGTATCCATACCGGTAATGTGGTCTCATTAAATAACGCTACTGTTACTCTACCTAGCAGCAGCCTCTACACCGTCCACCCCGGTAATAAAGGCTGGTTGGTTGAAACAGATCCTCAATTTGCAGACTACCGCCGCTGGTTGAGCAGCGACTACATGTTGCAACAACTGAAATTGGACACCAATCATCTACACAAACGGCTAGGCGACGGCTACTACGAACAAAAACTTGTTAATGAACAAATCCACCAGTTAACAGGCTACCGCCGACTCGACGGCTACAAAAGTGATGAAGAACAATTCAAAGCTCTGATGGACAACGGCCTTACTGCTGCCAAAACATTCGGCCTTACCCCGGGTATCGCCTTGAGTGCAGAGCAAGTTGCCCGCTTAACTTCAGATATCGTTTGGATGGAAAATCGAACCGTCTCCCTGTCTGACGGTTCGACTCAAACCGTACTGGCCCCCAAAGTTTATGCACTGGCTCGAAAAGGTGATCTCAATACCTCCGGCGGCCTGATTAGTGCCGAACAAGTCTTACTTAAACTGCAAAACGGCAACCTGACTAACAGCGGTACCATTGCGGGGCGGCAGGCCGTACTCATCCAAGCACGGAATATTAACAGCAACGGCAATATTCAGGCCGACCAAATCGGCTTAAAAGCTGAAAAAAGTATCAATATCGACGGCGGGCAGGTACAAGCAGGCAGACTGCTGACTGCCCAAGCGCAAAATATTAACCTTAACGGTACAACCCAAACTTCCGGTAATGAACGTAACGGCAATACCGCCATCGATCATATGGCCGGCATTAACGTGGCCGGAAGCTATACTGAGCAAGTAGATAACAGAGCTTCAGACGGCATCCTATCCCTGCATGCCGACAACGATATCAACCTTAATGCAGCCACCATCTCTAACCAAGTTAAAGGCGGCACCACCCAAATTACCGCCGGTAATAATCTCAACCTCGGCACCATCCGCACCGAACATCGCGAAGCCTATGGCGCATTAGATGACAAAAATCATCGCCATGTCCGCCAAAGTGCCGAAGTCGGCAGCAGCATCCGCACGCAAAACGGCGCAATGCTTAGAGCCGGCAACGACTTAAAAATCCGCCAAGGCGAACTTGAGGCCGACGAGGGTAAAACCGTCCTTGCTGCGGGACGTGATGTCACTATCAGCGAAGGACGCCAAATAACCGAATTGGAAGCCGCTGTAAGCGGGAAAAGCAAAGGCATCCTTTCCAGTACCAAAACACACGACCGCTACCGCTTCAGTCATGATGAAGCAGTCGGCAGCAACATCGGCGGCGGCAAAATGATTGTTGCAGCCGGGCAGGATATCAATGTACGCGGCAGCAACCTTATTTCTGATAATGGCACTGTCTTAAAAGCAGGAAACGACATCGATATTTCTACTGCCCATAATCGCTACACCGGCAATGAATACCACGAGAGCAAAAAATCAGGAGTCATGGGTACAGGCGGATTGGGCTTTACTATCGGTAACCGAAAAACTACCGATGACACTGATCGTACCAATATTGTCCATACAGGCAGCATTATAGGCAGCCTGAATGGAGACACCGTTACAGTTGCCGGAAACCGCTACCGACAAACCGGCAGTACCGTCTCCAGCCCCGAGGGGCGCAATACCGTCACTGCCAAAAGCATAGATGTAGAGTCCGCAAACAACCGGTATGCCACTGACTACGTCCACACCCGGGAACAAAAAGGCCTCACCGTCGCCCTCAATGTGCCGGTTGTCCAAGCTGCACAAAACTTCGTACAAGCAGCCCAAAATGTGGGCAAAAGTAAAAATAAACGCGTTAATGCCATGGCTGCAGCCAATGCTGCATGGCAGGGTTATCAAGCAGCCCAACAAATGCAACAATTTGCTCCAAGCAGCAGTGCGGGACAAGGTCAAAACAACAATCAAAGCTCCGGTATCAGTGTGTCCATCACCTACGGCGAACAGAAAAGTCGTAACGAGCAAAAAAGCCGTTACACCGAAGCGGCAGCAAGTCAAATTATCGGCAAAGGGCAAACCACACTTGTGGCCACAGGAGGCGGGGAGCAGTCCAATATCAATATTACAGGTTCCGATGTCATCGGCCATGCAGGTACCACACTCATTGCCGACAACCATATCAAACTCCAATCTGCCATACAGGACGGCAGCGAGCAAAGCAAAAACAAAAGCAGTGGCTGGAATGCAGGCGTAGCCGTCCAAATAGGCGACGGCATCAGTCTTGGAATTACCGCCGGAGGAAATCTCGGCAAAGGTAAAGGACAAGGGGAAAGTACTACCCACCGCCACACCCATGTCGGCAGTACGGCCGGCAAAACGATTATCCGAAGCGGCGGGGATACCACCCTCAAAGGTGCGCAGCTTATCGGCAAAGGCGTACAGGCAGATACGCGCAACCTGCATATAGAAAGCGTTCAAGATACTGAAACCTATCAAAGCAAACAACAAAACGGCAACGTCCAAGTTACCGTTGGTTACGGATTCAGTGCAAGCGGCAGTTACAGCCAAAGCAAAGTCAAAGCAGACCATGCCTCCGTAACCGAGCAAAGCGGTATTTATGCCGGAGAAGATGGCTATCAAATCAAAGTCAGAGACAACACAGACCTCAAGGGCGGTATCATCACGTCTAGCCAAAGCGCAGAAGATAAGGGCAAAAACCTTTTTCAGACGGCGACCCTCACCCATAGCGACATTCAAAACCACAGCCGCTACGAAGGCAAAAGCTTCGGCATAGGCGGCAGTTTCGACCTGAACGGCGGCTGGGACGGCACGGTTACCGACAAACAGGGCAGGCCTGCCGACAGGATCAGCCCGGCCATCGGCTACGGCAGCGACGGAGACGGCAAAAACAGCACCACCCGCAGCGGCATCAACACCCGCAACATACACATCACCGACGAAGCGGGACAACTTGCCCGAACAGGCGGGACTGCCGAAGAAACCGAAGCGCGTATCTACACCGGCATCGACACCGAAACTGCGGATCAACAGTCAGGTCGTCTGAAAAACAGCTTCGACAAAGACGCGGTTGCCAAAGAGATCAACCTGCAAAGGGAAGTAACGCAGGAGTTCGGTAAAAATGCCGCACAAGCCACAGCAGCCGTTTCCGATAAACTCGGCAATACTCAAAGTTACGAACGGTATCAGGCAGCCAAAACCCTGTTGGAGGCGGAACTGCAAAACACGGACAGCGAAACCGAAAAAGCCGCCATCCGCGCAACACTCGGCCAAGTAAACGCCTACCTTGCCGAAAACCAAAGCCGCTACGACACCTGGAAAGAAGGCGGCATAGGCAGGAGTATCCTGCACGGGGCGGCAGGCGGACTGACGACCGGCAGCCTCGGCGGCATACTGGCCGGTGGCGGCACTTCCCTTGCCGCCCCGTATTTAGACAAAGCAGCAGAAAACCTCGGCCCGGCGGGCAAAGCAGCGGTCAATGCACTGGGCGGGGCGGCAATCGGCTATGCGGCGGGCGGGAATGTCGGTACGGCGGCAGTAGGGGCGAATGTCGATTGGAACAATAGGCAGTTGCATCCTGATGAAGTGAAGTGGTTACACAGTAAAGATACACTACAAAAATATATTAACTATTTAAAAAACAAAGGATTAAATTTAACTCCCCGAGAGGCTCAAATTCAGCTAGACCGCGCAGCTGCCGCAATGGTAGACAGCGAATGGGCAATACTGCATGGACGCAATGAACTTGCAGAACAGTTTTTATCTCAAAACACATCTAGATTCCATTATGTAGATAATTTTGGTGCAAGCCATCAATTCTTTACAGCTACTAATCATGAATATTTAGATCAAGACAGAAATTTAAAAGCATTATTTAGTGCTTATACCGATAAAAACAAAAACGAAATAAATAAATTCTTGCATAGTATTCAGATTCAAAACCGTAATGCCTCAACGGATTTTAGAAGAGGAATGGAACAAGGCTATAAAGATAGCAGTAACGATGCACATAATGATCCAAAGATAATTGGGAAAGGCATAATTTCCTTGCCGAGATACGTCTATGATTCGTCTACCAGTGATGAAGTGGGTCCACTAGACGATCAACAAATGGAGACTAACCGTATAGCCCTGCTACGTTTACAAGGGAGAGATTACGATGCAGGTAGAATATATGAATACAATCATGCAACCCGACAACGGTTAATGTGGTATCAATTGCCAGTAATGGAGCTAGCAGGACGTATCCCTAGTAAATTGGCTAACAAATATAAACTGTACCGCGAAGGTAAGTTATCTGCTGCACAACTGGCAGCAGAAATAAAAAAACAAGCACCAGTTGTTCCAAATGGAAAAGCATTTGATTTTACCAGTGGAACATTGATATCTAATCAAACCGTTAAGCTCACACAGGCACAGAAGCTGTCCAATGGAACAACCCTGCCAGTAGGGACAATTGCACGACTAACAGACAAGGGAGTGGAAGCAACTTTGCCCAATGGTAAAAATGTTAGTTATGCAGGGGTAACTGAGCAAAGGGCGTTGCCTAAGCCCGATAGCTCTGTACCGAAGATAAGACCTAATGGTACAGTAGAGCTGTTTACAGACAGCAAAGGGGTACAAATACCTGGAGCAGTAGGAGTTAGTCCATCAGATCCGATGGCTGTTGCAAGAGATGCACGTTCTATGCCCAATATACCGACAGGCAGTCAGGCGAGAGTTATCGCAAATAATCCTTATATCCCTAAACCAGCAGGGAAATTTACAATAATGGATTATCTTCCTGAAGCAGCACGTATTACAAAAAAAGGGGGAGAAATTGTGATTAATGGCACACCAAACAATAAGTATTTAAGAGGAATTCCAAATGAAGCAGAACTGGCCCGAATGGGATTAAGGTTAAAATATAATGGTCCGTTAAAGGAGGAGTTTAAACAACTGAAATTTCATGATAGTAATGGCGCAAACATAAGATCACAGGACTTTAAAACCATTGTTTTTGAAAAGGTAAAATAATATGACAACTTATACTATTCCAAGAAAATATTATCAATCTCTGCATATAATTGAAGGGTCTCTATTAAACTATACTTTGAAAAATGATGAATTTCATATCATCGTCAAGAATGTGAATTATCCGGATTTTCCTCAAGAGATTCCTATGCCCAATTATTCAGACTGGGTAAAAATTAAATTCAAGCAGTTCAGCTATCTGAAATTTATCTATGGATACGCTACGGAGAACCAAGATATAAATATCGATAATACATTGGAGCTTGGAGAATTAAAGCAGGATGATGAAATCTTAGATTATGGAGGTACACTGGCATTGATAGGCGGTAGGTATGATCTTCCGACCAGTTTTAGCATATATATAGTTTGCCGGGAAATAGAGTTAGAATTCTTAGATCAGGAGAGTTTTAATTAAACAAGCCGTAGCACGGACTCGCTACCGGCAGGGAGTGCATGCTACCTAAGCAGCCTTTTGAAGGTAAAATAATATGACAACTTATACTATTCCAAGAAAAGATTATCAATTTCTGTATATATATGAGGGTACTCTATTAAACTATACTTTGAAAAACGATGAATTTCATATCATCGTCAATTGTGTGGATTATCCGGATTTACCTCAAGAAATCCCTCTGCCCAATTATTCAGACTGGGTAAAAATTAAATTCAAGCAGTTCAGCTATCTGAAATTTATTTATGGATACGCTACGGAGAACCAAGATATAAATATCGATAATACCTTGGAGCTTGGAGAATTAAAGCAGGATGATGAAATCTTGGATTATGGAGGTACGCTGGAATTGATAGGCGGTAGGTATGATCTTCCGACCGGTTTTAGCATATATATAGTTTGCCGGGAAATAGAGTTAGAATTTTTAGATCAGGAGAGTTTCAATTAAACAAGCCGTAGCTTGTCATGCTGCGCAAGTAGCCTTTTGGAAGCTCTTGACAAGGCTGGTTGGGCATATGTGCTTTATCACCTAATATTACTTAACAAAAGCATGTGTGCGGAACGCACGTATGCGGTTCTCAAGGTTTGAGCCAAGAGGTCGTCTGAAACAACAAATACGGTTTTAGACGGCCTTTCTTCCAACAAGCCATCACAGCAATCAGACAAAAGCAACCCGCCGCCACACCCATATCGGCAGCACGGCCGGCAAAACCACCATCCGAAGCGGCGGTGATACCTCCCTCAAAGGCGCGCAAATCATCGGCAAAGGCATAGGGTTGGACGCACAAAGCCTCCGCATCCGAAGCGTTCAAGACACAGAAACCTATCAGGGCAAACAGCAAAACGGCAACGTCCAAGTTACCCTCGGCTACGGACTCAGTGCAAGCGGCAGTTACAGCCAAAGCAAAATCCGGGCCGACCATGCCTCCGTAACCGGGCAAAGCGGTATTTATGCCGGAGAAGACGGCTATCAGATCAAAGTTGGAGACAACACAGACCTCAAGGGCGGCATCATCACCTCCGGCAAGAGTGCCGAAGACAAAGGAAAAAACCTTTTTCAGACGGCCACCCTCACCCATAGCGACATTCAAAACCACAGCCGCTACGAAGGCAAAAGCTTCGGCATCGGGGCAAGTGTTGCAATCAGCGGTGAATCAATGGGACAAAACCGTCCTGCCGACTCCGGCCCGGGAATCCGCCTGATTGATGTTTCTAAAGGTCAAAACAACAATAACGCCATCGGCTACGGCAGCGATGGAGACAGCAAAAACAGCACCACCCGCAGCGGCATCAACACCCGCAACATACACATCACCGATGAAGCGGGACAACTTGCCCGAACAGGCAGGACTGCCGAAGAAACCGAAGCGCGTATCTACACCGGCATCGACACCGAAACTGCGGATCGACACACAGGTCGTCTGAAAAACAGCTTCGACAAAGACGCGGTTGCCAAAGAGATCAACCTGCAAAGGGAAGTAACGCAGGAGTTCGGTAAAAATGCCGCACAAGCCGCAGCGGCCGTTTCCGACAAACTCGGCAACACCCAAAGTTACGAACGGTATCAGGCAGCCAAAACCCTGCTGGAGGCCGAACTGCAAAACACGGACAGCGAAACCGGAAAAGCCGCCATCCGCGCATCCCTCGGCCAAGTAAACGCCTACCTTGCCGAAAACCGAAGCCGCTACGACACCTGGAAAGAAGGCGGCATAGGCAGGAGTATCCTGCACGGGGCGGCAGGCGGACTGACGACGGGCAGCCTCGGCGGCATACTGGCCGGCAGCGGCACTTCCCTTGCCGCACCGTATTTGGACAAAGCGGCGGAAAACCTCGGTCCGGCGGGCAAAGCGGCGGTCAACGCACTGGGCGGGGCGGCCATCGGCTATGCGGCGGGCTGGAATGCCGGTACGGCGGCAGTAGGGGCGAATGTCGATTGGAACAATAGGCAGCTGCATCCGAAAGAAACGGCACTGGCAGACAAATATGCCGAAGCCCTCAAGCGCGAAGTCGAAAAACGCGAAGGCAGAAAAATCAGCAGCCGAGAAGCGGCAATGAGAATCCGCAGGCAGATACTGCGCTGGGTGGACAAAGATTCCCAAGACAGCTATACGGATCAAAGCGTTATATCCCTTATCGGCATGAAAGGCGAAGACAAAGCCTTGGGTTATACTTGGGACTACCGCGACTACGGCGCAAGAAATCCGCAAGCCTACAATGATCCGAAACTGTTTGAGGAATACCGCCGACAGGACAAACCCGAATACCGTAACCTGACCTGGTTGCACAGCGGGACGAAAGACACCAAAATCAGGCAGGAAGAGCGGAAAAACGAAGAATTTGCGCTGAACGTTACCGACATCCTGACGGGCGTCATCCCGAACCCAAGGGTAAATGTAGCGGTTCGTGCAGGCATCCGTAATCTGGGAAACATCAAGCCGACCGTTACCGGCAGCGATCCCTTATTGGCGGGGGTCGGGAATATCCGTATTCCGGCAAACGGCAATGTTGCGAAGGGGGATAGGATTCCGGATACGGCATTGGCGTCGAAGAGTCATCAAAAGAATGATTTGGGAGTATCTAAAGGACAGGATTTAGGTCAAGCCCATACTGCACCTAGTACAGATCAAAAAGCATTGTATATCAGAGAGTATTTAAAGGATATTCAGGCTCAGACCGGATATCGAATTGAGCCTAACCAGCGTATAGGATTATTTGAATACATAAGGACTCATGGTACGGTCAAACCAAGCCAGCAGGAGCTGGCTAGACGTAGGGCAGAATTTGGTAAAAATCGAGATGCCTTGATTCGAGAATGGGAAAAGAATACAGGGAAAAAATGGCCAACTTATACTGAACCTGTAATATCTTCCAAAACTGGTAGGACTATAAAGCCAACAGGAAGTAAGTATGATGCTCACCATATTCAGCCATTAGAAAATAATGGTGGTAATATTTGGCAAAACATTACTCCAGCCAGGTATCCTGAACAGCATCAAGGCGGCATTCATCGGGCAGATGGACCATTAAGAAATCTTCAAAAACATTTGGATAGATAATATGTTTGAACGAATAAAAAATTCTTCTATTATTGTGAATAATTTCGACAAATATTCATTATGCCAAGAAAAAAATCTATTTTTTAAATTACCAGATAGTGATTTTCTAGAGTTAGAAAAGCATATCCAAATTCCATATGATTTATTCTGCTTTTGGAAAGAAATTGGTTATGGTTTTCTTACTGTAAATGAAAGTGGAAGTATTCGATCAGAGTCCGATAATCGAATTATGGATCCTTTATCTATTTTAGATATATTGATTGGGGAATCAGAACAAGTTTCTTCTGATTTTGTTATTGAACCATATCAAGTACCATTTTTCGAAAGATTTAGTGAATATTTTATTTGTTTTGATAGGCGAAATTTAAATAAGCCTAAACAACCCGTCTATTGGATATGGGATATGGAAAACCCGTTAGCTGACTCAATAGAGAGTTTTATTTACAAGTTATTTGAAAATCCTGATTTTTTAAATGAAATTTAGCAAGCCGTAGCCTATATGAAACCTAAACTCAAAAAGTAGCATGTGTGCGGAACGCACGCATGCGGTTCTCAAGGTTTGAGCCAAAAGGTCGTTTGAAACAACAAATACGGTTTCAGACGACCTTTCTTTCAACAAGGCGCCACAGCAATCAGACAAAAGCAGTCCACCGCCACACCCATGTCGGCAGCACGGCTAGCAAAATCATTATCCGAAGCGGTGTAGAGACAACTCTAAGACGGCAAATTTTGAACGTCATAACCTTTCGGGTATGACATTAAGGGCCGACATGATCAAACAGCGCGAAATCCATCTGGCCATACCCGCACAAACTAATAAGGAGCAAAAATTGCAGTTGCAACGTGTGGTAGAGTATGGCAAAAATCGAAAGATTACAGTCAAAATTACGGAGATCAAATAATGATTTTTAAACAGGATCAAAATTATTGGGCAGTTTTTTATGCTAATGAAGAAGCTCTGATTGTTCAAACATGTTCAGGTTTGGGCTTAACGGCAATAGACCACCTATATCCCCCTCATATCCTGCCATTGGATACCGACAATGAAACTTTAGGCACGACAGTCTTACAAGCATTGGCGAACAGCAGGACGTTAGACAACGAAGTTGAACGTATTGATTTTTTAAAACAGGAAAGTTTTAAACCACGTTATGAGGATTGGGTTGCCAACCTATGCGGGAACTTGGGCTATAAAACCAGACGCGCCCTATTTAAAAACATGATGAGCGGGGATATTTGGTTGCACAACGGCTGCCTGAAAATCAGCCCGAGCCGCCATGTCAAGCTGGAAGCGTGGGATGCCATTGATGCAGACGATGTAATTTTATCATTGGATAACAGCCCTGAAGAAATCGGAGCAGGTTTAAGGTTGGCATTGAGCCGCTGCCGATAATCTTACAAAAGGTCGTCTGAAAGCCGGAAACTTGTTTCAGACGATCTTTTTTATCACACTCAAAGCCCGCCATAGGTCTAATGCGGGCTACGGCTTGCTGAAGATAAAGTTATTAAGGAATTTGGCAAATATGGAAAAGATTGAGAAATTTAAATCTGAACTATTAAATGACATCTTTCAGTATATTCAATGCATATCTATTTTTGTCCACAAGAAAAAGATATATTATTTGATTGATTATAAGGAAAATTTTGAATTAAACGCAAAAATATCTTTTGATATTTATCTAAGAGAAGGAATTATAACAAAAGAACAATATAATTATGATTATAAAAATTACCGTAATGGTATCTGGCAGTTAACTAAGGACAATTTTGAAAGCTATCTTCAATCAGATTCAGTCATTGTATTAAAAAAGGATGAATTGAAGGAACTGATGTTTCAGGGATTTACTTCTGATGAAGCGGTAAGATTATATTCCGTTGTCGAGAACAAGCTGTCGTACAATGATCCTATCTCAGACTCTGGCCAGCAAAGTGATTTCTTAAAAATCAATCAGATTTCTTCGAGACTGCCGTTGTTCTATATTAATTTTGATACGGAAGTTTACCTTCATATGGATTGGGACAGATGTCATGAAGATTATGTTTATGACGGCTGGTTTTCAAAAGCGATGGATTTTGGGTATTTAATACCGGACGAATTCTGTTACTGGAAAATTGAAGGACGAGATTATTGGAAATTTATACAATTATAAATATAAGCAAGCCATAGCTTGTATGAATTCAAAAGGCCGTCTGAAAACAGCAAAACCGTTTCAGACGGTCTTTACTTACCTGTACAACAACACACATCCTTAGACCTTTGCAAAATCCCCCAAAATCCCCTAAATTCCCACCAAGACATTTAGGGGATTTTCCATGAGCACCTTCTTCCAGCAAACCGCACAAGCCATGATTGCCAAACACATCGACCGCTTCCCATTATTGAAGTTGGATCAGGTGATTGATTGGCAACCGATCGAACAATACCTGAACCGTCAAAGAACCCATTACCTTAGAGACCACCGCGGCCATCCGGCCTATCCCCTGTTGTCCATGTTCAAAGCCGTCCTGCTCGGACAATGGCACAGCCTCTCCGATTCCGAACTCGAACACAGCCTCATCACCCGCATCGATTTCAACCTGTTTTGCCGTTTTGACGAACTGAGCATCCCCGATTACAGCACCTTATGCCGCTACCGTAACTGGCTGGCGCAAGACGACACCCTGAGACCTTTGCAAAAAAGCCCTTTTACCTAACAGCAGAAAATCTATGTTTGGGTTTTGGCTGTCGAGAGGAAAAGATGAAGAGTGATTTTGCAGGATCTCAGCTATTATCGAATTTTATTATCCCTTTGTTGCAACTCATTTGACTATACCGTTTTAAAAAGTATAACCTACCTGAAAACCGCTTGCCCATTTCCTTGATTGGAAAGAGTCCGGCTTTTTCAATGTACGGCCGGTAAAAATATCGTAATGCAGGTTTCCGCCAAGCTTCATTTGTCCGCGCATTCCAATTGTTGTTCCTGCTAAGGTTTGTCCTGACAACCATTGGGAGGACTGTCCCGAAACATGTCCCACATCAGCCCCAAAATAAAGCTGATGGCCTGGTTTAAATTGCCAACTCAAATCGTTTCGCCAATACCATCCCCGCTCGGCAGACAAACTCATTTCGCCGTCGAAGCCACGCACAGTGTAGCGTCCGCCGATGGCCAGTTTGTCTTGCGATGTTAACGGGGTTTTGTTCCATTGTGCGTAAACAGATGTATCGTAGGCAAATAGCTGTTTACCGATTTGAAAAGGAATGTTTACATCAGCCGAAGCCGTCCAAATTTTCATACGTGACGAGCCTTCGTTAAAGGTCTCTTCGGGTGCGCGCAGAGCATCTTTCATGCCAGTACCGCGTTTATATTTCAACTTAAAATCTGCTGTACTGCGGCCGATATATTCTTTGTGGGAAAGTTCTGCCAACCAACCTGCAGTTTTACGCCTTTGTACAGTCAGTTCGGCATCATCAATATAGCTTTTTGTTTCCCTTGCCCACAGTTTTACACCAAGATAAGTTTTGCGTTTGGCATCACGATACAACAGGCGGTTGAAGCCGAAATCAGTATTGTAACTTTTCCCATTGTAATCATACACTTCTGACAATCCGGCAACTGCCTGATGGTAACGGTAGCCGTTATGATTAAATGCCCATGTCCATTTACCGAAAGGAACTGAATAATGTACTGCGTAATTATTCGATCCGCCTTCTTTGCGATGGCCGTCAAAATTTTCCTCATTGGGTGTATCGCCAATTGAACGTCCATAATTTACATAAAACATATCACTCAGTCCAAAAGGATTGTCGGCAGAGAAAGTGATATTTCCTTGATATTTCCCCGTCGCTTTACTGCCTGAATTATCCACGCCTACACTTACACGGTAGGGCAACAAACGTTGCCGCCATTGCACCACAACATCACTTTGGTTTGGTTCGTCCTCTACGGGAACGATTTGGATATCGACTTCTGCTGTTGGGAGCCGTTTGAGATTTTCCAGCCCTTGTTCTAAATCACGTAGATTCAACAGATTGTCTGAGCGGGTGGGAAATTTGTTTTGGAATGCTGCAATGCGTTCAGCATGGGTTTGAGTATCATTAGATCTATCGATTCGTATGAAGCGCAGATAGCCCGGCATCAGTGTTAATTGAAGTTTGCCACTATTCAAATTTTGTGGCGCAGCCAAAATACGTGTCGTGGTATACCCCCTGCCGATCAAAGCATTTTGCGCCAAAGACATGATTTGATTGATATCGCCCGCATGCAAACACTTGCCGGGAACAAAATGTGTTTGGCGCAAAGCCTGATTGAGCGCAAATCGAAATTTAGCGGCTCCTTTACCCACCAATTCCACTTCAGAAATAGGAAAGCATGGGCTTGCTTCATCCGAATTTGCACTACCTGCCTGTGTTGCCATCTTCTCCCTACCTGTATCAGCATCATCTAAACGCACATCTTGTTCAGGCAACATCTGTTCACGCAGCTGCTTCTCCCGTTGACGCTGGAGAATATCCTGTTGTTGTGAAATGGCTTCGGGAGTGGGAGCGGCTGATGTTGGGACAGGAAAGGCAGCTATCAATGATAGGAATAATAGTGATAATGGAGGAAATATGGCTTGGGAGTAAACGAAGGATTTCATAGAATTGGGCTAAGTAATGTAAATGGACAATTATAGCAATGAACAAAAAAAGAGAAAAAGAGACCTTTTATTAGCTCTAGTAGATAAAAGCTCGGTTGGATGTTTATTCGTCTTCCATTAGACGGTGGCATATGGAAATTTCAAATGAAGTGTTACGGCATATTTCATTTATCCGGTAAATTTCCTGCCATGCCTTATGCAGTAAAATGTTCCGCACAATTGGGGTGGCTTTCAATATCCGGTATCGGTAAAAATAAATTTTTCGTCGGTTACACCAAATCCTCAAAAGCTCGTCTTCGTCATTAATCACGATATGCTTCAGAATCAACCCTTTTGAACCCACAGGAAGCAGGTAACGTGGATCAGGGTTATCAAAGTGCCGTCCTGATCCGTTAAAGTCATAAAGAATGTTTGGCTTCATCCCCGCAATATCATGGGTATCTCGTGGTTCGGAGATCTTCCCTTTCCATTCAAAGCACAATGTCGCCGATCGGTTTCCAAGCTCGTGTACCGGGACTTCGCCAAACGTACCCAAAAAATTCATCCCACCATCGTACTCCGTAATTTTAAATGGAGTATCAAACCTGCGGTTTGCTATCAACATATCAAACAAGCGATCAATGTGTTCACGCCTTAGTAAAAGCATTAGTTTTCCTTATGTGTTATTTTCCATCCCTGCCCACGTCAAACACCGCTCAAAATCGACAAAGGCAGATATTTTGTCTAAATAGCTCCAGTTTAAGAGCTGTCAGCTACTAGATTGAATAGTATTAATCTTGCATAAATAAAAAAGCCCGCCGTAGGGGGCAAGAGAAAAACAGGCGTGGCAATTTTGCAGGCTGCCGAAGGTGCCGGAAAAGTTGCCTAAGTCTGTTTTTCTCTTGGGGGCGTGAGGACGTTTCGGCAGAACCTTGAGAGGCGGTAACAGGGCCGCGGCGGGCTTTTTTTTCTTTCATTTCCCTTCAGCATATAAAGGTCGTCTGAAATCGCCGTTTCAGACGACCTCTATATCTTAGTCATTGTAAATAATCTGCTCTACCCGTCCACCATATATGCGGGTAATTAGCCTTGAAATCTTCAATTTTCCATTGAATGTTTTCATCGTAAGCTCCTGTATCATAGATATATTTTTATCAGAACCTATAAAATGTGTTGCCCTAATAAACCTTTTCTAATGCTTGCCTCTACTTCAGATACGTTTTCGAACATCAACAGCTTTATTAGGGCTTCAGTTTCCAGCTCCGTTTCAGCGGGAATTTTACCTTTAAGGCATTCAGAAAACATTTTGTCATACGTTTCACGCGGCAATAATGTAAATGTATCTGTCATCGTTCCAACGCGATAATCATGTCAGGTGTCTTTCAGCAAATCATAGGTCAAATCTGAACTGCCTTTTAATGCAGTTGCAAAAAGTTCGACACAATCGTCAGCCGTCAAGCCGTCATTCAGCGCATTCATATGCCGCCACATCCGCATAAAAATTTCTCGGATTTCCTTTGGGCTTAACGCTGAAATTTCATTTAAAATTCTATCTATCATATTCACTTCTTTAACTTCTTGAATCATCACTCTTCTACCTTTCTTTATAGTCAATTAAAATCAAAATAGGACAGTAGCGCATCGTCAAATCGGGCGTAATCAGACAATACGGTTCGCAGATACCGCTTAATATTCGCCCACACCTTCTCAATCGGGTTGAGCTCAGGTGAATAAGGTGCAAGAGGCAATACCTTATGTCCCCATTTTTCCGCCATTTCCCGTAAAACACCCATACGGTGAAATCGTGCATTATCTAAAATAATCACCGATTTTTGAGTCAATGCGGGCAGTAGGCATTGCTGAAACCACGCTTCAAAAAAGACTCCGGTCATCGTATTTTGATAAACCATCGGAGCAATCAGCCGGTTGCCGACTTGTGCGGACACCAGAGATAAGCGTCGGTATCTTTTTCTACTTATCTGCGCTTTCACTATTTGCCCTTTCGGGCTGCGGGCATAGGGACGGAACAGGTAGCGGTCAAATCCTGTTTCATCCAAATAAACGCGTTGGTAGTCAGAAAATTCGGCCGGCTGTGTCAAATAATGCGTTACTTTGGCCGGGTCTTGTTCTTTGTAAGTGGTGGTCTTTTTTTGCGCGTCATCCCCATCTGTTTGAGTGCATAGCAAACGGCGGCTGGCGTACAATCAAAATGTTTGGCGATTTCATGCAGATAGGCATCCGGGTGTTGCCCAACATATTGAGCCGGTTTTTGCCTATCCAATTTGACGGCATTTAGACCGGTAACTTGATGTTTTAGGCTGCCTGTTTGTTTTTTAAGGCGAATCCACAGGTAAAGCGTGTTTCTTGACAAGTTAAACGTTGCTGCGGTTTGGCTGATGTTTTTGCATTGTTCGTAATAGTTTAAAGCTTTGTTTCTTAAGTCCGCAGAGTATGCCATGGTTAGACCTTCAAAGTTGAGTATTGTACTACTTTGTTTTTAATTGACTATATCAAGGCAGATGGGGAAGCATTCCCGATTTGTGTTTACTTATTCCAATGGACGAAAAGTTCAAAGCATTAGCTTGAGGATTTGGAAAAACGCCTTGGAAAAGGCAGGAATTTCTGATTTCCGCTGGCACGATCTTCGGCACACGTGGGCAAGCTGGCTGCTTCAGTCTGGCGTGCCGTTGTGCGCCTTACAGGAGATGGGTGGTTGGGAAAGCGTTGAGATGGTACGCGGTTACGCACATTTGTCGGCGGAACATCTTCAAGCCCATGCCGAGGTATTGGACGAAATCAGGCTATGTAAAGACACAAATTGGACACAGTCAACTTGAAAAAAATGCCCCGCTTACGCAAGGCATTGATTCAATTAGCGGGTCTGGTGGGTTTCGAACCCACGACCAAGGGATTATGAGGCCCTTAACAGCGTACCCGCTCGATTTTCGCGCCGACTTGGCCGAGTTTTTTCTCGATGTGTTCGTAGCCGCGGTCGAGGTGGTAGATGCGTTCGACGATGGTTTCGCCGCCGGCGACCAAGCCTGCCATGACGAGGCTGGCGGAGGCGCGCAGGTCGGTCGCCATCACGACGGCGCCGGAGAGTTTTTCCACGCCTTTGACGAAGGCGGTGTTGCCTTCGGTGGTGATGTTCGCGCCCATGCGGTTGAGTTCGGGAACGTGCATGAAGCGGTTTTCAAAGATGGTTTCGACGACGCGGCTGTCGCCTTCGGCAACGGCGTTCATCGCCATAAACTGCGCCTGCATGTCGGTCGGGAAGCCGGGGTGGACGACGGTGCGGATGTCCACTGCTTTGGGGCGCTGCTGCATGTCGATGGAAATCCAGTCGTCGCCCGCTTCGATGATCGCGCCTGCTTCGACGAGTTTGTCCAACACGGCTTCCATGGTTTTGGGGGCGGCGTTGCGCAGGACGACTTTGCCGCCGGTCATGGCGACGGCGCAGAGGAAGGTGCCGGCTTCGATGCGGTCGGGTACGACGCTGTGTTCGCAGCCGTGCAGCTCTTTCACGCCCTCGACGGTCATAGTTGATGTACCGATGCCGCTGATTTTTGCGCCCATTTTGACGAGGCATTCTGCCAAATCGACGACTTCGGGTTCGATGGCGCAATTTTCCAAAACAGTGGTGCCTTCGGCGAGGGTTGCCGCCATCAGCAGGTTTTCCGTGCCGCCGACGGTAACGACGTCCATCAGGACGCGTGCCCCTTTCAGACGGCCTTTGGCTTTGACGTAGCCGTGTTCGATGGTGATTTCCGCCCCCATGGTTTCGAGGCCTTTGAGGTGCTGGTCGACGGGGCGCGAACCGATGGCGCAGCCGCCGGGCAGGCTGACTTGGGCTTCGCCGAAACGCGCCAGCGTCGGGCCGAGCACGAGGATGGAGGCGCGCATGGTTTTTACCAGTTCGTAGGGGGCGCGGGTATTGTTGACGGTAGCACCGTCGATTTCGAATTCGTGAACGTTGTCGGTCAAAACGCGGGCGCCCATGCCTTGCAGCAGTTTTTGGGTGGTTTTGACGTCGGCGAGCATGGGTACGTTTTTCAGGCGCAGGGTGCCGGAGGTCAAGAGTCCGGCACACATCAGCGGCAGGGCGGCGTTTTTCGCGCCGGATACGGTGATTTCGCCGTTGAGCGGGCCGTTGGCGGTGATTTTGAGTTTGTCCACAGTGTTTCTTTCGTTGTTAAGACAAGTCCCGACGGCGCTGCCGGCAGGACGGGATTCGTTTAGGTTCGGAATTATAAGGGATTTTGACGGTTTTGCGGGCGGGCGGGGAGAATTCTTCCGAAGGGCGTTTACGGGGTACGAATGGTCGGAAGGGTCGTCTGAACATAGCAGGCGCAACCTTGCGATTTCTGTTGCTACGTTTTCAGACGACTTGTATAGTGGATTAACTTTAAACCGGTACGGCGTTGCCTCGCCTCAGCTCAAAGAGAACGATTCTCTAAGGTGCTGAAGCACCAAGTGAATCGGTTCCGTACTGTCTGTACTGTCTGCGGCTTCGTCGCCTTGTCCTGATTTAAATTTAATCCACTATAAATCCAGTTTCATCACCGAGACGGTTTCGCCGTTGTGCCATTGCGTCGCGATTTCCCGCCAACCGTATTTGGCGTAAACCGCCTGTACATCAGGCGTATAGAGATAAAGTGCGGGCAGGCGTAAGGAGCGGGCGGTTTGCAGGCAATAGGTGATGAGCGCGTGTCCGATGCCTTTGCCTCGATATTCGGCCAATACGAATACGTCGCCCAGCCAGTATTCGTATTGCGGAAATTCTTCCATGTCGAAGCGTTTGAGCGCGGCGGAACCGAGCAGTCGTCCGTCTTCCGAAACTGCGGCAAAGGCGAGCGGCAAACCGTCCCCGTCCAGACATTTTCGGTAATAGGCACGGATTTTTTCAAGCGACGACCACGGGGCGAAGTCGTGCCATTCTTGGTAGAGCGCACGGGTAAGCGGCTCGATGTGGCAGGCTTGCAATAAAGTGATGTTCATAACGTGTTATCGTGTAGAAAGGTCATCTGAAACTATTTTCAGACGACCTTTTAACGTTTAGCCCACTTTATCCCCGGGCTGCGCGCCGGCATCGACATCTAAGAGCCTCAGTTTGCCCTCGGCGGTGGCGGCGGAGAGGATCATGCCTTCGGATACGCCGAATTTTGCCATTTTGCGCGGGGCGAAGTTGGCGACGGCGATGACCATGCGGCCGTTCAATTCGGCGGGGTTGGGATAAGACGCGGCGATGCCGGAGAAGATGATGCGTTTTTCAAAACCGAAATCAAGGTCGAATTTCAGGAGTTTGGTGCTGCCTTCGACGGCTTCGCAGTTCAATACTTTGGCGACGCGCATGTCGATTTTCATGAAGTCGTCGAAGCTCGCCTGTTCGGCGACTTTTTCGTATTTGCCCTCTTCGGCGGCAGGCGCAGGGGTCGTCTGAATGCTTTGTTTGTTGGCTTCGATTAAATCGTCCACTTGTTTTTGCTCCACTCGTTGCATTAAATGTTCGTATTTGTTGATGGCGTGTTCGCCTAGGGTTTCGCGCGTGTTCGCCCAGGTAATCGCGTCCAAATTGAGGAAACGCGCGGCGTTGGCGGCGGTTTGCGGCAATACGGGGGCGAGGTAGGCGGTCAGCATGGTGAAGGCGTTGATGAGTTCGCTGCATACTTCGTGCAGGCGTTCGTCTTGACCTTCCTGTTTGGCGAGCTCCCACGGCTTGTTGGCATCGACGTATTCGTTCACGGCGTCCGCCAATGCCATGATGTCGCGCAGGGCGCGGGCGTATTCGCGGTTTTCGTATTGTTCGGCGATGGTGTCGCTTTCGGCGGCGAGTTTTGCCAGCAATGTGCTGCCTGAAACGTCTTTCAGACGACCTTCAAAGCGTTTGGCAATGAAGCCTGACGCGCGGGCGGCGATGTTGACGTATTTGCCGACGAGGTCGCTGTTGACGCGGCTGATAAAGTCTTGCAGGTTCAAATCGATGTCTTCGATTTTGCTGTTGAGTTTGGCGGCAATGTAGTAGCGCATCCACTCGGGGTTCAGACCTTGTTCCAGATAGGATTTGGCGGTGATGAAGGTGCCGCGCGATTTGGACATTTTTTGTCCGTCGACGGTCAGGAAGCCGTGTGCGTACACACCGGTCGGGGCGCGGTGGCCGGAGAAATGCAGCATGGCGGGCCAGAACAGGGCATGGAAATAGAGGATGTCTTTGCCGATGAAGTGGTACATCTCGGTTTGGCTGTCGGCTTTGAAGTATTCGTCGAAATCGATGCCGATGCGGTCGCACAGGTTTTTAAACGACGCCATGTAGCCGACGGGTGCGTCCAGCCAGACGTAGAAATATTTGCCCGGCGCGTCGGGGATTTCGAAACCGAAATACGGCGCGTCGCGGGAAATGTCCCAGTCGGACAGGGTGGTTTCTTCGCCTTCGCCCAGCCATTCTTTCATTTTGTTGAGGGCTTCGGGCTGCAGATGGGGTTTGCCGTCGTGCGGGTTGTTGCCGGAAGTCCATGCTTTGAGGAAGTCGGCACATTCGCCCAGTTTGAAGAAGAAGTGTTCGGATTCGCGCAATTCGGGTTTGGCACCGGATACGGCGGAATACGGGTTAATCAGTTCGGTCGGGGAATAGGTCGTACCGCAGACTTCGCAGTTGTCGCCGTATTGGTCTTGGGCGTGGCATTTGGGGCATTCGCCTTTGACGAAGCGGTCGGGCAGGAACATTTGTTTTTCGGGATCGAAAAGCTGCTCGATGACGCGGCTTTCGATTTTGCCGTTGGCTTTCAGCGCGCGGTAAATGTCTTGGGAAAACTGTTTGTTTTCAGGGGAATGGGTGCTGTAATAATTGTCGTAGCCGATGAAAAAGCCGGTGAAGTCGGCGAGGTGTTCTTCGCGCACTTTGGCAATCATGTCTTCGGGCGCGATGCCTTGTTTTTGCGCGGCAAGCATCACGGGCGTGCCGTGGGTGTCGTCGGCGCAGCAGTAGTGGCACTCGTGGCCGCGCAGTTTTTGAAAGCGCACCCAAACGTCGGTTTGGATGTGTTCGACCATGTGGCCGAGGTGGATGCTGCCGTTGGCATAGGGCAGCGCGGAGGTAACGAGGATTTTGCGTGTCATGGTTTTATGCTTGGGAAAACAATGGATAAAGATGTGGAATTATACCGTAAATCGTGCGGGCGAGACGGGGGAAAGGTCGTCTGAAAAGGGGGATTTAAGGTTTCAGACGACCTTTTGCCTTTCCGCTTTCTTTGCACATTCTTTGTCTAACTTGACATTTCCTTGCCGCCGCAACACCATAAAGGCAGATTCGGCAGCCGGTTCGAGCCTGCCGTCGTGTTTTTTATCAACCGAAAGGCTATCCACGATGACACAATCCACTCACGATCCTTACGCGGATTACCGCGAGCTGACGCTTCGGGGCATGATACTCGGTGCGCTGATTACCGTTATCTTTACCGCGTCGAACGTTTACCTCGGCTTGAAGGTCGGTCTGACCTTTGCTTCGTCGATTCCGGCGGCGGTGATTTCGATGGCGGTTTTGAAGTTTTGCAAAGGCAGCAATATTTTGGAAAACAATATGGTGCAGACGCAGGCTTCGGCAGCGGGTACGCTTTCGACCATCATCTTCGTCCTGCCCGGTTTGCTGATGGCGGGCTACTGGAGCGGTTTCCCGTTTTGGCAGACGACGCTTTTATGTATTGCCGGCGGAATTTTGGGGGTGATTTTCACCATTCCGCTGCGTTATGCGATGGTGGTGAAAAGCGAGTTGCCTTATCCCGAAGGCGTGGCGGCGGCGGAGATTTTGAAAGTCGGCAGCCACGAGGAAGAGGAAGGCCGTCAGGGCGGCAGCGGCATTAAAGAGCTGGCGGCCGGCGGCGCGCTGGCGGGCTTTATGAGCTTTTGTTCCAACGGTTTGCGCGTGATTGCCGACAGTGCGAGTTATTGGTTTAAAAGCGGCACGGCAATTTTCCAACTGCCGATGGGCTTTTCGCTGGCATTGTTGGGCGCGGGCTACTTGGTCGGACTGACGGGCGGTATCGCCATCCTGTTGGGCATTTCGATTGCTTGGGGTATTGCCGTGCCGTATTTTTCATCGCACATTCCGCAGCCTTCCGATATGGAAATGGCGGCGTTTGCGATGAAGCTGTGGAAGGAAAAAGTACGCTTTATCGGCGCGGGTACCATCGGTATCGCGGCGGTTTGGACGCTTTTGATGCTGCTCAAGCCGATGCTGGAGGGCCTGAAAATGTCGTTCAAGAGTTTCGGCGGCGGTGCGCCCGCTGCGGAACGTACAGGACAGGATTTGTCACCTAAGGCCATGATTTTCTGGGTATTGTCCATGATGCTGGTGCTGGGCGTATCGTTTTATCACTTTATCGGCGATTCGCACATTACAGGCGGCATGGCTTGGCTTTTGGTGGTCGTTTGTACGCTTTTGGCTTCCATCATCGGCTTCTTGGTCGCCGCCGCCTGCGGTTATATGGCGGGTTTGGTCGGCTCGTCTTCCAGCCCGATTTCGGGTGTGGGCATCGTTTCCATCGTCATCATTTCGCTGGTGTTGTTGGTCGTAGGTGAATCTGGCAGCTTGATGGCGGATGAAGCCAACCGCAAATTCTTGCTGGCTCTGACCTTGTTCTGCGGCTCGGCAGTGATTTGTGTGGCTTCGATTTCCAACGACAACCTGCAAGACTTGAAAACCGGCTACCTGCTCAAAGCAACGCCTTGGAGACAACAGATTGCGTTGATTATCGGCTGTATCGTCGGCGCATTCGTCATCTCACCCGTGTTGGAACTGCTCTACGAAGCTTATGGCTTTACCGGCGCAATGCCGCGCGAAGGCATGGACGCGGCACAGGCCTTGGCGGCTCCGCAAGCGACTTTGATGACGACTATCGCGTCAGGTATTTTCGCCCACAACCTTGAATGGGCGTACATCTTCACCGGTATCGCGATCGGCGCGGTGTTGATCGTCGTCGATTTGGTGTTGAAAAAATCGTCCGGCGGCAAACGCGCACTGCCTGTCCTCGCAGTCGGCATGGGCATCTACCTGCCCCCGTCCATCAATATGCCTATCGTGATCGGCGCAGTGTTGGCGGCGGTGTTGAAACACATCATCAGCAAAAAAGCGGAAAACCGAGAAGGTCGTCTGAAAAACGCCGAACGCATCGGAACCTTGTTCTCCGCCGGTTTGATTGTCGGCGAAAGCCTGGTCGGCGTAGTGATGGCGTTCATCATCGCCTTCTCCGTAACCAACGGCGGCTCCGACGCCCCGCTCGCGCTGGGTCTGGAAAACTGGGAAACCACCGCATCATGGCTGGGACTGGCATTCTTCATCACAGGCATGGTGTTCTTCGCCCAACGCGTGTTGAAAGCAGGACGCGTCAAGTAAGTTGGGTTTGAAAATAAAGAGGTCGTCTGAAAACTTGGGATTCAGGTTTTCAGACGACCTTGTTTTTATCTGCGGTCTTCAATCTCTCTCGTCTGGCTGGGGAGGGGGGCTACAGGCTGAACGAATTTGATTTTACCCAAAGCCATAGAACCACCTCCATCCTAACCTTTCCCCGCCGGACGGGGGAAGGAACAGATTGCCGTTGCAGCAATCCGTAGCGTGGGCTTTGCCCACGATATGAATGCCAAAATGAAAGCACATTCGGCTATTGTCTGATTTTGATTACTTAAATGATGGATTTCGCGGGCAAAGCCCACGCTACTTGAGTTATCCAAAATCTGTATTGATTGAATACACGGGTCGTCTGAAAACGGGTATGAACGGGTTTGTTTCTATAAAACCCGAATCTTAAAGTTTCAGACGACCTCGTTTTTATCCGAAAACCGCCCCCTCTCCCGTCCGGCGGGAGAGGGCTGGGGAGAGGGTGGCTCTGCGGGCTACACGAATTTGATTTTACCCAGAGCCATAGAAAACCACCCCCATCCTAACCTTCCCCCGCCCGACTGGGGAAGGGACAAGTTGCCGTTGAAGCAACGAGTAGCGTGGGTTTTGTCCATGAGATGAATGCTCGGACACAGATAACTAATTCAGATTATTAAGCAGTAAATTTCGTGAGCAAAGCCCACGCTACGGGTTCGGTTGCTCCAAGTATGTATCGAGTCAATAAAAAGGTCGTCTGAAATCTTGAATTTCAAGTTTTCAGACGACCTTTTTCATGCCTGCTATATGGTGAAACCCGTCAAATCACTTCCAAAACAAAATATTGGCGCAATTTGTCGTACACTTTGTCGGTTACGTTGATGCAGCCGTTGGTGATGATGCGGTCGGAGACGACGTTGGAAGCGATGCGCTGCATACGGCGCTCGGAGGGTTTGAGCGTCCAGACGCGGTGCAGGGCGAATAGGAAGTCTTTTTCCTGCTTGAAGCCGATGATTTCGCCGCCGTAGCCGGGTTTGGAAGTCTTCATCAACTGCATATCAAAAGTGCCTTTCGGCGTGGTTTTGCCGATGAGCACGGGGTAACACTGGGCATCGTCGGTGAAACACAGCTCGGCTTTGGCGGTGTTGACGATGACTTTTTTGCGTTGCATGTATTCTTTGGCGGCATCGGCTGCGGCAAAGCTGTTCAGCCCTGCCAGCAGCGATACGCCGAGGATGATTCTTTTAAACATGTTTTCCTGTTATTTGCGGATGCGGTGGTGGGTTTCGGGCGCAACCTCGCGGATGATGATTTGAGGTTCAGGCGCGGGTTGTGGGGCAACTTCTTGTACGGGCGGGCAGACGGCGTCTTCCGGGAAGACGGCTTTCCAATGGAAGCTGCGGGCGTATTTGTGTTTGTCAAACAAGACTTTGTATTGGCAGGTGGTAATGCCTTCTACGCCGGAGCCGATGTCGGGATTGGCGGGAACGCCGGGAGTGCGGAAGTGGAAGAGGTAGTTCCATTCGCGCACGCCGAACATACCTTCATCGTAGTGCGGACGGCCGAGGATTTTGTAGATGTCGTCTTTGCTCAGACCCGGTTTCATCTGTTCGAGTTCATCGGCGGTAGGGAATGTGCCTTGGTTTTTGTTGAAGGTTACGGAGTAGGGTTTCGGAAAGACGGGGTTGTCTGTCGTTCCGTCGGCTTTAACGTGGCTTTTGCCGGCGCAGGCGGACAATACGGCTGCGGCAGCGAGGTAAAGGGCGGTTTTGGCGATGCGGGACGTTTTCATGGTTAATCCTTTTTCGTGTTGGCGGCTTCGGTTATGCCTCTGCCGCATGGAAAAATACGATTTACCCGCACGCTGCCCTTTGTGCCGATGCCGTTTATTGTCACTTTGTAACAATTTCATACGGATATAATTGTAAATGATGGTACATCGGCTTCAGGAAAGCGTGTGTCCGGGTCGGGTAAAATCGCGTTACTGGTTGTTTATTTTGATGTTTAATCAAATTTAAGGCGAAATGTAAATTTCTCGTTCAGATTCCATGCAAGTTTTATGCCAATTTTTTAAAAAAGGTCGTCTGAAACGCTTATCCGTGTTTCAGACGACCTTTCGCTTTCAGGATTTAAAAAAACGGATTGTGCCGTTTTTCATGCCCGATGTCGGTCATTCTGCCGTGTCCGGCGATGACGCGCGTGTCTTCGGGCAGGACGAACAGTTTGGTGCGGATATTATGGATGAGGTCGGCGTGGTTGCCGCGCGGGAAGTCGGTTCTGCCTATGGTTTCGTAAAACAATACGTCGCCCGCGATGAGCAGCCCTGCTTCGGCGCAGTAGAAAACGACGTGGCCGGGCGTGTGGCCGGGGATGTGCAGGACTTGGAAGGCGTGGCTGCCGACCTTGAGCGTTTCGCCTTCGGTCAGCCAACGGGTCGGCTCGAACGCGGGGGAAACGGGAAAGCCGTATTGGGCGGTCGTTTCGGGCAGGGCTTGCAGCAGGAATTCGTCGTCCGCATGAGGGCCGATGACGGGGACGGGGCGGTGTTCGCGCAATTCCACCACGCCGCCGGCATGGTCGAGGTGTCCGTGGGTCAGCCAAATGGCGGTCAGGCTGAGGTTTTTCGCGTCCAGCTCTTGTAGGAGGTAGGAAACGTCGCCGCCGACATCGGTCAGGACGGCTTCGCGGGTTTCGTCATCCCACAAGAGGGTGCAGTTTTGGCGGAAAGGGGTAACGGCAATGATTTCGGCTTGAAGTGCCATGAGGCGGGATTCCTTGGGTAGTGGTTGGACGGGGATTGAACTTCGTTGAAACGATGAAACGATGTTTTCAGACGACCTTCGGTCTGCTTATGCGGTATCATTATTATATTTGAAATAATCACTCACATTATTGGAACGTTTATGAGAACTTCAATGCAGGGCATGATACCGATTTTTGCCGCTTTTTTCATCCAAACGGCGCTCGGCGCCGATTTGATGCTGGCGCAGGAATACAAAGACCAAGACATTACAGGCTGGGCGATGAGCGAGAAGCTCGACGGCGTGCGCGCGTATTGGGACGGGCGGCAACTGGTCAGCAGGCAGGGCTACGCGTTCACGCCGCCCAAAGGCTTTACCGCGCAGTTCCCACCCTATCCGCTCGACGGCGAGCTGTATAGCGGGCGCGGGCAGTTTGAACAGATTTCCGCCGCCGTGCGCTCGTCTTCCGGCGATTGGCGCGGCATCCGCCTGCACGTTTTCGACGTACCCAAAGCGCAAGGCAACCTCTACCAACGCCTCGCCGTCGCAACGCAATGGCTGAAAACGCATCCGAATGCGCCCATTACCATCATCCCGCAAATCAAAGTCCGCGACCGGCAGCACGCGATGGATTTTTTGAAACAAATCGAAGCGCAGGGCGGCGAAGGCGTGATGCTGCGCCAGCCCGAATCGCGTTACATCGGCGGCAGGAGCAGCCAATTATTGAAGCTGAAAAGCCAATACGACGACGAATGCACGGTAACGCGGCATTATGAAGGCAAAGGGCGCAACGCCGGACGGCTGGGCGCGGTCGGCTGCAAAAACCAACACGGCGAATTCCGCATCGGCAGCGGCTTCAAAGACAAAGACCGCGACAACCCGCCCAAAATCGGCGCGGTCATCACATACCGCTACCGCGGCTTCACACAAAAAGGCACGCCGAAATTTGCCACGTTTGTGCGGGTCAGGACGGACAGGTAAAAACCGATGGTCGAAAGGTCGTCTGAAAACCGGATTTTTGGGTTTTCAGACGACCTTTTTATAAACATGGATGGATACTGAATCGGTTTTCTGCTTTTGGTGTGGGAAGAGGGAGCTTTGGTATATCGCGGGGAATTTAACTTTTGATACAGCAGCTTATTTAGCCCCGTCATTCCCGCACAGGCGGTAAACAATATATCGGAGTAAGTTATTTGCTTATTTATGATGTACAATTTCTGCTTGATCGTTTTTTAATGGATTGGTTTGATAAAGGGATAAATGATGGATATTAATCGTTTGATTTTTGAAAGTTTACTATTATCCAATGATGGAAAATACGTTGAAGCGATTGAAAAGCTGAATCAGGCTTGGTGCGAGATTCCAGATAAAAATAACCAAATTTCAGAGCAATTCTTGATTCAATATCAACTTGGCAGTTGTTATCTTGAACTGATTAAGAGAAGTAAAGGCACAGAAAGCTTTGTTAAACAGGCTAACGAAAATTTTTTGGCTGCTTACGAAAAATTATCACAATTAAGCGATGAGGATGAGGAAGAAAAAAAAGAATGGAAAAAAATAATCTATCAAGGTTTAAAAGATATTCATTACCTAAATGAAGATTGGCATTCCTATTTCGAGAAGAAAAAGCAAGAAATACAGGAATCACTTTTCAAAGACGAAACTTCACAACTGCAAGATGCCGTTTCAACCGTGTTGGCGGTTCTCCATATCACACCGATAGAATTGGGTTCCATCCCGATGGCGCATTACACCTCGCCCCATGTATGCCATATATTATTCGGGATTGATAACAACGAAACCGCCAGTCCGATGCGGCTTGGCAGCTCTACCTATATGAACGACCCGTCCGAGGGCAAGAGTTTGCTGGACTTGCTAAACCAGCAAGATTTAGGGGTGGAAAACAAGTCGGATAGCGCGTCCCACAATGCTTTTTTTACCTGTTTCTCCAGCCGCGTCAACGATTTGAACCAGTTCCGCCTGTATGGGAAAGAAGACGGCGTGGAGGCTTCGGGCTGCTGCCTGGTGTTCAATAAAAACAGGAATTGGCTGAAAAACGCGGATATTTCCGCTACATTTACATTCCGTAGTCTGTCTGAAACGTCTGGGCAGAATTCAGACGACCTGCCCAAAGTTGATGAATATGAAAAACTGCCGCTTTATCAAGTCGCCTATATCGCGTACAAAGATGAATATATTGCGGAAAAGAAATGCGGGATATGGTTTCCGTCTCAAGAAGAACCGAAATTCGGTATCCGCCTGAAACCCGTCGGAAATGAAGGATGGCATCAGTTTCGCTTGGAAAGATTAAAAGAAGCGTTGGAAGAGCTTATCGGGTTTTTCAAGGACAAATCTGCCGTCAGTGACGAAAGTAAAGATGCCTTGGAATACATCCGCTATCTGTTTAAAGACTTCGCCTTCCGCGATGAAGAAGAGTTCCGCCTGTTGGTCATCAAGCCAATCGATTCGGAGGAAATCGAATATTGCAAGGATACTAAATCCATCTATATCCCTTATGCCGATATACGGAATCAGGCGGACGAGGTGATTTTGGGCACGAATTACGAAAAAACCGGCAATCAACGCAAGGCGGAAGTGTTCCGCTATCGGATGAAGCAAAAATGCCCCGACGTCAAAGTCTCCCGCTCGACGCTGCCGATTAATCCGCCGAATAAGTAGGTTGGTTTGCGCGGCAATGCCGAAACAGCCGTAGCCGTAGGTCGGATACTTGTATCCGACAAAAACCTGCCATCCCCAAAGCCGTCGGATTCGAGAATCCGACCTACTGAAACTTTTGATACAGCAGCTTATTTAGTCTCGTCATTCCCTTTAGCCCCGTCATTCCCGCGCCGGCGGGAATCCAGGATGCGGAATTGAGGAAACCTTTTTTCCTGACAGATTTCCGTGCCGACAGGACTGGATTCCCGCCGGCGCGGGAATGACGGCTGATGGTTAAGTGTATCTGAAACGGTAGTGGACTCTCCCACACTTATTTTCAGATGACCTTTCCCCAAGCTCTACGGATACCGAACTGGTGTTTCCCGCTTTGAAGGCTGATGGCTAAGCGGTGTATCGGAAGCGGTAGCGAAGAAACCCGCCACACTCGTTTTCAGACGACCTTTTCATCTGTCTGCAAGGCTTTCCCGCTATAATTCCCGCTTTCGCTATTTTCAGACGGCCTCCCTTCTATGAAATCCTACCCCGATTCCTATCTCCATTTCGAAAACCTCGACGCCCCCGAAACGCAAAATTTTGCCGCTGAAGCGCATGCCGAAACGCGCGCTCGTTTTTTTGACAACGATAAGGCACGCGCGCTGTCGGACGGGATTTTGGCTCAGATGCAGGACACGCGGCAGATTCCGTTTTGTCAGGAACACCGCGCGCGGATGTACCATTTCCATCAGGACGCGGAATATCCGAAGGGTGTGTACCGCGTATGTACGGCGGCGACCTACCGTTCAGGCTATCCTGAGTGGAAAATCTTGTTTTCGGTGGCGGATTTCGACGGGCTGCTCGGCGACGATGTGTATCTGGGCGGGGTGTCGCACTTGGTGGAGCAGCCCAACCGCGCGCTGTTGACTTTGAGCAAATCGGGCGGCGATACGGCTTATACGCTGGAAGTGGATTTGGAAGCGGGCGGGCTGGTCGAGGGCGGCTTTCATTTTCCGGCGGGGAAAAACCATGTGTCGTGGCGCGATGAAAACAGCGTGTGGGTGTGTCCGGCTTGGGACGAGCGGCAGTTGACCGAATCGGGCTATCCGCGCGAGGTGTGGCTGGTGGAGCGCGGCAAGAGTTTCGAGGAAAGCCTGCCGGTGTACCAAATCGGTGAAGACGGGATGATGGTGAACGCGTGGCGTTACCTTGATCCGCAGGGTTCGCCGATTGATTTGATTGAAGCGTCGGACGGTTTTTATACCAAGACGTATTTGCAGGTGTCGTCTGAAGGCGAGGCGAAACCGTTGAACCTGCCCGCCGATTGCGACGTGGTCGGCTATTTGGCGGGGCATCTTTTGCTGACGCTGCGCAAGGACTGGAACCGCGCGAACCAAAGCTATCCGAGCGGCGCGCTGGTAGCGGTGAAGCTGAATCGGGGAGAACTCGGGGCGGCGCAGCTTTTGTTTGCGCCCGATGAAACGCAGGCATTGGAAAGCGTGGAAACGACCAAGCGTTTTGTGGTGGCGAGCCTGCTGGAAAACGTGCAAGGTCGTCTGAAAGCGTGGCGTTTTACTGATGGCAAATGGCAGGAGGCCGAACTGCCGCGCCTGCCTTCGGGCGCGCTGGAAATGACCGACCAGCCTTGGGGCGGCGACGTGGTTTACCTTGCCGCCAGCGATTTCACCACGCCGCTGACGCTGTTTGCGCTGGATTTGAACGTGATGGAACTGACCGTCATGCGCCGCCAGCCGCAGCAGTTTGTTTCAGATGGTATCGAAGTGCGGCAGTTTTGGGCGGTGTCGTCCGACGGCGAGCGCATCCCTTATTTCCACGTCGGCAAAAACGCCGCGCCCGACACGCCGACGCTGGTCTATGCCTACGGCGGTTTCGGCGTGCCCGAGCTGCCGCATTATCTGGGCAGCATCGGCAAATACTGGCTGGAAGAGGGTAATGCCTTCGTGTTGGCGAACATACGCGGCGGCGGCGAGTTCGGCCCGCGCTGGCATCAGGCGGCGCAGGGAATCAGCAAACACAAAAGCGTCGATGATTTGCTTGCCGTCGTGCGCGATTTGTCCGAACGCGGCATGAGTTCGCCCGAACACATCGGTTTGCAGGGCGGCAGCAACGGCGGCCTGATTACCGCCGCCGCCTTCGTGCGCGAGCCGCAAAGCATAGGCGCGCTGGTGTGCGAAGTGCCGCTGACCGACATGATCCGCTATCCGCTGCTCTCCGCCGGCGCAAGCTGGACGGATGAATACGGCAACCCGCAGAAATACGAAGTCTGCAAACGCTGGCTGGGCGAATTGTCGCCGTATCACAATCTTTCAGACGACGTGCCATACCCGCCCGCACTCATCACCACCAGCCTCAGCGACGACCGCGTCCATCCCGCCCACGCGCTCAAGTTCTACGCCAAACTGCGCGAAACCTCCGCGCAATCGTGGCTCTACGCTCCGGACGGCGGCGGTCATACCGGCAACGGTACGCAACATGATGCCGCCGACGAACTCGCCTGCGTGTTGCTGTTTTTGAAAGAGTTTTTGGGGTAAGGGCGGGTAGCGACACTGCTGCCGCGAATGAAAAAAGGTCGTCTGAAAACCGAAAAATCAGTTTTTCAGACGACCTTTCCTATCTTCATCGCAATCGGCCTATAATCAAGTCCGAACCCCAAAAACGAAAGGACGTCACATGACCGCGCTGCAAACCATCGCCGAACACCTCACCCGACACCGACAAACCGTTACCTGCGCCGAATCCTGCACGGGCGGCCTGCTTGCGGGCGCATTCACCAGCATCGCGGGCAGCTCGCAATGGTTTCATCAAAGTTTCGTTACTTACAGCAACCAAGCCAAAGAAGAACGCCTCGGCGTCATGCCCGACACCTTGCTGCAACACGGCGCGGTCAGCCGCGAAACCGTGTACGAAATGGCGCGCGGTGCGAAAGCCGTCGCACAAGCCGACTACGCCCTGAGTATTTCCGGCATCGCAGGCCCGGGCGGCGGCAGCGCGGCAAAACCCGTCGGCACGGTGTGGTTCGGGTTGTCCACGCCGACCGAATCGTTGGAGCAAATGAAAATCTTCAGCGGAGACCGAGAGGCCGTCAGAAATCAGGCAGTCGCCTTCGCCCTTGAATTTTTGGCGGAACATTTGGTTTGACGGTTCCCAACGCAAGAACGGCAAACCGCGTTCATGCAAAAGGTCGTCTGAAAAATTTTTCAGACGACCTTTTGTATGTCTTGCTCAGAGCGGTTTTTAATCCGCGCCTTTGAGCATTTTATTCAAAACGGGAACAAGCAATAACAATACCACACCGGTTATCACGCCTATGCCGCAAAGCATCCAGTAGAAATCCAGCGGTGCTTTATCGTTGAATCCTTCTTTGAACAGCACGCCGCCCAAAGTGAAGCCCAAGGAAAAGCCCAAGAAATTGAGCGCGACCATTTGGGTTTTGAACATGGGCGGAGCAATTTTGGTAGAGATGGAAAGCGCAATCGGAGAAATCATGAGTTCGCCTACGGTGATGGCAAGCAGGATCAGCGCGAAAACGATGATCGGCATGGGCGTGCCGGACGAAATATACGGCACGAATCCAAGATAGGATATGCCGACGACAATCATCGCCAATGTAAATTTCAATGGGGTTTTCGGCTGGTGTCTGCCCATTTTTGTCCAAATCGCCGCCATCACGCCGGAAAAGAGGACGACCCACATGCTTTGGATGGAATCTTTCCAGGCAACGGGGACAGTCCAGCCGCCTATGGTTCGGTCAACCGTTTCGTCAAAGTACACCGTCGCCACGGTATAAACTTGGAACCAGACCGCCCAAAACAGGCAGATGGTCAGAAACAGCGGAATATAGGCGGTGATGTAGCGTTTGTTTTCAGACGACACATGGCTGCTGCCGAGCAGTCGCGCGAAATAGGCAATGACGGTAAGGATTACCGTACCGAGCAGGAATTTCGAGAAATTGTCCAGATTGAGCGTACCCGAAGCAATCAGGCTGCCGACAACCAAGACAATCAGCACGCCGACTGCAACCGCGGTTTTCACTTTTTCAGGACGCAGCGGATTGGGCGCGGGCGTGTGCGGCAGCAGTTTGCGCCCGACGGAGTAACGCCACAATCCAAAAGCCATACCGACTGCCGCCGCGCCGAAGCCGTAGTGGAAACCCATCTCGGTTTGCAGTAAACCCGTCAGGAGCGGGCCGAAGAAGCCGCCGATGTTGATGGAAATATAGAAAATCGAAAAACCCGCATCGCGCAGCGGCTTCAATTCGTCTGTCTCATAAAGCGAGCCGACCATCGAGCTTGCCGACGATTTCACGCCGCCGCTGCCCAACGCGATGAGTACCAAGCCGCACAGCAGCCCGTACAGCCCCGGTGCGATTGCCAAAACGATGTGTCCGAGCATGACCACGATGCCGGAAATAAACAGCGTTTTTTCCGCGCCCCAAATCCGGTCGGCAAGCCATGCGCCGAGGATGGTGGACAAATAAACGCTGCCGCCGTACGCGCCGACGATGCCGCCGGCGAGCGACTTGTCCATGCCCAAACCGCCTTTGTCGGCAGTGTAATACAGATAAATCAATAAGATACCCTGCATACCGTAAAACGAGAAACGTTCCCACAATTCGATGTGGAACAGGGTGGAAAGCTGGATGGGATGCCCGAAGAAGGTTTTTTCCTTGCGGGCGGAGTAGTTGTCAGACATAAAAGTTCTCCAAAGGCGTTGAAACACCTTTTATTATCAGTTGCGGCACATTGCGCACCGCCCATTTTTCAGCCGTATATGGCATAACCTTTTTTAACGTAATATCAAAAAACTGTCAAACTGATTGACCTAAAAAAGCAAAAGGTCGTCTGAAAAACAGAATTCTGTTTTCAGACGACCTTTTTCAATAATCGGGACATACAGGCCGGACGGTAAGCCGGGTTCTGTCTCGGACAGTCATTCCTCTAGGCACACCATTACTGATGCACTCCAGCAACCTACCCGAACGCTCGGCGAGCAGCGTCAAAGCGTTCTGTTTGGTCTTGCTCCGGATGGGGTTTAGCCTGCTGCGCCTTGTTACCAAGTGCACGGTGCGCTCTTACCGCACCTTTTCACCCTTACCCGTGCCGCCCGAAGGCGGCCGTCGGCGGTATTGCTTTCTGTTCCACTTTCCGTCGCGTTTCCGCGCCCGGCCGTTAGCCGGCATCCTGCTCTGCGGAGCCCGGACTTTCCTCCCCGTATGCCTTACGCGATACGCGGCGACTGTCTGTCCGACCTGTATGAAACGCGGATTATAACACAATAAAAACATACCGTTTGAGTATAAAAAACGACCATTTATCACGCTTTTTGCATATTTTACACTAAAAAAATGCAAATAAAATAAACCGTTTAACTAAAAATGATACCGTTCGTCGCAAAAATTAGATGACATAAAAATGAAACACGCATAGAATGATTTTCACATAACTACTTTAAATTGAGAACATTGCGATGAAAACACCTTACCCCCATATCTTATCCTGTATTGCCGTTTCGATATTAACAGCCTGTGGAGGAGGTGGCGGAGGCGGTACACCGTCTGTCGCGCCAACCCCGACTTACCCGATTGTCCAGCCGGGCAATATTCCGAATCCATCCGTACAAACGGAAAGAACGGCAACCCCTCCTGCCGGTAATCAAGCTGATGCAAATAATGCTTTAGAAGCATCTGAAGAAAATATCCATAAAGAAGTCGAAGATTCCGTAAATTCAACACAAACGTCGTCTGAAAACCAGAATCAAGACGTAAAAGCGGATAGCAACGACAAAGCCGAAGCGGAACGAAAAGCTGCGGAAGAAGCCGCCAAAGCTAAAGCCGAAGCCGAACGTAAAGCGGCAGAAGAGGCTGCTAAAGCCAAGGCAGAAGCCGAACGTAAAGCGGCTGAGGAAGCTGCCAAAGCTAAAGCTGAAGCTGAACGCAAAGCGACTGAGGAAGCTGCAAAAGCCAAAGCTGAAGCCGAGCGCAAAGCTGCGGAAGAAGCTGCCAAAGCTAAAGTTGAAGCGGAACGTAAAGCGGCAGAAGAAGCTGCCAAAGCCAAAGTAGAAGCTGAGCGCAAAGCCGCTGAAGAAGCCGCTAAAGCTAAAGCCGAAGCTGAGCGCAAGGCTGCTGAGGAAGCTGCCAAAGCCGAAGCAGAACGCAAGGCTGCGGAAGAAGCTGCCAAAGCCAAAGCAGAACGCAAGGCTGCTGAAGAAGCTGAAAAAGCCAGAGTAGAAACAGAACGTAAAGCCGCTGAAGAGGCTGAGAAAGCCAAAGCAGAAGCTGAGCGTAAAGCTGCTGAAGAAGCTGAGAAAGCTAAGGCTGAGGCAGAACGTAAGGCTGCTGAAGAGGCTGAAAAAGCTAGAGTGGAAGTTGAGCGTAAAGCTGCGGAAGAAGCTGAGAAAGCCAAAGCCGAGGCTGAACGTAAAGCGGCTGAGGAAGCTGAAAAAGCTAAGGCGGAAGCCGAACGTAAGGCTGCTGAAGAGGCTGAAAAGGCTAGAGTGGAATCGGAACGTAAAGCTGCTGAAGAGGCTGAAAAAGCTAAGGCGGAAGTAGAACGAAAAGCCGCCGAAGAAGCTGAAAAAGCTAAGGCGGAAGTAGAACGAAAAGCGGCTGAAGAAGCCGAAAAAGCCAAAGCAGAAGCAGAACGTAAAGCGGCTGAAGAAGCTGAAAAAGCTAAGGCGGAAGCCGAACGTAAGGCTGCTGAAGAAGCCGAGAAAGCTAGAGTGGAAGCAGAACGCAAAGCTGCTGAAGAAGCCGAGAAAGCTGAAGCAGAGCATGAGGCCGCTGAAGAAGTTAACCCAAAATCGGAGGTTGCTCCGGCTATGCAATCAATCGGCGGTTTTTACACCATGTTGACGGTTGACGGTACCGATAACAAAGTGATCGACAGAGTGGGTAGTCCTGATGTCCTCGAAGTCAACGGACAAAAAATCAACCTGCTGCCACAAACATTTGACGCGGCAAACGGTATGCTGTCCTTGTCGGACAACAAAATTATCCGCGCCATCGGTACGCATCTGCAATACGGCCATTACGGTTTTTACGGAAGCAAAAAGGAAAACGGCGAGCTCAATTCATCCCTGGTGTTCTACCAAGGTCTGATGACGCCTGTCGAAGCCATGCCGCAAACCGGTTCGGCTATCTACCAAGGCAATGCGTTTTACAATGACGCATCCAACATCAACACTGTCGGCTCATCCCTGTTCAATGTTGATTTCGGCGAAAAAACGCTGACCGGCGGCATTTATTCGGCAGAAGGACGTTTTGACCCCGTAATGCTCCAAGCCAATATCGCCGGTAACCGTTTTGTTTATGTGGACGGGACAACTAAAAACAGTATGTCGGGCATCTTCCTCGGTCCGCAGGCGGAAGAAATGGCAGGCCGCTTCGACCATCCGAGCGAAGGCAAGAGCGGTACGTTCGGCGCCGCCATGCTGAAAGACTGATTTTTACCGTATCATCAGCTCAAAAGGTCGTCTGAAAACTTGGAAATCGGGTTTTCAGACGACCTTTTTCCGTTCCCGTCCAAGAAGCAGCCCATAAAATGCTACAATACCACTTTGATTTTTTGCCCGCATCATCATGAAAAAAGCCCCCAAATCCTTTGAAGAAGCCCTCGCCCGCCTCGAAACCCTGACCCAGTCCATTCAAAGCAGCGAAATGCCGCTGGAAGACGCTTTGGCAGCCTATCAGGAAGGCAACGAGCTGGTCAGATACTGCCAAACCAAGTTGGCGGAAGTCGAACAAAAACTGCAAGTATTGGACGCGGGCGAACTGAAGGAGTTGAACCTTGAACCCGGCGAATGAATTGAAAGCATGGCAGCAAAAAGCCCAAGCGCAGACCGAATTGCTGCTGGAGCGTTTCCTACCGTCTGAAAACCAAGTGCCGCACACGCTGCACGAAGCCATGCGTTACGTTACCCTCGGCGGCGGCAAACGGCTGCGCCCGCTCTTGGTGCTCGCCGCGTCCGAATTGGGCGATGCCGACCAAAACGCCGTCGAACAAGCCATGGCGGCGATCGAAATGGTACACGTCTATTCCTTGGTTCACGACGACATGCCCGCCATGGACAACGACAGCCTGCGGCGCGGCAAACCGACCTGCCATGTGAAATATGACGAAGCCACCGCCCTCTTAGTCGGCGACGCGCTGCAAACCCAAGCCTTCGACGTATTGAGCCGTCCGACCGGACTGCCCGCCGAACGCCAAATCGCCATGTTGTCCACGCTCGCCAAAGCATCCGGCAGCCTCGGCATGGCGGGCGGACAAGCCATCGACCTTGCCAACGTCGGCAAAGCCATGAATCAGGCGCAGTTGGAGCAGATGCACAGCCTCAAAACCGGCGCCCTCATCCGCGCCGCCGTCGTATTGGGCGCGCTTGCCTGCCCCGATTTGAATTCAGACGACGTCCGCACCTTGGACAACTACGCCGCCAAACTCGGCTTGGCATTCCAAGTCATCGACGACGTGTTGGACTGCGAAGCCGACACCGCCACCCTAGGCAAAACCGCCGGCAAAGACAGCGACAACGACAAACCGACCTACGTCAAACTGATGGGCCTGCAAGCCGCCCGCGCCTACGCCGAAACCCTGACCGCCGAAGCCGCCGCCCTGCTCGAACCCTTCGGCGCAAAAGCCCTGCATTTGCGGCTCTTGGCGGAATTTGTTACTGCGCGGAAAAATTAGGGCTCCGGCAAACAACCTGACCGAAAAATTACTGTCATGAACGATTTCGAACGCATTTACAACGACTGGCACGAGTTTGCCAAAAACCGCGACACCACCCGACTGATCGGCCTGTATGATGACAACGCCGTTTTCGAAAGCCCGCTCGTTCCCCTTATCATGCAGCAGCAAAGCGGCATTTTGCGCGGCAAAGCCGACATTCTGGCTTTTTTAGAAGAAGGAACGCGCCGCCGACCGAATGAACTGGTACGCTGGTATCGCAACGGCACGCATTTCACGACGGGGGACACGCTGGTTTGGGAATACCCGCGCGAAACGCCCGGCGGCGATCAAGTGGATATTTTGGAACTCATGCAGATTGCCGGCGGAAAAATCGTCCATCACCGCATTTACTGGGGCTGGTTCGGCACGCAGATGCTGATTCGTTCGGCACTGAACCGTGCGGCGGAATAATCCGCGAAAAGAAGAAGAGGTCGTCTGAACCCCCAAAAATAGGTTTTCAGACGACCTCTTTTTTACGTCAAACCGCTTACGCGCCGCGTTTTTCCAAAGCGGCTACGGCTGGCAACTCTTTGCCTTCCAAGAATTCGAGGAACGCGCCGCCGCCGGTGGAGATGTAGCCGATTTGGTCGGTAACGCCAAATTTGGCAATCGCCGCCAGCGTGTCGCCGCCGCCCGCAATCGAGAACGCTTTGCTTTGGGCGATGGCTTCGGCAAGGGCTTTCGTGCCGCCCGCGAACTGGTCAAACTCGAACACACCGACCGGACCGTTCCACACCACCGTGCCTGCGGCTTTGAGCAGTTCGGCAAGTGCGGCGGCGGATTTCGGGCCGATGTCCAAAATCATATCGTCTTCGGCAACGTCGGCAATGTCTTTCACGACTGCTTCAGCATCGGCGGCAAAGGCTTTGGCAACGACGACATCGGTCGGCAGCGGTACGGAGCCGCCTTTGGCCGCCATTTTCGCCATAATTTTTTTGGATTCTTCCACCAAATCATGTTCCGCCAGCGATTTGCCGATGGCTTTGCCTTCCGCCAACAGGAAGGTGTTGGCGATACCGCCGCCGACGATGAGTTGGTCGACTTTGTCCGCCAGAGATTCGAGGATGGTCAGTTTGGTGGACACTTTGCTGCCGGCGACAATTGCCACCATCGGGCGCGCGGGCTGTTTCAGGGCTTTGCCCAAGGCGTCGAGTTCGCCCGCCATCAATACGCCGGCGCAGGCAACGGGCGCGGCTTGGGCGACGGCTTCGGTCGAGGCTTGGGCGCGGTGGGCGGTGCCGAACGCGTCGTTGACGAACACGTCGCACAAAGCGGCATAGGCTTTGCCCAGTTCCAAATCGTTTTTCTTCTCGCCCTTGTTGATGCGCACGTTTTGCAGCATGACGACATCGCCCGCGTTCAGAGCGGGTTTGTTTTCACGCCAGTCGTTCAATACTTTCACGTCTTTGCCCAACAGGCTGCCCAAGTGCGCGGCAACGGGGGCGACATCGTCTTCAGGATGAAACTCGCCCTCGGTCGGACGGCCGAGGTGGGTCATCACGATAACGGACGCGCCGTTGTCCAGGCAGTATTTGATGGACGCGAGCGAGGCGCGGATACGGGTGTCGTCGCTGATTTTGCCGTCTTTGAACGGCACGTTCATATCGGCGCGGATGAGGACGGTTTTGCCCTGCACGTTTTGTTCGGTCAGTTTCAGAAATGCCATGATGTATCCTTTGTGAAGGTTGGAAACGGAAATGGGAATGTTCTCAATTATCCGCGAACGGGGCGCATCGGTAAAGGCGGGATTTGCCTGCACTTGATTTGCGTCAGCGGCAATGTCGATACAAAAGGTCGTCTGAAACTTTAAATCTCCTGTTTTCAGACGACCTTTTGTGATTCGGATTGATGGAAATGAAATAGCTTATGATGATTGCCGAGATTGGAGATTATAAAATCCTATGACTTTAGCTTTGTCGTGAAACTGACAGAAGGTTGCCTGCTTTGAAATTTAAGAAGCGGGTTTTGTCCTTCCGAAATATTGTTTATTCTGAATGTAATCATGATATAGTGGATTAACTTTAAACCAGTACGGCGTTGCCTCGCCTTGCCGTACTATCTGTACTGTCTGCGGCTTCGTCGCCTTGTCCTGATTTAAATTTAATCTACTTATATTATCCCGTGCAGACGTCGGAAAAGCAATGAAAATCCCGATACCGCAGCCTACCCGACAGGGTGTCCGAGAGCGTGTGCAAGTGATTTCGAGCCTTGCCCGGCGTCTGTTCCACACTTCTTTCTAGAAATTCGGCAATTTCTTTCTTTTTACCGATTCGCTACGGTAGCAAATAAATCCCGCCTGTCTCCCGTTTTCAGACGACCTTTATCATTGTGAAATCACTATATAATACCGTCCATTAAATTCCCGATACGAGCCAGCCATGTCCGCATCCCAACCCACCATCGCCGCCATCGCCACCGCACCCGGACGCGGCGGCGTCGGCGTGATCCGTCTTTCCGGCAAAAACCTGCTGCCTTTGGCGCAAACCCTCAGCGGCGGCAAAACGCCCAAACCGCGTACCGCGCTTTACACCGACTTCCTCGGCGGCGACGGGCAGCCGATAGACAACGGCATCCTGCTCTACTTCGCCGCCCCCGCCAGCTTTACCGGCGAAGACGTGATTGAGTTGCAGGGACACGGCGGCCCCGTCGTGATGGACATGCTGCTCTCGCGCTGCCTCGAACTGGGCGCGCGTATGGCGGAGCCGGGCGAATTTACCAAACGCGCCTTCCTCAACAACAAACTCGACCTTGCCCAAGCCGAAAGCGTTGCCGACCTCATCGACGCCTCCAGCAAGTCTGCCGCACGCATGGCGTTGCGTTCGCTCAAAGGCGCGTTTTCACAACACATACACGAGCTGGTGGACGACCTCATCACCCTGCGGATGCTGGTCGAAGCCACGCTGGACTTCCCCGAAGAAGACATCGACTTTCTCGAAGCCGCCGACGCGCGCGGCAAGCTCCAAGCCCTGCAAGGTCGTCTGAAAACCGTCCTCGCCAGCGCGGAACAAGGCGCGATTTTGCGCGAAGGCATGAACGTCGTCCTCGTCGGCGCGCCCAACGTCGGCAAATCCAGCCTGCTCAACGCCTTGGCGGGCGACGACATCGCCATCGTAACCGACATCGCCGGCACCACCCGCGACACCGTGCGCGAACAAATCACCCTCGACGGCGTGCCCATTCACATTATAGACACCGCCGGCCTGCGCGAAACCGACGACGTGGTCGAACAAATCGGCATCGAACGCAGCCGCAAGGCCGTTTCCGAAGCCGATGTCGCCCTGATTCTCATCGACCCGCGCGAAGGTGTGAACGCCAAAACCCAAGCCATTTTGAACAGCCTGCCCTCAGGTTTGAAAAAAATCGAAATCCACAACAAAGCCGACCTGACCGGCGAACCCGTCGCCGTCCGTCCAGACGGCCTCGCGCAAACCGGCGCGGACACCGTCATCAGCCTGTCCGCCAAAACCGGCGCGGGTCTCGACTTGCTCAAACACGCACTGTTGCAGGAAGTCGGCTGGCAGGGCGAAAGCGAAAGCCTGTTCCTCGCCCGCAGCCGCCACCTCAACGCCTTGCACGAAGCCGAAACCGAGCTGGAAAATGCCGCCCTCTGCGACAACAACCAAATCGAGCTTTTCGCCGAACACCTGCGCCTCGCCCAAAACGCGTGCAGCGAAATCACCGGCGAATTCACCGCCGACGATTTGCTGGGCGTGATTTTCTCGCGCTTCTGCATCGGCAAATAAGATTAAACCTTATCCATACGCGAAAGGTCGTCTGAAAACCAAGATTCAGGTTTCAGACGACCTTTGCCGCAACGCAGTTTGGCCGATGCGCCCTTGAGAAACTGCTACAATCATGGTCGTCTGAAACCCTGTTGCCAATCGGCATCTATGTTTCAGACGGCCTTTTTACCCAACCCCCTAACGGAATCCCCATGATCAGCAGACTGACTGGCAGGCTCATCGAGAAAAACCCGCCGCAAATCGTCATTGACGTCAACGGCGTCGGCTACGAAGCCGACGTATCCATGCAGACTTTCTACAACCTGCCCGCCTTGGGCGAAACCGTGCAGCTTTACACCCAGCTTGTCGTCCGTGAAGATGCGCATTTATTGTTCGGCTTTGCGACTGCCGACGAGCGGGCGACGTTCCGCCAGTTGGTCAAAGTCAGCGGTATCGGCGCGAAAACCGCGCTGGGCATACTCTCCGCCATGTCCGCCGACGAGCTTGCCCGCGCGGTTGCCGACGAAGACATCAAACGCCTGTCCTCCGCGCCCGGCATCGGCAAAAAAACCGCCGAACGCATGGTTTTGGAACTGCGCGGCAAACTGGTTTCCCATACCGCTGCCGACGGGCTTTTCACCGCCGCGCCTGCCGCCGACGAAACGGACGACATCGTCAACACCCTGATTGCGCTGGGTTATAACGAACGCGAAGCAAAAGCCGCCATCAAAGGCATTCCAAAAGGCACGGAAGTCGGCGAAGGCGTGCGCTTGGCTTTGAAAAACCTGTTGAAATAGGTCGTCTGAAAACTTTGAGATCAGGGTTTTTAGAGAGACCCGTTCACGTTCGTTTTCAGACGACCTTTTATTCAATCAACGCAGGTTTGGGATAACTCAAATTTGTAGCGCGGGCCTTGCCTTCGAAATCCACTATCTGACAACCCGAATCGGGAAACCGTGTCTGTTATTTATCTCTTGGGCAAAGCCCACGCTACGGGTTGCTGCAACGGTAACTTATCCCTTCCCCCGCCGGCGGGGGAAGGTTAGGATGGGGGTGGTTTTGTGGGTTTAGGTCAAACAAATTCTTGCAGCGCGTAGATTCACCCTCTCCCCAGCCCTCTCCCGCCGGACGGGTAAGAAGGCAGGTTGCAGGTAAAAAAGAAAACCCTTATTTTTCAAATCGCGTTATTCGTATTTTTCGCAACGGATGGCAGAATCTTCGCAGAACATCGTTGAAGTTTCCGCATTGCAGGCGCGGCGGACGGCGCGGCGCGCTTCCCATTCGTTTTTCCCCGAAGCCTCAAACAACTTTTGGAACGGCTTGACGCTGCACACATAAAACCGATTCGGGTTGCGCGAACCCGATAAGATAATGCGTTCCAAGCTGGCGACGCGGGCTTCCAAAACTTCGATTCTTTCCTCCAATTCGGCAACCGAAGCCGCATTGGCAGCAGGCAAAACAGCGGCAAGCATCAGGGCAAAGAAAGATTTTTTCACGGTATATCTCTAGGGCAGTTAAATAAACGGCATATTGTATAGCAAGTTCACTTTAAGTCAGCCGGCATACCCCGCCTTGTCTGGATTTAAAGAGAATTTACCGAAACTCAGGCAGAAATGCGACAAAGACGCCTCTGCCCGCCGCCGCTGCCTTTTCAGACGACCTTATACCCATTTCAAGCAAAAAACGTTAAAATTCCTCCATTAATCCATCCGACAGCAGCAAAAACATGAGCGCACAAATCCTCGCCGTCGCCAACCAAAAAGGCGGCGTCGGCAAAACCACCACCACCGTCAACCTTGCGGCATCGCTCGCCTCCAAAGGCAAACGCGTCCTCGTCATCGACCTCGACCCGCAAGGCAACGCCACCACAGGCAGCGGCATAGACAAAGCCCGCCTCGAAGAAGGCGTGTACCAAGTCGTATTGGGCGATACCGACATCAAAACCGCCGTCGTCCGCAGCGGGGGCGGCAGCTACGACGTACTCGGCGCCAACCGCGCGCTTGCCGGTGCCGAAATCGAGCTGGTGCAAGAAATCGCCCGCGAAATCCGCCTCAAAAACGCCCTGCAAACCGTCGAAAACGACTACGACTTCGTCCTCATCGACTGCCCCCCTTCGCTGACCCTGCTCACGCTCAACGGACTCGTCGCCGCCAACGGCGTCATCGTCCCCATGTTGTGCGAATACTATGCCCTCGAAGGCATCTCCGACCTCATCGCCACCGTGCGCAAAATCCGTCAGGCAATTAACCCGTGCCTCGACATCACCGGCATCGTCCGCACCCTCTACGACAGCCGCAGCCGCCTCGTCGTCGAAGTCAGCGAACAGCTTTTCCAACATTTCGGCAACCTGATGTTCCAAACCGTCATCCCCCGCAACGTCCGCCTCGCCGAAGCCCCCAGCCACGGCATGCCCGCGCTCGCCTACGACGCCAACGCCAAAGGCACCAAAGCCTACCTCGCCTTGGCTGAAGAGCTGTTGGAGCGTACTAAAGGTTGATTGAACCTGAAAGATAAAGTCTGAAAGATAAAAAGGTCGTCTGAAAACGTGATTTCCAAGTTTTCAGACGACCTTTTTGTATTGCAGGCGGGATGGTTTGACAGATTAGGGTTTGCCGGTAGCCGGGCTGACAGTCAGGATTTCGTAGCCGGTTTCTGTCACTAAAACTTCATGTTCCCATTGGGCGGAGAGGGATCGGTCTTTGGTCACGACCGTCCAGCCGTCGTTTAGGATGCGCAGGTGGCGTTTGCCTTGGTTGATCATCGGTTCGATGGTGAAAATCATGCCGGGCTTTAGGACGACGCCTTGTCCTTTTCTGCCGTAGTGCAGGACTTGCGGGGCTTCGTGAAAACCGCGTCCGATGCCGTGGCCGCAAAATTCTTGTACGACGGAATAGCCTGCGTTTTCGGCAACTTGTTGGCAGGCGTAGCCGATGTCGCCCAAGGTTGCGCCGGGTTTGACGGCGGCGATGCCCGCCATCATGGATTCGTGGGTGATGTCAATCAGGCGTTGGGCAATGGGGGAGACTTTGCCGACGGTAAACATGCGGCTGGAGTCGCCGTGGAAGCCGTCTTTTTTGATGGTCAGGTCGATGTTGATGATGTCGCCTTCTTTGAGCGGCTTGTCGTCGGGAATGCCGTGGCAGATGACGTGGTTGACGGAAGTGCAGCAGGATTTGGGATAGGGCGGGTTGCCGTAGTGCAGGGGGGCGGGATAGCCGCCTTGGACGTTGACGTGGTAGTCGTAAACGAGTTTGTCGATTTCGTTGGTGGTTACGCCGGGTTTGACGAATTGTCCGATGTAGTCGAGGGCTTCGGCGACGAGTTTGCCCAGTTCGCGCATTTTCTCGATTTCTTCGGGGGTTTTGATGATGATTTCGTTCATGTTGTTTCCTTGATGGTTTCAGACGACCTTGTTGCGGCACAAAGGTCGTCTGAAAGGGAAGAGGATGCAGATTACGGATAAGGCGGCCGCAGGCCGGCGGGTTGTCTGGTTAAAACAGATTGTCCATGACATCTTTGGACTGAGGTTTGGGCTGAACCGGTTTAGGTTGAGCGGGTTTAGGCTGAGCCAGCTTGGGAGCAGGTTGCGGCGTGGGTTTGGGTTCGCCCTTCGTTTCGTGTACTTCGGTTTTGGCAGGTTGGGCGGGAGCTTGGGCTTGAGGCTGCTCCGCAGGGGTACTTTGGGCAGGTTTGGCTTTGGTTTCCGCTGTTTCTGTCGGCGCGGGCGGTATTTGGTCGTGCTGGTCGTTGTTTTTATCTTTATTTTTCTTATTGTCAGGCTGTGCTTTGGCACGACGGTTTTCGGATTGGTTTTGCGGCGGAATAACGGGGTTTTGAGAAGCGGTTTTTTCTTGTTCGTTTGTTTTGTCTTCAGAGCCTACTATGATTTTTTTCGGTTCGACGGTGCCGTTCGGACGCCAAACTTCCACACCTTCGTCTTTGGGCGCGGTTTGGGCGGATTGGGTGTTGCTGGTGTCGGGTTTGGTATTGAGCGTACCGATAACGCCGACAATCAGTGCGCCGATGGCGATGATGGAAATGACGAAAGCAGCGCGGATAAGGTGTTTAGGTTTGAGTTGGAAAGATTCGTTTTGTTTTTTGGACATAGATCGATGTGTGAAAAGGTGGATGGGGACGGGCGGGATGTTGTTCCCGCCCTCTGGATTAGGGCTGCGTTATTCGGGTTGGGTGTAGTTTTGATACAGGGTAACGACTTTTTGTACGCCGACGGTAGTGCTGACGCGGCGGGTTACCTGCTCTTGCTCTTCGGGTGTCAGTACGCCCATGACGTAAGTAACGTTGCCGTAAGTTACGATTTTGACACGAGCCTGTGTGGCGGGTTTGAGGCCCAAAAGGGCGGTGCGGACTTTGGATGTACCCCATGTGTCGTTGGTTATGTCGCCGAAAGTACGTCCTTGAGGGGCGACGGTGATGTAGTTGTACACGCCTTCGGCGGCCTGCTCGGCGCGGGCAATTTGTTCGACGAATTGTTTTTCGCCTTCAGTGGCGACTTGTCCGAGCAGCAGCAGGTGGCGGTTGTAGCCGACGACGTTGAGTTTGGGGGTGTAACCCTGCACTTGGTTGTTTTGGCGCAGGTAGGAGCGGGCAGTGGTTTCGACGCGCACTGCCATTACGTTGTCGTCGGTTTGTGCGCCTGTGGTGCGGCGGTCGACGGCGGATTTGGTGCCGACTGCCGCGCCGCCGAGGAGTACGCCGACACAGCCGCTGAGTGTCAGGCTGAGGAGGAGGGCGGTCAGAACGGGTGCGGTATGACGTTTGATGTTCATATTTTTTTCCTTGATGATGAGTTCGGCGGATATGTTTCAGACGACCTTTAAAAGAGGTCGTCTGAAAAAGGCTTACATTCCTTCAAGCAACATGGAGTCGATGCAGTCGCACATGGCATGTATCAGCAGGATATGGTTTTCCTGAATGCGGGCGGTGCGCGGGTATGGGACGTTGAGCAGTACATCGGTGTCTTTGAGCATGGCGGCGATTTTACCTCCGTCGCGGCCGGTCATGGCGATGACGTGCATATCGCGTTCGTGTGCCGCTTTGATGGCCTCGATAACGTTGGCGGAGTTGCCGGAGGTGGAGATGCCGACCAAAACGTCGCCGGCACGTCCGAGCGCGCGCACTTGTTTACTGAACACATGGTCAAAGCCGTAGTCGTTGCCGATGGCGGTCAGCGCGGAAGTGTCCGTCGTCAGCGCGACGGCGGCAAGTTCCATCCGCTCTTTTTCAAAGCGTCCGGTCATTTCGGCGGCGAAGTGCTGCGCGTCGGCAGCCGAACCGCCGTTGCCGCAGGCTAAGATTTTGCCGTCGTTTATCAGGCATTGCAGCATCAGTTCCGCCGCTTGAGCGGTCGGCTCGACCAGCACTTTTTCAGCTTCCTGCTTGGCAAGGATGCTTTCGGCGAAATGGGCGGCAACGCGCTCTTGTAAAGTCGTCATATCGTCAACCTGTAATATTCTTTATCCATTCGGGCGGGCGGTTTCCTTCTATCAGCACCGCATCGATGCGGCACGCGGTATCCGTCATGCCGTTTTGTTGCAGATAATACTCCGCAGACCGTTTCAGTTTCAATAACTTAGACGGCGAAATACTGTATGCGGCACCGCCGAAACCCTGATTTTTGCGGTATTTTACTTCAACAAACAGAATCATGTTACCGTTTTTGACAATCAAATCGATTTCGCCGTAAGCGCAGTGCCAGTTACGCGCCACGAGTTTGCAGCCTTGCGAAAGAAGAAACGCTAGCGCGGCATCTTCGCCCGCCACCCCTTGTTTGTGGTTCAGACGCATGGAGGTTTACCCCGTATAATATCGTTATATTGTTTTCAGACGACCTGATAAAGCCATGTTTCAAAAACACCTTCAAAAAGCCGCCGACAGTATTGAAAAACGGACATTATACGTTGTCGCCACGCCCATCGGCAATTTGGCGGACATCACACTGCGCGCGCTCGCCGTCCTGCAAAAAGCCGACATCATCTGCGCCGAAGATACGCGCGTTACCGCACAGCTTCTGAGTGCATACGGCATACAGGGCAAACTCGTCAGCGTGCGCGAGCATAACGAACAGCAAATGGCGGACAAAATCATCAACCATCTTTCAGACGACCTCACTGTCGCACAAGTTTCCGACGCAGGGACGCCCGCCGTCTGCGATCCGGGGGCGAAACTCGCCCGCCGCGTGCGCGAGGCAGGGTTCAAAGTCGTCCCCGTTGTTGGCGCGAGCGCGGTCATGGGTGCATTGAGCGTCGCAGGCGTTACCGAACCCAATTTCTACTTCAACGGTTTTTTGCCGCCGAAATCCGGCGAACGGCAGAAGCTACTTGCCAAATGGGCGCAGGCTGATTTCCCCGTCGTGATGTTTGAAACCCCGCACCGCATCGAAGCCACCCTTGCCGACATGGCGGCTCTCTTCCCTGAACGCAGCCTGACCCTTGCCCGAGAAATCACCAAAACCTTCGAAACCTTCCTCAGCGGCACGGTTACTGAAATTCAGACGACCCTGAAAAACGACGGCAATCAGGCGCGCGGCGAAATGGTGCTCATCCTCCATCCCGCTCCCCGTGAAAAACACGATACCTTGCCCGAAGCCGCGCAAAACGTTATGAAAATCCTCGCTGCCGAACTGCCTACCAAGCAGGCTGCCGAACTTGCCGCCAAAATTACCGGCGAAGGCAAAAAAGCCTTGTACGATTTGGCATTGGAGTGGAAACGGGTTTCAGACGACGTTTGAGGGTGGAAGGTCGTCTGAAAGGACTCGGTGCCGTTTGATTGAACCCAAGATATAGGAGCAGAAAAACGATGTTTACCGTACAACGCATTTATCGTTACCTCCCCGCAGACGGACAAACCGCCGTCTTTATCGACCGCCTTTATCCGCGCGGGGTGACGAAGGAAAAGTTCGCCTCTGTCCTCTGGCTCAAAGACATTACGCCGAGTACCGCCCTGCGCCGTTGGTATCATGAAAACCCGGAGCAGAATTTCGACGGCTTCGTTACGCGCTATCACGAAGAATTGCAGGGTGAGGTGCAACAGCGCGCCGTAGCCCGCCTGCTTGAGTTGGAGAAGCAAAACGGCAGGGTATGGCTGCTGACCGCCGTCAAGAATCCGCAGCGTTCCCATGTTTCGGCGTTGGCCCAGTTTTTAGGTGCGGCGTTTGAGTATCGGGAATAGGATGGATTTGTCCGAACCTGTTTTTCAGACGACCTTTGCCGCTATCGGTTACAATCCGTTTTTTCTTCTCAAACCAATATTCCAAAGCACAAAATTATGCTGAAAATCATCTCCGCCAACGTCAACGGCATCCGCTCCGCCTACAAAAAAGGATTTTACGAATACATCGCCGCATCGGGTGCGGACATCGTCTGCATGCAGGAACTCAAAGCGCAGGAAGCCGATTTGTCCGCCGATATGAAGAATCCGCACGGGATGCACGGCCATTGGCATTGCGCCGAAAAACGCGGTTACAGCGGCGTGGCGGTGTACAGCAAACGCGCGCCTGACAATGTGCAAATCGGTATGGGCATTGAAGAATTCGACAGGGAAGGGCGGTTTGTGCGCTGCGATTTCGGCAAGCTGTCGGTGATTTCGCTTTATCTGCCCAGCGGCACCAGTGCGCCGGAACGGCAGGAATTGAAATACCGCTTTTTAGACGCGTTCTACCCCATGCTTGAAGCCATGAAGGCGGAAGGGCGCGACATCGTCGTCTGCGGCGACTGGAACATCGCCCACCAAAACATCGACTTGAAAAACTGGAAAGGCAATCAGAAAAACTCAGGCTTCCTGCCTGAAGAGCGCGAATGGATAGGCAAAGTCATCCATACGCTCGGCTGGACGGATATGTGGCGCACGCTTTATCCCGACAATCCGGGCTACACTTGGTGGAGCAACCGCGGACAAGCGTATGCGAAAGATGTCGGGTGGCGCATCGACTATCAGATGGTTACACCCGAACTCGCCGCCAAAGCGGTGTCCGCACATGTTTATAAAGACGAGAAATTTTCCGACCATGCACCTTTGGTCGTGGAGTACGACTATGCTGCCCAATAAAGTTTTCGGCAAATACGATTGGAATGTGAACGGTAAAACCGGCATAGGTGCGGCATGGGTGGTCGCCGCGTTTGTACTGCCTATGCTGGTGTGGACGATATTCATGCTGGCGCGGATGTCCGGCTGGGTTGAAATGACCCGCGCCAATCCGCTTTGGGCGGGGGTGTGGCTGCTGTTTTCGCTGCCCTGCCTCATGATTGCCGCCAAGTGTTTCGGCTGGAAAGGCTGGCGGTTGATTGCCAACATCCTGATCTGCCTCGCCACCTGTGCCGTTTTAAGTGTCCCAGCCGCGCTCTTGATTACCTTTACGCTCAACGATTTGCTCAAATAGGTCGTCTGAAATGCGAACTTTCGAACTCGAAGACCTGACGCTTTTCTTGATACGCGACGCGGACGAGGCGGAAATGTGGATAGACCGCTGGGCGGTCAGCTATCCCGTCGTCCAAACCGCCGCCGCTTCCGCCAATCAAAGCATCGCCCAATGGCAGGCAAATATTCAAACAGCGTTTGAAGGCATCAGCGGCGAACACATCGCCGTCGTCGCCCACGGCGCAGGCGTGTCCGCTTTTTTGGCGTGGCTCTACCAAACCGACATCCTGACGCAGAAAAAAATCGTCAACATCATCCTTGTGTCGCCGCACCCCGAAGCCTTCCCCGACGATGAAATACACACCCTCCGGCGCGTCCGTTGCCCCTGCCGCACCGCGCTTGTCATCGCCGAACAAAACGGCACACCGCACAACTGGGCGGAAGAACGGGCAAACCTGTGGAACGCCCGCCTCCTCCTGTCGCCACATTCCGGCACGCTCAACAGTGCACTCGGCGGCTGGCAATGGGGCATGAAGCTGATGCAGGAAATGCTGTTGAGTTGAGTAAAACGCTTGTAAGGATTAAAGAAGAAAAGGTCGTCTGAAACCGGAAATCAGGTTTCAGACGACCTTTTTGTTACGTTAAAGTGAAATGAAAATCCTGTGCCGTCATGCCTGCGCAGCCGCCTTCGCGTAAGCGGGTAGGGAATGACAGTTTCAATATTTTTCCATCTTAATCTTTATTTATGAAAATAATAACTATTCTCTTTTGTGGAAATATGTGTTAGCCTGATGGCATTACATTCACTGAAGAACCGATTTTCATGCTTGATATTGCCTTGCCCAACCTTATCACCGCCTTCGGCATCGCCCTTGCCGCCGGATTGTTTACCGTATTGGGCAGCGGGCTGGTGATGTTTTCCAAAACGCCCAACCCGCGCGTATTGTCGTTCGGATTGGCGTTTGCGGGCGGGGCGATGGTGTATGTGTCGCTGACAGAGATTTTCAACAAATCCAGCGAAGCCTTCGGGCAGGTTTACGACAAAGACAAAGCCTTCGCCGCCGCGACGCTGGCTTTTCTGGCAGGCATGGGCTCGATTGCGCTGATTGACCGCCTTGTGCCGAACCCGCATGAAACGCTCGACCCGCACGACCCCGCCTTTCAGGAAAACAAACGCCGCCACATCGCCCGAGTCGGCATGATGGCGGCGTTTGCGATTACCGCGCACAACTTTCCCGAAGGTTTGGCAACGTTTTTCGCCACGCTGGAAAACCCCGCGGTCGGGATGCCGCTGGCGCTCGCGATTGCGATACACAATATTCCCGAAGGCATTTCCATTGCCGCGCCCGTTTATTTCGCCACCCGCAACCGCAAAAAAACCGTCCTCGCCTGTCTCGCCTCAGGACTGGCCGAACCCTTGGGCGCGGTTTTGGGCTACACCATGCTCAAGCCGTTTTTATCGCCTTTCGTGTTCGGTGCAGTGTTTGGCATGATTGCGGGCGTGATGGTGTTTCTTGCGTTGGACGAATTGCTGCCCGCCGCCAAGCGTTATTCCGACGGACACGAAACCGTTTACGGGTTGACGTCCGGCATGGCGGTGATTGCCTTGAGCTTGGTGTTGTTTCATTTCTGATCTGATTCCGCTTCAGGCTGATACCGCAAAGCGATTGTTCTATAATTGCCGTTGTTTTCGATTTTGGAACGGCATGATGTATCTCGAACAGGAAAAACCTTATCGGCCTTTGCTGACGGCATTGATTTTTGCCGTATTGCCGCTGGCGTTATTGATTCATGATGTGTTTGCCATGATGGCAGGTGGCGGCGGATTGCTGTTTAGCCGGCAGGGTGGCGGATGGTTTGTGGCGAAAGGTTGGAACGATTCGGCAGTGTGGCTGGTTGCAGGCGTGTTTTTCTTTTTCAATCTGTTGATTGCTGCCGTTTTGGTCAAAGCGGCTTTGAAAAAAATGTTGCGCAGATATGCCCGCCATGCGCTGTTTCTTGCCGGCATGGCAGCTTGTGCGGCTGCCGCCGTTTGCTTGATGCTGGAGGCAGTTTTAGGCAGTACTGCATTGGGAGGGATGCGTAACGGCGGGATATTGTGTTACACGGTGGGCGTGTGGATGATTGCAATGATGACCTTGCCGAAACAGCTGACACGCTCCATCGTCCAGCCGATTACCTTTTATCCGAGAAAGCGCTAGGCAGCGTTTTGAGGCCGAATAGCTGAAAATACGCATTGGAATATGGTTCTATTGCGTATTTTTTGTGCAAAATATTATGATAAATTGATAATTGCGGATGAAATATTCCTGTTTGGATTGTTTATTTTTGTAAAATATTACTGATGATTAAAATATATTTTACTGATTTGTAAAGAGAAATCCGTTGAAATTATTTAACTTGGAAATATTTTTGCAAATTATCAAGAATCTGACAAAACTTCTTTCGAATATACTGTCTAAACATTCAGTATAGATAGTTTTCTATCGCGCAGCCGATTGTCATTCGTGTAACGATTGGTCTGTGTTGAAGGCTTCCGCATCCCAATGTGAAGAAGCAGATTCTTGCTTATCAACAAACAATACAGAAGAAAAAGGAATTTTCATGAAGTCGTTTGAGAAAATTGACAACATCCGCGATATCCGCAAAAAACTCGGTTTGAACCAAATGGACTTTTGGAGCCGTATCGGCGTAACTCAGTCCGGTGGTTCACGTTACGAATCCGGCCGCAATATGCCCAAACCTGTACGCGAGCTGCTGCGCTTGGTACACATCGAACGCGTTGACTTGGCAAAAGTAAACCGCGACGATTTGGCGATTGCCTCCCTGCTGAAAAACCGCGACCCTGAGTTGTACGCTTCCTTGAAAAAAGAAGCCAAATCCGACAAAGGCAAATAAGCCCGTTTCGATTTGTTTCAAAAAGGTCGTCTGAAACGATATTCCGTTTCAGACGACCTTTTTGCGCTATAATCCGCAATTATTTTTTAAACAGACGTTTGCCCGCAAACCCTTTTACAGACAGCATTTTTTACCATGTTAGACAAATACAATCCCGCCGAAATCGAATCTAAACACTATCAAAACTGGGAAACCCAAGGTTATTTCCAGCCCGATATGGATTTGACCAAACCGTCTTTTTCCATCCAACTGCCGCCGCCCAACGTAACCGGCACGCTGCACATGGGCCATGCCTTCAACCAAACCATTATGGACGGCCTGACCCGCTACTACCGCATGAAAGGCTGCAACACCGCCTGGATTCCCGGCACCGACCACGCGGGCATTGCCACGCAAATCGTAGTCGAGCGCCAGCTTGCCGCGCAAAACGTATCCCGTCATGACTTGGGCCGCGAAAAATTCTTGGAAAAAGTGTGGGAATGGAAAGAAGTTTCCGGCGGCACGATTACGCAGCAGATGCGCCGCGTGGGCTGCTCTGCCGACTGGACACGCGAGTATTTCACGATGGACGACGTGCGCGCCGAAACCGTGACCGAAGTGTTCGTGCGCCTGTATGAGCAAGGCTTGATTTACCGCGGCAAACGCTTGGTGAACTGGGATCCCGTGCTCGGCACGGCGGTATCGGATTTGGAAGTGGAAAGCGTGGAAGAACACGGCTCTATGTGGCACATCCGCTATCCGCTGGCGGACAATCCTGCCGAAGCCGTTATCGTGGCGACCACCCGCCCCGAAACGCTGCTGGGCGACGTGGCCGTTGCCGTCAATCCTGAAGACGAACGTTATACCCATTTGATTGGCAAAGAACTAATCCTGCCGCTGACCGGCCGCACCATCCCCGTGATTGCCGACGAATACGTTGAAAAAGACTTCGGCACCGGCTGCGTGAAAATCACGCCTGCGCACGACTTCAACGACTACGAAGTCGGCAAACGCCACGACACGCGCTTGGTTAATGTGTTCGATTTAGAAGCCAAAGTGCTGGCAAACGCCGAAGTGTTCAACTTCAAAGGCGAAGCGCAACAAGGCTTTGCCCTGCCTGAAAAATACGCAGGCTTAGACCGCTTTGCCGCGCGCAAACAAATGGTTGCCGATTTGCAGGAACAAGGCTTCTTGGTCGAAATCAAAGCGCACACGCTGATGACGCCGAAAGGCGACCGCACAGGTTCGGTAATTGAACCGATGCTGACCAGCCAATGGTTTGTCGCCATGTCTGCCACACCGAACGGCGGCGAACCTGACAGCGAATACAAAGGCTTGAGCCTCGCTGAAAAAGCCAAAAAAGCCGTCGACAGCGGCGCGGTACGCTTCATCCCTGAAAACTGGGTCAACACCTACAACCAATGGATGAACAACATCCAAGACTGGTGCATCTCGCGCCAACTGTGGTGGGGGCATCAAATCCCCGCGTGGTACGACGAAGCAGGCAATGTTTACGTTGCCCGCAATCAGGCGGAAGCCGAAAAACAAGCCGGCAAAACTGGTTTGACCCGCGAAGAAGACGTATTGGACACATGGTTCTCCTCCGCGCTCGTGCCGTTTTCCACGCTCGGCTGGCCGTCTGAAACCGACGAACTCAAAGCCTTCCTGCCGTCCAACGTCTTGGTAACCGGCTACGAAATCATCTTCTTCTGGGTGGCGCGCATGATTATGATGACCACCCACTTCACCGGCAAAGTGCCGTTTAAAGACGTGTACATCCACGGCATCGTGCGCGACCACGAAGGCAAAAAAATGTCCAAATCCGAAGGCAACGTCATCGACCCCGTCGATTTGATTGACGGCATCGACTTGGACAAGCTGCTGGTGAAACGCACGACCGGCCTGCGCAAACCCGAAACCGCGCCGAAAGTGGAAGAAGCCACGAAAAAACTCTTCCCCGAAGGCATCCCCAGCATGGGCGCGGACGCATTGCGCTTCACCATGGCGAGCTACGCCAGCTTGGGGCGCAGCGTCAACTTCGACTTCAAACGCGCCGAAGGCTACCGCAACTTCTGCAACAAAATCTGGAACGCCACCAACTTCGTCTTGATGAACACCGAAAACCAAGACTGCGGCCAAGACGAAACCCAGCCGCTGGCCTACACCTTCGCCGACCAATGGATTATCGGCCGCCTGCAACAAACCGAAGCCGCCGCTGCCGAAGCATTTGAAACCTACCGCTTCGACCTGGCCGCGCAAACGCTGTACGAATTCGTGTGGAACGACTATTGCGACTGGTATATCGAATTGGCCAAAGTGCAAATCCAAACCGGCTGCCCCACCACCCAGCGCACCACGCGCCGCACCTTGGTTCGCGTGCTGGAAGCCTCATTGCGCCTGCTGCACCCGATTATCCCGTTCATCACCGAAGAGCTGTGGCAGGCCGTCGCCCCGCTGGCCAACGCCAAAACCGCCGACAGCATTATGCTGGCCGCCTATCCCAAAGCCGACCCGGAAAAAATCGTGCAGGCTGCTTTTGACCAAATGGCGCAACTGCAAGACCTGATTGGCGCCGTGCGCAACCTGCGTGGCGAAATGGGCATTGCCCCGAACGTGAAAGCGCCGCTGTTTGTGGAAGGCAGTGTGCCTGAAGCGCTGCTGAAATACCTGCCCGCCCTCACGCGCCTGACCGAAGCCAAAACAGTGGACGGGCTGCCCGAAAGCGAAGACGCGCCCGTCGCCGTCTGCAACGGCGCGCGCCTGATGCTGAAAGTCGAAATCGACAAAGCCGCCGAAACCGCCCGTTTGAGCAAAGAGGCCGAGAAGCTGCAAAAAGCCTTGGACAAACTCAACGCCAAACTCTCCAAACCCGGTTACACCGAAAAAGCCCCGGCGCATTTGGTGGAAAAAGACAAAGCCGATTTGGCGGAATTGGAAGACAAAATGGCGAAAGTTCAAAATCAGTTGGCGAAGTTGAAGGACTGATTGTTGGTCGGACAATTACAGAGGTCGTCTGAAAACCTTGGTTTCAGGTTTCGGACGACCTCTTTTTTATTATCCTTGCAGGCAGAACCCATACGGCAAGTTTCTTGAGAAACGGGATTATTGGTATGGCGTAGTTGGAATGACGCCGTTTGAGTTTTTATAGTGGATTAACTTTAAACCGGTACGGCGTTGCCTCGCCTTGCCGTACTATCTGTACTGTCTGCGGTTTCGTCACCTTGTCCTGATTTAAAGTTAATCCACTATATTTGGATATAAGGAGGGTTTTGCGTTATTTGAGTTTGAAGAAAAAGTCGTCTGAAAACCAAAATCTGTTTTCAGACGACTTTTTTACATGATTGCGCAATATGAAACCTTAAAACAGCTTCCGCACTTCCGCTTCAATATCGTCGGCGCGCATAAAAGTTTCGCCGATAAGGAAGGTATGTACGCCGTGGCTGCGCATAAAATCGACATCGGATTTGCCGCTGATGCCGCTTTCAGTAACGACGGTTTTACCTGTCAACGCAGGCAATAAATCCAGAGTCTGCTGTAAAGATACGTCGAATGTCCGCAGGTTACGGTTGTTTACGCCCCATAAGGGTGTTGTCAGATTTCGGCATTTTCCCAATTCGGAAGCATCATGCAGTTCCAACAATACGCTCATGTCTAATTGATGGGCTACTGCTTCAAAATGTTCTAATTGTTCTTGCTCAAGCGCGGCGGCAATCAGTAAGACGGCATCGGCACCCCATGCACGCGCCTGATAAATCTGATACTCATCAATGATGAAGTCTTTTCGTAAAACGGGAAGCCCGACTGCCGCACGTGCCGCTTTCAAATATTCGGGAGAGCCTTGGAAATATTGTTCGTCAGTCAATACCGACAAGCACGCAGCTCCGGCATTTTCATAAGCGCGGGCAATTTGTGCAGGATGGAAATCCGGTCTGATCAGCCCTTTGCTCGGACTGGCTTTTTTAATTTCAGCAATGACGGCAGGGCGCTTTTGCTCGTGTTTGGTACGGATAGAGTCAAAAAAACCGCGTACGGGTAAGGCGGCATCTGCCTGTTTTTTTATTTCATCCAAAGAGACAGAAGCTTTTTGTGCGGCGACTTCCCGGGCTTTGGTTGCAAGGATTTTATTCAGAATATTGGTCATAACAGATTTCCTGCACGGTAAAACCGTCATCTTAACACAAGAGGTCGTCTGAAAAATAAAACGAGGTAAACAAAACAAGCCGTACGGAATAATTTCGACAGCTTGTTTATATGCTTTTAAATTAACTACTTATTTGCAGCATCTTTCATTTTGTCTGCTGCTTTGTGGGTTGCATCAGCGGCCTTGTCCAAAGCATTTTTTGCAGCATTTTTTGCATCTTTGGCAGCTTCTTCAACTGCTTTTCCTGTGGATTCGGTTGCATTTGATAAGGCTTTATCTGCGCTTGCCTTAGCATCGGCAGCAGCATCTTTAACATCAGAAACGGCTTTTTCGGCAGCGTCTTTGGCATCGGCAGCCGCATCTTTTGCTTCGGAAACTGCTTTATCAGCCGCATCTTTTGCTTCGGAAGCAGCAGCATTGGCATCAGAAGCTACGGCAGAAGCAGCCTCTTGGGTTTGTTGTTTGGCCTCTTGAGAGCATGCAGCCAAACCAGCCATTATCATCGCAGCAATCAGTAATTTTTTCATGTTTTATCCTTTCTTAATCTGGAAAACGCCTATCCCTTTTCAGGCAGGCGTGGGAATCATAACATAACGGACCAGTAAAATAGGGCAGTTTAAGGGCAAATAACAGGCTGTTTACTTTTATTGAAAAAAAAATTCAAAAAACTTATTGACGAGCAGGATGTCGGCCAATATAATTCACAGCTTATCGGGTCGTTAGCTCAGTCGGTAGAGCAGCGGACTTTTAATCCGTTGGTCGAGCGTTCGAATCGCTCACGACCCACCACTTTCCCTAAGCCTAAACAGTCGTTTAGGCTTTTTTCTTTACCACCGCTTATCTCGGGGTGTGCCTGTTTTGTGTCGAAACTAAGACCGACACTGTCCAATAAAGCCGCGTGTCCGTGCAAAAGTTCAGGAGCCAGAGCGGCATGCTCTGATTTTCAGACAGCCGTTGTGCAGCCGAATATTTCCGTTCATCATGTTTTTGAATAGTGCACGTCTGGTTTTATAGCCCAAGTTCCCGCATAGGTTGGCAACCCAATCTTCATAACGTGGTTTAAAACTTTCCTGTTTTAAAAAATCAATACGTTCAGCTTCGTTGTCTAACGTCCTGCTGTTCGCCAATGCTTGCAAGACTGTCGTGCCTAAAGTTCCATTGTCGGTGTCCAATGGCAGGATATGGGGGGATATAGGTGGTCTGGAGCATATCGCCCAAATCCTGACCATGTTTGAATAATCAAGGCTCTTTCGTTTGCCTTATAGCCGGCCCAATAATCTTGTTCTTGATTGAAAGTCATTTATTCGATCTCCGTAATTTTGACTTTAATGTTTAGATTTTTTTCATACTCTACCACGCGTTGCAACTGCAATCTTTGCTCCTTATTAGTTTGTGCGGGTATGGCCAGATGGATTTCGAGCTGTTTGATCATATCGGCCTTTAATGTCATACCCGAAAGGCTATGTCGTTCAAAATTTGCCGTCTTAGAGTAGTTGTGTCTACACCGCTTCGGATAATGATTTTGCTAGCCGTGCTGCCGATACGGGTGTGGCGGTGGGTGGTTGCTTTTGTCTGATTGCTGTGGCGGCTTGTTGAAAGAAAGGCCGTCTGAAACCGTATTTGTTGTTTCAGACGACCTTTTTGGCTCAAAGCTTGAAAACTGCATGCGTGCGTTCTGCACACATGCTACTTGTTGAGTTTAAGTTATAGGCTACGGCTTGTTTAATTGGCTCCGAGGAGTTTTAAGCCTGTGTACGTAATGTAATTAGGGTTTGCTTACTCTAAAATATAATTAAATTTTTCTTCGAATCCATAATCCTCATCTTGTTTCTTACTCTTTCTAGAACCTTTACTATTTCAATAAATATACTTTTTAATTGATTTTTTGAGAACATAGCATCTTTCCATACCAAAGTAATCGGTCGTTCTACATTTGTGCTCAATAAATCCCACAAAGCATCAAGATTGTTCCCATAATAATCTTGTATAGAAAATATTTTTGAAATTTGATTATGAAAATCTTGTCCCGTATAAATTTTACTACCGATAATCTCTATTTGCATAAGTTATACTCCTATTTCCAAGTTCCAATTTGTGTTGCAGAGATATAATGATCAGTTGTTATATATAGCAATCCATCGTTAGAATATAACAATCTAGTACCAGTCTGGTTCGATCTTGACATGGTATTTATTAAGCCAATGTCCGCTTCATACCATATCCTACCCTGTTTAGCAGGTAAAATATTTGTAGAATTTGCAAAAATATCTTCCCCTAATTGTCCATTTTTTATTGTATTACCCAAGGCTTTTCCTGGACGTCATCCCATACTTATCGCCTGAGATTTAGCAATATAATTAGAAGGAAGCTTACCTGTACTTCTCAAACTTTCAACAACTTGATTAGCAGCTTGAGATGTCTTCAAATCAAGTTTCAATCAAGCTGCAGATGCAGAATTTGCCTTTCCTTCTGAAGTTCTTAATTTTTTAATTTTCCTCTCTAGTTGAGCATGTTGGCTAAAGTTACTGTTTTTATTTCCATTTTTTATTTCCTGAACATTTTTCTCCACCTGTTCACGAGTTGTCAATTTATTAAGCTTCCTATCAACCTCCCATCTCGGTTTCACATAAGACACAGGCTTAGCCTTAGGCATACCGGCCACCGATTTACCCACACTGAACAAATCTATAGAGAACTGAACATATTCTGCAGCCTGCTCCGACAGCCCCAACTGCTTCAAGGTCTGAACCGTAATCGTCGGTCGTTGTTCGCTGGCTTTTTTTCCGAAGTTCTTCGTTCCTGTAACGACATGATCGTAGGAAGACGGTATGCCGACCAAAGCGACGGCACAGCCTAAGCCGAAAGTCTCGGCACAGGCTCCGCCTGCTGCTGCACTGGAAAGCACAAACCCCAAACTGCCCGAAACGATTTCAGCCCCAGGTGAGATGTAGCGGTGCAGGATACTTTTGTCTTCCCTATCCAGCTTTTCGTATTCAGCCTTCAAATAAGAGGCTACTAAATCAGGATGTTGATTTAAGTAATATAAGGATTCTTTTTTCAAGTCCTTAAACCTACTGTCAAAGCGTTTGTCTTGGGTAAACTCGATAATGCGTCCTATATTTTGACGACATTCGGTAATTCTTCCTTTGGAACTGCATTCATTCTCGGCTTGCTCTTTTATGACGGAATAAATTTTACGGGCTGTATGTTCGTCCCGTTTTAAAGCCTCCTGCGTCAGATAGAAATTATTCTCCACCGCTCCATCGGCTGCCATCCCGCCCCGCATTACATCGGCAGACGATTTTCCCGCAGCCCAGCATCCTTGTGATCGCCGAAACGGTCTCTTTTTCCTCCACACTCAGGCTGCCGCCGTCGCCTTTGCCGTACAGCCATTTGCCGATGACGGGTGCGGCCGCTTCCGCCCCTCCGATGCCAGCGCGCCGGCTAAAGCGTCGTCGCCGTATGGTTTCTGCAAATATGGTTTGTCGTATGTCCGGATCCAAAACTACCGCGTCAATCCGTCATCCCCGTGTTCTTGATATAGGGACGATTTTTCTGCCGATTGGGTATTGCTGCGTTCCACTGATGTTCCTCCGAATGGATCGACCGGCTGCCGCAACGGAAATATCCTGCATAAGTTTCGCTTCCGTTTTATGTCCGCTTTCCGACAATTTTCGTGCCAGATTGCTGAATTGCTCGCTTTCATCAAGTTGATGCTTCAGGTTTTGGGTCAGTTTTTCAGCAGTCATGCCGTTGTTGACAGCTGCATCAAACTGTTGCTGCGCCTTAGTATCACGCGGCTGAGCGGCGGTTTCTTTGGCCAACCGGCTGATGATACGTGCTTCGGTCTTATGTCCCATTTTGTACAGCTCTTTGGCTATTTTGCCGTATTCATCCACTATCAGGCCACGGGTGTGCATTGGCAGAGAGAATGGAATAGCAGCCGGTATGTGTCTATTCGGTAATTATTCCTGCGCCCGCTGAAAATCTGTGTGAATAACTTTTTCCTATTTGACCTATTTGGTTATCCTTCTATTTTTCATAGCTTCAGGTAAATAAAAAAAGAATATCGAACCAAATTGATGAATAAAACGCGTGGATTCTCGCTTTCAAAAATGTGCCGGTTTTGTGTTCGCGATAATGGAAAATATACAGTATCGGACTTCAAGTAATGGCTTAAAAAATTTTATAACAATAATCCATATTTTATTTTTCGCAATAATCTATTTCTACTAAAAATATACTTGTATGCCAGACAATTTGAGCATAAACTAAAACTACACACGAATACAACAACAGGAGAATTTGAAATGAAACAATTGGCCATGTACATCAACGGACGCTTTGAAAACGATTTCAACGGCGAATGGCGTGATGTATTGAACCCGTCCACCGAAGAGGCCATCGCCCGCGAACCCAAAGGCGGCAAAGCTGACGTTGACCGCGCCGTAGCGGCGGCGCGCGCGGCGCAACCTGCATGGGAGCGGCTGCCTGCGGTCGAACGCGGCGCGTATTTGCGCAAAATCGCCCAAGGCATACGCGAACGCGCCGACGAGCTGACCGACACCATCGTTGCCGAAGGCGGCAAAACCAAAGACTTGGCGCGCGTGGAAGTCATGTTCACCGCCGACTATCTCGATTACCAAGCCGAATGGGCGCGCCGTTATGAAGGCGAAATCATCCAAAGCGACCGCCCGCGCGAAAATATTTTATTGTTCAAACGCCCGCTGGGCGTCGTGGCAGGCATCCTGCCGTGGAACTTTCCCTTTTTCCTGATTGCCCGCAAAATGGGCCCTGCTTTGGTCACGGGCAACACCATCGTCGTCAAACCCAGCAGCGTGACCCCGATCAACTGCCACATTTTCGCCGAAATCGTCGATGCGGTCGGACTGCCCGCAGGCGTGTTCAACGTGGTGAACGGCCCCGGCGCGGAAATCGGCAATGCCTTGTCCGCCCATCCGCAAGTCGATATGGTCAGCCTGACCGGCTCCGTCGAAGCAGGCCGCCAAGTGATGGAAGCCGCTTCCGCCAACATCACCAAAGTCTCGCTGGAACTCGGCGGCAAAGCCCCCGCCATCGTTTTGAAAGACGCGGATTTGGACTTGGCAGTGAAATCCATCTTGGCTTCGCGCGTCGGCAACACCGGTCAAATCTGCAACTGCGCCGAGCGCGTCTATGTCCACAGCAGCCTGAAAGACGCGTTCATTGAAAAAATGACCGCCGCCATGAAAGGCGTGCGCTACGGCAACCCTGCCGAAGCGGAAGCAGGCGCGCTGGAAATGGGTCCGCTGATTGAAGAGCGCGCCGTCAAAGCCGTTGCCGAAAAAGTGGAACGCGCCATCAAACAAGGTGCGACGCTGGTCTGCGGCGGCAAACGCGCCGAAGGACGCGGCTACTTCTTCGAGCCGACCCTGCTGACCGATACCGACAACAACATGGACATCATGAAGGAAGAAACCTTCGGCCCCGTCCTGCCAGTTGCCACTTTCGACACGCTCGACCAAGTCATCGCCTTGGCAAACGACTGTGAATTCGGTCTGACCAGCTCCGTGTACACCACCAACCTGAACGAAGCCTTCTACGTCACCCGCCGCCTGCAATTCGGCGAAACCTACATCAACCGCGAAAACTTCGAAGCCATGCAGGGCTTCCATGCGGGCTGGAAAAAATCCGGTATCGGCGGCGCGGACGGCAAACACGGTTTGGAAGAATATCTGCAAACCCAAGTCGTTTATCTGGAAACCAATATTTAACTACCGATATTAGCCTCAGTTAAACGAAATGCCGCCTGCAACCGATTTTCGGGTTTCGGGCGGCATTTTTGCCTTTATAGAAAAAAACACCGACATCGCGTAAAATATGCGCAAATTTTGTGATTCAATCAGGTCGTCTGAAACAGATTGCGCCTGATTTATTTTTCCGGAAAACACCATGAGCGAACAAAACAATCCGCAAACCGAGCCGCAGTTGGACGAAAACCAAATCATCGCCCTGCGCCGCGAAAAACTGCACAACATCCGCCAACAGCGCATTGCCTATCCCAACAACTTCAAGCGCGACAGCTTTGCCGCCGATTTGCACGCCCGATACGGCGAAATCAGCAAAGAAGAACTCGACCCGCAAGCCGTTCCCGTCAAAATTGCCGGCCGCATGATGCTCAAACGCCAAATGGGCAAGGCGAGCTTTGCCACCATCCAAGACGTGACCGGCCAAATCCAGCTTTATCTGAACAACAAAGGCGTGAGTCAGGAAGTTTTGGACGATTTCAACCATTGGGACTTGGGTGACATCGTCGGCGCGGAAGGCACTTTGTTCAAAACCAACCACGGCGAATTGACCGTGCGCGTGTCCGACATCCGCCTGTTGTCCAAATCCCTGCGCCCGCTGCCCGACAAACACAAAGGCTTGAGCGATCAGGAAACCAAATACCGCCAACGCTACGTCGATTTGATTGCCAACGAAGAATCGCGCAATACGTTTATCAAACGCAGCCAAATCATCCAATCCGTGCGCAATTTCATGGTGAACGAGCATTATCTCGAAGTCGAAACCCCGATGATGCACCCGATTCCCGGCGGCGCGACGGCGAAACCGTTCGTGACCCATCACAACGCTTTGGACATCCCGCTCTACCTGCGCATCGCCCCCGAGCTGTATCTGAAACGCCTGGTGGTCGGCGGTTTGGAGCGCGTGTTTGAAATCAACCGCAGCTTCCGCAACGAAGGCATGTCCGTGCGCCACAACCCCGAATTTACCATGATTGAATTCTACGAAGCCTTCTCCGACTACGAACGCATGATGCAGATGGCGGAAGACATCATCCGCAACGCATCGCGCACGGTAAACGGCACGGCGAAAATCAGCTACAACGGCAAAGAAGTCGATTTGGAAAGCCCGTTTGAGCGCCTGACCATTCTCGAAGCCATCAAAAAATACAATCCGCACTACACCGACGAGCAGTTGAACGATGCGGAGTGGCTGAAAAAAGAAATCGTCAAACACGGCGAAAGCCTGCCGCCGTCCCCCGGCATCGGCAGCCTGCAACTTGCCCTGTTTGAAGGTTGCGCCGAGGGCAAACTGTGGAACCCGACCTTCATCGTCGATTACCCGGTCGAAGTTTCCCCGTTGGCACGCGCTTCGGATACGAAAAAAGGCCTGACCGAACGTTTCGAATTGTTCGTTGTCGGTCGCGAATTGGCAAACGGCTATTCCGAGTTGAACGACCCCGAAGACCAAGCCGAACGCTTCAAAGCGCAAGTGGCGCAAAAAGACGCGGGCGACGACGAAGCCATGCACTACGATGCCGACTACATCCGCGCGATGGAATTCGGCCTGCCGCCGACAGGCGGTTGCGGCATCGGCATCGACCGCCTGGTGATGCTGCTGACCGATTCGCAAACCATCCGCGACGTGATTTTGTTCCCGCAAATGCGTCCCGAATAAGGTAGGCAGATAATAAAGAAAAGGTCGTCTGAAAACCGGAAGATTGGTTTTCAGACGACCTTTGTCGTTTTTGTACCACTTTGTAACTTTGATTAACCTATATCGATTTCTCATGAAATTCAGAAGAGAATGGGAAATTTCACTTCAGACGACCCAAACGGATTGAATAGCCAAGATTTACACGGTAAACTTATACAATTAAAAAATTTTATGATTTACTCACTATGAAACCCGCCTTCGACATAAAGTCAGCCCGGCTTGACGTACTGGCTATTCACCTGCATACCGCAGACTTGACCGAACTGGAAGAATTTTTGCGCCAGCGCGCCGGTCAGTATCAAGAATTGGATATTGTTCCTTTTGTTTTAGACGTACAGGATTTCGATTATCCCGAGTCATTGGACATCGGAGCTATGCTGACCCTTTTTGCCCGTTATGGCATGCAGATTTTAGGGCTGCGCCATGAAAGTGAAAGTTGGTCGTCTTTTGCTGCACGTTATCATTTGGTTTTCAGCCGCAGCGACAAATCCGAGCCGCAACAACCCAAAATCAACCAAGAGCCTGCCCCCGTTCAGGCAACCGTCATCAATAACCCGACCGTCCTCATCAGCACCCCCGTCCGCACCGGACAGCAGGTTTATGCGGAAAACGGCGACCTTATCGTAACCGGCATCGTCAGTGAAGGTGCGGAACTCATTGCCGACGGAAACATTCACGTCTATGCACCCATGCGCGGCAGGGCGCTGGCAGGCGCGAAAGGCAACACCAACGCGCGCATCTTTATTCACTCCATGCAGGCGGAGCTGGTCTCCGTAGCGGGCATCTACCGCAATTTCGAACAAGACCTGCCCGACCACCTGCACAAAAAAGCCGTACAGGTTTCATTGCAAGACAACCGTTTGGTTATCAGCGCAATCGACACAGATTAACCGTTCCAAAATTTGAAAGGAAATATCGTGACAAAAATCATCGTAGTAACATCAGGTAAAGGCGGCGTAGGTAAAACCACGACCAGCGCCAGTATTGCAGCCGGATTGGCATTGCGAGGCCACAAGACTGCCGTTATCGACTTTGACGTCGGTTTGCGTAACCTCGATCTGATTATGGGTTGCGAACGACGCGTTGTGTATGACCTGATTAACGTCATCCAGGGTGAAGCCACGCTCACTCAGGCACTGATTAAAGACAAAAACTGCGAAAACCTCTTCATTCTGCCTGCATCGCAAACCCGCGACAAAGACGCACTGACCCGTGAAGGCGTTGAGAAAGTCATGCAGGAATTGAGCAGTGACAAAATGGGATTCGAATACATCATCTGCGACTCTCCCGCCGGTATTGAACAGGGCGCATTGATGGCACTCTACTTCGCCGACGAAGCCATCGTTACAACCAACCCCGAAGTATCCAGCGTCCGTGACTCCGACCGTATCTTGGGCATCCTGCAAAGCAAATCCCGCAAAGCCGAACAAGGCGGCACAGTTAAAGAACACCTGCTGATTACCCGCTATTCTCCCGAACGCGTCAACAAAGGCGAAATGCTGTCCGTACAAGATATTTGCGACATCTTGCGCATCCCGCTCATCGGTGTCATTCCCGAATCGCAAAACGTCCTGCAAGCATCCAATGCCGGCGAACCCGTCATCCACCAAAACAGCGTTTCCGCTGCCGAAGCCTACAAAGACGTCATCGCGCGCCTCTTGGGTGAAAACCGCGAAATGCGTTTCCTTGAAGCTGAGAAAAAAGGCTTCTTCAAACGACTGTTCGGAGGCTAAGCCATGTCATTAATAGATATGTTGTTCGGCAGAAAGCCGAAAACCGCCGCCGTCGCGCGTGACCGCCTGCAAATCATCATTGCCCAAGAACGCGCTCAAGAAGGAAAGGCTCCCGACTACCTGCCGACCCTGCGCAAAGAATTACTGGAAGTATTGTCCAAATACGTCAACGTTTCTTTGGACGACATCCGCATTTCCCAAGAAAAGCAGGACGGTATGGATGTTCTCGAATTGAACATCACCCTGCCTGAACAAAAAACGGAACAGAAAAAGGCTTAACACATGACCTTGACCGAATTGCGTTACATCGTAGCCGTCGCGCAGGAGCGTCATTTCGGACGTGCCGCGCGCCGCTGCTTTGTCAGCCAGCCCACCCTTTCCATCGCCATCAAAAAGCTGGAAGAAGAGCTGTCGGTGTCCCTGTTTGACCGCAGCAGCAACGACATCATCACCACCGAAGCGGGCGAGCGCATCGTTGCCCAAGCCCGCCGCGTGCTGGAAGAAGCCGAGCTGATCAAGCACCTTGCCAGCGAAGAGCAAAACGAATTGGAAGGCGCATTCAAACTCGGTCTGATTTTTACCGTCGCCCCCTACCTTCTGCCCAAGCTCATCATTTCCCTGCGCGAAACCGCGCCGAAAATGCCCCTGATGCTTGAAGAGAACTACACGCACATCCTGACTGAATCGCTCAAGCGCGGCGACGTCGATGCCATCGTAGTCGCAGAACCCTTCCAAGAGCCTGGCATCGTTACCGAGCCTTTATATGACGAACCTTTCTTCGTCATCGTCCCCAAAGGACACCATTTCGAAGAACTCGATGCCGTTACCCCGCAAATGCTGGGCGAAGAGCAGGTTTTGTTGCTGACGGAAGGCAACTGTATGCGCGACCAAGTTTTATCAAGCTGTTCCGAGCTGGCCGCCAAGCAGAAAATCCAAGGTCTGACCAACACCCTGCAAGGCAGCTCCATTAACACCATCCGCCACATGGTTGCCAGCGGTCTCGCCATTAGCGTCATGCCTGCTACCGCGTTGACCGAAAACGACCATTTGCTGTTCAGCATCATTCCGTTTTCAGGCTCCGTACCGCACCGCCGCGTCGTTTTGGCATACCGTCGGAACTTCGTTCGCCCCAAAGCATTGACTGCCTTGCGGACTGCCATCCTCAATTCCCATCTTCACGGCGTAAGTTTTGTGAAGGAATAAAAGGGCGTTGTTATAAAATTTAGATGGAGACTGATTAATACCACCTGACATTTTATCAAACAAGATTAATCCTGATTACAACCTTGTATAGTCAAAACAAAAGGATGAATTTTCAATGAATAAGATTGCATTGTCGGTATTGATTTTATTGCTTGTTTCGGGCTGCGTTTATCCAAACATGGCTACACCATCATCACAGATTGCGCCAGCTTATATCTCAAGTGCGAAGTACAGTTTATTTGATTGCCATCAACTGCAAACCGAGCTTGATTCCATATCACGACGAGAATCAGTTTTAGTTGTTGCCCAAGAGCAACGCGTAAAAAACAGTGAGAAGCAGGCGACATGGTTCGGATATGGACAAGGTGACGGAGTTAAAGCCACAGAGCTTGCTAATGTGAAAGGAGAGAAGGAAGCTGTCAGAAAGGCATTGGCTTTAAAATCTTGCGCGGAATAGCATCAGAAAAATATTCACTACATAAGGAATATGCGTTGGATATTTTTTGTGATTATTTGCTTCGCAGAGAGTTAAATGCTGTAAATAATCAAAAGGTCGTCTGAAAAACTTTTTTCAGACGACCTTTTTGTGTCATACGGATGAAAACGGCTTTAGCGGTTTTTCAATCCCAAAACATCCTGCATATCGTACAAACCTGTTTTGCCGTTGACCCAAACTGCGGCGCGGACGGCTCCGGCGGCGAAGGTCATGCGGCTGCTGGCTTTGTGGGTGATTTCGACGCGTTCGCCGTCGGTGGCGAAGAGGGCGGTGTGGTCGCCGACGATGTCGCCTGCGCGGACGGTGGCGAAGCCGATGGTGGACGGATCGCGCGGGCCGGTGTGGCCTTCGCGGCCGTAAACGGCGCATTGTTTGAGGTCGCGGCCGAGTGCGTCGGCGATGACTTCGCCCATGCGCAGGGCGGTGCCGCTGGGGGCGTCGACTTTGTGGCGGTGGTGGCCTTCAATGATTTCGATGTCGTAGCCTTCGTTGAGGACGCGGGCGACGGTGTCGAGGATGTGGAAGGTGAGGTTGACGCCGACGCTGAAGTTGGCGGCGAAGACGACGCCTGTTTTTTCGCCTGCGGCTTGGATGGCGGCTTTGCCTGCGTCGTCGAAACCGGTGGTGCCGATGATGATGTTGACGCCTTTTTCAACGCATTTTTGCAGGTGTTTCAGGGTCGGCTCTGGGCGGGTAAAGTCGATGAGTACGTCGCTTTGGGCGAGGACGGCGTCAACGTCGTCTGAAATGGCGATGCCGGTTTTGATGCCGGAGGCGAAACCTGCGTCCAAGCCTAAGACTTCAGAGCCGGCGTGTTCGAGTGCGCCGGAGAGGACGGTGTCGGGATGGTTGTTGACGGCTTCAACCAGTACGCGCCCCATGCGGCCGTTGACGCCGGCGATGGCGATTTTTAATGCGCTCATGCGGTTTCCTTAGTGATTATTGTGCAGTTTGGGCTGCTTTTTGTTCGGCTTGGAGGGTTTCGATGGATTTTTGGATGGCATCGCCTTCTGCTCGGACAAGGACGTCGTTTTCAAAATAAACGGTGAGGTTGCTGCGGTCTTTGATGATGCCGTTGCGGCTGGTATTGAAGGTGTAGTCCCAACGGTCGGCATGGAATGCGTCGCGCAGCAGCGGGGTGCCAAGCAGGAGTTGGACTTGGTCGCGGCTCATGCCTGCTTGGAGGGAGACGACGGCGCGGGGATCAAGTTCGTTGCCTTGGATGACTTTGAGTTTGTAAGAGGGGAACAGGGAAACGCGTTCGGCGCTGCATGCGGAAAGTCCGATGAGGGCGGCGAGGGCAAGACAGAGGGGTTTGTTCACGGATATGCCTTTCTGTTCGAGTTCGGGTGGAAGGGTATCATTGCTTGAATTTTTTGAAAAAGCAAACGATAATCATCTCTTTGATTATAATTTCAGCCGGCTATCGTTTGTATGCAAACAAAACTTGTGGTTTTATTGCAAACCGCTATGGCGTAATAGTGGGCAAGCGGGCTGAAATTGCGTATTATAACGTCTATTACTTCACAGGGATATTGAATATTATGGAAAAATTCAGCAATATTGCGCAATTGAAAGACAGCGGTTTGAAGGTTACCGGTCCGCGTTTGAAAATCTTGGATTTGTTCGAGTCGCATGCTGAAGAGCATTTGAGTGCTGAAGATGTGTACCGTATTTTGCTGGAAGAGGGTGTGGAAATCGGCGTAGCGACGATTTACCGCGTATTGACCCAGTTCGAGCAGGCAGGCATTTTGCAGCGCCACCATTTTGAAACCGGCAAGGCGGTTTACGAATTGGACAAAGGCGACCACCACGATCATATCGTCTGCGTGAAATGCGGCGAGGTAACGGAATTCCACAATCCCGAAATCGAAGCCTTGCAAGACAAAATCGCGGAAGAAAACGGCTACCGCATCGTTGACCATGCGCTTTATATGTACGGCGTGTGCGGCGAATGCCAAGCGAAGAGCAAACGCTGATTCCCGTTTTAAAAGATGTTTGATGTTCAGACGACCTCGGATGAGAATTTGGGGTCGTCTGAAATTTTTTGCGGAACGTGAACAGCGTACTACTGAGAACTAGAAAATATTTTAGGATTTCCGATGAGTATCCCCTTGCTTTACCCTAATGATTACACTTTCCCCGACCCGTTTTACGCGCTGGAAGAACGCGACGGCTTGGTCGGTATCAGCCGCGATTTGGATACGGGACGGCTGCTGTCGGCGTATCGGCAGGGGATTTTTCCTTGGTTCAGCGAAAACGGTTGGTTTTTTTGGTACACCATAGATCCGCGCGCCGTCATCGTGCCTGAAAATCTGCATATCGGGCGTTCGTTGGCGAAAACCTTGCGCAACAAACCCTATCGGGTAACGGTCAACCAATGTTTCGAAACCGTCATTGCGCATTGCGCCGCCTTTCCGCGCCCCGGTCAGGACGGTACATGGATTGTTCCCGAGTTCCAAGCCGCTTATACCGAGCTGCACCGCTTGGGTCATGCGCATTCGTTTGAATGTTTCTATCCCGATGAAACAGGTCGTCTGAAACTGGCGGGCGGCTTTTACGGCGTACAAATCGGACGGGTGTTTTACGGAGAATCCATGTTCGCCCTTGAGCCGGATGCCTCCAAAATCGCCTTTGCGCGAGCCGTCCCGTTTCTTGCCGAACTGGGCATCGAGTTGATTGACTGTCAGCAAGATACCCTGCATATGCATCGTTTCGGTTCGGAATCGATACCGTTCGCCGAATTTCAGACGACCTTGCAACGCTTGAATGCTTTGCCTTTGAATGAAGCGTTGGGCGCGCGGGTAGTGGGTGGAACGTTGGAATAGCGGCAGGATATAGAGTCGGCTTCGAGTCAGAAGCGAATAGAAAAAGGTCGTCTGAAAACCCAATTTTTGGTTTTTCAGACGACCTTTGGATTATATTAGGCAAGGGCAATACTTGTTTTATAGTGGATTAAAATTGCAATGATACGGCGTTGCCAACGCCCTTATGTACTACCTTGTACACGGCGGACGTTGGCGCCTTGTCTCATTTTTATTTTAATCCACTATATCTTGCAGCAGGATTTTCGTCAAAACAGTTTTTGCGAGTCCAGCAGCAGGGTAACGGGGCCGTCGTTGCACAGGCTGACCTGCATATGTGTTTGGAAGTGGCCGGTTTGTACGTTCAAACCATGTCCGCGCAATAGTTCTGCGGTATGCAGATAGAGCGTTTGCGCCTGTTCGGCAGGGGCGGCTGCCGAGAAAGACGGGCGGCGGCCATTTCGTGCATCGGCATACAACGTGAATTGTGAAACCAGCAGGATTGAGCCGCCGACATCTTTGACGGACAGGTTCAATTTGCCGGCATCGTCTTCGAAAATGCGCAGATTGGCGGCTTTGTCGGCAATGTAGCGCGCATCTAATTCGGTATCGTCGTGGGTAACGCCGAGCAATATCATCAACCCGTTATCGATTTCTGCGCAGGTTTCCTTATGATTTCCGTTCAATACATCGACGCGGGAACAACTCACTTTTTGGATGACGGCTCGCATAGCGGTTTTTTATCTCTATTCAAAAGATTGGTTGACGGCGGATTCAGATACACAAGTGTTTCAACAGCAATGCAGGTAGAAAAGGTCGTCTGAAAAACGTTATGGTTTCAGACGACCTTTAGGTGGATTGCATCAATGCAGCAAAAAGAATCCGGCTTAATTTCCTTTACTTATCCGTTATAGGAAGCTTAAAGGTTATTTGGCAGGTTTGATGTCAGCTTTTTGCAAGAGCGCACGCATAGTGTCGTCAATGCGGGCAGTACTCAGGTCGCGGGCTATGCTGCCTTTGATTTCGTTAAAGGCAGGGACTTTGACATCGCGGCGGTCGTCAACGTAAAACACGGCGTAAGAATTACCGTCTTGCAGCGGCTCGGATGTCGCTTCGCCTTTTTTCAGGTCTTTGATTGCTGCGTACAACGGCGGTGCGGCTTCTTGCAAGTCTTTCAGCGGAACATAAGCTTGAGGAATACCGCCTGCTTTTTTGGCTTCTTCATCAATCGAATATTGTTTCAATACTGCGGCAAAAGCCTTCTTCGCCTTCAAATCGGCAGCAGCTTTTTGTCCGTCGGCTTTAGTTCGGGTGACGATTTCCCCTAGGCGTACTTCCTGACTGCCTTGGTAGAATTTGGCAAATTCATCGTAGGATTTTTTAATTTCTTGTTCGTTGACAGGATTTTTGCGCAATACGTCGATGGCCAGAGCTTGTCCGAGCAGGTCGTCTTCAAATGCCGCCCATTCTGTTTTGAAGGACGGTTTTTTGTCCGCACCTTGTTTCTTCGCATCTGCACGGGCTTGTTCGAGGGCTTTTTTGAATTCCGCACTTTGGTCCAGTTTGCGGCGTCTGGCTTCTTGCGCGATAACCGTGCTGATAACTTGGCGGTTGGCCAGCTCTTGTCGCAGTTGTGGAGAATCCTGGATTTGTTTGTTTTCAGCACGCAAGGCGGCAACTTGTCCGTCAATCACGCTGCTGTCGATGGTTTGTCCGTTGACGGTAACCAAAGTTTGGGCAAACAGGCTGCAGGATAGGGCGGCCATAACCAATGCGGCTGTAAAATGGGTTTTTCTCATAATCTTCTCTTTAATTTGAAACACTACGGATAATTCAATGGAAATATTCGTCGGGCGTTGCCGCCTTAATGCTTAAGGCATGGATGAAACCGCCGGCAAACAGGTCTTGGAGCAGGTTTTGAACCATGCGTTGGCGTTCAATACGTTTCATCCCGGTGAAAGCCTCGCTGACGACGGTTACAGCATAATGCCCCCCGCCTTTATTGCCTGCGTGTCCTTTGTGCAAATGGCTGTCGTCTTGAAACTCGAATATCTGAGGATTTAGAGTTTTCAGGCGACCTTCTATTGCTGAACGCATATCCATTATTTAAAAACAGCTTTGTAGGGCTTAATCAAAACTTCCTCATATACGCCCGCAGCGACATAAGGATCTTGTTCCGCCCATTCTTGGGCTTCGTCAAGCGATGCGAATTGGGCGATGATAAGGCTGCCGGAGACGCGTTCGGGATTGTCGGGCAGAGGATTCGGTCCGGCTGTCAAAAGGCGCCCTTCGGCTTGCAGGGCTTCCAAACGTTTCAGATGATCGGGACGTGCAGCCATACGGGCTTCATGTACGTCGTCTGCATCAGTGGCCAAAAGCATATAATACTCCATTGCTTAATTCTCCTTTGGTAAATGTTTGCCCAAATAAATACCTTGAGCGATAAAGAAAGCGAACATCAGTCCGGTCGAACCGAACATCTTGTAATTCACCCAATGACTTTCAAAATGAGTGAATACAAACCAGTTGGCTATGCCCATAAATACGAGAAACGCTATCCAAGCATAGGTCAGATTATTCCAGACGGTATCGGACAATTCGAGTTCCTTGCCCATTGTAGCCTTAAGTCCGTTTTTTCCGGCAAGGTGGCTGAAAAGTAAGACCAGTGCGCCTATCCAAAACAATACGGTCGGTTTCCACATGATGAATCGCGGATCTTTCAGCAGGATGGTCGCCCCGCCGAATACCACGATTAAAACCAATCCGACCCACTGCATCGTATCCAGCTTTTTAAATTTCCAATAGGTAAAGGCTGCCTGCAAAACACCGACTACCAAAGCTACGGCTGTCGCGGCAATCATGTCTTTCGTAACCGTATAAGTCAGAAAAAACAAAATTACCGCCAATAAATCACTCAGAATTTTCATATATAAAAAACAAAAATGAGGAAACCAAACAATCAAACGGCAATCATACAGGCAGCTGCGGTTTTTTGCATTACCGCAAATCTGAAACTTTGGTTTGTTTGATATGCCATCAGTTTGTTGTAGGGTTTTAAAAATGCAAACGGAATGATAAAATAAGTTCCCGATAGATTTGCAAAAAAGAAACACACCGATGCAAACAGTAACGGTTTATGACATTTTTGATAACATAAATGACAGTGTTACTTGGCAGATTAGGGACTTAGACTATATCATAACGTAATATATCGTAATAGACGGTTAAGTACTCGGCAGTACTGCAGGATTCATTTCATAGGGGACAAGTTTTGAAAAAACATTACAAAATCAAACTTATCGCAGCCTCCGTTGCCTTGGCGGTTTCGGTGGGTGCAAACGCAGGATTGGGCGGTTTAAATGTTCAATCGCATTTGGGTGAGCCGTTTTCCGGCAACATCACCGTAACTGGAGAAGAAGCACAGGCATTGTTTAACGGCGGCAAAGCTTCCGTATCCAATGCCAACCTCAGAACCAGCGTCCACAGAGCGGGCGATCGTGCCGTCATCAATATCCGTTCGGCTAAAGCCATCAAAGACCCTGTGCTGATTTTCCAAGTCAGTACCGGCTCTCAATCTCGAGAATATACCGCAATCATCGATCCGGCTGATTACTCGGTCAAGGGCGACAGTACGCCCCGCGTTCGTCAGGAGCCGCCTCCCGCATATGCTTCCCAGCAGATAGACCGTCAAGCCGCGCGCGAACGGATTAACCGTGCGCTGCGTAGTGGAAATGCATCTGCAGATGTTGCGAATAATACGCGTAAAGAAGGAATCGACAATAAAAAAACAAAAAATGTCCAAGTGCAGCCTAAACAGACGCAAAATGCAGCCCCTTCTGTACAGGGCGAGCCGCGCTATGGCAAACGACATTTAGTCAAACAAGGTGAAACCCTAACTGAAATTGCGACCCGTATCCGTCCTCAAGGTATGACGGTCGAGCAGGCAATACAGGCATTGGTAAAAGCCAACCCCGGTGTGTTCATCAATAAAAATGCCGACCATATGTTGGCTGGAAAAGTATTGAATATCCCGACCCAATTCGACATGAAACAGGCAGCCGCCAAACAGGCTGCCGAGAAACCTCTTGTTTCTGACAAACAGCAGCCGCAAACCGCAGCAGCATCTAAGGCATCGTCTGAAAAACCAGAAGCCGCCAAAACTAATGCATCTGCGGAAAATAAGGCAGGTGAAGATAAGGCTGGTGAAGGGGTCAAATCAAATAAAGAAGCCAAGCTTGAACAACAGCCGGCGCAAGCAGCCGCTTCCGCCCCACAGGGTGCAACACAAGAACAAGCTGCTTCATCCGTAGGCACTGAGGAAGTATTGCAACCCGGCATCGCAGAACAAACCGCTGCAAGTGAAACGGCAAAATCTACGCAGGAAGCCCAAGTTGAAGAAGCTTTGGCTGCCCAGCAAAATTCCGATACTCAAAACGAAGCAGTAGAAGAGTCGTCTGAAGATGGCGGATTGTGGCGCTGGCTGTTAATCGGCGGCGGTGCGCTGTTGGCATTGTTGCTGTTGCTGAAAGCTTTGGGCAAACGAAAAGCAGCAGCTGTCGCTCCTGCCCTACCTGTTCCTTCTGCAGGATATGACGAAGAAGATGACGACATTAGCTTTGCAGAAACCGTGATAGCCGACGAGGTGAAGCCTGAACAGTTTGTTCAAGCGAAAGTTGTTCCTGAAGAAGAGCCTGACGGACTGTCTATCGAGGATGATTTTGACGACGAAGCTTTCTTTGTGCAGCCCAATGCCGCCAAAGAAGCCGCTGAAGATGAGATCAATATTAATATTGACGATATTGACGATAAGCACGTCGGCATCGTATCCAGCGCAGTTACCGTGGATGAGGAAACGGAAAAACGCCGTGATTTGGATTGGGACTCTGTTGAATCGACAGAAAGCGTCTATGAGCCCGAGCCGGAGAATCCGTATCAACCGGTTTCAGTAGTTATAGAAAGCAGACATCAAGAGGAGTCAGTAGAAGAGCCTGATAATACGGCCCATATTCAGCAATTTGATGAGGTCCAATCAAACTTTGACACGTCTTTCCATGACGCTAGTGAAGAAACCAAAGAGGCGGATGCCTCAGTAGGTGAGGAAGAGTATTCTTATACCGAATCCGCCGTTGCGGAAGAAGTTTCTGATTTGGAGTTTGACTACGAAGCCTCCGACGCTTCTGAGGTTCAACAGCAGGAGCAGACTGTTAGCGCAGAAAATGTCAAAGACTTTGAAGAAGCAGAAGAAGGATGGGACTTCTTCTCGGAAAAAACCGAATCCCAGCCTATCGAGCCGCTGCCTGAGTTCACAACATCTGAGCAAACATCGTCTGAAAAATTAAATGGGGACGAGGCTTTAGAGTTTGCTTCCGTTGATACCTCAGCCGATGAAGCCGTAGCCGAAGAGCCTTTTGAAATCAAACAAGATGAAGGCATTACCTTCCAAGAAAGCGACGAAGATTTCGGATTGGCTGATTCCCAAGGTAACGGAGTAGAAGAGACCATCGAATGGGAAAACCTAACAGTTGATGAAGAAGTAAGCAAGTCGGCATTTGACTCAGGCTTTATTTCCGAATCCGTCGGAATGACCGCTCCTTTAGAAGCCAAATACGAATTGGCAAAAATGTATGTCGAAATTGGAGACCCTGGTGCAGCCCGTGAAACTTTGCAAGAGCTGATGGAAGAGGCTACCGGCGATATCTTGGATAAAACCAAAGCCTTGTTGGCAGAGTTAGGCTGATTAATCTGACAATCCCTTTGGGGAAAGAAAAATAAAGATGCCGTTTCTAAAAGCGGCATCTTTTTTATTGCTATACTGTCGGATAAGCAATTTTCGTATGATTTTGTTCGAATATCGAGCCTTCACCGATTATGATGTTTCCTTCTTCAAAGCAGCCCGCAGTTTGCCGTTGGGCATTAATCTTGTCTTATGATGGCAGCCGATTTTACGGCTGGCAAAAACAAGCTGGCGACTTGCCTACTGTTCAGACGACCTTAGAATATGCACTCAGTCAAATTGCGAGTGAAAACATCCGAACCATAGTTGCCGGGCGTACCGACACAGGCGTACACGCCACTGCACAAGTCGTCCATTTCGATACCACAGTAGTCCGTCCCGAGCGGGCATGGGTGCGGGGCGTCAATGCCCATCTTCCCGAAGGTGTGTCTGTATTGTTCGCACAGCAAGTGGCCTCCCATTTTCACGCCCGCTTTGACGCATACGGTAGAAGGTATCGTTACCTTTTAGAATCATCTCCCGTCCGTTCCCCGATATTGCAAGGCAGGGTAGGGTGGACGCATCTCAAGCTCGATCCTGACAAAATGCAGCAGGCGGCCTTATTATTAGAAGGCGAACATGATTTCTCCAGCTTTCGCGCTGCCGAATGCCAAGCAAAATCCCCCATCAAAACCCTATACAGTGCAAAAATCAGCGGTACGCCGCAATTCCTCAAACTGGATTTACACGGCAATGCCTTTCTGCACCATATGGTGCGTAATATTATGGGCGCATTGGTTTATGTCGGCAGCGGCAGGCTTAGTGTTTCCGGATTTCAAACCTTAATTGGAGAACGCAGCCGCCTCAAAGCCCCGCCGACCTTTATGCCTGACGGATTGTACTTAACCGGCGTGGATTATCCGCCCGAGTTCGGCATCATCCGTCCCGAAATGCCCGAATGGCTGTGAGGTCGTCTGAAATACTGTCAAGCCTTATTTTCCCCTTCAATAAAGAAAGGTCTGGCCATTCCCGCGCCGACAGGAATCTAAGCATTGATTTTTAGAAATATTCAAAATTACCGTACTCAAGCTCTTGTATTTCTTTCACATCAGGAATGAGATTTGAAATATCCTGTCTTTATTTTCATACACTATAAAAAGTCGTTTGAAATCTATACGCATTCTTTCAGACGACCTTCGCTCTTTTCGATAGCCCAACCCGCAGATAAAGCCTGTACTACGGAGCTGGAATGACAGCTACCGCAGATCGGGAGATATTTATGCCCGGCAAACCCTATCAGGGTAAATGCAGGCATGAATACCTGAACGATGTTTCCAGTTTCCTCGCTTGCCTGAATTAGCCAAAAAACAACAGCCAGTCCTAAAAAACTACCGTTCGGAAAATCTGTGTTGTAAAAATGCAAACAACGGGTAATTTGTTATTACTATATGATTTATAAAGGAAATGTTTTGAATTTTATGTTGTTTGCAGGGTGGTATGGCGTAAGGGGGCAAGAAGGGGAAGTGAATAAAGTTTGTTTTTTTAGAAAGGAACAATTATAGTGAGAGTCATGGAATCGCTGATTCCAGCGATAATGTAAAGCCTAAGCGGATTCTGTCCGGGTCTGCTTAAGTTATTTCTTCACGATAGAAAAAGGAATACAGCAATGAAAAAATCTCTGATTGCTCTGACTTTGGCAGCTCTGCCTGTTGCAGCTATGGCTGACGTTACTCTGTACGGTCAAGTTAAAGCCGGTGTTGACATTTCCCGAGTTAAAGAAAAAACTACAGTTAACGGTGTAACTACCAAGGATACAACCAAAACTGCTACTGAAATTGCTGACTACGGTTCACGCATCGGTTTCAAAGGCCATGAGCACCTGAGCAATAACCTGAACGCTATTTGGCAAGTAGAGCAAAATACTTCTGTTGCCGGTACTGACAAAGGTTGGGGAACTCGCGAGTCCTTCATCGGTTTGGAAGGCGGCTTCGGTAAAATCCGTGCGGGTAAACTGAATACCCCTCTGAAAGACAGCAGCGACAGCATCGATCCTTGGGAAGCCAGTGATGCAAACGCAGATGTTTTGTCATTAGGCAAACTTGAACGTGTAGAAGATCGTAAAGTGTCTGCACGCTACGATTCACCTGTATTTTCTGGTTTCAGCGCAAGCGTACAATACCAACCGCGTGACAATGCTAATCCTGATGACAAGTTTACTCACGATGTGAAAAGCCGTGACTCTTACGGTTTGGGTCTGAACTATGAGAATGCCGGCTTCTTCGGTCGCTATGCTGGTTCTTTTGCTAAACATTCTGTTCTGGACAAAGATTACTTGAATTCGTTCAACAGAAATACTACTTTGGCTGCTGATACTTATAAAGATCACCAAGTACACCGTTTGGTAGCTGGTTACGATGCAAACAATGTATTGGTTTCTGTTGCAGGTCAATACGAAGGTTTCAAAGCTGACGTAACTGATGCTAAGAAAAACGAACGTACTGAAGTTGCTGCAACTGCAGGTTACCGCATGGGTAATGTAATGCCCCGCGTATCTTACGCTCACGGCTTCAAAGCTAAAGAAAATGGCGTAAAACAAGGCAACAGCCGATACAACCAAGTAATCGTCGGTGCTGACTACGACTTCTCTAAACGCACTTCTGCCCTGATTTCTGCCGGTTGGTTGAGAGAAGGCAAAGGCGACAACAAATACGAGAAAACTGCTGGTACAGTTGGTCTGCGTCACAAATTCTAATCTGATACGGTTAGTCTGAAAAAGAGCCTGCTTTATGCAGGCTCTTTTTGTCTGTTTGGATAAAATGCAGGATACGTCAGTATGCTGGTCTCAAGTCGGTTCGCATTTATGACTGGCAAAAAACTCCGTCCATGTTGCCATTTTTGCTTCTCTCTGCACGGAAGTAGCTGTTGAAAATATCCTGTTTTATTTTAATCCGTTAAATAAAAGGTCGTCTGAATCCCTGTGTACGCAGGCTTTTCAGACGACCGTTTTTTTGGATAAAACTTAATCCGTGGGTTTTGGCCGCGAAATATGGCAGGTCAAAACAATAGGGCTGCAATTTCGTCATTCCCGCGCAGGCGGGAATCCAGGCCTCGGTATTTTGGGAAGATTTCAAGGATGCCGCAACTTCAAATTTCTAGATTCCCGCCTGCGCGGGAATGACGGCGGTAGGAGGGAATTTCAGGCGACCTCACCTCAAAAATAATCTGCGGGTAAAGCTCATGCTGCGACGGGCCATCCTCATACAAGCGGGGCGAGAATGGCGAGTCTAGACTAACCTTTTGCAAAAACCGTACTACTTACCGCATTCGTAGGCTTCGATTTCGCCGACTTTCGGAGCGTATCCGCTACCCGTGTCGTGGCGCAAATCCAGCCAAATATCCACCAATGCCCATGCAGCAGGGGTAGCGATGACGTTTTGCTCCATGCACAATACCTGCGCATCGTAGTTTTCTACAGAACCGCGCAAAGTGATTAAATCATGCGCCGTTGCTGCCCGTATGCCGCGGACTTTATTGGCTGCAATCGCCGTACCGATTCCTGTACCTCAAATCAAAATAGCGCGGTCGGCTCGCCCTGCCGCTACTTCTTGCGCCGCAGCAAATGAAAGCTGCGGATAGGTGCCATTCGGCGAGGATAAATCGGTTAGGCTGTCAATTCGCGGATCGTTTTGCAAATGCGCCTTGAGCGCGTCTTTTAATGTTGTCCCGTTGGCAGGGGCGGCGATAATCAAACGCATGACTTACTCCTTGATAGTTGGAGGGTAAGTGTTTTCCTTTGTAAATTTACCGTAATTTATGATATTGCAACAGGGTTTATTTTTTGTTACGGGTGTCGGGCAGGAATTTTCGGCTTACGGGTGGAGCAGGGCGGGTTGGTAAAACCGACAAGACATTGGAATGAAAAGAATTCGTTGGGTCTTGATTTGCCCCTGCGGTATTGTAGCTAAGCCTGTTTGAAGGTCGTCTGAAATGCCTATCTCTGTCCGTACAGGGAGACGGCAGGTGTCGTATCAAAAAATAAATGAATCCGCCGTATTTGTTTTATCTGTCTTGGTTCCCACCAATCAAAAAGGTCGTCTGAAAACCGGAAATCCCCATTTTCAGACGACCTTTTCATGCTTCACCCCCTATCAAGCGTCGATATTTTGCGCAATCAGGGCGTTGTTTTCGATGAAGGCGCGGCGCGGTTCGACTTCGTCGCCCATCAGGGTAACGAACACTTCGTCGGCGGCGATGGCGTCTTCGATGCGCACTTTCAACAAACGGCGCACGGCGGGGTCCATCGTGGTTTCCCAAAGCTGCTCGGGGTTCATCTCGCCCAATCCTTTGTATCGCTGGATGGACATGCCTTTTTGGGCGTTTTGGAGCAGGATGTTCAGCGCGGTTTCAAAGCTGTCCACGTCGTACTCGTTCTCGCCTTTATAAAGCTTGGCACCCTCGCCGACCAAGCCTTTGAGCGCGGCGGCGGTTTGGGTGAGGGTTTGGTAGGCTTTGCTGTTGAGGAACTTGGGTTCGATGTAGCTGACCATGACGTTGCCGTGCAGCTTGCGGGTGATTTTGATGAAGCGGTTGCTTTCGTGGCCTTCGATGCGTTCGAGGGCGACTTCTTTTTCGTCGAGCAAACCGGAAAGTTCGGCAACGGCTTTATCGGCGTTTTCAGACGACGTCAAATCAATGGGCGATGCGTGCAGCATGGCGCGCAGGACGAGTTCGTCCACGAAGCGGCTTTCCTGTTCGATAACGGTTTTCGCCAACAGGAATTGTTTGGCGGTGTCGGCAAGTTCTGCGCCTTCGATTGTGCGGCCGTCTGAAACGATTTTGGCTTTTTCCAAAGCGAGGCCGAGCAGCCATTGGTCTTTTTCAAGTTCGTCTTTGAGGTAACGCTCCTGCTTGCCGTATTTGGCTTTGTAAAGCGGCGGCTGGGCGATGTAGATGTAGCCGCGTTCGACCAGCTCGGGCATTTGGCGGTAGAAGAAGGTCAGGAGCAAGGTGCGGATGTGCGCACCGTCCACGTCGGCATCGGTCATGATGATGATGCGGTGGTAACGCAGTTTTTCGGGGTTGAACTCTTCTTTGCCGATGCCTGCGCCCAGCGCGGTAATCAGGGTGGCGACCTCTTGGCTGGCGAGCATTTTTTCAAAACGGGCTTTTTCGACGTTCAAAATTTTGCCTTTGAGCGGCAAAATGGCTTGGAATTTACGGTCGCGGCCTTGTTTGGCGGAGCCGCCTGCGGAATCGCCCTCGACCAGATAAAGTTCTGACAAGGCAGGGTCTTTTTCTTGGCAGTCGGCGAGTTTGCCGGGCAGCCCCAAGCCGTCCATCACGCCTTTGCGGCGGGTGATTTCGCGGGCTTTGCGGGCGGCTTCGCGCGCGCGGGCGGCATCGACGATTTTGCCGGTGATGATTTTGGCTTCGTTCGGATTTTCTTCGAGGAAGTCGGTCAGTGCTTGGTTGATGACTTCGTTGACGACGGGGCCGATTTCGCTGGAAACCAGTTTGTCTTTGGTTTGGGATGAGAATTTGGGGTCGGGCAGTTTGACGGACAACACGCAGGTCAAACCTTCGCGCATATCGTCGCCGGCCGTTTCAACTTTAGCTTTTTTGGCGACTTCGTTGGCTTCGATGTAGCTGTTGATGGTGCGCGTCATCACTTGGCGCAACGCGGTCAGGTGCGTACCGCCGTCGCGTTGCGGGATGTTGTTGGTGAAGCACTGCACGCTTTCCTGATAGCTGTCGTTCCACTGCATCGCGCATTCGACGCTCATGCCGTCTTTCTCACCGAACGCGTAGAAGATTTTTTCGTGCAACGGCGTTTTTTTGCGGTTCATGTATTGTACGAACCCAGCCACGCCGCCGGAAAGGGCGAAGCTTTCGTGTTTACCGTCGCGTTCGTCGGTCAATTCGATGTCCACGCCGTTGTTCAGGAAGGAAAGTTCGCGGATACGCTTGGCGAGGATGTCGAAGCTGTATTCGACGTTGCCGAAGGTTTCCGTGCTGGCGAGGAAGCGCACGGTCGTGCCTTTTTTATCGGAATCGCCGACAACCCTTAACGGCTCTTCGGTTTCGCCGCGCACGAAGCGGACGAAGTGTTCTTTGCCGTCGCGGTAGATGGTCAGCGTGACCCAGTCGGACAGCGCGTTGACGACGGATACGCCCACGCCGTGCAGGCCGCCGGAGATTTTGTAGCTGTTGTTGTCGAACTTACCGCCCGCGTGCAATACGGTCATGATGACTTCGGCGGCGGAGCGTCCTTCTTTCGGGTGGATGCCGGTGGGCATACCGCGCCCGTTGTCGGCCACGCTGACGGAATTATCGGCATGGATGGTTACGGTGATTTTGTCGCAATGGCCGGCGAGGGCTTCGTCGATGGCGTTGTCCAATACTTCGAACACCATGTGGTGCAGGCCGCTGCCGTCCTGCGTGTCGCCGATATACATACCGGGGCGTTTGCGTACCGCTTCCAAGCCTTCCAGCACTTGTATGCTGTCGGCGCCGTATTCTTCGTGTTTTTGGTCAGTCATGGTCTTTATCTGTAAGATTTTTTTAAAAGAATTTCTGCTGAGGTCGTCTGAACGACAGTTGGGCGCGCCACCCGGACGGTCAAGCTGTCCGACGGACGGAAATAGACCGTTATTATACCTGATTTTGCTGGAAAATTCAGCGTTTCGGGTGGGCGGAAAGGTCGTCTGAAACCTGTTCGTACTCGGTTTCAGACGACCTTTTTCATATTTTTTCCGTTTTCAACATTCCACAACGCGGACAGATACGGGGACGGCTTTTTTCTGGAGGGTGATGGCGAGTCCGGCAAGCGAGGTTTCTTTGTAGGTGGACTTCATGTCGCGCCCTGTTTGCAGCATGGTTTGGATGACTTCGTCGAGCGAGACTTTTTTGTCCGTGCCGTCTTCCAGCAGGGCGAGGGTGCCGAGTTTGAGGGCTTTTTCGGCGGCGATGCCGTTGCGTTCGATGCAGGGGATTTGCACCAATCCGCCGACGGGGTCGCAGGTCAGGCCCAGATGGTGTTCCATCGCCATTTCGGCGGCGTTTTCCACTTGTTTGGGCGTGCCGCCGATGACTTCGGCGTATGCGCCCGCCGCCATCGAGCAGGCGACGCCGACTTCGCCTTGGCAGCCGACGTCCGCGCCGGAGATGGAGGCGTTGGTTTTGTAGAGGATGCCGATGGCACCAGCGGTGAGCAGGAAGTTTTCGACGCGCTCTTGCGTGGCGTGCGGGTTGAACTTGCGGAAGTAGTGCAGGACGGCGGGGATGATGCCGGCGGCGCCGTTGGTCGGGGCGGTCACGACGCGTCCGCCGGCGGCGTTTTCTTCGTTGACCGCCATGGCGTAAACCATCGGCCAAAGCTGGGTGTTGACGATTTCGGTTTCGCGCAGGGCTTTGAGTTTGGCGGCGAGCTGCGGGGCGCGGCGGCGGACGTTCAAGCCGCCGGGCAGTTCGCCGTCTGCCGCCAGCCCGCGTTTGATGCAGCCTTCCATAACGTCGGCAACGCCGGCGACGCGGTGGCGGATTTCGGCTTCGCTGCAACCGGCAAGCGCGGCTTCGTTTGCCAACACGGCTTCGGAAATGTCGAGCTGGTTCATGCGGCATTGGGCGAGCAGTTCGGCGCAGCTGGTATAAGGGTAGGGGACTGGGCGCGTTTGTTCGGCTTGTTGGTCAAACTCTTGATCGGTAACGATAAAGCCGCCGCCGACGGAGTAGTAAATTTGTTCTTTGAGTTTGCCGCCGTCTTTGCCGTAGGCGGTGAAATTCAGTCCGTTCGGGTGTTTGGGCAACACTTGGTCGCCGCGTATGTTCAGGTCGCTGTCGGGGTTGAAGCTGATTTCGCGTTCGTTGAGGCGGAGAATGTGTTGCGTGCGGATGCGTTCGAGACGGTCGGGGATGTCGGCGAGGGGGATGTCGTGCGGCAGGCTGCCTTCCAAGCCGAGCAGGAGGGCGTCGAATGTGCCGTGTCCGCGTCCTGTCAGCGCCAGCGAGCCGTAAATGTCGATAACGATGCGTTCGGTTTGCGCGTCCAGCCCTGATTGTTTGAGGTCGTCTGAAAAGGCGGCGGCGGCTTTCATGGGGCCGACGGTGTGGGAGCTGGAAGGGCCGATGCCGATTTTGAAAATGTCGAAAATGCTGATCATGATGTTTTCTGTTGATTTTATTGAATTACTTTTTCCGTTTCGCCCGCGGATGCCCCTCGTCGTAAACCTTGGCCAGATGGTCGAAATCCAGCTTGGTGTAAATCTGCGTGGTCGAGAGGTTGCTGTGTCCCAACAGCTCTTGCACGGCGCGGATGTCGCGTGAGGATTGCAAAAGGTGGCTGGCGTAGCTGTGGCGCATCATGTGCGGGGAAATGTGTTGTCCGCTGCCCTGCTGCACCGCCCATGCCTGAAGGCGTTTTTGGATTTGCCGCTGCCCGAGCCGCGTGCCGTTTTTGCCGGTAAAGAGCGCGGTTTCGCCATCTGCTGCCACGCGTTCGGACAGGTAGGCACGCAAGGCTTCGACGCTTTTGCCCGACAGCGGGATTTGCCGCTCTTTCCTGCCTTTACCGGTTACGCTCACCCAGCCTTCGTCCAGCAACACATCGCCCAAATCCAAGCCGTGTATCTCGCTCAGGCGCAGGCCGCTGCCGTACATCAGTTCAAACAAGGCATGGTCGCGCACCGCCAAACTGTCGTCGGCAGGCGCGCTGTCGAGCATATGGTTCAACTCTTCCTGCGGCAGGGCTTTGGGCAGGCGTTCGGGCAGGCGCGGGGCTTTCAGGTTGAAGGTCGGGTCGTTGTCCATCATGCCCGACTGCACGAGCCAGCCGCAATATTGCCGCCACGCCGATAATTTGCGCGCCAGCGTCCGTTCGCTCAAGCCTTGTTGCGACAGCCGTTTCAACGCCGCCACGAAATCGCGCCGCGTCAAATCCTGCGCCGTTTCAGACGACCCTTCCGTCAAAAGCCGCACGAGTTCGGTCAAATCGCACCCGTAGGCAGACAGCGTGTGCGCCGACTTGCCCTGTTGCCCCAACATTTTCAAATAGCCGTCCAAAGACAGTCCGAAATCGCGCGCCAACATTTTCAGACGACCTCCAACACGGTTTTCAAAGCTTCTGGCAACCGGCAAACCTTTTGGCGCGCATAATCGAAACACACCATGCCTGTGCGCGCCCGCGCCAGCACCTTGCCGTCCGCGATGCGCGTCAGGCGGAACAGCAGCGCGAACCCGCCCTTGCCGATATCCTCGACGCCCATTTCCGCCGACAGTTCATCGCCGTAAAAGCCTTGTGCCAAATATTGCACCGCCGCGTCCGCCATAATCAGCCCCGCGCCGCCCGCGTCCGTTTCACTCCAGCCCAAACCCGCCAGCCAACGCATCCGCACTTCATGGCACAAGCGCAAAACGGCATCGTTCGCCAAATGGCCGCCGTAATTCACATCGCCCACCTGCACGCGCAAGGTCGTCTGAAACAATACCGCATCCACATCCGAAACTGCAAACTTACCCATCACACACCTCACACCGCCGTTTCATACGACCCCGAAAACAAACCGTTATTATAAACCATGTCAGACAAATACCGACCGCACCGCTTGCCCGCCGCAGCCGCAAAAAATCTCATTAACATATAAAACCGATGTAGCCCCGTGTAGTCTTTTAATAAGAAAAACATTATAATTTCCCACATCACCATCCCGCTACCTCACCAAGGAGATTTAAATGGCACTCGTATCCATGCGCCAACTGCTCGACCATGCCGCCGAAAACAGCTACGGCCTGCCTGCATTCAACGTCAACAACCTCGAACAAATGCGCGCCATCATGGAAGCCGCAGACCAAGTCAACGCTCCCGTTATCGTCCAAGCATCCGCCGGCGCGCGCAAATATGCAGGCGCGCCGTTTTTACGCCACCTGATTCTGGCAGCCGTTGAAGAATTCCCGCACATCCCCGTCGTCATGCACCAAGACCACGGCGCATCGCCCGACGTGTGCCAACGCTCCATCCAACTGGGCTTCTCCTCCGTCATGATGGACGGCTCGCTGCTCGAAGACGGCAAAACCCCGTCCACCTACGAATACAACGTCAACGCCACCCGTACCGTCGTTAACTTCTCCCACGCCTGCGGCGTATCCGTCGAAGGCGAAATCGGCGTCTTGGGCAACCTCGAAACCGGCGAAGCAGGCGAAGAAGACGGCGTAGGCGCAGTCGGCAAACTCTCCCACGACCAAATGCTCACCAGCGTCGAAGATGCCGTGCGCTTCGTTAAAGACACCGGCGTGGACGCGCTCGCCATCGCCGTCGGAACCAGCCACGGCGCATACAAATTCACCCGTCCGCCCACCGGCGACGTATTGCGCATCGACCGCATCAAAGAAATCCACCAAGCCCTGCCCAACACCCACATCGTCATGCACGGCTCCAGCTCCGTACCGCAAGAATGGCTGAAAGTCATCAACGAACACGGCGGTAAAATCGGCGAAACCTACGGCGTACCCGTAGAAGAAATCGTCGAAGGCATCAAACACGGCGTGCGCAAAGTCAACATCGACACCGACCTGCGCCTCGCCTCCACCGGCGCCATCCGCCGCTTCATGGCAGAAAACCCGTCCGAATTCGACCCGCGCAAATACCTGAGCAAAACCGTCGAAGCCATGAAACAAATCTGTCTCGACCGCTACCTCGCATTCGGCTGCGAAGGTCAGGCAGGCAAAATCAAACCCGTTTCCCTTGAGAAAATGGCAACCCGCTACGCCAAAGGCGAGCTGAACCAAATCATCAAATAAACAACGGGACAATCAAATGGGCGGCAATCCAAGCCGCCCGTTTTGTTTTGAAGGGTATGGGTTAAGTTCAACTCCGTGCAACGTTGCCCTGCCCGCTCTGATTTAAATTTAATACGCCAGCTTTCCAAACAAGATATAGTATATAGTGGATTAAATTTAAACCAGTACAGCGTTGCCTCGCCTTGATGTACTATTTGTACTGTCTGCGGCTTCGTCGCCTTGTCCTGATTTAAATTTAATCCACTATAAAAGGTCGTCTGAAAACGGCTTCAGGTTCAACAAAACCTGCTGCGTTTGTTTTCAGACGACCTTTTTTCCGTCACGGCGACTTTGCCGCCTTCCCCGCTAGAGTGGGATTTGATGGCGGGCGGCGATTATTTGCCGTCAAGTCCTAAAGGGTGATCTGCCAAAGCCGTCATTCCCGCGCGGGCGGGAATCTGGAAATGTAAAGTTGCAGCCGCCTTGAAATATTTTCGAAATGCCGAGATTTAGATTCTCGCCTGAGCAGGCATGACGGTCGGCAAATGTCCTGTTTTCATTTTGGCTTACGATTTTTTTTACTTTAATGAATGCACCTGATGAACAGCAGGTTGAACCCGAAAAACAAAACCCTGCGCATGAAAGGCAGGGTTCGGGGTTTATCGGCAAATCTACACCTTGCTTTTGAGGATTTTGCGGATGGCGGAAAGTTGGCGGCGGCTGACAGGCAGGGGCTTGGGGATGTCCAATATCTGCGCGCCCCAGGCGGAATCGCTGTCGTCATCGTCGTCAAGCCGTATCAGGTAGTCTAAGGTATGGCGGAAGGCGAGGGCGTTGCGGTGGAGGCGGATGATTTTTTCGCCCAACAATTCTTCCCAATAGACCAGGGTTTTGGGCAGTTCGTAGCTTTGTCTGTCGCCGGTAACCAGAAAGACGGTTTTGTGTTCCGCCATCAGATAACGCGCCTGCTGCCACGGGATTTCGATCATGCGGTCGCGGCTGAAGACCTGGAAATGGGTAAAGTCGTCGGCTTTTTCGCGGTATTTTTCGCTGACCCGGTCCAATGCCGCCTGTAGGCGGGTTGAGCGGATGGGTTTGAGCAGATAGTCGGCTGCCGCCAGTTCGAAGGCGCGCAAGGCGTGTTCTTCGTAGGCGGTGGTAAAGATGATTTCAGGTTGGCGTTTGGCAACGCGTTTGATGCGTTCGACCAGCTCGAGTCCGGTAATTTCGGGCAGCCCGATGTCGGCAAATACGATATCGACTTCGTGCATACTCAACCAGTCCAAAGCGGGTTGTGCGTGGTGGAATACGTTGAGAATCACGACGTTGCACTCTTCTAGCAAGATGCGCAGGCGTTCTGCGGCGAGCACTTCGTCTTCAACAATAATGACACTTAACATAATGATTTACTTTTGTTATTTTTAAGTTTTTGACAGTCGGGAGAAAAGTCGGCACGGATAGCCGTCTTCCCATTATGCATTTGGTTACGGCGATTATAGTAAATATGAAGTATTAATGTGCGGGTTATGTAAAAAAATAATTACATTCGAATAATATCTCGAGTAATTTGTTGCAATCACGCCAATCTACTCCGTAACTATATCATGTATTGGTATTTTATGCGGCTGCCAGTGTTCTATCGCCCAAGATAAAAGTGCCTGTGGGCGGGAAACTTCGGGTGCGGGCGGGAGGTTGAGGTATTGCAGGACTTGGCGGAGTAATTGTTCTTTATGGTTTTCGTCCAAGGCGGGGGCAAGCGTCTGCTTTGACCATTTCTGCCCGTGTTTGTTGACCAAAAGCGGGAGGTGGGCGTAATGCGGGGTAGCGAAGCCGAGGCAGCGTTGCAGGTAGATTTGGCGCGGGGTGGAAACGAGCAGGTCTTGCCCGCGTACGATGTGTGTGATGCCTTGGTCGGCATCGTCGGCGACGACGGCAAGCTGGTACGCCCAAAATCCGTCGGCGCGCAAGAGGACGAAGTCGCCGATGTCGCGGGCGAGGTTTTGGGCGTAATGTCCGACGATACCGTCGTCAAATCCGATGGTTTCGTCGTTGACGCGGATGCGCCATGCGGGCGGTTTGTCGGTGTGGGGGCGGTCTTCGGGGCGGCGGCAGCGTCCGTTGTAAACGAATCCGTCGGCACCTTGGGCGGCAGCCGCCTGCCAGTCTTTGCGGCTGCAATAACAGGGATAGAGCAGGCCTTTTTCTTTCAGACGACCCAAGGCGTCCCTGTACAGCGAATGGCGGCGGCTCTGCCAAACGACTTCGCCGTCCCACTCGAAACCGAAGGCTTCGAGCGTGTGCAGGATATGCGCGGCGGCACCGGGCATTTCGCGCGGCGGGTCGAGGTCTTCCATGCGGACCAGCCATTTGCCCCGGTTTGCGCGCGCATCGGCGTAGGATGCAAGCGCGGTCAGCAGCGAGCCGATGTGGAGCAGGCCGGTGGGACTGGGGGCGAAGCGTCCGATATAGTCGGTTGGTAGGGTTGCCGTCATGGTTTTGGGATTGGAGCGGGTTGTTGGAAATCGGTTTGGACGGGACTTGCCGTGCCCATTTTGACTGCGTTGCGGCAGGGTTTTCAGACGACCTTTGGGGATAGGTCGTCTGAAAACGGGCAAACTATACCAAGCAACTGCTTCTGCGGGCAATGTTATAATGCCGTTTCAACACATTACGGACAGATTCCATGCTCATCGATACTTCACGTCCCATTCTTGCCGTCGATACCGGTACCTCTTTTCTCTCACTCGCTTTGCGTGCGGACGGCGAGGTGCGCCTGTATCATGAAAACGTCGGTACGCGCCAGTCAGAACTCATCCTGCCGCAGATTCGCGTGTTGTTCGAACAGGCGGGCATAGGCGCGTCGGATTTGGGCGGCATCGTTTATGCGCAAGGACCGGGCGCGTTCACCGGATTGCGTATCGGGGTGGGTGTCGTGCAGGGTTTGGCAACCCCTTTCGACACGCCCGTTGTCGGCGTGCCGAGTCTGGACGCGGCGGCTTATCTGGTTCCCGACTGCCCTTGCGTATTGGCGGCGGCCGATGCGCGTATGGGCGAAGTGTTTTATGCGTGGTTTGACACGCGATCCCATACGCGTTTGGGCGATTATCATGTCGGCAAGGCTTCGGAAATCGTTTTGCCGCAAGGACAAACCTTCGGAGCGGGTGTGGGCAACGCCTTTGCCTTGGCTGACAAGCCGCCTTTCGACGGCATACCGTCCATGCCGACTGCCGCCGATTTTCTCGAGCTGGCACTGAGCGGGCGTTATCCTGCGGCAGACGCCGCACATGCCGAATTGTTATACGTCCGCGACAAAATCGCCCTGACGGCGAAAGAGCAGGCAGAAAGGAAGGCGAAACCATGAACATCCGTCGGGCAAGCTTTGATGACTGTGCCGCCCTGACCGCAATCGATGCGGCGGGCAATCCCTCGCCTTGGTCGGAGCGGCAGTTTCTCGAAGCGGTAGCAAATCCTGCCGATACCGTTTGCGTCTGCGAACGCGGAGGCGGAATCTGCGGTTTTGCCGTCTGGCGCGAAATTTGCGGCGAGTCCGAGTTGCACCTGATTGCCGCCGCCCCCGAGTACCGCCGCCAAGGCATCGCCTCAAAACTTTTGGCATATTGGTTTCAGATGACCTCAAGCCAAGGCGTATCCCGCCTGTTGTTGGAAGTACGCGCAGGCAATGCCGCCGCCATCGGCCTCTACCGCAAATACGGTTTTATCGAAACAGGCCGGCGGAAAAATTATTATCCCCTGCCCGAGGGCGGATATGAAGACGCAATTTTGATGGAAAAATCATGTTAAGCAGCCGTTACCTCCATTTGCACGAAGCCTTGGGACTGGGGCCGATGTGGCTCAAGCGCGGGGCAAAAACCGTTCCCGCTGCTTTGACCGCTCCCGAAACCGGTATGCCCAAACCCGCGGCAGCGTCGGTTCAGACGACCATCCCCCGTCAGGAACGCACCCTGTCGGCAGGGGCGCATCAGGCGCGTCTGTCGGCAATGGCGGCCGTACACGGCGGAAACCAACAGGACGTACCCAAGCGCGAAATGCCATCTCCGCAAACCGCGGCTGTCGAAGCGGCCCGTCAGCCCGACACGAAACCCAAGCAGGAAACGCCTGCGGAAAAACAAGCCCGCAGCATCCAAAACACGGCAAATTTGCCTGCCGCCCCGCACCTTTCAGACGACCTCCCGCGCCTGTCCGCCACAGTCAAAACCGCGCGCCTGATGGTGGTCAGCATCTGCCCGTCGACCGAAGATACGCTGCACGGCGAATTGTTCCACGGCGAAACCGGCGTCCTGCTGGACAATATGCTCGCCGCCATCCGCCTCAGCCCGCAGCAGGCACACAAAACCAGTTGGGTGAAAGCCGCCCCCGTGTTCAGCCCGCATCCTTCGGAAGCTCAAATCCATGCCGAATTGCCTGCCCTGAAGCATGAATTGGAATCGTCCCAAGCCCGTGCGGTATTGTTTTTAGGTCAGGTTTTCGAACAGAAAGAAATGATGGTGGTCATGGACGAATTGTGCGGCGGCATACCGTATTTCACCATCCCGCACCCCGCCCGCCTGCTGCGCCAACCGCGCCTGAAGGCATATGCCTGGCAGGTGTTGAAGAAAGCGGCGGCTGTGTTGTAGGGTTGATTGGAACAAAGGTCGTCTGAAACTTGGGAATAGGGTTTCAGACGACCTTTTTGCATTTTTTCAGCGGAGGTATAGTGGATTAAATTTAAATCAGGACAAGGCGACGAAGCCGCAGACAGTACAGATAGTACGGCAAGGCGAGGCAACGCCGTACTGGTTTAAAGTTAATCCACTATATTTTGAGGACGACACACGCGCTAAGATGATGGTAAAGGTTACATTCCGTCATTCCCGCGCAGGCGGGAATCCACTGGAAGCCCTATGCAACGGGTGTTTGCAAAACAGCCGGCCGTAGCGTGGGCTTTGCCCACGGATTGTTTTTTGGAAAGCAAAGGTCGTCTGAAAGCCTGCATACAGGTTTCAGACGACCTTTTATATTTTCGCGGGCATAGCCCACGCTACCAGTTGAAAACTGCCGGAATATCGTTCCTTTCGATCATATTTCCCTTGATTTAGCGCGGGTTTTGCCTGTGGATTGGATTTCCGACGCACTAGGTCGTCTGAAAACCCAAAACTTACAATCTGTCCTTACGAGCGGTAGTCTGCGTTGATGGAGACGTAGTCGTGCGACAGGTCGCAGGTATAGACCGTGGTGGCGGCTTGTCCGCGGTGGAGTTTGATGCGGACGGTGATTTCGTCTTTCGCCATCACTGCCTGTCCTTGTTCTTCGGTGTAGCTTGCGGCGCGGCCGCCGTTTTCGGCAACCAATACGTCGTCCAGATACATTTCGAGGATGTCGGCGTCCAAATCGGCGATGCCGGCGTAGCCGATGGCGGCGAGCAGTCTGCCGAGGTTGGGGTCGGAGGCGAAGAAGGCGGTTTTAACGAGGGGCGAGTGGGCGACGGCGTAGGCGACTTGGCGGGCTTCGTCGCGGGTTTTGGCGTTTTCGACGCGGACGGTGATGAATTTGGTCGCGCCTTCGCCGTCGCGGACGATGGCTTGGGCGAGTTCGAGGGCGAGGCTGCCGAGCAGGTCTTTGAGCTGTTTGTAGCGCGGGTCGGCGATGTTGTCGATTTCGCTTTGGCTGTTTTTGCCGGTAGCGATGATGACAAAGCTGTCGTTGGTGCTGGTGTCGCCGTCAACGGTGATGGTGTTGAAGGTTTCGTCGGCGATTTCTTGGGTCATCAGCTGGAGGATGGGTTGGGAAACTTTGGCATCGGTGGCGATGAAGGAGAGCATGGTCGCCATGTTGGGGTGGATCATGCCGGAGCCTTTGGCGATGCCGGTGGCGCGGACGGTGTGTTTTTCGCCGACGCTGCCTTCGCGCGAGGCGGATTTGGGCACGGTGTCGGTGGTCATGATGGCGCGTGCGGCATCTGCCCAATCGGCGGGTTGCATTTTGGGCAGGGCGGCGACGATTTTATAGACGGGCAGAGGCTCGAGGATAACGCCTGTGGAGAAGGGAAGGACTTGCGAGGGTTTGCAGCCGGTTTGTCCGGCGGTGGCGGCGCAGGTTTCGATGGCGTCGATTCTGCCTTGCGCGCCTGTACCGGCGTTGGCGTTGCCGGTGTTGATGATAATGGCGCGCACGCCGTCTTCGTCGAAGAGGTGTGATTTGGCGATGTGGACGGGGGCGGCGCAGAAGCGGTTGGTAGTAAAGACGGCACCGACGGTGTTGCCGCCGGAAAGTACCATCAGGGTGAGGTCGGCGCGGTCGGTTTGTTTGATGCCTGCGCGGGCGGTGAAGAGTTGGATGCCGTCGATGTTCAGCAGTTGGTCTGCGGTTTTTTCTGTGAGGTTGACTGCCATTTTGTTGCTCCTTTGTTTGGGGTTGTTGTTGATTTGGTTTTCAGACGACCTTTTGGTTCATCGGGGTCGTCTGAAAAGTGTTCAGAATCCTAATACGGGGATGATAATCGGGGCGATGGCGGCGGTCAGTACGCCGTTGAGGGTCAGTCCCAGCCCTGCGTATGCCGCCATGCGCCGGCTGCGCTCGAGCGAGGCGGCGATGCCCATGGCGTGTGAGGCGGTGCCGAGCGACATGCCGACCGACGAGGGCATGACGACGGTGTTTTTAAGTACGGTATAACCGGCTATCTGCCCGACCAGTCCGGCGACGATGACGGTGGCGGCGGTGATGGCGGGGATGCCGCCTATGGTGCGGGTGATTTCGATGGCGATGGGGGTGGTCACGGATTTGGCGGCGAGCGAGAGGACGACTTCGCGTTCCGCGCCCAGCCATTTGGCGAAATACATGCCTGTGATGATGCCGGTAACGCTGCCGGCAAGCTGCGAGACGATGACGGGCAGCCACTGGCTGAAGATTTTTTGACGGTTTTGATAGAGCGGGACGGCGAGCGCGACGACGGCGGGCTTGAGCCAGAAGTCGATAAACTGCGCGGCATCGTGGTACACGGCGTAGTCGATGTCGAGGATTTTGAGGTAGGCAATCAGGGTAACGGTGCTGATTAAGACGGGGTTGAGCAGCAGGTAGCCCGTCCGCGCGCGGAGGATGAGTGCCAACGCGTACACCGCCAGTGTCAGGAAAAGCAGGACGCTGGGCTGCTGCCACAGGGAAAGGATGCCGTCCATCAGATTTTCTCCCGTATCCATTGGTGTACCTTGCCCGTTACCAACAGGACGCACACGGTGCTGGCGGCGGCGGAGACGAGTATCGACAGCCAACTGTCGGCAATCAAATCCAAATAGCTGATGACGGCGACGCAAGGTGGCACAAGGAAGAGCGTCAGGTTTGACATCAGCGCGTCGGTAAGCTGCTGCAACCACTCGGCTTTCACCCACCCCGCCTGAAGCATGGCAAACAAAATGCCCATGCCGATGATACTGCCGGGCAATTTGATGCCCGTAAGGTAGGCGGCGGCTTCGCCGAGCGCGAGACAGCCGAGCAGGACGAGCAAGGCGCGGATGGTGTGCATGGGTCGGGTTTCCTCTATGGTTTGCCGCTTTGCAGACGGGCGGATTATGAATCTTTGTTAATAATTGAATCATAACGCCCTTGGGGTCGTCTGAAAACCCGTTTGCCGGTTTGATTTTGCCCCGGCCGCGTTTTCAGACGACCTCGTGCATGACGCAGGCGGTTCAGTCTATTAAAATCCCTGTTTCAGACGACCTTTAAAGAAAGAAAAATATGTATCACGCATTCGGCGGCGCGGCAGGCGTACGCAACCTGACCGACCGCTTTTACGACTTGATGGAACTCGAGCCGCAATACCGCGCCTTGCGCCAGATGCACGGCGAAGACATGACGCTGATCCGCGAAAAACTCTACGAATTTTTCAGCGGCTGGCTCGGCGGCCCGCCCTTGTTCGAGCAGAAATACGGCCATCCCATGCTGCGGGCGCGCCATATGCCCTTTGCCGTGAATATGCAGGTGCGCGACGAATGGATCGCCTGCTTCGCCCAAGCCATGAACGAACTGGAAATCAGCAAAGACCTCGCCGAGCCCGTCCTTATCCGAATTTTTGCGATGGCGGACTGGATGCGCAACCAAAACGAAGAAGGCGTAGAACCGCCCATGCCGCCGATGGCAGTCGATCCCACAATCCGAATTCCCGAGCTGAAAAACGTCTTGAAGCAATACGGCGTGGACGGTTATTTCCCAACCTTCCCGGCTTGAGGTCGTCTGAAAAAAGCGAATCCCTTCCCGTTTTTCCTGTTTGATAAAAGGGCTGCTGTTGTAAAGTGGCAGCCGTTGCACTCAATCAATGGCGGAGAATCCCAATAACGATATTTCTGCCGGTAATAGTCAGGCAAAGTGGCAAAATAGTGTTTTAAATGCAGTCAGGATAGAATTACGACATTTTCAGACGACCTCGACCGTCGTCTGAAAATGTCGTGATCCTTTATTAAACATACAGCAGGGAAGTTTGAAATGAATACAAATACATGGTTGAAAAAAATAATGGTTGCTTTGCTGGCTTTGGGTATAGGGCAAGCAGCTTGGGCGGATGATGTGCCGGATTTTAAGGAAATGCTTCAAGCAGCGGAGCAAGGAAATGCCGATGCCCAATTTAATTTGGGTGTGAGGTACGACAATGGGCTAGGAGTTCGTCAGGACTATACACAGGCAGTGCAGTGGTATCGCAAGGCGGCAGAACAAGGAGATGCAGAAGCCCAATTTAATTTGGGTTCGATGTACGACAATGGGCAAGGAGTCCGTCAAGACGATGCACAGGCAGTGCAGTGGTATCGCAAGGCGGCAGAACAAGGGTATGCTAAAGCCCAATTTAATTTGGGTTTGATGTATGACAATGGGCGAGGAGTTCGTCAAGACGATGCACAGGCAGTGCAGTGGTATCGCAAGGCTGCAGAACAAGGGCATGCAAAAGCCCAATATAATTTGGGTGTGGCGTATATCAACGGACAGGGAGTCCGTCAAGACTATGCACAGGCGGTGCAGTGGTTTGGCAAGGCTGCAGAACAAGGATATGCAAAAGCCCAATATAATTTGGGTGTGATGTACGACAATGGGCTAGGAGTTCGTCAGGACTATATACAGGCAGTGCAGTGGTATCGCAAGGCTGCAGAACAAGGGCATGCAAAAGCCCAATATAATTTGGGTGTGAGGTACTACAATGGGCAAGGAGTTCCTCAGGACTATACACAGGCGGTGCAGTGGTTTGGCAAGGCTGCAGAACAAGGATATGCAAAAGCCCAATATAATTTGGGTGTGATGTACGACAATGGGCTAGGAGTTCGTCAGGACTATACACAGGCGGTGCAGTGGTATCGCAAAGCGGCAGAGCAAGGGTATGCCGATGCCCAATCTAATTTGGGTGTGATGTATGAGGAAGGACGAGGAGTCCGTCAAGACTATGCACAGGCAGTGCAGTGGTATCGCAAGGCAGCAGAACAAGGGCTTGCAGAAGCTCAATATAATTTGGGTGTGATATATGCCAAAGGAGAAGGTGTTCGTCAGAACTATAAGATTGCCAAAGAGTGGTTTGGTAAGGCTTGTGATAATGGAATACAGCTAGGTTGCGATGCTTACCGAGAATTGAATCAGGCAGGATATTGAATCTTTATTCCAAGGTCGTCTGAAATACATATACAAACCCAAAAACCTTCTGAATAAAAAAAGGATTTTGAGATGAACACCTTACTGAAAAAAATGATGGTTGCTTTGCTGGCTTTGGGCATAGGGCAAGCAGTTTGGGCTGATGATGTGCCGAATTTTAAGGAAACCTTGCGGGCGGCAGAACAAGGTGTTGTTGCTGCCCAATACAATCTTGGTCAGATGTATCGTAACGGACAAGGTGTCCGTCAAGACTATGCTGAAGCGGTCAAATGGTATCGCAAGGCGGCAGAACAAGGGGATGCAAAAGCCCAATCTAATTTGGGTGGAATGTATTCCTATGGGCTAGGAGTTCGTCAGGACTATACACAGGCAGTGCAGTGGTATCGCAAGGCGGCAGAACAGGGGCATGCAAAAGCCCAATATAATTTGGGTGTGATGTACTACAATGGGCAAGGAGTTCGTCAGGACTATATACAGGCGGTGCAGTGGTATCGCAAGGCGGCAGAACAAGGATTGGCCGATGCCCAATATAATTTGGGTGTGGCGTATGTAAAAGGTAAAGGAGTTCGTCAAGATGATACACAGGCAGTGCATTGGTATCGTAAGGCGGCGGAACAAGGGTATGCTGAAGCTCAAAATAATTTAGGTATGAAGTATGCTAATGGGCAAGGTGTTCACCAAGATTACGCACAGGCATTTAAATGGTATCGCAAAGCGGCAGCTCAGGGAAATATCATTGCACAATACAATTTAGGTGTAATGTATCTAAAAGGGCAAGGTGTACGTCAAAGTAAAATAGTTGCTAAAGAATGGTTTAAGAGGGCTTGTGCTAATGGAGACAAGCAAAGTTGTGATGTTTACCAAAAATTGAATTAGGCAGGATATTGAATTTTTCTAAAGGCCGTCTGAAAAAACTTAGGACAAAACCAAAATGACTTTCCAAAACAAAAAAATCCTCGTCGCCGGACTTGGCGGCACGGGTATTTCCATGATTGCCTATCTGCGCAAAAACGGCGCGGAGGTTGCCGCTTATGATGCGGAGCTGAAACCGGAGCGCGTGTCGCAAATCGGCAAGATGTTTGACGGGCTGGTGTTTTACACGGGTCGTCTGAAAGATGCGTTGGACAACGGGTTCGATATTCTGGCGCTCAGTCCCGGCATCAGCGAGCGTCAGCCGGATATCGAGGCGTTCAAACAAAACGGCGGGCGCGTGTTGGGCGACATCGAATTGCTGGCGGACATTGTGAACCGCCGCGGCGACAAGGTGATTGCGATTACCGGCAGCAACGGTAAAACCACGGTAACGAGCATGGTCGGCTATCTCTGCATCAAGTGCGGGCTGGATACCGTCATCGCGGGCAATATCGGCACGCCGGTTTTGGAGGCGGAATTGCAGCGTGAAGGCAAGAAGGCGGACGTGTGGGTGTTGGAGCTTTCCAGCTTCCAACTGGAAAACACCGAAAGCCTGCGCCCGACTGCGGCGACGGTGCTGAACATTTCCGAAGACCATCTCGACCGCTACGACGATTTGCTCGACTATGCGCATACCAAAGCCAAGATTTTCCGTGGTGATGGTGTGCAGGTTTTAAATTCAGACGACGTGTTCTGCCGCGCCATGAAGCGTGCCGGGCGCGAGGTGAAATGGTTTTCGTTGGAACACGAGACCGATTTTTGGCTGGAACGCGAGACGGGTCGTCTGAAACAAGGCAATGAAGATTTGATTGCCACGCAAGACATCCCGCTGCAAGGCTTACACAACGCCGCCAACGTCATGGCTGCCGTCGCCTTGTGCGAAGCCGTCGGTTTGCCGCGCGAAGCATTGCTCGAACACGTCAAAACTTTCCAAGGCCTGCCGCACCGCGTGGAAAAAATCGGCGAGAAAAACGGCGTGGTGTTTATCGACGACAGCAAAGGCACGAACGTCGGCGCGACCGCCGCCGCGATTGCCGGTTTGCAAAATCCGCTCTTCGTAATTTTGGGCGGCATGGGCAAAGGGCAGGACTTCACGCCCCTGCGTACCGCGCTTGCCGGCAAGGCAAAAGGCGTGTTCCTGATCGGTGTCGATGCGCCGCAAATCCGTCGCGATTTGGATGGCTGCGGCTTGAACCTGACCGACTGCGCCACTTTGGAAGAAGCAGTTCAGACGGCATACGCCCAAGCTAAAGCGGGCGATATCGTGCTGCTCAGCCCCGCCTGCGCGAGCTTTGATATGTTTAAAGGCTATGCGCACCGTTCGGAAGTGTTTATCGAGGCGTTTAAGGCTTTGTGAGGTCGTCTGAAACATGAAAAGAGGGTTGGTTTTACCGTAAACCTTGTGTGTCATTGTCTCAAAGGTCGTCTGAAAACGTTAAGGCAGTTTCAGACGACCTTTTTGCAGCAACGGCAAACTTGTTTCTTTCCTTTATACGGTGTTACTGTTTCTTAAAAATTGCCTATGCGGGCAAACGGCGAGGCGGCGGGCAGCCATGCCTGACTGACAAAACGTGTGTTTATCAATCCGAAAGGAAAACCCATGAATTTTCAAGAATACATTCGTTACGATGCCGTCGGTTTGGCAGAGCTGATCCGCAAAAAAGAAGTGTCCGCCGATGAAGTGTTACAGGCAGCTTTAAACCGCTTGGACGAAGTCAATCCCAAGCTCAATCTGTTGGCGCACGATTTGCGCAAACGCGCGGCGGCGTGGCAGGGGTCGTCTGAAAATGCCGATACGCCGCTGGCGGGCGTGCCGTTTTTGCTCAAAGACCTGCTGGCAGATTGGGAAGGCGCGCCGACATGGTCGGGTTCGCGCATGATGCAGCATTACATTGCCAAGCAAAACAGCGACTTAACCCAAGCCTATCTCGATGCGGGGCTGCGCGTGTTCGGCAAAACCACCACGCCCGAATGGGGCGCATATGCCGTTACCGAAACCGAAATTTACGGCATCACGCGCAATCCGTGGCATTTGGATTACACCGCAGGCGGCAGCAGCGGAGGCGCGGCGGCGGCAGTGGCTTCGGGCGTCGTCCCCGCAGCGCACGGCAGCGACGGCGGCGGTTCCATCCGCTTACCTGCACACAACTGCGGCGTGTTCGGGCTGAAACCCACGCGCGGCCGCAGCAGTTACGCGCCGAACGCATCGGAAGCATGGCAAGGATTGGTATGCGACCATGTGCTGACCCGCAGCGTGCGCGACAGCGCGGTTTTGCTGGACATCGCCGCCCAAACCCAAGCCCGCGCCCTGTATGCTTGCCCGCCGCCGCCCGAAAACGGTTTTGCAGACAGCCTGAAACAAGAAACAGGTCGTCTGAAAATCGCTTTTTGGAAACAGGCATGGTTTGGCGGCGGCAACGACGAAGGCACGGAAGCCGCGTTTGCCCATAGTTTGAAACTGATGCAAAACGCGGGACACGAATTGGAAGAAGCTACGCCCGATTTTGCGCCGCCCGAACAATTAAACCGCGCCGCCCGCATCATCGTCATGGGCGAAACGGCAAAACTGTTCTACCAATATCAATACGAAACCGGACAAAAACTGCCGCACCGCCTGCTTGAGCCGACAACGTGGGCAATGATTGTGCAGGGGCGGCAAATCAGCGCGGGCGAAATGGCATGGGCGCGCGACGTGATGCTGGCGCAGGAACGTGCCGCCAAAGCATTTTTCATGCGCTACGACGTGTTGATGACGCCCGTCTGCCCGCGCACCACGCCGAAAATCGGCGAGATGATGCCGCCGCCCTCCGCACAAAAAGCCATGCGCCTGCTGTTCGGCACGCTGCGTTTGGGTTTTCTGTTGAAAAACAACCCGTTTTTAGAAAAAGAAGCCGCCGCCGCGCTGCAATACGTCGGCTATACATCGCCGCTGAACATGAGCGGCAACCCCGCCATGAGTGTGCCGCTTTACCGGCATAACGGTCTGCCCGTCGGCACCCAGTTCGCCGCCGCACACGGGCGCGAAGACACGCTGCTCCGCCTCGCCGCTCAGTTGGAACAGATACAGCCGTGGGCGGAAATACCGCAGTTGGTTTAGGGTTTGCATTGGATAAAAAGCGGTCTGTTTGCCTGAGGAAAAGATTGAGATAAGGTCGTCTGAAAACATAAAAGCGTTTTCAGACGACTTTTTTTGCGTGTGTGATGGGTAGGGGAGGGCGCAAAGAACCCTGGAATCCGACTGTCTTTAAAGAATCTGAATTGTTGCTTTGCCAAGAAACCTTTAGAATGACGTTTTTCTGATTTTCGATATTTTCAGACGACCCGTATATCCAAAAGGTCGTCTGAAACGTTTGTTCCGTAACGGATGTTTGTTCATGATTAGTCTTTCCAAGATTCTCGACCGCCCGATTTCCCGCAGCGGTCAGAAATTCGATACATCGCTTTTGTGGATGACGGTGTTGATGACCGTGTTCAGCCTGGTGATGATTTATTCCGCTTCGATTGCGTACGCGGCGGCGGAGGGCGGTACGCAGTTTTCTTTTGTCGGCAAGCAGGCTTTGTTTGTCGCAGTGGGTGTGTTGGTGTGCATCGGCCTGTCTTTTGTCAGCATGAACACTTGGAAAAAGCTTATGCCCTGGTATTTCGGCTTCTCGGGACTTTTGCTGCTGCTGGTTTTGTTTTTGGGGCGGGAGATTAACGGGGCAACCCGCTGGATTCACGCGGGACCGGTCAATATCCAGCCGACGGAGTTGTTCAAGCTTGCCGTCGTTTTGTATTTGTCCAGCCTGTTCACGCGCAAGGCGGAAGTGTTGCAGAGCGTGAAGAAGATTATGTTTCCGGGCGGGCTGATTGCCGCGGGTTTGGTGTTGATTATGTTCCAGCCCGACTTCGGTTCGTTCGTCGTCATTGTCGGCGTTACGATGGCTATGGTGTTTTTGGCGGGTTTCCCTGCCAAGTATTTCATCATGCTGGGGATGATTCTGGCTTCATTTATGACGGCGGCGATTATGCTCGCGCCTTACCGCATGGCACGCGTGTCGGCGTTTTTGAATCCGTGGGCGGACCCTTTGGGCAAAGGCTACCAGTTGACGCATTCGCTGATGGCGATTGCGCGCGGCGAATGGTTCGGTCAGGGCTTGGGCGCGAGCTTGGAAAAACGCTTCTACCTGCCTGAGGCACATACCGACTTTATCTTTGCCGTCATCGGCGAGGAATTCGGCTTTTTTGGTATGTGTATTTTGGTTGCGTGCTATGTTTGGCTGGTCGTCCGCGCCTTTTCCATCGGACGGCAGGCGCGCGATTTGGATTTGACCTTCGGCGCGTATGTCGCCAACGGCATCGGTGTTTGGATAGGTATTCAGAGTTTTTTCAATATCGGCGTCAACATCGGCATTTTGCCGACCAAGGGGCTGCCGTTGCCGTTGATGTCTTATGGAGGTTCGGCGGTTGTGGTCATGCTGGTGTGCATTACCTTATTGTTGCGCGTCGATTATGAAAACCGCAAAAAAATGCGCGGTTACCAAGTGGAGTAAATCATGGGCGGTAAAACTTTCATGTTGATGGCGGGCGGCACCGGCGGCCATATTTTCCCCGCGTTGGCGGTAGCGGAATCATTGCGCGCGCGCGGCCATCATGTGATTTGGCTGGGCAGCGAAGGCTCGATGGAGGAGCGCATCGTGCCGCAATACGACATCCTGCTCGAAACGCTGGCAATTAAAGGCGTGCGCGGCAACGGCACCAAACGCAAGCTGATACTGCCGTTTACTTTGTATAAAACCGTCCGCGAAGCGCAGCGGATTATCCGCAAACACCGCGTCGAATGCGTCATCGGTTTCGGCGGCTTCGTTACCTTCCCCGGCGGCTTGGCTGCGAAGCTCTTGGGCGTGCCGATTGTGATTCACGAGCAAAACGCTGTGGCAGGGTTGTCCAACCGCCAACTGTCGCGCTGGGCGAAGCGGGTGTTATACGCTTTTCCGAAAGCGTTCAGCCACGAAGGCGGCCTGGTCGGCAACCCCGTCCGCGCCGATATTGCCAACCTGCCCGCGCCTGCCGAACGCTTCCAAGGGCGTGAAGGTCGTCTGAAAATCTTGGTGGTCGGCGGCAGTTTGGGCGCAGACGTGTTGAACAAAACCGTACCGCAGGCATTGGCTTTGCTGCCCGACGATGCGCGCCCTCAGATGTACCACCAATCGGGTCGGGGCAAGCTGGGCAGCTTGCAGGCGGATTACGACGCGTTGGGCGTGAAAGCCGAATGCGTGGAATTTATTACCGACATGGTGTCCGCCTACCGCGATGCCGATTTGGTGATTTGCCGTGCCGGCGCGCTGACGATTGCCGAGTTGACGGCGGCGGGGCTGGGTGCGCTGCTGGTGCCGTATCCTTACGCTGTCGATGACCATCAAACCGCCAATGCGCGTTTTATGGTGCAGGCAGAGGCAGGATTGTTGTTGCCGCAAACCCAGCTGACAGCGGAAAAGCTCGCCGAAATCCTCGGCGGCTTAAACCGCGAAAAATGCCTCAAATGGGCGGAAAACGCCCGCACATTGGCACTGCCGCACAGCGCGGACGACGTGGCGGAAGCCGCCATCGCGTGTACGGCATGATGATATAATGCGATAAACGAAACAGAGGTCGTCTGAAAACCAAGAAACGGGTTTCAGACGACCTTTTTGCAACTTGGCAGCCGTATTGTGCGGGAGTATGATGTAAATAGGAATTTCTCTCATTGGAGGCTGCTATGTCCGAAAAAATCTCTCCCGAAACCGTTTCCGTCCTGTCCAGTACCATGCTGATTCCCCTGTGGGCGAAGGCGGTGGAGCAGGGTAGGGCGCAGCCGCTTTTGCGCGATGACGAAGCCGTGCGGATGTTGGACAAGATTGACTACGACTTCGGCAAGTTTGCCAAAGCCAAAGCATCGCAGGTCGGCTGTTGCGGTCGGGCGAAGCTGTTGGACGATATGACCCGGCACTTTATCGCCGAACATCCCGATGCCGTCGTCGTGCAAATCGGCGCGGGGCTGGATGCGCGTTACGAACGCTTGGGCAAGCCGCGCATTACCGCCTGGTATGATTTGGATTTGCCGGAAGTGATTGAAGTGCGGCGTATGCTGCTGCCCGAGTCGGACAATCATTATCTGGGCGCGTCCATGTTCGACGAAGCGTGGATGAACACCGTCGCCGCGCACGGCAAACCCGTGTTGCTCGTGATTGAAGGCGTGTTGATGTATTTTGAAGAAGCGCAGGTGCAGGACTTTTTTAAACAGGTTGCCCGCCGTCTGCCGCACGCCCAGCTTGCCTTCGACACCATTCCCAAAGCCCTTGCCGGACAAAGCAAACGCCACGACGCGCTCGGCAAAATGGACAAGCCGCCCGAGTTCCGCTGGGTGATAAGCGGAACGGACGACATCCGATGGCTGATGCCGGGTGTGGAAATCATCGAAGAAGCGGGCTTGAGCAGCGTCTGCAAACCGCGTTATCCGTGGCTCTTGCGCCTTGTGTATGCGACTGCGCGGGGGCGGCGCAAATTGGATATGCGCTTGATGAGGATACAAGTGCCGTTAAGTTGAGATGCGCGAGGTCGTCTGAAAACGGTTTTCAGACGACCTTATGTTTTGTTTTTGCTGGTATTTTGGTAGTTGAGGTCGAGTTTAAAAATGGGTAATTTGCCGCTGAACGAAACCTCTTTTTCACCCATATTGCCACCAATGTGAAATCCTGTATGCCAAAACATCTTTAATTTACAAGAAAACTATGGCGCAGAAGCGGATAGCCCTTTAAAATAACGCCTTTACGCATCGAAAATCCACCGGAACGCAACATCATGATGAAAAATCGAGTCACCAACATCCATTTTGTCGGTATCGGCGGCGTCGGCATGAGCGGTATCGCCGAAGTTTTACACAATTTGGGCTTTAAAGTTTCCGGTTCGGATCAGGCGCGCAATGCGGTTACCGAGCATTTGAGCAGCTTGGGTATTCAAGTTTATCCCGGTCATACCGCCGAACATGTTAACGGTGCGGATGTCGTCGTTACCTCTACCGCCGTCAAAAAAGACAATCCCGAAGTCGTCGCTGCGCTGGAGCAGCAAATCCCCGTCATTCCCCGCGCCCTGATGCTGGCGGAACTGATGCGCTTCCGTGACGGCATCGCCATTGCCGGTACGCACGGCAAAACCACGACCACCAGTCTGACCGCCTCCATTCTCGGTGCGGCAGGTCTCGACCCCACTTTCGTTATCGGCGGCAAACTCAATGCCGCAGGTACCAACGCCCGTTTGGGCAAAGGCGAATACATCGTCGCTGAGGCTGACGAGTCTGATGCGTCCTTCCTACATTTGACCCCGATTATGTCCGTCGTCACCAATATCGACGAAGACCACATGGATACCTACGGACACAGCGTCGAAAAACTGCATCAGGCGTTTGTCGATTTTATCCACCGTATGCCTTTCTACGGCAAAGCATTTTTGTGTATCGACAGCGAACATGTCCGCGCGATTTTGCCCAAAGTGAGCAAACCTTACGCCACTTACGGTTTAGAAGATACCGCCGATATTTACGCGACCGACATCGAAAGCGTTGGCGCGCAAATGAAATTTACCGTTCATGTCCAAATGAAAGGGAGTGAACAAGCGCCGTTTGAAGTCGTGTTGAACATGCCTGGCAGACACAATGTCCTCAATGCCTTGGCAGCCATCGGCGTGGCGCTGGAAGTCGGCGCATCCGTCGAAGCGATTCAGCGCGGCTTGCTCGGTTTTGAAGGTGTCGGCCGACGCTTCCAAAAATACGGCGAAATCAAGTTGCCCAACGGCGGAACCGCGCTTTTGGTGGACGATTACGGACACCATCCCGTCGAAATGGCGGCGACCCTCTCCGCCGCACGCGGCGCGTATCCGGAAAAACGTTTGGTGCTCGCCTTCCAGCCGCACCGCTATACCCGCACGCGCGATTTGTTCGAAGACTTCACCAAAGTCCTCAATACCGTTGACGCGCTGGTGTTGACCGAAGTTTATGCCGCCGGCGAAGAGCCGATTGCCGCCGCCGACTCCCGCGCCCTTGCCCGCGCCATCCGCGTATTGGGCAAACTCGAGCCGATTTACTGCGAAAACGTCGCCGACTTGCCTGAAATGCTGTTGAACGTTTTACAGGACGGCGACATCGTGTTGAATATGGGCGCAGGCAGCATCAACCGTGTACCTGCCGCGATGCTGGAGTTGTCGAAAAAAGCCTGAGGCGGAAATTTTATCGTGATGCCGCGATAGCTGCCCGATGAAGCGATGTCCCATCGGGTGGGCAAGCAAGATTAAGGTCGTCTGAAAACCCGATTCGTTTTCAGACGACCTGTATCAAACAAAGAAGCAATCAAGAAAGAACAAAAACAATGCAGAATTTTGGCAAAGTAGCCGTATTGATGGGCGGCTTTTCCAGTGAACGCGAAATTTCGCTGGATAGCGGTGCCGCCATTTTGAATGCCTTAAAAAGCAAAGGCGTAGACGCACACGCCTTCGATCCTAAAGAAACGCCCTTGGCGGAATTGAAAACCCAAGGTTTCCAAACTGCTTTCAATATCCTCCACGGTACTTACGGCGAAGACGGTGCCGTTCAGGGCGCGTTGGAATTGTTGGGCATTCCTTATACCGGCAGCGGTGTCGCCGCTTCTGCCATCGGCATGGACAAATACCGCTGCAAACTGATTTGGCAAGCTTTGGGGCTGCCCGTTCCCGAGTTTGCCGTTTTGCACGAAGATTCCGATTTCGATGCCGTCGAACAACAACTCGGCTTGCCTATGTTTGTTAAACCGGCAGCCGAAGGCAGCAGCGTCGGTGTTGTGAAAGTGAAAGAAAAAGGTCGTCTGAAAAGCGTTTACGAAGAATTGAAACACCTTCAAGGTGAAATCATCGCCGAGCGATTTATCGGCGGCGGCGAATATTCCTGCCCCGTCTTGAACGGCAAAGGCCTGCCCAGCATACACATCATCCCCGCGACCGAGTTTTACGACTACGAAGCCAAATACAACCGCGACGACACTGTTTATCAATGTCCGTCCGAAGACTTGAGTGAGGCTGAAGAAAACCTGATGCGCTCTCTGGCAGTCCGCGGGGCGCAGGCAATCGGGGCAGATGGGTGCGTGCGCGTCGATTTCCTCAAAGATACCGACGGTAAGCTGTACCTCTTGGAAATCAACACGCTGCCCGGCATGACGAGCCACAGTTTAGTACCGAAATCTGCCGCCCATACCGGCGTGGATTTTGCCGATTTATGCATTGAAATTCTGAAAACCGCACATGTGGGATGACGCAAGCGCATTGGGTCGGCTGACCCGCTGGCTGTTGCTGCTGATGGCATTGCTGCTCATCGGCACCTGCATAGCCTGGCTATACAACTCCAATCATTTTCCCGTCAAACAAGTGTCCATACAGGGCAAGCTGACCTATTCGGACGGGAAAGCACTTCAGCGCGCCGCTCAACAGCACACGCACAGCAATATTTTCCGTGCCGATTTGGACGGTATTCAGGCGGCCTTTCAAAAGCTGCCGTGGGTGGATTCCGCCATGGTGCGCCGCCGCTTCCCCGATACTGTCGAAATCCATTTGACCGAGCGCGTGCCTGTCGCGCATTGGCGCAGCGGCGGTTTGGTCGATTCCAAAGGCAATGTGTTTGACGCCCAGCTCAAAGCCAAGCTGCCAATCTTTGAAGGACAGCCGGGTACGGGCAAAGACATGGTCAAACACTACGAAGAATTTTCCGGCATCCTCCGCCGGCAAAATCTGGCGATTAAAGAACTGATTTATACGCCGCGCTCCGCCTGGTTGGTGGTCTTGGACAATGGGATTACCGTCAGACTGGGAAGAGAGAACGAAATCAAACGCCTACAGCTTTTCGCCGAAATTTGGCCGACGCTGTTGCGTAAAAATCAAAATCGGTTATCCTACGTTGATATGCGGTATAAAGACGGATTTTCCGTGCGTTACACATCAGAGATGCCGTCTGAAAATGTTTCAGACAACTAAAGCCAAGCAAACGGCGTGAAGCAAACTATTGCCAATACAGACAAATAGTTATAACTCCAGCGAAATAACGAGCAAATATAATGGAACAACAAGGTAAATATATCAGTGCCCTCGACATCGGCACATCCAAAGTCATCGCCCTGATTGGCGAAGTACAAGACGACAACGAAATCCACATCGTCGGACTCGGACAGGCACCGTCTCGCGGCCTTAAAGCAGGTATGGTAACCAACATTGACGCGACGGCCCAAGCCATTCAGCAGGCAGTCAATGAAGCCGAATTGATGGCGGACACCAAAATCAGCCACGTTACGACCGGTATCGCGGGTAACCATATCCGCAGCTTGAATTCGCAAGGGGTTGTCAAAATCAAAGACGGCGAAGTTTCGCAAGCCGACATCGACCGCGCCATCGAAACCGCCAAAGCCATCAACATCCCGCCGGATCACAATATCCTGCATACCGTGGTGCAAGAGTACATCATCGACAACCAGCCCGGTGTCAAAGAGCCTATCGGTATGAGCGGCGTCCGTCTCGATACCCGCGTGCATATTATTACCGGTGCCAATACCGCCCTGCAAAACATCCAAAAATGTATCCATCGTTGCGGTCTGCAAATGGACCAAATCATGCTTCAGCCTTTGGCGAGCGGTCAGGCTGTTTTGACCGAAGACGAAAAAGATTTGGGCGTGTGCGTCATCGACATCGGCGGCGGTACGACCGATATTGCCGTTTATACCAACGGCGCCATCCGCCATACTGCCGTGATTCCCGTAGCGGGCGATTTGATTACCAAAGACTTGGCACAAGCACTGCGCACCCCGCACAGCGCTGCCGAATACATCAAAATCCACTACGGCGTAGCGATTCCCGATATGGACGGCTTGGACGAAATGGTCGAAGTTCCCAGCGTCGGCGACCGCCAACCCCGCCAGATTTCCCGCCGCGTTTTGGCAAGCGTCATCGGTCCTCGCGTCGAAGAAATCCTAGAGTTGACCCTTAACGAATTGCGTCGTTCCGGCTTCCCTGAAGAAGTGCTCACATCAGGTATCGTTCTGACCGGCGGCGCATCTATGCTGACCGGCATCGTTGAGCTTGCCGAAGAAGTATTCGCCTTGCCTGCACGCATCGGCGTACCTCAAGAAATGGGCGGCGTATCCGAACGCATCCGCAATCCGCGCTATTCAACCGCCATCGGTCTTTTGCAGGCGGCAAGGGGAGAGGAAGACGGCGCACCGGTGACCGGCGCTATCGTAGTTCATGACCAGGCTGAAAAAATCAGTTTGTGGGCAAGATTGATGAAATTCGTTAAAGACAATTTCTGATTGTTCCGTTACTTGCTTACAGGGAAAATGAGTTGCTGTCGGGTCGGAATGAAACTACTTGCAACAATTAAGAACCTGTATGCTTTCGTTAAAAAATGTAGTAAAAAAATAACGGTAATGGTGAATGAATAAGAAGTATTTTGCCAGTGTCTGAAGACTTCTTATATAATACGGATAATATCTAATTTTTGGACCGTCCTCGATGCAGGGCGCGCAGGAGTCATTTGAATGGAATTTGTTTACGACGTAGCTGAATCAGCCGCAAGCCCTGCGGTCATTAAAGTAATCGGCTTGGGTGGCGGCGGTTGCAACGCTATCAATAACATGATTGCCAACATCATCCAAGGTGTTGAATTTATTAGTGCCAATACTGATGCGCAATCTTTAGGTAAAAATAATGCGGCCAAACGCATCCAATTGGGTACTAATCTGACCCGTGGTTTGGGTGCGGGTGCCAATCCTGAAATCGGCCGTGCTGCGGCACAAGAAGATCGCGAAGCCATCGAAGATGCTATTCGCGGCGCGAATATGTTGTTCATCACCACCGGTATGGGTGGCGGTACCGGTACCGGTGCGGCTCCTGTGGTTGCCGAGATTGCCAAAGAAATGGGTATCCTGACCGTTGCGGTCGTTACCCGTCCGTTCGGCTACGAAGGCAAACGCGTACATATTGCCCAAGAAGGTTTGGAGCAGCTCAAAGGTCAGGTCGATTCATTGATTATCATCCCGAACGACAAACTGATGACTGCATTGGGCGAAGACGTGACCATGCGTGAAGCGTTCCGTGCGGCGGACAACGTCCTGCGCGATGCGGTGGCCGGTATTTCCGAAGTGGTTACCCGTCCCGGTTTCATTAACCTTGACTTCGCCGACGTTAAAAACGTAATGGGCATCAAAGGTATCGCTATGATGGGTTCCGGTTTTGCTCAAGGCATCGACCGCGCCCGTTTGGCAACCGAACAAGCGATTTCCAGCCCGTTGCTGGATAATGTGACTCTGGATGGCGCACGCGGCGTATTGGTGAACATCACTACCGCTCCGGATTGCCTGAAAATGTCCGAATACCGTGAAATCATGAAAGTGGTTAACGAGAATGCGCATCCTGAAGCAGAATGCAAATACGGTACTGCCGAAGACGACAATATGGGCGAAGACGCTATCCGTGTAACCATTATTGCGACCGGTCTGAAAGAAAACGGCAGTGAAAACCAAATGCGTGCGGCAGTCCGTACACAAAAATTGGTTAGCGGAAATGCCGAAGCCGTTCAGTCTGCGCAAGCTGGTAATGTGGATGGCTTGGTTCGTACCAACAGAGGCATCCGCTCAATGAATTTGACTGCCGCAGATTTCAGTAATCAATCTGTTTTGGACGATTTTGAAATTCCGGCTATTTTACGTCGTCAAAATAATTCGGACAAATAATTTATTCTATTAAAAAAGCCTGCCACATCGTTGGCAGGTTTTTTTATAGTTTGGAATATATGGAGGCTTCACTTTTTTATACTTCATTAAGTATATTTTCGACTTTCGATTTATTGTCTGTCGAACCGTTGAATGATAGGATTGCGGCGGTAAGTGTAGTTCAATCGCTCAAAATTTCATAAACGGCTGATTTCAGACGACATCAATGATGAGCAGAAAGCTGCTGTCTTCGATTTTAGCGATTCGTTATGTTTCACTTCATATCAATGATTACATAAGGAAATACAGTATGAACCGTCGTCAATTCTTGGGTGGTACAGCCGTTTCTTTGGCAGCCGCCGCCTCATTCGCCCGCGCCCACGGACATCATGACCATAAAGGCCATTCCCACGCTGCCCCTGCTGCTGCGTCCAAAACCTATGAAGCAGCCAGAAAAGCGGCTGCCCACTGTGTTGAAGCAGGTCAAATCTGTTTGGCACACTGCATCAGACTGCTGAGCCAAGGCGATACTTCCATGAAAGATTGCGCAACAGGTGTCAACCAAATGCTGGCATTGTGCGGCGCGCTGCAAAACCTTGCCGCCCAAAACTCTCCGCTGACCCCATCTTTGGCAAAAGTCTGTGTTGAGGCGTGCAAACAATGTGCCGCAGCGTGCAAACAACACGCAGGCCACCACGCAGAATGTAAACAATGCTATGAGTCTTGCCTTGCCTGCATCAAAGAGTGCGAAAAAATCGCTGCTTAATTGACGCGGCCAATAACCGGTCTGCCTGTGAAACAAGCTTTGTTTTGCAGGCAGACCGGTTTGTTTTAAATGGGAGGACTTTCACAAATTTATTTGAAATGTAAGTTTTGTTTGTAGAATGTTGTGTCTTTGCCTACAAAATCTTGCCATAAATTTAAAATTTCACGCGCCGGCGAAAAACGGTATGTTTAGGATTATTAAGTTCTGTAACGCGCCCCGTTCTGAAATGAAGACAACAGGTTGCAAGACTTCAATCTTAACCATTCCAATGGTCTTAAAATTTCTGCCAAACACATGATTTTCACGCTTCTTAACAGACGTTTTCTTGATAAGGTCGTCTGAAAATTGCCCGACACCTTGATAAGCTTTACAATGCAAGTAATTAAAATACATCCCGCCTTATCTTCCCTTTCATGAGTTCCGTACCCTTCATCGAAATGAAAGACGTTGCCTTCGCGTATGGCGACCGTCCGATTCTGAACAATATCAATTTCAGCATTCCCCAAGGAAACTTTGCCGCCGTGATGGGCGGTTCGGGCAGCGGCAAAACCACGCTGATGCGGCTGATTACAGGTCAGATTCATCCTCAGTCGGGTAAGGTTTTGATTGAAGGACGTGATTTGGCGGGCTTTTCGGCTGACGAATTGTACGAACACCGCCGCCGCATGGGCGTGTTGTTCCAGCATGGCGCGCTGTTTACCGATTTGTCTGTATTCGACAATATCGCTTTTCCGATGCGCGAACTGACGCGCCTGCCGGAAGCGGTTATCCGCGATTTGGTTTTGTTGAAATTGAACGCAGTCGGTCTGCGCGGCGTGGAAAACCTGATGCCGTCCGAACTCTCCGGCGGGATGTCGCGCCGCGTCGCACTTGCCCGCACGATTGCGCTCGACCCTGAAATCATGTTGTACGACGAGCCGTTTACCGGTCTTGATCCGATTTCCTTGGGCGTGATTGCCCACTTGATCAGCCGCGTCAACAAGGCTTTGCGTTCGACCAGTATTATGGTGACGCACGACATTGAAAAATCTTTGGAAATCGTCGATCAAGTGATTTTCTTGGCACACGGCGAAATTATGTTCTCCGGCTCGCCGCAGGAAATGCGCGAACTGGATTCGCCTTGGGTGCGCCAGTTTGTCGGCGGCTTGGCAGACGGCCCCGTTGCATACCGCTATCCCGCGCAAACGTCGTTGCAACAAGATTTGCTTGGGTAGTTTTCAGACGACCTCGGTTTGCAGACGTCGTCTGAAACGTTTGAACCGTTGTTGCCTGAAGCCGAAATCATTTTTCAGACGACCCATCATCATCCTAAAAGGTCGTCTGAAACCCGTTAATCCGTAATGGAAACCTATGAATTTTATCCGTTCCGTCGGGGCGAAAACCCTCGGCTTTATTCAATCCCTCGGCAGTATTACGCTGTTTCTGCTGAACATTCTGGCGAAATCCGGTACGGCTTTCGTCCGTCCGCGCCTGAGCGTGCGCCAAGTGTATTTTGCCGGCGTGCTGTCGGTGTTGATTGTTGCCGTTTCAGGGCTGTTCGTCGGCATGGTTTTGGGGTTGCAGGGCTATACGCAGTTGTCGAAATTCAAATCCGCCGATATTTTGGGCTATATGGTTGCGGCTTCGCTGTTGCGCGAACTGGGTCCGGTGTTGGCGGCGATTCTGTTTGCCAGCAGCGCGGGCGGTGCGATGACCAGCGAAATCGGTTTGATGAAAACGACCGAACAGCTCGAAGCGATGAACGTGATGGCGGTCAACCCTGTCGCCCGCGTGGTTGCGCCGCGCTTTTGGGCGGGCGTGTTTTCCATGCCGCTTTTGGCTTCGATTTTCAACGTGGCAGGGATTTACGGCGCGTATTTGGTCGGCGTAACTTGGCTGGGTTTGGACAGCGGCATTTTCTGGTCTCAGATGCAAAACAACATCACGATCCATTACGATGTAATCAACGGTCTGATTAAATCCGCCGCGTTCGGCGTGGCGGTAACGCTGATTGCCGTGCATCAGGGCTTCCACTGCGTCCCGACCTCGGAAGGTATTTTACGCGCCAGCACGCGTACGGTGGTTTCGTCCGCCCTGACGATTTTGGCGATTGACTTTGTGTTGACCGCATTGATGTTTACGGATTGACAGGTCGTCTGAAAACGAAACAAAGAACATTGGATATTCAAGGAACTTTAATGAAAAAAAATGTATTGGAATTTTGGGTCGGACTGTTTGTCCTGCTCGGCGTGGCAGCGGTCGGCTTTCTCGCTTTCCGCGTGGCGGGCGGCGCGGCATTCGGCAATTCCGGCAAGACTTATACCGTATATGCCGATTTCAGCGACATCGGCGGCCTGAAAGCCAACGCGCCGATCAAATCCGCGGGCGTATTGGTCGGACGCGTCGGTTCCATCGAGCTTGACCCGAAATCCTATCAGGCGAAAGTCCGCCTCGATTTGGACAGCAAATATCAGTTCAGCAGCGACGTTTCCGCGCAAATCCTGACTTCCGGCCTGTTGGGCGAACAATATATCGGCCTGCAACAAGGCGGCGACACGGAGCCCCTCACTGCGGGCGATACCATTTCCGTTACCAGCTCCGCCATGGTTCTGGAAAACCTGATCGGTAAATTCATGACCAGCTTCGCCGAGAAAAACGCGGCGGGCGGCAACGATGCAGCAAAAACCACCGAATAAACGTACACCATCATATTGATACTAGGACACTTAATCATGAAAAAAACCTCTTTCATCAGCGCACTGAGCATCGGCATCTTGAGCATCAGCATGGCGGTTGCCGCCCCTGCCGACGCAGTGAACCAAATCCGTCAAAACGCCACTCAAGTATTGAGCATCTTAAAAAGCGGCGATGCCAACACCGCCCGCCACAAAGCCGAAGCCTACGCGATTCCCTATTTCGATTTCCAACGCATGACCGCGCTGGCAGTCGGCAACCCTTGGCGTACCGCGTCTGACGCGCAAAAACAAGCGTTGACCAAAGAATTTCAAACCCTGCTGATCCGCACCTACTCCGGCACTATGTTGAAATTCAAAAACGCCAGCGTCAACGTCAAAGACAACCCCGTTGTCAATAAAGGCGGCAAAGAAATCATCGTCCGCGCCGAAGTCAGCGTACCCGGTCAAAAACCCGTCAACATGGACTTTACCACCTACCAAAGCGGCAATAAATACCGCGCCTACAACGTCGCCATCGAAGGCGCAAGCTTGGTAACCGTGTACCGCAACCAATTCGGCGAAACCATCAAAGCCAAAGGCGTGGACGGACTGATTGCCGAACTGAAAGCCAAAAACGGCAGCAAATAATGCAAAGATAAGTCATGCCGTCCGTTTTCAGACGACATGGCTTTCGCACACAATAACCTTCAGGTTTTATCATCCAAGATTAAGTTGACAAGACAGCCATGCAAACCGAACTTCGCGACGGCACGTTGCACATCAGCGGCGACATTACCGTCAAAACCTTGACCGCCGACGCCTTTACCCGCTTCAGGCAGCAATGTCGTCTGAAAGACACCCGCGCGGTCGATTTGAGCGGCGTCGGACGCGCTGATTCCGCCTGCGTGTCCCTGCTGCTTGACGCACTGCGCCGTCCGGACGGAAAAATCACCCTGCAAGGCATACCCGAATCCGTGCGTACCCTGTCCGAGCTTTACGAAATCAAAGACTGGTTAAACCCATGAAAAAAACCACCGCTTCACTCCTACTCCTCATCGGCATGGCCTCAACCCCCGCATTTGCCGAAACCAATCCCGCCGACCCCTACGAAGGCTACAACCGCGCCGTATTCAAATTCAACGACAAGGCCGACCAATACGTCCTCGCCCCCGTCGCACGCGGCTACCGCAAAATAACGCCCAAGCCCGTCCGCACCGGCGTGAGCAACTTCTTCAACAACCTGCGCGATGTCGTCAGCTTCGGCAGCAATGTTCTGCGCCTTGACGTCAAACGCGCCAGCGAAGACCTCGTCCGCGTCGGCATCAACACCACCTTCGGCCTTGGCGGTTTAATCGACGTAGCCGGTGCAGGCGGCGTACCCAGCAATAAAAACACCCTCGGCGACACCTTCGCCTCATGGGGCTGGAAAAACAGCAACTACTTCGTTGTCCCCCTGTTCGGCCCATCTACCGTACGCGATACCATTGGCAACGCCGTTACCACCGTCTACCCAGTTAAAAACGCCGTCTTCCACACCAGAGCAGGACGCTGGGGCACAATCGGCCTGCAGGCCATCAACACCCGTAAAGAACTGCTCGACCTGACCGACAGCCTCGAAGGCGCAGCCATCGACAAATACAGCTACACCCGCGACCTCTACATGAAAGTGCGCAGCCGCCAAACCGGCGGAACATTACCGCAAGGCGAGGACGACAATATCGACATCGACGAATTGGTGGACAGCGATGCACCCGGGGCAACCGATTTTGCCGAACCTTCCGCGCAATCCGCTGCCGAATTTGAGCCGATTCCTGCCGAATAATCTCCATAAG